>CALKHR010000109.1 GCA_937988885.1 uncultured Roseiflexaceae bacterium | reverse complement strand
AAGCCGAAGTGCTCGGCATCTTCGGGCGCGAAGGTCTTGATCTCGCTACACTCTGGGCACCGCCAAAGCCGAATCAGCCCGGCGCGTTCGCTTTTCGCATCTACCGCAACTACGACGGCAACGGCAGTATGTTCGGCGACACCAGCGTGCAGGCCAACAGCGCCAATCCGAACGACCTATCGATCTTCGCCGCCACCCGCACCAGCGACGACAGCCTCACGCTCGTGATCATCAACAAGACCGCCGATTCGCTCACCAGCAACGTCAATCTGAGCGGATTCACGCCAGCCAGCAGCGCGCAGGTGTATCGCTACAGCAGCGCCAACCTGGACCAAATCGTGAAGCAAGCCGATCAGCCAATCTCAGCCAGCGGCTTCACCGCGACCTTCCCGGCCAGCTCGATCACGCTGGTGGTGGTGCCGCCCGCGCCCGGCAGTATCGTGCGTCAACCGTTTTACTTGCCTTTTATCCAAAAATAGCGCACAATCAATTAACAACTGTAGTACTACCCGTCACTGCGGATGAGGTACATGTTGCAGAAGTGAGGGTCTGTGGCAACGTTGCAAACAGGTATCGACACCTCCAGCGCCGACTTCCGCTCCAACGCCGAAGCCTACGCTCAACACGTCGAAGCGCTGCGCGAATTACTGACCACCATCAAACAGGGCGGCGTGGCTGCTCGCGCCAAGCACGAAGCCCGTGGCAAACTCTTTGTGCGCGACCGCATTGCGCACCTGCTCGACCCCGACACGCCCTTCCTCGAAATCGGCGCGCTGGCCGCCTACGGCGTCTACGACGACGATGTGCCCGCAGCGGGGATCGTCACCGGGATCGGGCGCGTCTCCGGCCAAGAAGTGATGATCGTGGCCAACGACGCCACCGTCAAGGGCGGCACCTACTACCCGCTCACCGTCAAAAAGCACCTGCGCGCCCAAGAGATCGCCCAGCAGAACCATTTGCCCTGCATCTACCTCGTCGATAGCGGCGGCGCGTTTTTGCCGCTACAAGCCGATGTATTTCCAGACCGCGATCATTTCGGGCGCATCTTCTACAACCAAGCCCAGATGTCTGCGCAGGGCATCCCGCAGATCGCCGCCGTGATGGGCTCCTGCACAGCGGGTGGCGCCTACGTGCCCGCCATGAGCGACGAAGTGGTGATCGTGAAGGGCACGGGCACGATCTTCTTGGGTGGCCCGCCCTTGGTGAAGGCCGCCACCGGCGAAGAGGTGAGCGCCGAAGATTTGGGCGGTGCCGATGTACATACGCGCCTCTCGGGCGTTGCCGACCACTACGCCGAGAACGACCTGCACGCCCTCGCAATTGTGCGCGACATCGTGGCGAACCTCAACCGACCCAAGCGCCAACCCTGGCAGCTCGCCACTCCCGAAGCGCCCCGCTACGACCCGCGCGAGATCTACGGAATCATCCCCACTGATCCGCGCAAAAGCTACGATGTGCGCGAGATCATCGCCCGCATCGTCGATGGCAGCCGCCTGCACGAATTCAAAGCCCGTTACGGCGAGACGCTTGTGTGCGGCTTCGCCCACATTATGGGTCTGCCGATCGGCATACTCGCCAATAACGGCGTGTTATTCTCCGAGAGCGCCCTCAAAGGGGCGCACTTCATCGAGCTTTGCTGTGCGCGAGGCATTCCGCTGCTGTTTTTGCAGAACATCACCGGCTTTATGGTCGGTCGCGAATACGAGAATCGTGGCATCGCCAAGGATGGCGCGAAAATGGTGATGGCCGTGGCGAACGCGCAAGTGCCCAAGTTCACCGTGGTGATCGGCGGCTCGTTCGGCGCGGGCAACTACGCGATGTGTGGCCGAGCCTTCGGCCCGCGCCAACTGTGGATGTGGCCGAATGCCCGAATATCCGTGATGGGTGGCACTCAAGCCGCCAATGTGCTGCTCACCGTGCGACTCGACGCGCTGGCCGCACGGGGGGCCGATCTCTCCCCCGAAGAACGCGAAGCGTTCACAGCGCCAATCCTCGAAACCTACGAGCGCGAAGGTCACCCGTTCTACTCCTCGGCGCGTCTGTGGGACGACGGAATCATCGATCCCGTTGACACGCGCATGGTTCTCGCGCTTGGCTTGGCAGCCGCCGCCAACGCCCCAATCGGTAGCCCGCAATTTGGTGTGTTCCGCATGTGATCATGGCCCGCCGCGTGCTGTATCCTCCTCTCTTTGCATTAGGAGGTTGTATGCCTGATCGACGACAAACCCAAACACCAACTGGCCTACGGATCGGCTTCGTATCCACTCGTTTTGCTGGTACCGATGGCGTATCGCTCGAGACAAGCAAATGGGTCAAAGTGCTCGAGAAACTCGGCCACCACTGCTTCTACTTCGCCGGGAAACTCGACACGCCGCCCGAACGCAGCCGTCTCGCTCCTGAAGCATTTTGGGAACATCCCGAAATTGCGCCGATCCAGGAGGCCGCCTTTCACCTGCCACAACGTCCACCTGCGATCACGACGAGCATTCATCGATTAACCGCTCGCCTCAAAGAACAACTCTACGCCTTTCTGAACGATTTCCAGATCGAACTGCTCGTGGTGCAGAACGCGCTCGCCATCCCGATGAACATTCCGCTCGGCATCGCCCTCACCGAACTGATCGGCGAGATGGGCATTCCCACCATCGCGCACCATCACGATTTCTTCTGGGAGCGGAAGCGCTTCCTCACCAACTGCGTGTGGGATTACCTGAACATGGCGTTCCCATGCACCTTCCCCACAGTGCGCCATGTGGTGATCAACTCGTCGGGGCGGCATCAGCTCGGCACGCGCACGGGTGTCGCCGCGATGCTGATCCCCAATGTGATGGACTTCGCCAATCCGCCGCCGCCGCCGGATTCTTACGCCTGCACGTTGCGCGAGGAGCTTGGCATCGCCCCCGATGAGTATTTTATTTTGCAGCCGACACGTGTGGTGCAGCGCAAAGGCATCGAGCACGCCATCGAGTTGATGCATCGGCTGGAATTGCTTGGCATCAAGGCGCGCCTCGTGATCTCGCACGCCAGCGGCGACGAGGGCAACAGTTACGAGCAGCGTGTCCGCGATTTCGCCGCATTGCTGGGCGTCAATGCTATTTTCGTCGCGGAACAGATCGACGAACAGCGCGGCACAACCATCACTGGTCGCCCGATCTTCACGCTTGCCGATGCCTACAGTCAGGCCGATCTGGTCACGTATCCCTCGGCGATCGAGGGCTTTGGCAACGCCTTCCTTGAGGCGATCTACTTCCGTCGCCCGATTGTGGTGAACGCCTACTCGATCTACTCGATCGACATTAAGCCCAAAGGCTTCGAGGTGATCGAGTTCGATGGCTATGTGACCGATGAATGCGTGCGCCAAACGCGCCAATTCCTCGAACAGCCCGCGCTCGTTCAGGAGATCGCCGATCGCAACTACGCCCTCGCCGAGCGCTACTACTCGTTTGGCATCCTCGCGCATAGCCTGCAGACGTTGATCGCCGATCTCTTCGGCGTCAACTCGCCGCGCCCCTAGCGCAGCGCGCTTCAACTCTGTTTGAAAACGTGATGTCGAGGTGCTTAGCAGCGCCTCGACATCATTCACGAGAAACTCTGATCTGTGCAATCTGTGGATTGTGGATTACTCCACTTGGCATACCTACCCGATCCGATGCACCAACTCCTCGCCGCGTAGGCCAGCCCGCAAATTCTCCACCGAAAGCTCGGCCATGCGCAGACGTGTCTGGTACGTGGCGCTGCCCAAGTGCGGCGCGATCACCACATTATCCAGCTTCAGCAGCGGATGATCGCGCGGCAGCGGCTCGGGCTCGGTCACATCGAGCGCCGCACCCGCGATCCGCCCCTCGATCAGCGCCTCGGTGAGCGCGTCGTGATCGATCACACCGCCGCGCGCCACATTGATCAAAAACGCCGTCGGCTTCATCAGCGCGATCTCATCACGCCCGATCATCTTGCGCGTCTCATTCGTCAACGGCATATTCAGCGTCACGAAATCGGCCTGGCGCAGCAGATCCGGCAGGGTGGCATAGGTCGCTGGCAACGCCTGTTCGGCCTCCAGATTGCGGTTGCGGTTGTGGTACAGCACCGTCATATCGAAGCCCCGCGCGCGCCGCGCCACCTGCCGCCCGATCGCGCCCATACCCACAATGCCGATTGTCGTGCCGTGCACCTCGTAGCCCATGATCGCACGGGGGTCGTAGTGCACGAACTCGGGGCTGCGGGCGTAGCGATCGCCCACCACCAGTTTACGGGCCACCGCCAGCAGCAGCGCGAATGTCTGATCAGCTGTGGCGCCATCCAGCACACCGGGCGTATTGCCCACCGGAATGCCCCGTTCGCGCGCCGCAGCCAAATCGATATGATCCACGCCTACTCCGAAGTTGCTGATCACCCGCAACTTCGGCATGCGATCCATCAGCGCTCCATCAACCAGCATATGTCCATAGGTGTACAGCGCTTCGGCTCGGGAAAGCTGTTCGTTTAACTCATTCGGGTCGCTCGACCAGATGAGCACCTCGTAATCGGCCAATAATGCGTTCAACTCCTCGGGGAGCGGCTGATCTGCCAGCACACAATACGTCATTGTGGTTCTCCTCGCTCTCGTGGGGACAATACGAACTATCCTGCTGGAAGGTGCGGTGATTATAGCAGAAGCGGGTGCTCCTTCTGCGCCGTACTGCCGCCTATCTGCGAGAGTTCATCCACGGCGGCGGCCAACTCCAGCGCGATGGGGTGCTCGCCGAGTTGGTCCTGGATTACGCGGCAGACCTGTTGGTAATGCTGAATGATCGAGGTCGCGCCTCGCTTGAAGCGCAGCCACACTTGATCACCGATCGCGGCGTAATCCGCCAGGATCGAGCGAGCATTGTGGATCGCATCGGCAGCCTTCAGCGCTGCCACATCGGGGCCGCCTGCTCGCAGCAGTTCGAGTTGCGCGTGTTTTCGTTCTTCCCAGGGCAATTCGCTATTATCTGCCGAAGTTGGCGCGGAGACGGCCACAACCAAGCGTCTCACCGTCTCGCCGAACAGTTGCTCGATCTGCTGTGGCGACACACCACAATCCTCGATCACATCGTGCAGCACCCCAGCGATCGCCAGATCCTCGCCGAACCCATGCCGGATCAGCAGCAGCGAGACGTGGAAAGGATGCGCGATGTAGGGGATCGTGGTGCCTTTGCGCACTTGCGCACGGTGGGCCTGCGCCGCGAACGCCAGGGCTGCATCGTAGCGCGCCGAAAAGAAAGATTGGTTCATGGGAGCGTCCTGTGTTAGCGACGGGGGCCACCATCGGCGGGGAGGTGTTGACAGAGGCCAGCTTTGATGGTTTGGCCCGGCACGGTGTGGCCCAGCAGTTGTTCGAGCATCTTGGCGCAGTCCATCAGCGCGGGCAGATTAATGCCCGTCTCGATGCCCATCTCGTGCAGCATGTGGATGAGGTCCTCGCTACAGATATTGCCCGGCGCGCCCGGTGCGAACGGGCAGCCACCGATGCCACCCGCGCTTGCATCGAAGCGCGTCACGCCTACCTCCAGGGCCGCGAGCACATTGGCGAGCCCTGCGCCTCGCGCGCTGTGTGGGTGCAGGCGCAGCTGCGCGCGCGGGAAGCGCTGCTGCAACGCCAGTATCACCTCCTGCACCAAGCGAGGGTGCGCCATCCCGGTCGTATCGCCAAGCGTGATCTGCTCTGCGCCCAGCGCCAGCAATCGCTCGCTCACATCGAGCACGCGCTGGATCGGCACATCGCCCTCGAACGGGCAGCCGAACACCACCGAGATCACCGCATCGAACATGCGCCCGGCCTCGGCCACCATCTGCGCGATCTCGGCGGCCTGCACCAGCGACTGCTCGATGCTCATATTCACATTGCTCTGATTATGGCTTTCGGAAGCGCTGAGGAACACCTGAATGGAGTCGGCCCCCGCTGCGATCGCCCGTCGCGCGCCGATGGCATTGGGAGCGATCGCACTGTAGATCACGCCCGGTTTGCGCTGGATACGGGCAAACACCTCGGCGGTATCGGCCATTTGCGGCACGTTCTGCGGGCGCACAAACGAGCCGACTTCAATCAGATCGAGGCCCGTGGTGGAGAGCGCGTTGATGAGTTGCACCTTCTGATCAGCGCTGAGGATCACATCCTCGTTTTGCAAGCCGTCGCGCGGGCCAACCTCGCGGATGCTTACACGGGCCGGAAGATGGCGAAGCGGAATCGCCTGAGCAACCATGCTCTACCTCAAAAGGTGCCACAGCCAGCACTTCGCGCTGCAACGAAGGCTGGCTCCTGTACCTGCGTATGATTACATTTCGACGGTCTGCAGCATGTAGCCCATACTACGAATGCTGATCAGCATCACACCGCCGACGTTGGTTGATTCGATTTTGTGGCGCAACCGCGCGATGTGTGGTCGCAGCAGGGCGCGCGCCTCGTCCTCCGGTTGAGCGCGCCCGTAGACCGCCTCGGAGAGCGAGCCGTAGCTGAGCGCGGTATCGGGTTGCTGCGCCAGCGCGGTGAGCAACGAGAACTCGGTGCGCGTCAGCGATAAGGGTTGGTTGCCCAGCATGGCACCGTGGCGGCGCAGATCGAGCACCAGCGGCCCAACCTCGATGCGGTCGGAGTTCGTCGGCTGCATCGGTGGCACACCGCCGCCCCCCTCGATAATGCCCAATGCCCGGGCGCTCTCGCTGATGCGTTGAAGCAGTTCACCGCGTTGAAGCGTCACTTGACGTTGCTCAAGGCCCCGTTCGACACGCTCACGAATATCCTGAACTTGTGCAGGCTTCAGAAGGTAATCGAACGCGCCGAGCCGTAGTGCAGCAATCGCACTATTGATCGAGCCGTGGGCTGTGAGCAGGATCACCTCGGTGGCAGGCCAAGTATTCTTGATTTCGCGCAAAATATCGATCCCATCGCTATCACCAAGCTGGAGATCAAGGAGCACGAGATCGAACTCTTCGCCGCGTAACAGCTCACGCGCTTCTCGCCCGGTTGCGCTCGATTGCACCCGGTAGCCTTGGGCGCGTAACGCCGTTTCAAGCATCATACGCACCGCTCGCTCATCATCTACTACTAGAATTCGTGCTGCTTGCTTCATGCCGTCTGCTCCTCTCGGTTGATTGGCAGCATGATAATAAACGTTGTCCCTTCAGCAGCAGTACTGTGCGCATTAATGCGCCCCATATGCCGTTCAATAATCGCTTTACTCGTATACAAGCCTAGTCCCATCCCACGCTCCTTAGTCGTGTGTAGTCCATCGAAAATAAACGGGAGTTGGTCAGGCGGAATCCCCATACCAGTATCAGTGATCGTTAGCGTGATATAGTCTTTTCCAGATTCGTGTTGTTGATAGGTCTGCACATGCAGCAATCCGCCATCTGGCATAGCTTCTGCTGCATTCAGCACCAGGTTCAGTATAACCTGTTTGATTTGGTCGGCCACCACCGCGATCGCAGGGATATTCGGGTCCAACTCGCGCAAGACACGGATGCGCCCCCGCTCCAGCTGCTTGCTCGTAAGCAGAAGCACGTTTTCGACGAGCTCGTTGATATCGGTGGGCTCGACCACATCGGCGCGAGGGCGGTACAAGTCGCGCAAACGCGAGAGCACATGCACGATCCGCTCGATCTCCTCCTCGGCCAATTCAAGAAAACGCCGATTAGCGGTCTGCGGGTCGCATTGTTCAAGGAACAGCGCGAGAAAGCCCTGAATAGCCTGTAACGGATTCCCTACTTCGTGCGCGATACTTGCGGCGAGTTGGCCGATCGCGGCAAGCTTCTCGACACGCACCAACTGCGTTTGGAGCGCAACGCGCTCGGTGATATCCTCCCACACCTCAACAACTTGGTGAGGCTGCCCCTCGTGATCGAACAGCGGGATGCTCATCATCTCGAGCAAGACTTGGCCCTCGGGACCCTGCAATGTGCGTTGCATGTGTTGCGGTTGGCTCGTCGCGAAGGTTCGCGCAGCTGGCGATTCCTCCCAGGGACCAAGCACAGCATCGTAGTTCATGCCAACCAACGTCACAGGTTCGAGGCCGAAACGCTTGGCGAGTGCTCGGTTCGCCGCCAGCACAGTGCCTTCAGAATCGAGCAGGGCCAGTTCCATGGGCACACTGTCGATGATGCCTCGGATCAAATTACGACTAATTTGGATCTCGCGGAGCCTGGTGCGTTCCTCAATCTCCTCCGCCTGAAAGTGCAACATCGCCACTTGCTTCACCGCATCGACAGTCATCGCTGCTAACTGAGCTGCGGCTTCAGCGCGTGGTAGGTCGATATCGTCTTCCGTTTTGTAGAGGAGGATCGTCGCACCGATAGCCTGCTGCTCCCGTTTGAGCGGCAAGATTAAGATCGGCCAATCGGCGATGCGTCCGCTGATCGGCTCGCCAGAAGCAAAGACACGCCGCACAAACGTAGGGCCATCAAGCATACGCCATGTGGGCATCTCATCTGCCGTTCGGCTAGCAATGATATGGCGGGGAATTTGGCCTGCGCGATCATTGAGGGCAAGATAACAAGCCCAAGCCCCAGCACTCACCGCCAAACTCTCAGCGATCGGCTGCATTTGCTTACGCGCCAACGGCGTTTGCGCAGATGTATTCGACGATCGGGGAGTTGCAGACATGCTCACGGAGTCCTCGTGTTGAAGCGGAGACATAATAATGTAGCTATTTTGGCATCCTGTGACGCCATTGTCAAGCGATCTTCATTGCTAAAATGTGAACATGGGCCATGCAGTAACCATTCGATTAACATAAAGGTGTGTATTCGAAACGTTGGGAACGGCAAATCGTGTCATATCTGATCCAGATAGGCTACATGGCAGGTTTTCCACAATGCATTCGCATGACTATTGACACAGAACAGACGTTTCTGTATAATGGAGATTGCTACATAAGTTCTAAAGAACATGTTTGCGGTCTGGGTTGCATTAATGATGGCCGCGGCTAATGAAAGGACAGTATCATGGGTTCACGAACCACCGACGGCCTCTCGGCTCGCCAGAGGGATATCCTGAATTATATTGAGGATTTTATGTCTCGGCGGGGGTTCCCACCGGCGATTCGGCAGATTCAAGAGACCCTAAATATCTCTTCGACTTCGGTCGTCGCCTATAACCTAAAGGCTCTTGAAAGCAAGGGGTTGTTGAGGCGAGAGGGCAAAGTGTCGCGTGGTATTACGATCCCTCAGGCTGCTCCTACTCGTATTAGCCGCAACTCTTCGCAAGTGCCGCTGTTGGGCGTGATTACTGCCGGCCAACCCTTACCGAACCCAGAGGAGATCACCGCTGAATCCGCCGAGATGATCGAGATCCCCTCGGATATCGCGCCAGCCGAGCGCCTCAACGATGTCTACGCGCTGAAGGTGCGTGGCCACTCGATGATCGACGCTCTGATCGACGATGGCGATATCGTGCTGATCCGTTACCAAGAGACTGCCGATAACGGTCAGATGGTCGCTGCGCGCATCAAGGACGATAACTCCGTCACGCTGAAGAAGTTCTATCGCGAAGGAAGCCGCGTGCGCTTGCAACCCGCCAACATCACGATGGAGCCGATCTACATCGATGCCGCCAATGTGCGTATCGAGGGTCGTGTGGTCGGCGTGCTTCGCCAGATGCTCTAAACTTTTTACCCCGAATCATTTCGGGTAGCTGTGAAGGTTCGATTGTCGCGCTCCTTCACTCGCTACCCGTTTTTAGTGCCGCTGTATGTGCTGTTCTAGCCCAATACCGGGCGGAACTTGTAGCCGTACACGATCAGCCCGTCTTCCCCCAAGTCCGTTAGTCGTCGCGTCACCATCTCCACTGGCATGTCGATCGCCACGTCTTGTGGGTCGCAATCGGTCAGTTGTGCCGTCACAATCGGCCCCTCAGCCAAGGAGATCATCGCCAGAATATACGGCGTCTGCCCCTCGTGGCTGCCCGGCCCTTGGCGCACCACAGTGAACGAGAAGACCTTCCCGGCTCCGCTCAACTGATACGGCTCCCATTCTTCGGCATCCTGCGGGGTGGTTGGCTCAGGTGGGAAGCGCACCGCGCCGCTGCTGCGATGGCGCTGCCCCTCCAAACGGTAGCGTGGCCCCCGTAATCTCCAGTGTTTTGCAAGATCCATTTTTTATTTCCTTTGCGAAACAGTCAAGGTCGCGTTGGCGTACCTTCGTCTGCCTGCGTTATTCAGCAATCAACACGTGTGTGGCCGCCGTCGCACCGATACCGCCCAAGCACTGCGCGAACGCAATGCGTGCGCCTTGTACCTGGGTTTTACCTGCGGTGCCGCGCAGTTGCTGTACAAGCTCGATCACCTGATACACGCCATTGGCACCGACCGTATCGCCGCGCGCCTTGCAACCACCAGCAGTCGCAACTGGCAACGAGCCTGTCGGCTGGATCGCGCCATCACGCGCCAAATTGACCATTGTGCCGCGCTCGGCGAAACCGCTGGACTCAAGCGCCAGCACCGCTGTGATCGCGTGCGGATCGGTCACTTCCAACACATCGACATCGCTGATGCTGATCCCCGCGCCCTGGAGCGCGACCGCCGACGAACGGGCGGCGGCTTCCAGCCAGAGCGGATCGGGGCGGCTGTGCAGCGCAAGGGTGTCGGTCGCCACCGCCGAGCCTGCCACCCGAATGCGAGGACCGGGCAGCTCGCGGGCCAGTTGCTCGCCTGCTAAAATCAGCACCGCAGCGCCGTCGGCGGCAGTCGAAGTATCGAGCATCACCAAGGGATCGGCCACAGGCGTCGCGCTGCGCACCTTATCGGCATTGATCGGGAAGCGGTAGAGCGCCGATGGGTTCGCCGCGCCGTTGGCGTGGGCATTCACGGGGAAGGGCGCGAAATCCGCCGCCGCAACGCCGTACTGGTGCATATAGCGCCGCATCAGCATAGCCCATTGTGCGGTGAGCGTAGCGCCGTGGATACCTTCCCAATCGCTATCGAGCGCCAGTGCGAGGCCAGCCTCCAAGCGGCCATCGAGCACATCGGTCACCTTCTCGACACCCACGACAGCGACCAGATCGTATGCGCCGGATGCGACTGCCAGGTACGCCTGACGCAGCGCGACACCACCCGAGGCACCGCCAGCTTCGACGGTGTGCGCCTCGATGCCGCGCAAGCCTGCTGCATTCGCGATCGCCGCGCCGAGTTGCGCCTGCACGCCGATCGCGCTGCCGAGCGCATTGGCGATGTACAGCGCGCCAAGCCGATTGGCGGCGATGTCGCCGAGCGCGCCCTGCAACGCCTCAACCGCGAGCGATACCGCGGTGCGATTCCAATGTTCGGCAACTGGCGTGTGGCCTGTTCCCACAATATACACAGATTGCATGCAAATCTCCTCGTTCGATATGGGTGCTGAACAGACGAAGCGCTAGTTCATCACCAGTTTGCCGCGCCACTTGGCGTACACCGCGTAATCGATCTGGGTCGTGCGTTTGAGATACGCCTCAGTCAACGGGGCGCGTGTGCGGCGCTCGACAATCTGCTCGGTGACGCGCAACGCGTAGGCATCCGAGCCAGCTCCCGAACCATACGAGGCGACGAAGATCGTGTCGCCGGGCTGTGCCTGATCGAGCACTGCGCTCAGGCCGAGCAGTGCCGATGCCGAGTAGCTGTTACCGATCTGCTGCGCGAGCAAGCCTGGAGCCAGTTGCTGCGGCGTAAAGCCGAGTTGCTTGCCGACCGCTTGCGGGAAGCGCGCATTGGGCTGATGGAAGACTGCGTAGGTGTAATCGGAGGGCTTGGTGCCAAGTTGTTCGAGCAGATACGTCGCGGAGCCACGGATCTGCGTGAAGTAAGCTGGTTCGCCCGTGAAGCGGCTGCCGTGCACCGGGTAGTTGCGGTCGGCGCGCCGGAAGAAATCGGGCGTATCGTTGACGTACGAGATCGTGCCCTCGATGGTGGCGACGGCCTGTTCGGCGGGGCCGAGCAACATCGCAGCTGCGCCCGCTGCTGCGGTATATTCGAGCGCATCGTTGGGGCGGCCCTGCGCGGTATCGGCGCCGATCGCCAGCACATAATCAGCCATCTTGCTGCCGATCATGCCCATGGCAGCGGTGAACGCCTCGGTGCCCGCCTTGCAGGCGAACTCCCAATCGCCAGCGCTGATCCACGGCGTCGCGCCGAGCGCTTCGGCCACCAGCGTACCCGATGGCTTCACCGAATACGGGTGGCTCTCGCTGCCGACCCAGACCGCGCTCAGTTGTTCGGCGCGGATCTGGCCCCGTGCGAGCGCGTTGCGGGCCGCTTCGATCGACATGGTGATGGTATCTTCATCGGGGCCGGGAACACTCTTCGCATCCACGGGGACGCCGCCCTCAGCGCCCCAAACGCGGGCGATTTCGCGCGCTGCGATGCGATATCTCGGGATATAGACACCATAACCAACGATGCCGACAGGTCTCTCTGGTCGCATCATGTGTGGCACCTCCTGCATTAAAAGGTATTTTGGGCGCATCAAAACTATGGCGGCACCACAAGTTTGATGCTCGCCCGGAGCAGCAACAAGGCCGACACGCACCATTACGTGGAGACGTGCAGCTCTCGTTGCTGCGGGAATGAACTCATTCGAGCTATACAGTGACTGAGCGAAGCTGATCGAGCAGGCTTGCCGCGTAGCTTGGCTTGATTGTGCGATCAGCAATCATGCGGTTGGCGATCTGCTCAACCTCAGCACCTTCGGCGCCTGCCGCCATAGCGATTTGGCGGGCGTGAAGGCTCATGTGGCCGCGCTGGATGCCCTCGGTGGCGAGCGCGCGCATAGCCGCCAAATTCGATGCTAACCCAGTACAGACACAGATCTCGGCCAGTTCGTGCGCGTGTTGCACACCCAAGAGCTTGAGCGCAGCTTGGGCGGCGGGGTGCACCTTGGTGGCACCACCCACGATCCCAACGGCGAGCGGCATCTCAAGCGTGCCGACCAAATGCCCATCCTCGTTACGCTCCCACACCGAGAGCGACGTGTATGTGCCGTTGCGCGCTGCGTAGGCGTGCGCACCAGCCTCGACGGCGCGCCAATCATTGCCCGTGGCGATCAGGACTGGGTCGATGCCATTGAGGATACCTTTGTTGTGGGTCGCAGCGCGATACGGATCAACCGCCGCGAAGGCGTAGGCCCACAAGATCCCTTCGATCACCTCTTCGCCGCTCAGGCCATCGCGGGCGAGTGCGCTTGGTGGCACCACCACGCGGGCGCGCGACAGGCGGCGATCGCTCAGGTTCGAGAGAATGCGCAGGTATGCTCGTCCGCCGGTCAGCTCTTCGAGCAGGGGCGCGACCGCCTCGGCCATCGTGTTGATCGCATTTGCGCCCATTGCATCGCGGCAATCGATCAGCAAATGCATCACCAACATCGGCCCCATCGGGCTCTGCTCGAAGTGGCGAATCTCAATATCTTTTGCCCCACCACCAAGTGCGACAAGACTATGGCTCTGCCGATTGGCCAAGGCCAGGATAGCTTCGCGTTGTGCTTGGATCTGAGAGGTTGCTTCTGTTACATTCTGGATGCCAACAAGCTGGATCTGGCCGATCATCATCGGTGCAGAGGAGCTTGCTTGAAAGCCGCCACCTGCACGAGCGAGTTTTGCAGCATAGCTGGCACCTGCCAAAATTGAAGGTTCCTCGACGGCCATTGGAATCAAGCGATCAACTCCATTGATTTGGAAGTTGGTTGCTATGCCGAGTGGCAGTTCGAACGTGCCGATCACGTTTTCGATCATCTTGTCGGCCCGCTCGATCGTTAGGATGCCATTGCCCCCCTGCAGAATGTCGAGGTCCTCCTCGCACAGCCCGTCGAAGGACTTGATTGCCTGGATCCGCTCGTTTGGTGCAAGCTGATAAAAACCACCAAGCCGTGAGTTGTGCGTGCCCATATACTAAAAGCCTTTCAGATCTGAGGGCATCATTGCCAGATTGTGAACTCATGAACAACTGGCAGTGTACCATAAATCGTCTTCCAAAGACCTGTGACTAACTGTCAAAACCTATCAAGGCTCTTTCTTAGCCTGTCAACATGCTTGTGTCACCTCTCAGGAGGTGGGCAACCTATGGTATGATCCGAGCCTTGTTAGCCCAGTTTGGAGGTAATGTGTGAAGCTTCGTTTGCTGTTCCTCGCCTTGTTGCTCACTGCCTGTGCTGAACTGACTCCCAGCCCGCCCATCCCCCCAACACCGACTCCGCTTTCGTTCACCTCCTTGAATGATCTGTTGGGGAAAAACTTTCCAGTCATGGGTGCGAGTGTCACGACGTTGGGGTACTTAGTGGTAGATGAGGATGGAGCGCGGCTGCTGAACGGCCTGAGTTTTGGCGACGGCACCAAACCGGAACCTCTCACCGAGCAGGGGAATCAGATCTGGGTGGCGACCGACAGTCTTGAGCTGCAGCGCGAATCGTTTCGCAGTGTAGGCACAGTGCAGTATGCCGTTGTGCTCGCCCGCGGCCAACTAGAGGGACCTGCCAGCTATGGTCCCGATGGAAGGTATCGCTACCACCTTCGCGATCCGCAAATTCAGACCATCGTGCCGGAGGAGACGAACATCGCCACGCTCAACACGAATACGCTGGCCTACGAAGGGCGGGTTGTTCGTGTGACGGGCGCGCTGCTTTCACACGCGAAGGCCACGCTGCTGGTGGAGAATATTGGGCCTGGTGGTATTCCCGCCGATGGTGCGCGACAGCTGAAAGTTCGTGGCCCGATTCAGGATCGTCATGCGCTTGCGGCACTCCAACAGGCAAACAACGGCATCGTATTTGGACGTGTGCAGATCGAAGGATTTTGGCGTCAGAATGAGCTATATCCGTTATCGATAAAAGTCCTGATTTAACAAGGAGTACGACATAGTACATTGGTCTTGTTAGAGGATAGGTGTAAATGTGAAAAAGTAGTTATGTTTTGAGGACTCACGTAATCTACCGAAATCTGCGCTGTCTCTGTATGCTGATGGATGCAAGAAGATGCCTTTATGAGGGCCTTGCACTATCTATACGGAAACAGCGAGGATTCCATGTACCCCGGTCGATTGGTTACGGTTCTTTTATTGTTTGTTGGGTTGGCTTTTCATATTGTTCCTTCAGCGATAAATGCCCAAGATGAAAATAGTGATTTTTCGTTTGGAGAGCACGCTTTTTATCCGCCCAACCGTTCGCTCAACCTTTCGGCAGTTGATATAACTCCTACACGAGATCAGCCAAGCGCGTTTATGGCTGGTCGTATTGCCGTTCAGGCGATATTTGTCGAGAGTAATGGCGCCAAGCAGCCTTCCACTGAAGATTGGACGCCAAGCCAGATCTCGACCATTACCACACAACTCTCCAATGCTTTGGAATGGTGGCGGCTTCGCCTTCCCAATGCCAATATTTCTTTCGAACTTGAGACTCAAGTGGTCCAATCGAGCTACGAGCCGATCGAAAATGCGCTGTACGACGAAGGTCTGTGGATCAGCGATGTGTTAGCGCGTATGGGCTTTACAAAGGGTAATTACTTCGATCAGGCCTACGACGCCGATCAAGCGCTGCGAGAGAAGAAGCAAGCCGATTGGGCAACCACCATTTTCATTGTCAATAGCTCCAATAACTTCTTTGGCCGCTTCCCCAATGGCCCGTTTGCCTATGCCTACATTGGCGGCCCGTTTATGGTCATCACCTCGGATTCTGGCTCGTATGGCATCAACAACCTTGCTCCAGTGATTGCTCACGAACTCGGTCATATTTTTGGTGCGCTTGATCAGTATGAGGCAGCTCAGGTGCCCTGCAGCCAGCGGAGTGGCTATTTAGCGGTACCAACCAGCAACAGCCAGTTGAACAACTGCGGCACGAATATCCCGTCGATTATGCTTGATCCGCTGTTTGCGTATGTGAATCAGGCGATCGACGATTCGGCGTTGGGGCAGGTTGGCTACTACGACAGCAACAAAAATGGCTTGCCCGACCCGCTCGACACCACGCCCGAATTGAAGGTGACACTGGCATTGCCTGCCTCGGGTGGGCGCCCGAGCGTGGTGGCGCATGCACACGATCAACCTTACAAGACGTCGAGCATGTATCACGCACTCACGATTAACAAGGTTACGCAGATCGAGTATCGTGTGGATGGCGGCGAGTGGTATGTGCTTCCACCTTCGGATCAGGGCTACAATCACGCAGACGTACAAGTTTCGACCACACTGCCGTTGTACGATGGGCAGCACACGGTGGAGTTCCGCGCGGTGAACAGTGTGGGCAATGTATCGCCGATCGTGAAGCAGGCGGTTGAGATGACAGGTGTAGGCGCTGCTCCGGCATATGCCGTTGAGCTAGCTGAATACACCAATAACCCAAATGTTGAGGCTAAGCTCAGCGCACCGAGCAATGCCCAAGTGCAGATCAGCACCACGCCTGCGTTCAGCAATAGCCCGTGGGAAGCTGTGGCAACAGCTCGGTGGAAGTTGAATGCTGCAACAGACGGCCCGCAGCGGGTGTACGTCCGCTTCCGTGACGCGAAGGGCGTCGAATCGCCGATTTTCGCCCGCACCATCACGCTCGATCGCGAAGCGCCAACGGGACAGGCAGTGTTGCAACTTGGTCACCAAACGACGCTGCGTATCGATGCGAGAGATAACGTGAGCGGCGTAGTCGAGATGCAATTGAACAATAGCAAAACTTGGCAACCCTTTGAGAGCACGCTCATGCTTGCCGATGCAAATGTTCAGTCTGTGCGCCTTCGTGATGCGGCAGGCAACATTTCGAACGCTATTGCCGTTCAGTCGTTCGTGTACGCGCCGTTTATTAGCCGATAGCTACACAACGGCTCCTCAAAAAGCTCTGAATACAGGGTTAGGCTGGCTTGCCTAGCCCTGTATTGCATTTCGCGAACGAAATAATAACAATGGCTTTATACACTTGTGGTAGTAGATACTCTCCGCTATAATAAACCTCTTCATAACCAATTGAAAACATAGAGCATAATGGAGAGGTTCTGTTATGGATCACGTCAGAGCACATGTCCTGATTGATGGTCGCGTTCAGGGTGTGAATTTCCGTGCCCATACTCGTGAGCAAGCGCGAGCAAGCGGTGTGAAGGGATGGGTGAAGAATCTTGATGATGGGCGTGTTGAAGCTGTATTTGAGGGTTCGCGAGAGGCGGTGCAGCGCGTGGTTGGTTGGTGCTACGGCGGCCCATCGCCCGCCCGCGTCGAGCGTGTTGAGGTCGAATGGGAACAACCCACCGGCGAGGAACGCGACTTCCGCATTGTGTGGTGATGCAGGCGCTTCGTAGCCGATGCGCGTGCTTGCAACTCAGCACTCCGCCAGATGGCCTAGTTGCTGATCATATGGGTTGCCTGTGAAAAGGAAAAAGCGTCGGTTGGATGCCAACCACGACGCTTTTGTCCAAAACTCTACGGCTCTGTTTTAGTTCGAAGCAGGCGAATCATTTTGCCAAATCGCCTGGAACTCCTCCGAACGCTCAGCGAGTTCTGCAAAGGTGCCGACCGCTTCAATACCACCATCCTTCAGCACAATAATCTGATCTGCTCGTTGCAATGCGGCTTGACGGTGCGATACCACCAGGAAGGTTGGTCGTGCGCCGGTTTGGTCGGTCTGCTGAGCAAGCCGTTCCCACAATTGGCGCTCGGTATCGATGTCCAGCGCGCTCGACAGGTCATCGACGACCATCAGCGCAGGTTGGCGCACCAACATACGCGCGGCCGCAGTGCGCTGCACTTGTCCGCCCGATAGCCGCACGCCGCGCGGGCCGACGAGGGTGTCCAGCCCCTGATCGAGCGTGGCGAGGTCAGTCTCGAACACCGCCCGCTGGATAGCCTGTTCTAGCTCCGCCTCGTTCGCCGGATGCCCCATGAGAATGTTCTCGCGCAAGCTGTCGCTGAAGAGGCGCGGCACTTGCGGCACGTAGGCGCTCTGCGGCGGATGGAAGAAGTTCGCCGCAGAGCGGATCGGCGCGCCATTCCAGCGGATCTCACCGCTATCGGCTGGCAGCAGCCCCAACAGCACGCGCAACAGCGTGGTCTTGCCCGCCCCGATCCGCCCGGTGATGACGGTGAAACTGCCGCGCGGCACGCTAAGATCGATGCCCTGAATGCCTGCCTGGCTGTTCGGGTGGCGATAACTCAGCCCACGCACATTGAGCAGAATCGGCTGTTCGTCGGCAGGCGCAGGGGCCTGCGGCTGCCGCGGCGCTGGCCCGTGGGCCAAGGCTTCGGCGGGCTGCTCGGGGATGAGTTCGAGCAGCCGACCGATCGCGACCTGCTGCTGGCGATAGTCGCCGATGAAGGTGCCGATGATCGACGGCAGCTCGGTGGTGAACCACAAGTACGAGACGAACAGCGCGAAATCGCCAACCGTGAACGTGCCCGCGCTCATCGCCTGCCCCGCCAGGAGCAACGTGATGCCGATGCCGAATGTCACAGCGCTATCGTTGATCGAGTTGAGCAGATTACGCAGCAGATGGACGCGCAACGCCTGGCGCGAGCGCTGTTCGTTCAGCGTCTCGAACTGCGTGATCATCGAATCCTCGGCGCTCGCCACTTTAATGGCCAACACCGCCCCCATCGCCTCGCCCAAGAAGCCGACCACAGCGTCATCGGCTTGGCGGCTGTCGTGCATCGCGCGCAGCAGGTAGCCCCACGCGAGCCGCGTCACAATGACGATCACCGCTAGCGGCAGGAAGATGACCAAGGTGATCCGTAAGTTGATCTGGGCCATAATGCCCACGCCGATCACGAAGGCCAGCACATAGCCGATCACATACGGAAACCACAGCGGGAAGTCGGTGATCTCGTTCACATCGTCGCGATACCGCCCGACGGCCTCGCCCGGCGCGACAGGCAGCGGCAGCGCACCAGGACGCCCAAGCAACCCGCTCAACAGGTTGCTGCGCACCAGCGCGCCAGTGGTGTAACGGAAGGTCACATCGCCCCAGGTCGAGCCGAACGAAATCAGCAGGCGCACCAAGCCAACCGCCACGTAGAGCGCCACGAGGCTCCACAAGCCCAGGGTGGCCGGGGTCGCGTTGCTGATGGTGTCGAAGATGGCCTTCTCGATCAGACCGAGCAGCACGGGCGCGACGATGAACCCGATCGTGCAGAGGCTCCAGAGCAGGTACGGCCACGGTGCATGGCGAATCAGCGCCCAGTTGAGCACCATGGTCGGCAAGTAGCGCTCGGTGGTCGGCGAGGCGCTGTTCGATGGTGTGTGGCTCATGCGAGCACCTCCTCCTCGCCGCCGCGCAGTAGCCGGGCCAACTGCGAGTGCGGGTTCGCTGCAAGTTCGGCGCGGGGGCCGTATTCGGCCATCTGGCCGTGAGAGAGGATCAGAATATCATCGACGTGTTGCACGGTATCCAAGCGGTGCGCGATCACGATCGCCGTGCGGTTCTGCATCAGCCGCTGCATCGCGCTGGTCAGCAGGCGCTCGGTGGCGGGGTCGAGCCGCGCCGAGGCTTCGTCGAGGATCACCAGGCCTGGGTTGGTCGGCAGCACGCGGGTGAAGGCCAATAGCTGCGCCTCGCCCGCCGAAAGCCCTTGTCCGCCCGCGTTCAGTTGCGCATCGAGGCCGCCGCGCTGTTGCACCCACTGGACCAGCCCTAGTTCCTGCAACGCTGCGAGCAACTGCTCATCGCCGATGTTCTTGTTGAAGAAGGTGAGATTATCGCGGATGCTGGCCTGGAACAGCTGCACATCCTGCGTGACGATCGCCACGTGGCTGCGCAGGTCGCTCAGCGCCAGGTCGCGCAGGTCGTGGTCGTTCAGTTGGATGCTGCCCGCCGTGGGATCGTACAGACGTATCAGCAGGCGGGTGAGCGTCGTTTTGCCGCTGCCCGTGCGTCCCAATAGACCGAGCACACGCCCAGGCGCAAGCTCCAGGTCGATGTCGCTGAGCGTGGGCGACGCAGGGCTGTCGCCTTCGGGCTGGTCGGCGTAGGTGAAGCTGACGCGCTGCAGGCGGAGCGCCAACGGCCCGTCTGGCAGAGTAGCGCGGGGCTGCTCGCTGATACGCAGCGGCGTGCTGATCAGCTCTTCCACACGTTCGCTGCTGGCGCTGGCTTGTTGCAGATCCTGAATCTGCTCGCGGATATTCTCCAGCGGCCCGGCCAGCATGCCGATGTACGCCACGATCAGGTAGGCTGTGCCCAGGCTGATCGATCCATTCACATAAAAAAGTGCGCCCAGTGCTAAACCGAGCGCGTAACCAAGCAGCAAGAGGAAATTCGAGCTGATGTAGGTCAGGTTGCTGATCATGCGGGCGGCGCGGTACGTTTCGAGCAGCTTGAACATCAACTGCCTGAGGCGTTGAAGCACGTAGGCTTCGGCGCCGTTCGCGCGAATGTCCTCGGTGCCAGCCAGGCGCTCCTCAAGGAAGCCGTACTGCGCGGCACTGGCGGCGCGCTCGGCCTCCCAACGTGCTACGCCCAATCGTTGCAGCGATCCCAGCACGCCGAGCGTGATCAGGCTGTAGAGCGCCAACAGTGCGCCGATGCGCCAATCTTCGCGCAGCAGCAGCAGCAGGATGCCGACGATGAGTAAGATGTTGCTGGCGACCTGCACGCTCAACTGCGAGAAGAAGTTCGCGAGCGTCTTGACATCGCCGTCGATGCGCTCGATCAGTTCGCCCGGGCTGTGTTGATTGTGAAACGATAGGTCGAGGCGCAGGCTGTGGCGCATCAGGTCGGAGCGTAGCGCGTTGGTGGCGCGCCAGCCGATCCGTTCACCCAAATAACTGCTTGCCAGCGCGGTGGCACGCTGAAGCACACCGACGATCAAAAACAAGACAGCCACGCCGATCAAACGTTGATGAGCCTGGCTGTCTTGCGCTGTATCGATAAAAACCCGAATAATCTGCGGATTGAATAATTGGAGGCTGATACTGCTCAGCACAAGAATGGCGAGCAGCACCACAGCGCCCCGTTGCGGGCGAAGATACACGCTTAGCAAATTGCGATGACGTAGCGAAGACATGCTCTCCTCTATGGCTATGGGCGAACCGTACATTCTGCACGGCTCGCCCGAAATCTTCGCTAGGTACAACGTTTAGAGGGTTCGTTAGGTTCCTAAATTATTGGGTTATTGTGCCCACAGTACCCATCGATCCTGCTGATTCGAGTTGGTGCGGCGGACTTGGTTGCTGCCGTCGGCGTTCATCGTGTAGATCTCGTAGTTGCCGTCGCGATTGCTGGCGAACATCAACTGCGTGCCGTTGGCGTTCCAGCTCGCTGCCTCGTCCTCGCCTGCGCTGTAGGTGAGGCGAGTCTGGTTACCGCCGTTGGCCGACATCGTGTAGATCTCGGCGTTCCCATCCCGATACGAGGTGAAGACGATTTTGCTGCCATCGGGCGAGACGCGCGGGAAGCGATTATCGCCTTGTTCCTGCGTGGTCAACTCGGTGATATTGACGAGCGTGGCCTGTAAGCCGTATTCGCCCTCGCCTGTGTAGTGCAGATCGGCCGACATAATCTTGAACTTCTCGTCTGCGCACTGGCGCTCCCAGTACAACTTGCGGCCATCGGGGCTCCAGCTCGGCACTTGCTCGATGCAATCGCTGAAGTGGAGCCGAATGGTGTTGCTGCCGTCGGCGTACATCAGGTAGAGTTGCGGCTTGCCATCGCGGTCCGAGATAAAGGCGATCTTGGTGCCATCGGGCGAGATGCTTGGGTTGTAGTCGTTGGCTGGCCCGTTTGGCAACCACGTTTGGAACTTGCTCTCCGGCGGCGGCGTACCGTCGGTGTAGGTCAGCCGCTGCGCGGTGTTGGCGGCGGTGCCCTGCGAGCGATCGTACACGGCTGGCACATTCAACTCGTAGATCTGGCGGTGTTGGCCATCACCACGCGCCGAGTCGGCCAGGATGCGCGTGTTCGGGAGCGACCAACTGCGCTTGTAGGAATAGGCCACGGTGTAGTGCTTGCCGTTGGTGATGCGCGTTTGCGCGTTGCCCGCGTTGAAGTCGATCAGATTCAGCTCCCAATGCAGGTTGTCATCGACATCGGTGGCGAAGATCGGCGATAAGTTCGGATCGCTGCTGGCCCAGGGCTGCCCCAGGTGCGGGTAGCGCCATTGGAAGTAGTGCTGCCCCACGTTGCCCATCTCGACCTTGTAGCCTGCCGGATTGCTGGGTGTGTAGGTCAGCACGCGCCGCTCGAACAACTGCACCAGCACATCCTTCTCCTCGTTGCCGACTTTGGCGCGTGTCCAGTACGCATCGCTGATCGGTAGGCCCATCGCAAAGACCCAATCGACCACAGTGCCCTGGCGGGTGCTGCCGCCCTCGATGTACGGACCTTGCAAGTTCAGGAAGTCCCAAAACACCTTGGGAATGTTGTGGCCCGTGATGCTGTTGAACTGCACGATCTCGGTTTCGGGGTGGTTGTTCGCCAGGTCGTTGCGGTTGCTCACATTGCCGTGCAGGTCGATGGCTTGGCTGACGCGCTGGCCCAACTTGTTCGGGTCGCGGTAGTTGTTGTTCAGCGTGCTCACGCTCGCAAACGATGCGTAGGTCGGGCTGTTCGGGTTGCTCTCTTTGGGATTGCCTGCCACTGGCACGTCTGCCGGTTTATGTGCCATTGTGTCGAACGGGTCATCGCCGAGCTTGATCCGCCCGCTAGTCATCTCAACAACCAACAAGCCGTTCGTCACGCCACCCTGAAAGCTGCGGTCCGCCGGGTTGTTGATCTCCATACGGGCTTTGTCGAAGTATTGCACGGTGCGCAGGCCGTTCGGGCTCTGCCGATTGAACTCGGCGTAATCGAACCACGGGCCTGGCCCCCAGTACCACGTCCGTCCACCGCGCACGCTTTCGGCGTCGGTGCGTGACCAAACCGTGCGAAACGCTTCGTCAGCGAACTGCGTGCGTCGTCCATCAAAAGGCGCTGCCTGTGTGGGAGTGATGGAGATGCCGATCGCTGTGAGGGCTGTGAGCGCGGCCAGCATCTGCGCGCCGCGCTGCCAGAGAGAACGTCGCATACCAAACCTCCTCAATGTATCGTTCATCATGTACTTCGTACATCTGTTGAGGAGATGGTAGCATTGCTATTAACAAAACATAATGAAGTTCGACTGAATAGTCGCTGACGGAAGTTCAATAGCAATCTGAACGGCTATCAGATTGATTTCAGCCGAGCGCGGCGAGCACTGCCGCCGTATCGCTCAGATCTTTGAGCGTCACATCGGGCTGGTGCGCCTGCAGTTCGGCCACGCTGAACGGTCCCGTCGCCACTGCTACTGTGCGGGCATTGGCGGCTTTGCCGCAGGCGATGTCGTTGGGCGTATCGCCGATCACCACCACGTCTTGGCCCGCGAATTCGCGATTGTAGAGCGCTGCAGCCCGTTGAGCCGCGATCGGCACCAACCTGATACGCATATGATGGTCGCTGCCATACGCGCCCGCATCGAAGTTGAAGAATTGCGCCAGCCCCAGCAACTCCAGCTTCAGGCGCGCCACGGGCTGCAGATTTCCGGTCAACAACGAAAGGATCACGGGCTTATCGCTCAGTTGCTCAAGCGCGGCCACCACGCCATCGAGCACGCGGCCTCGCTGTCGCAAAGCGTCGTGGTGCGAGCTGAGTTCGTGCAGGTATTCGGCCATAAACTCATCTAAGCGGCCCAACAATTCCTCGGGCGAGCGCTCGGGGAACGTCTCAAGAATGATCTGCTGATCCGTTTTACCGGCATACGTCTGTCGATCCGTGAGCGATGCGCGGCCATAGACGCGCTCCATCGCCGTGCGCATCGCCTCACCTGCCACACCGCCGCTATAAATCAATGTGCCATCGATATCCCAAAGCAAAAGTTTCACGGTACCCCCAAACCTTGGAAGTGCGCCCCGACGGGCGGACTTCATCGCACAAAGAAAAGGATGGAACAAAGGCCCAGCCTTCATTCCATCCTCGATTGTCACCGATCAACTCGGTTTCTGCAACTTGTCGCGTGTCGATTATTCTGGCAACTGGATCGGCGGCAGGTCGGGGATCGGTACGCCGATCAGCGGGCCAACCGACGAGAGCAGGCGGTTCAGCACCGCGCCCAACCGCTGGAATTGCGGAGCCAGTTCGGTTTCCTTAAGTGGAATATCTACAGGCACGTCGAGCTTCACCGGGATGGTGGTGTTCAGCGGCACATCAAGCTTCAACGAAATGTCGAGCGACGTGCCAGCTGGCAGCGACAAATTCACGTTCGGGCGCAGTTGGCCGAACGGCCCGAGATCAATATCGGCAGGCACCGAGAGCGGCACGGGCGCCGTCGTCGTGACGGTCGTCGTCGTGTCGATCGGCACGATCAAACTTACAGGCAAGGGCTGATCGAGGGGGATGGTCGTAATAATGCGTGCTTCCTGCAACTGAACCACGACATCCTGCAACTCTCGAACGTTACCCGCAATATTTTGGGTTGTGGTGCCAACCGCAGAGCGGTTCTGCAACAGGAACCCAACTAAGAAGATAACAACAGTGATGAGAATCAGGTTGATCCCAAAGGAAGTCAGGATCATCGCCTTCCATAGTCCAGGAAGTTTCACAGCAATTGGCTGCGCTGGAGCGGGTGTTTTGCTCTCTGCTTTGGATGTAGAACGACCAATTCCTAGGAACGGGCGACGGGCTCCACTGGCCATAGAAGGCCTCCTTTGTGCGGTTAGCAGTAGCTGCAAACCACAATATCCAACAGGATGCGCCGATGTCAATTGCAGGGACATATGAACGTCCGACTACGATGGGCGCTCATACGGGGAAGTATATACCACATTAAACGGTAAAGCAAGACACTTATTGTTATTAAATAGCTTCAGAATGGCATCGGAATGATGAGAGCTTATGCCCAGCCATATCAAAAACGTAAAGGGTAACGGCGCAGAGATGGGGAGTTAGGGTGTGCCAAAGAACCGAAGCGCCAACCGCAGGCGTTCCTCTAGCTCGGGGGGAGCATCGGCGGGGAGCGAGGCGATGGCGGCGCTCGCTTCTGCGGCGCTAAAGCCCAGCGATACCAGCATATCGGCGAGGTCGTTGTTGATCTGCATGATCGCCGGGGTGGTGCCGACAGGCGTGGGCACGCCTTTCACATCGAGCTTGCCGCGCAACTCCAGCGCCAAGCGTTCGGCGGTCTTTTTGCCGATGCCAGGCACCCGCGACAGCTTGGCGGTATCGCCGCTCGCAATGGTGACGCGCAGCTCATCGGCGGGGGCCGACGAGAGCAGGCTCAGCGCCACCTTCGGGCCGATGCCACTGACGCCCAACAGCGTCTCAAACAGATGGCGTTGATCCATGGAGGTGAATCCGTAGAGCGCTAGCACGTCCTCGCGGATGTGCAGGTGGGTGTAGAGCAGCACCTCGTCGCCGATCGGGCCGAGCGCGCCCAATACATTGCGTGGGGCGTACACCATGAAACCTACGCCGTTCGTCTCGACAACGCAGTGATCGACGCCGATGAAGATCAGTTTTCCGCGAATTGAAGCGATCATACTGCTGATTATACCAGAAGTCGCTCGGCGCGTATGAGCGCATTGACGCGCGCATGTCGGCTTTGCTATAATGCTGTCGCCCCACGAACATCCCGCAACATAAAGAGCAGAAAGAAGTGCAGAAAGGAACCGACGATGGAGTACGAGTTCTCTGAAGACATTAAGCTGCTGCGTCAAACGGTTCGCGATTTCGCCGAGAAAGAGGTCGCGCCGATCGCGAGAGCTATCGACGAGGAGGAGCGCGTGCCGTTCGAGATGCTGGCGAAGGCCGCCGAACTTGGCCTGCTCGGTGTGCCCTTCCCCGAGGAGTACGGCGGCATCGATATGGGCATCACCGGCTACTGCGTGCTCATGGAGGAGCTCAACCGCAAGTGCGCCTCCACCACCACGATCATCGGTGCGCACGCCCAGCTCTGCGCGATGTCGATCTACCTGAGCGGCAACGAGGAGCAGAAACAACGCTATTTGCGGGCGCTCTGCGAAGGGCGGAAGTTCGGGGCGTGGGCGCTCACCGAGCCCGACGCTGGCTCCGATGCGGCGCATATCCGCACCACTGCAACGCCAAAAGGCGATGGCTGGGTGCTCAACGGCTCGAAGATGTGGATCACCAATGGCTCGTTCGCCGATGTGCTGGTGGTGTTCGCCGCCAACGATGTGAACTTGGGAGCGCGCGGCGGTATCACGGCCTTCATTGTCGAGAAGGATTTCCCAGGCTTCCGCGTTGGCAAGGTTGAGCCGAAGATGGGCCTGCGCGCCTCGCACACGGCCTCGCTCTTCTTTGAGGATTGTTACGTGCCGCCGGAGAATGTGCTCGGTCAGGTGGGCGCGGGCTTCCCGGTGGCGATGCGCACGCTCGATATTGGGCGCTGTGGGTTGGGTGCATCGAGCTTGGGCGCGGCGAAGGAGGCCTACGAGCTATCGCTGCGCTACGCTATCGAGCGGCAGCAGTTCGGTCGCTCGATCGCCGATTTCCAGGCCATACAGTTTAAATTGGCCGATATGGCCGTGAAGATTTATACGATGGAGCAGATCGTCTACGATTGCGCGAAACGAGTGGATCGGCAGCAGCCCGCCACGCTCGAATCGAGCATTGTGAAGCTGTATTGCACCGAAATGGCCTCGCAAGTGATCGATGAGGCGATCCAGATTCACGGAGGCTTGGGTTTCTCGCGCGAGCTGCCGCTTGAGCGCATGTACCGCGATGCACGTGTGACTCGCATTTTTGAGGGCACCAACGAGATTCAGCGGCATGTCATCGCAAGTGAGATACTCAAAGCCGCTGGGCATCGTATTAAACTCTATTAACCGACTTTCAACGATCATTTTCGCTATTTTGATATAAAAATAACCCTTTGAATGTCGCCTATCGGCCATTGAAAGGGTTATTCGTCCTTTCGGCTGATTGCATTCGTCGTAACCATGCGGTATACTATTGTTATGCTGAAGCAATAGCGATGAGTAGCAGATCAACCATGCTTATCGAGCAAAAAATGCACAATGAACTGCTGTTGGCCCTCCTCGATCCTGGATGCCTGGGTGAGGTTGGAAGGCTGTGCTCCGATTTGCGTTGTTGATCGTAACGTGAAAATCGGCATATTGCGCGGCCTTCCCGAGTGGGGAGGTCGTTTTTTATCGGTCAATTTCGGCAGTTCGCGGGTGCGACAAGACCGAGGTTGGCTGAAGTGAGGATATATGAGTACCAATCACAACCAACAGTATCGGCTCGCTAGTGTTCGTCGTTTCTTCGCAAGTGTTCTTCATATGGCAGCTAAGCTTGCCGATGCACACCCAATGGTGATCAGCGTTTCGCCTTCGCAGGCGCACACGCACGAACGTCACAGTTAATCCGGCGTTCGGTTGCCGTACTTCAGCAGGTTCCTGTGAAGTCGGCGCACCGTCAGAATGTGGTGGGTGGCACATTCTGGCTGATCAGCAAAGCGCCGCGCCGCAGACTTGTGTGGTATCATGCCTCGGTGTGAAGCTGCCAATCTGTTGCGCGTGATCTGGAAGTTGGCCTCGTACTTCCTAATTGTTTGGCGCGCGCTGTTGTTTTTGTAGAGGTCTGTTATGGCTGAACTGCTCACTACTCAGTCAGTTCCGGCTGGTTACACTGCCGCGCTCGAGGGTGCTGCGTTTATTGATGAGTCGATGGCTGGTCGCATTTTTATGCGTGGCCGCGATCGGGCCGAGTTGCTCCATCGTTTGTCGACTGCTGATATACGCCGCTTGAAGCCCGGCAATGGCCTGCGCACGGTGCTGACGACGCCGATCGGACGAATCATCGATCTGTTGACGGTGTATGCGCTTGATGATGCGCTGTTGCTTGAGACGAGCCTTGGTCAAGGCGCATTAAGTTACTCGCATCTTCGCAAGAACATTTTCTTCAACGATCAGGTGACACTCGAAGCCGCTGGGCGTTCACACGGTCAGTTGCGGTTGGTCGGCCAACAGGCTGCTGCATTGGTAGCAGAGCGAACCGGCGTTGCTGTAGAGCAATTGCCGTTGCATTCCACCACCACGGTCACATGGGCTGGAGCCGAGGTGCTGTTGGCGCGTAGCCTGCCGATCGGCGGGCAGAGCTTCACGCTCTTCGTGCCAGCCGCGCATCTCGATGCGGTCCGTGCCGACTTGTTGGAGGCTGGTGCTGTACAGTTATCAGATCAGGCTTTTGATATTTTGCGGATCGAACAGGGCTACGGCGCCTTTGGCCGTGAATTGAGCCAGGAGTACATCCCACTGGAAACTGGCTTGAGAGACGCAATCAGCTTCTCGAAGGGCTGTTACGTTGGCCAGGAGATCATCGCGCGGATGGATAGCCGTGGGCGTATGGCGAAGCAGTTGTGCGGCCTACGCTTATCGCTCCCCGATGCTGGTGATGCCGCTGAGGCGCTGGGTGCCTTAACGCTGCCAACCAAGTTGGATGTTGACGGCAAAGAGGCGGGCGATCTCACCAGTGTTGCCCTTTCGCCACGTTTCGGCCCGATAGCTCTCGCGTATGTGCGCAGCGCGCATGCCGAGCCAGGCTCGCGGGTCGGGATCGCGAATAGTGCGCTGGTTGGCGAGGTGGTTGCCCTACCATTTGAATCGATCTAGCGTATCACAAACACGCCCACGCCTCTGGTGCACATTGCTGTGCCAGAGGCGCTTTTGTTACCGTTGTGAGCAATTGAGCGAATGTATGCTATACTGAGCGCAGATGTGATTGGTGCGTCTGCACCGTGCAAGTGCTCATAAAATGTGTTCTCAATCGCTTTGAGAGCACCTTTCTCTGATCTAGGGAGGCCTGTATGATCGAGCGAATCTGCCCGTCATGCCAGCACGGTAACCCACTCGACGATCGGTATTGTGGCAAGTGTGGCACCCCGCTCGAACGGCAGTTGCCCGCACGTAGCTCCGATGCTCAATTGATGATTGCAGGGCGGGCGCTGCCTGTGACGTGGAAACAGTTGAGCCGGACGGTTGCGGTAAGCGTGGCTGCCCTGGCCGCTGAAGCTGGTATTGCGTGGTTGCGCCGTCGGATGGATTCCCCGTCAACCGCACTTGCTTCGTCGAAGTCGGCGCTAGCGCGCTCCAACTCCACTGCCTCCTCTCAAAACGCAACAGCCAAGAGCCAAACAACCGTTGTCAGCCAGCGCACCGTTGAGGTTGAGCAAACTAACACGGGCAAACGGGTTGTTGAGCGCTCCTTCTGGCGACGCATTGAAGAATAGTTTTATAAGTGCTTTTTCATACACGCACCATTGCCTTGGTGCTTGCTTAGTGGTACAGTGTGTGCACACTGGAACAAATGGCTGTATTGTAGCGTCTGAGGTGATAGGTAGGTAGAACGATTATCGACAGTTAATGGTTTTTCGTGGATGCAGGAGGCGCTGATGGCGCATGCGCTTACAACCGGAGATTATATTCAGCGGCGGTTACGCCCAATGGCAACCCGCTTGCGGCTGCGTGATACGTTACTCCTGCTGAGCCGAACACTATGGATTGGGACTGCCGGTTTTGCACTGGTGCAGTTGCTTGGCTGGTTGGTGCCGATCCCGCATTTGCTGTGGTGGTCGTTGTTGCCTCTGGTGCTTTGGGCGTTAGCGATGTTGGCGTACCTGGTGGTGCGCCCATTGCCGATTCAACGCGTCGCACAGCGCGTTGATACAGCCCTCGACTTGCGCGAACGTATCGCCACTGCACTTGAGCTTGGGCGTCGTCCCGAACCGCAATTGCTCGATGCGCAGCAGCAGGCCGATGCACGTGCACATATTGAATCGCTTCATCCTCGAATGCTGCCATTGCAGATCGAGCGCCGCCCATTGCTGCTGGCATTGGTGCCGTTGCTGATCGGCATTGCTTTGGCGGTACTTCCGAATCCTCAGCTGGATGTATTGCGTGAACGGGCCGCAGTGCAACAGCAGATCCAGGAGACGGCTGATCAGCTGCAGTTCTTGCAGCAGCAGATCGCTCAGGATCAGACGTTAACACCCGAGCAACGCGCCGAGTTGGAGCGGCAACTGGCCGAGCTTGAGAGGCTGCTGCGCGAGAATCCTGGCAGCCGCGAGCAGGCCCTGGCCGATCTCTCGACTGCCGAGGCGCGGATGCAGCAGCAACTCGATTTAGGGGTTGATGCACGTCGTGCCGCGCTTGAGCAACTCGCGCGCAATCTGCAGGGCTTCACCGGGCAGCAGAACGCTCAGCGGCCAACGATGGCCGATGCCGCTCAGCAACTGCAACAGCTTGCGCAGCAGTTGGAGCAGATGACGCCGGAGCAGCGCGAGCAACTCGCTCAGCAGCTTGCTCAGCAGGCGTCGCAGATGGCGCAGAGCGATCCGCAGACGGCCCAAAGTTTGTCGAATGCTTCGCAAGCGCTGCAGCAGGGCAACCTGTCGCAGGCGCAACAATCGCTGAACCAGGCGGCGCAGAACGTGCAGCAGGCTCAGCAACAGGCGCAGCAACAGCGAGCGTTGCAGCAATCGCTCTCGCAAATTCAGCAGGGGCGACAAGATATCTCCCAAGCTGGGCAACAAGGCCAGCAAGGACAGCAAGGACAGCAGGGCCAACAGGGCCAGCAGGGTCAACAAGGCCAGCAAGGACAGCAAGGCCAACAGGGCCAACAAGGTCAACAAGGCCAGCAAGGACAGCAGGGCCAAGGACAAGGACAAGGTCAAGGCCAGCAAGGCCAAGGACAAGGTCAGGGTCAACCTCAGGGCCAAGGCGGCTCGAACTCCAATTCGCTTGGGCAGGGAGAGGGCCAAGGTCAAAGCAATATAGACCCGAATGGCGGGGACTCTGGTTCCGGTCAGGGGGTTGGAAGCAGCGACTTAGTCTACCAGCCCTACGATCCCTCGAACCCGAATGGTCGGCCCGATCAGGTACAAGGACAGATCGGCCAAGATGGCACAAGCCAAAGCCAGCAGGGCCAGAGTAACTTGCCAGGGGTGGCAAATTCGTCAATGGTGCCGTACGAACAGGTGTTGCCGCAGTACCAGCGGTCGGCTGGGGAGGCACTCGATCAGAGCGCTATCCCGCCGCATCTGAAGGATTATGTACGTGACTATTTTTCACAATTAGAACCAAATCGCTAGCTGAGCAACCTCCTACTGTACAATCGAGGAGGCAATACGTCGGGTTCTCCGCCCGAACGTTTACGGGCCGCTCACTGGCATGACGTTTTAGCACCATGTTTCGTGCTGAGACAGGAGTGGAAGGGGGACTATGTTATTCGTGATTGAAGTAGCATTGGCCATATTGGTCATTCTAGGCGCTGGTATACTGTTATACGGAGCGCGACGTTTTCACTTTTCAACAAAGATGCTCGCGGTGACATTTGCGCTGACCGCCGCTTCCTGGGTTGCGTTTCTGATAACGACAATCGGTTTGACACTGATTGCGTTAGTGCCACGCCTAAGTGGGTAGGTGAAACGCGAAAGGATACGCGACGAGAGTTGCCGGATCGGCGCAGTACAACGACCGATCCTGTAACTCTCGTTTTTTTGTAACGGAGATTGTGTATGACCACTTCGCCAGCCGCACCTCAAATAACCCCCGAAGAATTCCGTCAACGTGCATTTGGTATTGAAGCTGAGATTGGCCAGGTGATCGTTGGCCAGCGCGATCTGATCCGCCAGACGTTGATCACGCTCGTGGCGGGCGGAAACGTGTTGCTCGAAGGCGTGCCGGGCTTGGCCAAGACCACGCTGGTGCGCACGCTCGCTGATGTGATCGATTGCTCGTTCAGCCGCATCCAGTTCACGCCCGACCTGATGCCCGCCGACATCGTGGGCACCACGCTGATCAGCGAGGATGAGAGCGGTCGCAAGGCGTTCCGCTTCGAGCCTGGCCCGATTTTCGCCAACCTGGTGCTGGCCGATGAGATCAACCGCGCCACGCCCAAGACCCAAAGCGCGCTGCTGGAGGCGATGCAGGAGCATACGGTGACGGTTGCGAAAGTCGTCCATCCATTGGCGTCACCCTTCTTTGTGATGGCGACGCAGAACCCGCTGGAGATGGAGGGCACCTACCCATTGCCCGAGGCGCAGTTGGACCGCTTCTTCTTCAAGGTGCAGGTGCCGTTCCCATCTGCCAATGAACTGGTGGAGATCGCGAACCGCACGACTGGCTCACGCCCTCCGCAGGTGCGCAAGGTGGCGAACAGCGCGATGATCATCGATATGCAGACGCTGGCCCGCACCGTGCCGATCGCGAGCCACGTGCTGGCCTACGCGGCGCGGTTGATCACGGCGACGCACCCCGAGGATAAGGATGCGCTGCCCATCACCAAGCAGTATGTGCGCTATGGCGCTAGCCCTCGCGGTATGCAAGCGCTGATTATGGCTGGCAAAATCATGGCGCTGCTCGATGGCCGTTTTAATGTGGCCTTCGCCGACCTGAAGTTGGCCGCGCTCCCCGCACTGCGCCACCGTATCATCCTCAATTTCGAGGCGCAGGCCGAAGGCATTTCTGCCGACGATGTCATCCGCCAGATCGTTGAATCGCTCAAGACAGAGTAAAGGCTGTGCGGTTGGATTGCCTTTCAACCGCACTCGCAGACGCATATGGCTGAACCGCTGTTCGATTCGACATTCCTGCGCAAGCTCGATCGGTTGGCGCTGCTGACGCGCCAGATCATGGCTGGCGATATGCAGGGCGAGCGCCGTAGTCCTCGTCGCGGCAGTTCGGTGGAGTTCGCCGACTTCCGTCCGTACGCGGTGGGCGACGATATCCGGCAGATCGATTGGAACTTGTACGCTCGTATGGAGCGCTTCTTCCTGAAGCTGTTCGTGGCCGAGGAGGAGTTGACCATCCATCTGCTGATCGATAGCTCGGCGTCGATGGATTGGGGCGAGCCGAATAAGTTCCTCTATGCGCGGCGAGCAGCTGGCGCGTTCGGCTATATCGCGCTGTCGAGCTTGGATCGTGTGTCGGCGACGGCGTTCGCCGATACGTCGCGCCAGTTGCCCTCGGTGCGTGGGAAGCGCGGCGCGTTGCCGTTGTTCAACTTCCTCCAAAACCTCTCGGCGGGCAAAGGCGGCGATCTGTTGGCGACGTGTCGCCGCTATGTGCAGACCAACCGCAACGCTGGGCCGCTGCTGTTCTGCTCGGATTTGATGGACGATAACTGGCAGGAGGCGCTGCGGGTGCTGTCGTCGCGTCAGTTTGAGGTGACAGTGCTGCACATCTTGTCACCACAAGAGATCTCGCCACAGTTGGATGGCGATTTTCGGCTTCTGGATGCCGAGAGTGGCGAGGCGGTTGAGATCACCGCCGATCTTGAGGCGTTGCAGCGCTATCAAGAGAATTTGGCGTCCTGGCGCGCCGAGATCGAGCGGTTCTGCAATGGGCGCGGCATCAACTATTTGCAGGTGAATACTGCGACTCCTGTTGAGGAATTTGTGTTGTCGAATTTGCGGCAGCGCGGCGTGTTGCGCTAGCAGCGCGTTGCGGGCCGATTGCCCCAAGGAAGGCGTGTTATGTCGTTTCTTGCTCCGCTTGCGTTGATTTCCGCATTGGTGATCGGGCCGATCATCGTTGCGATGTATCTGCTCAAGCTGCGCCGCGAGGAGCGCACGGTAGCATCGACCTTTTTGTGGCGGCGTATGGTGCGCGATGTGGAGGCCAACGCGCCCTGGCAGAAGTTGCGCCGCAACCTGTTGCTGTTGCTGCAATTGTTGCTGTTGGCGTTGCTGGTGCTGGCGTTGGCACGGCCTTTCTTCCCAACCACTGGTATCGCAGGGCGGAATCTGATCCTAATCATCGACCGATCGGCGAGCATGGCCGCAACCGATGTGCCGAACTCGCGTTTGGAGGCGGCCCAGCGTCAGGCGATCGAATTGGTCGATCAGTTGCCCGATGGTGGCCGCGCGACGGTGATCGCGGCTGGCGGCCAGATGGAGGTGCCCGCCGCTGCCACTACGGATCGGCGCCAACTGCGCGATGCGATCAATGGCATTCGTGTGCTGCCGGGCAACAGCGATCTCTCGCCCGCCTTGACGTTGGCGGCTGCGCTCTCGGCGAGCGAGCCAGAGAGCGAGGTGGCGATTATCTCGGATGGGAACGTGCGCTTGCCCAGCGATCTGCGCATGCCCGCCACGGTGCGCTTCTTTCCGATCGGCACACGAAGCGAGAATGTGGCGATCAGCGCGTTGACGTTGCAGCCCAGCACGGCGGGCCAGACGCTGTTCGCGCAGGCCACGAACTACGGCACGACGCCAACCAGCCGTCGCTTGGACATCTACCTGGATGGCTCGCTGTTCAACGCCTACAACTTGGAGTTGCTCGGCGGGCGCGATCAGGCGATCGTCGCGGAGGTGCCCGCGCAGGTGCGCGTGGTCGAGGCCCGTCTGGTCGATGATACTGGCTCCGATGCGTTGGCGATCGACAATCGGGCATGGGCGGTTAGCAACCTCGGCGATTCGACAGTGGTGCGCGTGGTCGGTCCGGGCAATCGCTTCTTGGAGACGGCGCTAGGGCTGTTGCCGAGCGTGCAGCCGCAGTTGGTGCCAGCTTCGACTTCTACGTTCACCGAGACGGCGGCGCAAGTCCCCGTGACGATCTTCGATGGGGTGGTGCCCCCAACTCTGCCGCCCGGCAACCTGTTCTTTATCGCTCCGATCGGTTCCACGGCGTTCTTCTCGGTGACGGGTCAGTTGGATTACCCCAGCTTGCGGCCCGCGACAGGCGATGATCCGCTGCTGCGGAATATCAGCCTGAGCGAGGTGAACGTGCTGAAGGCCAGCCGTATCGCGCCGGGGCCGTGGGCGCGCATCGTGGTCGATGGCGATGGTGGGCCGCTGCTGTTGGCGGGTGAGCGCGACGGACGGCGGATCGTGGTGCTGGCGTTCGCGATCCAGCAGTCCGATCTGCCCTTGCAGGTGGCGTTCCCGTTGCTGATCTCGAACATTATGAGCTATCTCGCGCCGGGCAGTGGTGCCGAGGCTGCTCAATTAGCGCCGGGCCAGCCGCTGGCTATTCCGGTCGATGAGAGCATTACGTCGGTGCGCGTGACGTTGCCCAACGGCGAGTTGGTCGATGTGACGCCGCAGAACGGACAGGCGATTTTCGCCGATACCATACAATTTGGCGCGTATGTGGTCGAGCAGCGCCAGGGCGATCGGTTGGTGGGTCGGCGGCGGTACGCGGTGAATATGTTCTCGCCCGAGGAATCGCGGATTGCGCCACAGAGCGAGTTGGCGGTGCCGCAGACGAGCGGCTTACAACAAGCAGTCACGCAGGAGCGGGTCGGGCGACAGGAGTTTTGGCGCTGGTTGGCCGCGTTGGCCCTGGTTGTGTTGGTGATCGAGTGGCTGGTCTACCATCGCAATGGGCTGATCTACTTGCGGCAACGGTGGCGCGCACGACGCGCGGCATAAGCATTGCGACGAGGTTTCCAGTGCGTCTTGGGTTCATCTTCCCCGAATTCCTCTGGTTGCTGTTGTTGCTGCCCCCGCTTGCGGTGTTAGCGATTGTGACGCCGCGCCGATTATCTCGCTGGCGCTTTTGGCTTAGTTTAGGATTGCGCATGCTGGCGCTGCTCAGCCTGGTGTTGGGCTTGAGCGGCGCCCAGATCGTATGGCCGGTGGGCGTTGTGTCCACCGTCTTTTTGTTGGATGGCTCCGATTCGGTGGCGCTCTCACAGCGGGCACGCGCCGAAACGTTTGTGCAGCAAGCACTGGCGCAGATGCCTCCCGATGATCGGGCGGCGATCGTGGTGTTTGGGCAGCGCGCCCTGGTGGAGCGTGCGCCGTCGGACAATCGGGTGTTGGGCCAGGTGGTGGCGCAGCCGGGCGGGAATGGAACGAACATCGAGGATGCGATTCAGTTGGGCTTGGCGCTCTTGCCCAACGAGGGCTACAAGCGTTTGGTGCTGCTCTCGGATGGCGGCGCGAACCTTGGCGATACGCTGGCCGCTGCGCAGCGCGCCACGGCCAGCCGCGTGCCCATCGATGTCGTCACGCTGACGGGCTTGGCCGATGGGCTTGATGCGCAGATTACTCGGCTGGATGTGCCGTCGAGCGCGCGCGAGGGCCAACGCCTGCGCATGAAGGTCGAAATCGAGAGCAATAGCGCCACGAGCGGGCGGTTGCTCGTCACCGATGCGAACGGCGCGACGTTGTCCGATGTGCAGGTCGAACTTGTGCAGAGCGCGCAGACCTTTGAGTTGACCCTGCCGGAGGCGGTGCCGTACTTCAACCGCTACGTGGTGCGGCTTGAGGTGCCGAACGATGCGCGGCTCCAGAACAATCGGGCCGAGGCGTACACCTTTGTGAGTGGCCCGCCACGGGTGATGTTGGTGGAAGGTTCGGAGGGCGCGGCGAGCAATCTGGCTGAGGCGTTGCGGGTGGCACAGTTCGAGGTGGAGGTGGTGCGCCCCGACCAGATCCCGAACAATGTGGCCGACCTGAGCAGTTACGATGCGGTGGCGCTGATCGATGTGCCTCAGCGGGCCGTGAGCGCGCGGGCGCAGACGGCGCTCTCGTCGTTCGTCCACGATTTTGGGCGCGGCCTGTTGATGGTTGGCGGCCCGCAGTCGTTCGGCGCGGGGAGTTGGCGCGATACGGCGGTTGAGGCGGCGCTGCCCGTTTCGATGGACATCCCCTCGGAAGTGCAGTTCCCACCCGCCAGTATCGTGGTGCTGATCGATTCATCGGGCAGTATGGGCGTCTCGGAGAATGGGCGCACGAAGCTGTCGTTGGCCGCCGAGGGCGCACAGCGCATCGCCTCGCTGATGCGCGATCAGGATGATCTGACGGTGATCGCCTTCGATTCGGAGATCAACGCGCAGATCGGCCCGGTGGAGGGCACGCAGCGCGATGAAGCGATTGTGGCGCTCGATCGTTGGCGGTCGCCGGGCGGTGGCGGCATCAACATGTTCGACGGCATGACCGAGGCCGCCAAGCGCATCCGCGCCAGCGAGAAGCCCGTGCGGCATATCATCACGATCACCGACGGCAGCGACACGGTGCAGCAAGAGGGCGTGCTGGAGTTGGTGCGCCAACTGAACGAGGAGAAGGTGACGGTGACGACCATCGCGGTCGGCGATGGCTCGCACGTGCCGTTTATCAGAGATGTGGCGCAGGTCGGTGGTGGCCGCACGTTCCTCACCGATCAAGCGGCGAATCTGCCGAATATCTTGGTGAACGAGACGCAGGTTGTCCTTCAGCCCTACGTGATCGAGGAGCCGTTCACGCCTGTCGGTGGCGCGCCGCACCCGATTCTGCGCGGTATCATGCAGGTGCCCGCCTTCCAGGGCTTTGTGGTGACGACGCCGCGCCAGAGCGCTCAGGTGCTGTTGGCCACGCCCCGTGGCGATCCGCTGCTGGCGACGTGGCAGTATGGCTTGGGGCGCGCTGCGGCCTGGACGAGCGATCTCAAGGGCCAGTGGGCGCGCGACTGGGTGAGTTCACCGGAGTTTCCCCGCTTCAGCGCGCAGTTGTTGAGTTGGCTGCTGCCCGCACGCGATTCGCAGCAACTGACGATGCAGGCCTCCACGTCGGGCGATGTGCTGGTGCTGGAGGCGTTGGCGCAGGATGCGATGGGCCGCGCGCAATCGGGCTTGTTGGTGCGCGGGATGCTGCTCGGCGGCGACAATAACACGATCGAAGTGCAACTGCGCGAGGTGGGACCGGGCCAGTATCGGGCGACGGTGAGCGATGCGCGGCCCGGTGCGTATTTGGTGCAGTTAGTCGCGCAGGATGCGCAGAATCAGGCGTTCGGCGCAGTGACGGGCGGCGCAGTGGTGCCGCTGAGCAACGAGTACCATTCGCAGACAGCCAATCCGGGTTTGTTGGAGGAGATCACGCGCTTAACGAATGGGCGCGTGAACCCGCAGCCCGAGCGGGTGTTCGATGTGAGCGGAATGAGCACTGGCGCCGTGCAGGAGATCGCATGGCCGCTGTTGTGGCTGGCGCTGTTGCTGTTGCCGTTCGATGTGGCGTTGCGGCGGCTGTTCTGGCGGGGGATGAGCGGCGTGGCTGTGCAGACGCAACCCGCAAGCGCGCCCGCACCGAAGCCGAAGCCCGCACAGCGCGCCCAACCGAAGCCCAAACCGCAGCAATCGAAGGCGAATGAGCGACTGGAACAGCTTCGCGAAGCCCAAGAGCGAGCGCGACGGCGTGCTCGTGGCGAAGAATAGTCGGTCGGTTGAACATTTGTTCAGAACTACGCCTAAAGACTCTGGCGGTTGGGGGTGAGATTCGGTATAATACCCTTCTAATGATCCCCATACTGCAATAACATTGGGTGGATATATGTCGTTTCGCGTTGAATCGCCTTATCAGCCAACCGGCGATCAGCCGCGTGCGATTGCGCAGCTGGTGGAAGGCATCAAAAAAGGGTATAAGCATCAAACGTTGCTGGGTGCGACGGGCACCGGCAAAACGTTTGTGATGTCCAAGGTGTTTGAGGAGTTGCAGCGCCCCGCGCTCGTGATGGCTCACAATAAGACCTTGGTGACGCAGTTGTACTCCGAGTTCCGCGAGTTGCTGCCGGATTCCGCCGTCGAGATGTTCATCTCGTACTACGATGTCTACACACCAGAAGCGTATGTCCCCAGCAAGGATTTATATATCGAGAAGGAAGCCGTCATCAACGAGGAGATCGACCGATTGCGGCACGCGGCGACGCAAGCGTTGCTGACACGCTCCGATGTGTTGATCGTCGCGTCGGTCTCGGCGATCTACGGCTTGGGTTCGCCACAGGATTACGGCCAGGTGGTCGTGTCGCTGCGGGTCGGCGAGGTGCGCAACCGCGATAAGCTGCTGCGGCAGCTGATCGACCTGCAGTTCGAGCGCAACGATGTGGACTTCCACCGTGGCACATTCCGCGTGCGCGGCGATACGCTCGATGTGTTCCCAGCGAATGCCGAGGTGGCCGAGCGGATCGAGTTCTGGGGCGACGAGATCGAGCGCATCATCGAGTTCGACCCGCTGACGGGTGAGGTGCTGCTGAACCGCACATCGCTCGATATCTACCCCGCGAAGCACTTCGTGGCCACATCCGAGAAACTGCAGTTGGCGATCGCCGATATTTCGCAAGAGTTGACCGAGCGTGTGCAAGAGCTAGAAGCGCAGGGCAAGCAACTCGAAGCGGCTCGCCTCAAGCAGCGCACAATGTACGACTTAGAGATGCTGAGCGAGATGGGCTACTGCTCCGGCATCGAGAACTACTCGCGGCATATGGATCGGCGCTTGCCCGGGCAGACGCCGTGGACTCTGCTCGACTACTTCCCCGACGACTTCATTCTGTTCATCGACGAGTCGCACATTAGCATTCCGCAGATTCGCGGTATGTATCGTGGCGACCGCTCGCGCAAGGAGACGCTGGTCGAATACGGCTTCCGGCTGCCCTCCGCGCTCGATAACCGCCCTTTGCAGTTCGAGGAGTTCGAGCAGCACATTCATCAGGCGATCTACGTTTCGGCGACGCCCGGCCCCTACGAGTTGGAGAACTCGCAGCAGGTGGTCGAGCAGATCATCCGCCCGACGGGCTTGGTCGATCCGATCATTCACGTGCGGCCCACCAAGGGGCAGATCGACGATCTGCTGAGCGAAGTGCGCGACCGTGTGTCGAAGAGCCAGCGCGTGCTGGTCACGACGCTCACCAAGCGTATGGCCGAGGATTTGGCCGATTACCTGAAGGAGATGGGCATCCGCACGCATTACCTGCACGCCGACATTGATACGATCGAGCGGGTGGAGATCCTGCGCGACCTGCGGTTGGGTGTGTACGACGTGGTGGTGGGCATCAACCTGTTGCGCGAGGGCTTGGACCTGCCAGAGGTGTCGTTGGTGGCGATCCTCGATGCCGACAAGGAAGGCTACTTGCGCTCGGCCTCCTCGCTGATCCAGATCATCGGGCGTGCGGCGCGGCATGTCGAGGGCACCGTGATTATGTACGCCGATACGATCACGCAGTCGATGGATATGGCGATCAAGGAGACGGAACGCCGCCGATCTATCCAGGAAGCCTACAACCGCGAACACGGCATCGAACCGATCGGTATTGTGAAAGCGGTGAAGGACTTGACCGACCGCATTCGCAAGGTGGCCGAGACGCGCGAGACGTACGACGTTGCATCGAATTCTGGTGAGATAGCGATTCCGAAGGATGAACTGGTGAAGCTGATCAAGGAGCTTGAGAAGCAGATGAAGCAGGCCGCGAAGGACTTGGAGTTCGAGAAGGCCGCTGCGTTGCGTGATCAGGTGATCGAGTTGCGCCGAACCATGGAACTGGAATCTGAACTAACTTAATCAAGATCGTTTCATCAGTTTTTCAGAAAGAATGAGCAATTTGTTATTGCGAATCATCTGAAAACAAGCGATAATAACACTATCACGAAGGGCACAAATGTGACAACCCGCTGAGTCTCTTCTGCTGACGAACGAGTTGCCTGATCGCCCTGGTTCATGCACCCAGCACACGGTGTGCGAGACGGAGGCCTACGGTGGCTGTACAGGTCTGGATTGGCGAGAAGCCAGAACATCCTAACGAGCGACGTGCAATTGTGGCGCTAGCCAATGGTCTAGAGCGTCTTGATGGCCTGTATTTGATCCTTGCGAACTTCAGTGTTGGTGGTCGCACCGTTGATCTGGTGTTGATCAAGCAAGATGCGATCTTTATCATCGAGTTGAAGCACTGCGATGGCAAGGTGTTTGGCGGCGTCAACGGCCCTTGGTTTGTGGAAGGTGCTAACGGCGAGCGCAAGCGCCTCAATCCAGGCCGCAAAAACCCCTACAACCAGGTCATTTCGTACTACTACAGTTTGATCAATTTCCTAAACGATCATCGTAGCGACTTCTTATCGCCTCAAAAGACGACCTCAGTTGACTTCCGCACCTGCAAGCGTTTGGTGGTGATTGCGCCCACGATCCAGGAGGGTTCGCAGATCGAAACCGACTGGAAGGTGGAGCTCAGGGGCTTGGACATGCTGCCAGCCTATTTGGTCACCGAGCGCTCTTCGGAGATCGATCTCAGCGAGGAGGAGATGCTCGCCATCCCCCAGTTGTTGGGATGCACGCGTTGGAATGAGATCAACTCGCTGCTCGCAGGTGTGCTGCCCTCTTGGGATTCGGTGAGCGCTGCTGTGCCCGATGCGGCTCCCGCGCAGCCTGAACAGGCGGCGGCTGAAGCTCCTGCGGCGGCGCCCTCGTGGCAGACACGTTTGTCCACGCTGTTCGCGCAGTGGCCCGCCCGAGCGGTCGCGCTTGTGATGGTGATGCTGCTGCTGTTTGGCGGCTGGTGGCAGTTCCGTCCGCGCCCCGTCGTTCTCCCCGATCAGGCCAATTCGATGCTGTTGAGCACGAGTGCTCCGGCTGGCGGGATCGGCGCTCCTGCGCTCGATCTCACAACGAGTTGTGTTTGGAGCGGTTTTCAGTCGATTGGGCGGCGCTTAAATGCCGATGGCGAAACGTGGCGCAATGTGGGCGTAACAGGCGCAGCGCCAGATCTGGCTCCCCAGGTGATCGTGACGCTCGATGAAGTGAGTTTCTGCGATGGGCGCATCACGATGACTTGGAGTATGCGCAATAATTTAGAGAACCAATCCGTGACGCTACCGCTGACGAATATGAATATCTCGGTACGCGACTCCCTGGGTACTGAATATGTTTTAGATGAGACTCTATCGAGTTCGCTCGAACTTGAGGCCGCCCCTGGAGGAAAGGCGCGTGGTACTGCGGTGGTTGCGCGCTCGGTGAGCTTGAATGCTCAGACACTCGTGATTAAAATTCGGCAGTTGCCGTTCGGCGAGACCACTTGGCTTGTGCCCATCCGCAGCGACCCTTTTTGATGAGATAACTCAGTTGTGGTAATGATACTGGGTGGGTGTTTGTGAGGGGCGATAGTTCCACTCCAAACACCCACTTTGCCCATGTTCGGCTCTTGCAGCAACAAAACAACGTTTGTTGCGAAATGTAAAGGCATCTCTAAAAATTTGGGTCGTTTTTGCGTTTATGTTTTTGAGAGTCGGATGACCGACAGCTAGTGAGAATGAGGCAAGGAGCATTTTGTGGCGCAATCCCTTAACAACACATCCAGCGCCCTTCAGCTTTCCCTCAATGATCCACGTTTACGGCGCTATCTGTTCACTGACCTCGAAAATGGCCGTAACGGCTATTCTCTGCAGTCCATTCAGCCTATCCAGGCGTTTGTGCATCTTGCGGCGGCGCGCTACACCGTAGCGACGTACGTGCCGCGCCTCTTGCTTCACCAGTTGTTAGACGAGCGGTTGAATAGCCCGTGGTTATCTTGGGTCGATGGCTCGCTGCTGTTTGCCGATCTATCGGGTTCGACGGCATTGGCCGAACGGCTGAGTATGCTCGGTCGCGAAGGCATTGAGTTGGTGACGGCGTTCCTCAACGACGTGTTCGTCACGATGATTCGTGTGATTCGTGATTATGGCGGCGATCTGGTGTCGTTCGGTGGCGATGCGTTGCTCGTGTTTTTTGGTGATGATCGTCATCCGCGCACGGCGGTGCGGGCTGCGATGGCCCTTCAGGATGCGCTTCACGGGTATGTGCGGGCTGTGCCGGGTATCGGCGAGTTCCCGATGCATTTGCATGTCGGCGTTGAGAGTGGCCGCGTGGCGTTTGTAAGCGCTGGGCGTGGGCAGGCGCAATACTACAGTGTGCTTGGCGCGGCTGTGAACCGGGTGGCGGCTGCCGAGGGGCACGCTGGCCCGAGCGAGGTGGTTGTGGGGCCGCAGGCGTGGGAGGCGCTCACGACATTCGCCGAGGGCCAGGAGGTTGCGCCGGGCTTCTGGCGCGTGATGCGGGTGGCCCCACCGCAACGTCCACACGAGCCGTTCGCAGATGAGCCTCCTATCACCGATCCTCCTGAGGTCGCGATCCCCCGTTTGCTCGATGAACTCGATCGGGTAAGCCCCTATATTCCAGAGCAGTTGTTGCGGCGCATTTTGGCGAACCCGGAGCAGCCACAGATCGAGGCCGATCTGCGGCCTGTGACGGTGCTGTTCGGCCAAGTGGCTGGTTTGGAGGTGCTCGCCGAGCAGTTGCCTCCCGAGCAGGCGGCTCAAGCGGTGCAGATCTATGTGGAAGTCGTGCAGACGGCGATCGAGCAGTTCGGCGGTGTGATCAATAAGCTTGATGTGGCCGAGGAGGGCATCAAGTTGGTGGCGTTCTTCGGCGCGCCGATCGCGTATGAGGATCACACCGAGCGCGCTGCTCAGGCTGCGCTGGCGATGCGCGACCAGTTTGGGAATGTGCTGCAACGGCTGGCTCAGGAAGTGTTTCAGAGCGACGATGTGCCGTTCACCATCCAGCAACGAATTGGCTTGAACTTGGGCGCCGTGTTTGCGGGGAATGTCGGCAGCGTCGAGCGCAAAGAGTATACGGTGATGGGCGACGCTGTCAACGTGGCGGCCCGCGTGATGAGCAAGGCGACCTGGGGCGAGGTTTGGTGCAGCGCTGCGGTGGCTCAGGCGATCGACGAGCGCTTGCAGTGCGATCCCCGTGGGAGTTTGGCGCTCAAGGGTAAGGCGGTTCCGTTGCCGTTGTTCCGCCTTGTCGGTGAGCGCGATCTGTCGGTTGGGCCGATCTCGAACGGGCCGCTGATCGGGCGGGTGGAGCAGTTGACGTGGCTGCAGACGCATCTGCAGGCTGCGCTCGCTGGCCAAGGCCGCGCGGTGCGGATCGTGGGTGAGGCAGGCGTGGGCAAGAGCCGCTTGGTCTCCGCACTGCTGGATCAGGCGCTGGCGGCGCATGCGCGGGTGTTGCGCGCAGTCTGCTTCTCGTACAATGCGAGCACGCCCTACAGCGCTTGGGCCGAATGGCTGAAGGCGCTGTGTGGTTTTGCGGCGGGCGATAATGATTCGGTCCGTGAACGCAAGTTGGTGGCGCAGTTGGCCGAGCTCGGCCCCGGGATGGAAGAGTGGCTGCCGCTGCTGGGCGATCTGGCCCGTTTGGATATCGCTGATAATCGATTGACTCGCGGTCTTGATCCGCAGATGCGCCAGACGCGCCGCTTTGAGCTGCTTGAGCAGATGCTGTTGCACACTGCGCAGGCCGGTCCGGTGGTGGTGGTGTTCGAGGACATGCATTGGGCCGATTCGATCTCGGTTGATCTCTGGCGGCGGGTGGCTGGCCATGTTGCGGGCCATGCGGTGTTGTTGCTAGGCATCCACCGACCATCCGAATCGCTGCCGATTGCCGATGAGACGGTGCAGGTGCTGGAACTTCAGGAGCTCTCGGCGGAGGAGAGCGCTGCGCTGGCGAAGGCGTTGGTGGGCGATGCGCCGCTGCCGCCGACGCTCATCAACCAGTTGGTGCAACGCGCTAGCGGTAACCCGCTATTCTTGGCCGAGTTGCTGGATGCCGTGCGACAAAAGGTCGATGCTGCAACACCGCAATTGGCTGCGAATGTGCTGGAAGATCTGCCGGATAGTTTGAGCGGGCTGTTGTTGGCCCGTATCGACAGGCTGGATACGCCGAGCCGCAACCTGCTGCGCATCGCGTCGGTGATCGGCTTGCAAATCCCGTTCCGGGTGTTGCAATCGATCCAGCGGGCCGATGAGCAGGTATTGGTTCAGCAGTTGCTCGAACTCGATATGCAGCAGATCACGGTTCAGGAGCGGGTGCGCCCCGAGCGCATTCACTCGTTCCGCCACACGTTGCTGCAAGAGGTGGCGTACCAGAGCCTATTGTATGCGCGGCGCCGCGAGTTGCACGGTCGGATCGGGGATTATATCGAGCGTTCTCACGCTCACGATCTCGATGATTATTACGGCCTGCTTGCGCATCACTATCGGCATAGCGACCGCTTGGATAAGGCGATCACGTATCTATTGAAGGCTGGCCACGCCGCTCGCGATGTGTATGCGAACGAAGAGGCGATGCAGTACTACCGCTGGGCGCTGGAGCTGCTGGAGCCTGCGGTGGAGGATACGCGGGTCTGGGAGGCTCGCGATGCGCTCGGCGATGTGTTGGCGACGGTGGGGCGCTACGATGAGGCGTTGGCCCAACATGCTGCTATCCTGGCGGCGAGCCAGGTGACGCCGGATGTGAAGTGTCGCGCGTATCGCAAGCGCGGCAGTGTGCTCGAGAAGCAGGGTCAGTACGTGGCCGCGCTTGAGGAACTTGAGCAGGCGATGGCGATTGTGCGCTCCGGCGCGCCGGATTTGTCGCCGCTGGCGCTGCCGCTGATCTGCGCCGATATCGCGCTGGTGCGCAAGCGACGCGGTGAGTACGATCTGGCGATTCAGGCGTGCGAGGAGGGCTTGCAGGCGGTGCGGCGCGATCCGCGTAGCCGCGACGATGAGTTGATCGAGGCGCGCTTACATTCGGAGTTGGGCGGTATCTTCGGGATGCGCGGCGATTATCCCCGTGCGCAGATGCATTTCGAGCGCAGTCTGCGGGCGCGCGAGTCGATCGACGATCTGCCCGGTATCATCTTCTCGCATAACAATTTGGGCTATCTGTGGCAGTTGCAGAGCGAGTACGAGCGTGCGCTTGAGCATTATCGGGTGGCGGAGGAGTTGGCCCGCAAGATCAATTTGCGCTACACGCTGGTGTTTGCGGCCAATAATGCTGCGTATGCGTTAATCAGTTTAGGGGCGTATGCCGAGGCGCGGAGGCGCTGCGATGAGGCGCTGGTTCTTTCGAAGGATATGAAGGATCAGCAGAATATCGCGCAGATTCACAATACGCTGGGTGTGATCGCGTACCATCAGGGCGATTACGAGCAGGCGTTGGAGGATTATCATCAGGCGCTCGACATCAATCGGCAGCTTGGCAGCGCGTATCAGGAGGCCAATACGCTGATGAATATGGCGGTGTCGCTGAATGCGATGGGGGCGTTCGATGATGCGATCGCCCACGCGACGTACGCGCTTGAGCGTGCGGAGGCGTTGCACGCGACACGGTTGAAGGCTGAGGCGATGAATGCGCTCGCCGAGGCGCTGCTGGCGAAGGGCGACTGTGATGCTGCGCTACAATACGCGCAACAGGCTGTCGAGTTGAGTACTGAGATTGGTAGTAGATACGATCAGGGGATCGCTCGTCGGTTGTTGGGGCAGGTGTTGGCGGCGCAGGGAGCGCCTTTTGATGCGGAATTCCAAGCTAGCTTGGCTCTGTTGGAGGGGATTAAGGATAGCTTTGAGTTGGCTCGAACATGGGCTGCCTATGGGAAGGCGCTTGCATCAATCGGTAACGAATCTCTTGCGCAAACGTATCTAAAATCAGCACAGGATACGTTTGTACTTATAGGGGCGGGCGGTGAATTACAACAGCTAGCCTCCCATGTTGAAAGGAGCGTATAACTGATGTCTCAGTCTGAAATCGAGCGCGTGATTGGTCGCGCTGTGACGGATGCAGCCTTTCGCCAAGCCCTGATCGATGATGCACGGGCTGCTTGTAAAGAGTATAACTTGACCGAGGATGAGTTGGATGCCTTGGAGAAGTTAGATGCTGAGAGCCTGTTGGCGTTTGCTGGCACGCTTGATAAGCGCATTTCGAAGACTGCTGGTTCTGGGTTTATTTAGGCGTTGCTGGTTTACCTGAAGTGTTGGGGAGTGGCTACTGGCCGCTCCTTTTTTTGTGCTCAGGTTTAAGGATGTGTGGATGATCGCGCGAGGATGTGGGATGGGCCATTCTCGTGAGAGTGTGGGATGCGCCATTCGGCGGGGAGGCGCGTACTCGCGAGCAGGTCGGCTGCTGCGCAGGCCCAAAGGGTCGGTCGCGGCCCTTTGGAAACCCCGACCAGGGGCGATAAGCCCCTGGACCCCAAAGTGGAAGGCAGCCTCGTGGGATGCGCCCGTGGTTATGCCTTGTCGTACGTGGCGGGTGGTGGTGTGGGTGCGCGCTCGGCGGCGATTGGCAGTGTGGTGTGCTTTTTAGGTGTATGTGTGTCCAGCAGCGCGATCTTGAGTTGTTCACCGATTCACCAAGTCACGATGATGTGGGATGCGCCATTCGGCGGGGAGGCGCGTTCGTACGAGGCGTAGGCTGCTGCGCAGGCCCAAAGGGCCGGTCGCGGCCCTTTGGAAACCACGACCAGGGGTTTGTCGCCCCTGGACCCCAAAGTGGAAGGCAGCCTCGTGGGATGCGCCCGTGGTTATGCCTTGTCGTACGTGGCGGGTGGTGGTGTGGGGGCGCGCTCGGCGGCGATTGGCAGTGTGGTGTGCTTTTTAGGTGTTTGTGTGTACAGTAGCGCGATCTTGAGTTGTTCACCGAGTCACCGTGTCACCTTGTCAGGTACGCCTCGGCTTTGAGCAACAAACCTTCTGTTTGGCTCGTCTGTTCTCCTATACCGAACCGAAAGGATGTCGCGTGTGCATTCTGCTGAGCATCTGCATGTATCCGATACAAACGACTTGATCCTGCGCACCAAGTTGTTGCCTCCCCGTCCCCGTGTGGGGTTGGTGCAGCGTACAGCGCTGCTTGCACAACTCGATGCGGGCCGCGACGCCACGCTGACAACGGTGATCGCTCCGGCGGGCTTTGGCAAGACAACGCTGGTGGGCCAGTGGTTGCGGCAACAGCCAGAGCATGTGCGCAGGGCTTGGCTTTCGCTCGATGCCGACGATAACGATCTGGTGCGTTTCTGGCGCTATCTGCTGAGTGCTTTCCAGTCCCTTCACCCTGACCTTGGGCGGACGGCGATGGCACAACTGAATGCTCGGCCTGCGCAGCCATTTGCGCCGCCGCCGATCGCGACGGTGTTGCGCTTGCTGCTCAACGATCTGGCGGAGTGGCGCGAGCCAAGTATGGTTGTGCTTGAGGATTATCATTCGATCGAGCAGCCCGAGATCCACGAGTCGCTAGCCTTTGTGCTGGAGCAGTTGCCCGCCAATCTGAGGATGGTGTTGATCGCCAGGAACGAGCCGCCGCTGCCGCTGGCCCGCTTGCGCGCCCGTGGCGATCTGTGCGAACTGAACGTGGTCGATCTGCGTTTTACGCCAAGCGAGGTCGCTGCGTTTGCGGAGTTGATATTTCCCTTTGCGCTGCCGCCCGATGTGCTTGCGCATTTGAGTCAGCGCACCGAAGGTTGGGCGGTTGGTCTACGTTTGGCGCTGCTGGGCCTGCCGCGCTCGGCGACACCCGATGCGCTGCCCGAACTGTTGGCGGGGCCAAGCCTGGTGGCGTACTTGACCGAACTGTTAGAGGATCAACCCGCCCATATCCAGGAGTTTCTGCTGCGCACCAGCATCCTCGATCGGTTGACCGCCGATCTGTGCGATGCGGTGACTGGCCGAACGGGAAGTGCGGTGTTGTTGGCGCATTTGTCTCAGTTGCAACTGTTCCTGATGCCGCTCGACGGTACGCAGGGCTGGTACCGCTACCACGCGCTGTTTGCCGAGGCGATGCGTCAGATTGCGCAGGCACGCTTGGGGCAGGAGTTGTTGCATGAGTGTTATCGCCGCGCTAGCGCTTGGTTTGCGCACCACGGCCTGCTCCACGAGGCGATTGAGGCTGCGCTGGCTGCGCAAGATTGGGAGGCGGCGGCGTCTCTGCTGGAGCGTTTTCTTGCGCCGATGCATTTGATCGATCTGGTGGATAGCCATGTGTTGCAGCGTTGGTTCGGGCAGTTGCCCGCTGCGATGCTGCACCCGCGCCCGTTGCTGTGTTTGTGCGCGTGTTTTGTGCTGTTGCGCACCTCCACGCAGCCACGGAGCGTGCTGATGCCCACTGTCGAGACGCTGCTTGGCTGCGCCGAGAAGGGCTGGCTCGCGGTTCGTGATGAGCAGCGTTTGGGGCAATTGTACGGCGCTCGGGCGTTGTTTGCGTTGTGGTTTGGCCAGATGGATCAGGCGATTGTGTATGCGCGGCGCGCCCTGCCACTGTTGCCTGAAACGGAGACCTTTTGGCGCGGCGCGTGCCTGGGCTTTGTGGGTCGCGCGGAGCTCGATGCGGGCCGTCTCGCTGTTGCGCGCCAAACACTGCTCGAAGGGTTGGCGCTCAGTCAGTCGGTGGATTCTGGTCCGGCAGTGCGCGCCAGTAAGCTGATGCTGGCGGATATCGCGTTTCGGCAGGCCGATTATCATCAGGCGGCTGCGTTGTTCAGCCAGGTGCTGAAGGCGGCGCTGGAGGATGGCGATCGCTCGGATGAGGTGCCCGCGCGCTTGGGTTTGGCGCGGCTGGCCGAGGGACAGGGCACGCTGACGGTACGTACTGCCGAGCAGGTGGTGTCGAGCGCTCAGCAACTGGGCGAGCCGATGGTGTTGGCGAATAGTGTGTGGTTGTTGGCGCGGGTGTTGGCGCGGCAGGGCGATGCACAGGCGGCGGCGCGGTGGGTGAGCGAGACGATGGCTCTGTTGGCTGCGCAGCAGGTTGACCAGGCGCAACAGGTTTTGGCGATGGCTCAGGCGCAGTTGCGGCTGTGGCTCGGCGATTCGGCTGCGGTGGAGCGCTGGGTGGCTACGCAGCCTCGGCTGGCGGAGGCGGCGCTGTTGGTGGTGCGCTGGCGCTTAAGGCGCGGTGAGGAGGCGCTGGCGTTGACTGAGCTCTCTGCGTTGGCGCAGGCTGCGGAGGAGCAGGAGCACTGGCGAAACTTGGCTGAGATACGGGTGTTGATGGCGTTGGCGCTACGGCAGGCTCAGCGTGCTTCCGAGGCCCAGGCGGTGCTGCGTGAGGCGTTGTTGTGCCTTCAGGGCGCAGGGGAGCGGCAGTTGTTGCTCGATGTCGGTGAGCCGATGGTGGGGCTGTTGCGGGCCACGATGCCGCTGTTGCGCGAGCCGCCGTTGCGGCGCTTCGCTCAGGGGGTGTTGCGCGATTTGGTGCGCAAGGATGAGCAGGCGGTTGGGATGGCGGCGCTGAGTCCGCAGGAGCGCCGTGTGCTGCGTTTGCTGGTTGCTGGGTATACGAATGCGCAGATCGCTGAGGAGTTGGTGGTTTCGGTGAATACGGTCAAGACGCAGTTGAAGCAGGTGTTTCGGAAGTTGGGGGTGACGACGCGCCGTGATGCGGTGGCGCAAGTTTTATCATTCACAGATTACGCAGATTAGGTTTTGATTTCTCTATTTGCGTTATCAAGTTACCAATTCACGGGAACGTGGGATGCGCCATTCGGCGGGGAGGCGCGTTCGCACGAGGGCGTAGGCTGCTGCGCAGGCCCAAAGGGCCGGTCGCGGCCCTTTGGAAACCCCGACCAGGGGCTTATCGCCCCTGGACCCCAAAGTGGAAGGCAGCCTCGTGGGATGCGCCCGTGGTTATGCCTTGTCGTACGTGGCGGGTGATGGTGGGGGTGCACGCTCGGCGGAAATTGGCGGTGTGGTCTGCTTTTTAGGTGTTTGTGTGTACAGCAGCGCGATCTTGAGTTGTTCACCTGGTCACCTTGTCACCTTGTCACCTTGCCTGGCCCGTCACTGTGTCACCAAGTCACCTTGTCATCAGCGGCGCAGCCATGCGCTGCGGAGCAGCGGGTAGAGTGCGCGCGTTGTGGCGCGAAGCGCCATTTCTGTCCGAGCGCGCACACGTTATGCACGACGTTGTTCTCCCGTAGCGACGGGCGTTGGGGTTGCCTGTGCTTCTTTTTTCCCCAAACCAACAGCGGCTTGTTGGATGAGGGAATCACCCATTTTATCACCCACTGGCTCGAAACAGCTTTGTGTTGCGCTAGCGTCCAAGTGAGCAGTTGGGAACAGAGAGTTCCCAGTTGTGAGGAGGATGCAATGCAGACGATGGTTTCGGAACAGACTGTGAAGGTTGCGCCGCGCCGCTCGCGTCGAGCATTTGTAGTGCTGGCCTGGGTGTTTGGATTGGGTGTGGCCGCGCAGGCGTTTTTAGCTGGTGCTGGTGTGTTCGCGGGTGGTTCGTGGATGTTGTGGCATATTGGCTTGGGGCATTTTCTATCTTCGCCGATCCCAATTATTCCACTGGCGATGGTGATTCTGAGCTTTGTGGCTCGCCTGCCGCGCTACGAGAAGCAGTTGGCGGGGCTGTTGCTGGTGTTGGCGGGAATCCAGCCTGTGTTTGTGTACTTGCGGGGCGTCTCGTCGATTATAGCGGCGTTTCACCCGTTAAATGCGCTGTTGTTGTTTGTGCTGTCGTTCTATCTGGTGTTGCGCATGCGGAACGTGGAGCAGGGGGCGGTGCAATGATGTGGCGCTGGTTGATGTTGCCGCTGCTCTTCGTGAGTTTGGTCGCTTGTGACGCGAAGTTGGAGTCGGGGCCGCATGTGGATACGGGTTTGGCGGGTGAGTTGCAGGTGGTGGCGCAGGAGTTCAGTTTTGCGCTGAATCGGACGACGCTGCCCGCGGGCGCTACGACGATTGCGATTAGTAATCGGGACCATGCGCCTCACGATTTTCAGTTGATCGGACCCGGCGTCGAGGTGCAGACGGCGATGCTGGATGCGGGCGGCGTGACGCAGTTGAGCGTGGATTTGCAGCCCGGCACGTATACGTATCTCTGTACGATCGGGGGACACGAGCAGATGGGAATGCGGGGCACATTGCTTGTGGAGGGCTAACTGTTGCGCTCGCCGGATTCGCTTGAAAAAGGGTACAATAGGCCGACGCTCGTAAGGGCGCGGCCTATCTGTTATTTAGGGGCTTGATATGCGCGATATAACTCGCAAAGAGCGTTTTTTTGGCACGTTGTTGATGTTGGTGATGTGCCTGCTGTTTGTGCGTTTGTCGGTGGTGAAGTGGTGGTTGATGTTGCCGGTGAGCGCTACGTTGCTGATCTGTTATTGGTTGAAGGTGCGTAAGCCGTTTACTGTGATGTTGGTGGTGGCTGCGGTGATGTTGGTATTCGGTTTTCTGTTTTAGACGAGGTTTTGTATGGATTTCCTGATTCGTGCCGCTACGCCTGCCGATACTGAGCAGATTTTGGCGTTGTTCCCTCGTTTGGCGGCGTTTGAGATTCCTCCGCAGCGACGCCCCGAGTTTTTGTGGCAGGGCGATGCTGAGCAGGTGCGACGATGGAGCGAGGGCGCGCTGCCGGAGTTGTTGGTGTTTGTGGCGGTGAACGCGACAAACGAAGTGCTTGGTGTGTCGGTGGCGCGCATGGGTAAGGAGTTGCTGAGCCACGCGCCGAGCGCGCACTTGGAGGCGCTGATGGTGCGCAAGGAGGCCGAGGGCCGCGGCATCGGCGGGCAGTTGGTCGATGCGATCGAGCAGGAGGCGCGGGCGCGCGGTGCTACGAGTATGACGCTGCATGTGTTCGGAAGCAATACACGAGCACGGGAGTTGTACCGACGCAAGGGCTTCAACGAGGAGTTGATCCGCGCGATTAAGTTTTTTGATGAGTAGTTTTGGCGGCGTGCTGCGCTTGTTGGTGCGGCACGCTTGTTGTTGGTCTCCACGGTGTTCTCGCGCTCATTTGAAAGAATGCAAGCATGCCTAGTCTGTCTGATCTTGCGTTAGCCACCAGTGTGGCTGATTTGTTGCGCGCTGCCGCTGAGACTTCTGAGCAGCCGATTGTGTTTGTGCGCCCCGATGGGGGCGAGCAGTTGGTTTCGTATGCTGAGTTGTTGGGCGCTGCCGAACAGGTCGCCGCTGCGTTGCGGGAGGCTGGTGTGGCGCCCCGCTCGACGTTGTTGTTGGCGTGCGATCAGGGGCCGCAGTTTCTGCCGACCTTCTGGGGTGCGTTGCTGGCGGATGTGGTTCCGGTGCCGCTGGCGAACGAGGCCGAGCGGGTTGTGGCCGTGTGGCAGGCGCTCGATCGTCCGGCGATGGTGTGCGATCCGTCGTTGTTGGAGGCGTTCGGTGAGCAGGCGCCGAGCGGGCAGGCGTGGCGTGATGGCTTGGTGTTCTGCGCGGCCCTTGGCGATGCGCCGCCGCTCGATGCGAGTATCGCCTACTTGCAGTTTTCCTCGGGCAGCACGGCCACGCCGCGTGGTGTGGAACTGACGCACGCGGCGTTGTTAGCTAACCTGCGGCAGATCATTACGGCGTGTTCGATTACGAGCGCCGATGTGGTGGTGACGTGGATGCCGTACTACCACGATATGGGCCTGATTGCGATGCATTTAGTGCCTGTGGCGCTGGGCTTGAAGCAGGTTTCGATCGATCCGCTGCACTTTGCGCGCCGCCCGAGTGTGTGGCTGGAGGCGGCTTCGCGGCACCATGGCACGCTGTTGACGGCGGCGACGTTTGCGCTGGCGCTGGTGACGCAGCGGGTCGGTTCTGCGCAGGTGGCGGCGCTGGATCTGAGCGCGGTGCGGATGCTGGCAGTGGGCGCGGAGCCTGTCGCGCCTTCGATCTGCCGCGCGTTTGTGGAGCATCTGGCGGCTGCGCGTTTTGATCCGCTGGCGTTGATCGCGGTGTACGGCTTGGCCGAGGCCTGTGCGGGTGTGACGTGTACGCCGCTGGGCACGGGGTTGCGCACGTATTCGTTCGATCGGGCGGCGCTGGTGCGCGGCGAGGCGGTCGTCTGTCCGCCCGGCCCCGATGCGATTGAGTTGAGCGATGTGGGTGCGCCGCTGCCCGATTGCGAGGTGCGGATCGTCGATGATGCTGATGTGCCGCTGGCGCCCGGTCGGCTGGGCCACGTGCAGATTCGTGGGCCGCAGTTGATGCGCGGGTATCATCGCGCCGCTGATCCTGGCGCGGCGTTCTGCGATGGTTGGCTGCGCACAGGCGACCTCGGCGTATTGCTGGATGGCCGCTTGGTGGTGAACGGGCGCAGCAAGGAGATCGTGGTGGTGAACGGGCGCAAGTTTCACGCGCCCGATTTGGAGGAGTTGATCCGCAGTGTGCCGGGCTTGGAGTTGAGTCGGGCGGCGGTGTGCGGTAGTTATTCGGCTGCGACGGGCCGCGAGACGGTGGTGGCCTGCGTGCCGGTGCGCGCTGGCGGTTTGGAGCGCTTACGGCCTGCCCTGCACGAGGCGGCGCGCCGTCTGCGCCGTGCGGTCGGCAGCCCGGATGTGGCGATCGTCGCGCTGCCAGCCCGCAATTTTCCCCGCACCACGAGTGGGAAGTTGCAACGTGTGCGGCTTCGCGAGCGCTACGAGGCGGGCGATCTCGACCAGTACGTGCTGGTTGCGCCGCCTGCCGAGCGTCCTGCGGTTGCTGCTGCGCTGCCCGCCCCCGCCGACCTTGAGCGGGAGTTGCGGTCGATCGCCGCTCGTGCGCTGGCGTTGGATGCGGCGGAACTTGATCCGCATCGCTCGCTGCTCGATTTGGGCGCAACATCGATTCAGTTGATGGAGTTGCTGGGGGCGATCGGCGAGCGGTTTGGGCGCGAGCCTGATCCGGCGGCGTTGCGCGCCCGCCCGACGTTGGCTGCGTTGGCGGATTGGCTGCGCGGCCAGCATCCCGAATCTGCGCCTGCTGTGAGCGCCAATCCCACAAATGCGCCGAGCGCGATTGTGGCGATGGCGTGTCGCTTCCCGGATGCCGATACGCCGGAGCAGTTCTGGACGAATCTGGCGTCTGGGCGCGATTCGGTGCGCGATCTGGCGATCGGTCGGGCGGATGGCGCGCCAAGCCCGCGCGGGCCGGGTTGGGGCAGCATGCTCGATCAGGTGGCGGGCTTCGATGCGGCGTTCTTCGGGATTAGCTCGGAGGAGGCCGATGCAATGGACCCGCAGCAGCGCCTGTTGCTCGAACTGGCGTACGAGGCGCTGGAGCAGGCCGGATACGCTGGGCAGCGCTGTCGTGGCGTGCGGATCGGCGTGTTTGTGGGTGTGGGTGAGCCAGGCTACCAGGAGTTGATGCTGGAGGCGCTGGGGCGGGGCGCTGAGCCGAGCCAACACAGCGCGGTCGGCACGATGCGCAACCTGGCGGCGGCGCGCATTGCTCATGCGCTGGACCTGAACGGCCCCGCGATTGCGATCGACACCGCCTGTTCCTCGGCGCTGGTGGCGCTGCACTTGGCGCATGCCAGCATCCAGCGCGGCGAGTGCGATTTGGCGCTGGTCGGCGCGGCGAACCTGAATTTGACCGATACGCCGTTGCGCTTGCTGCAACGGGCGGGCGCGCTCTCGCCGACGGGTCGCAGTCGGGCATTCGACGATAGCGCCGATGGCTTTGCGCCCGGCGAGGGTGCTGCGATCGTGCTGCTGGAATCGCTGGAGCGCGCCCAGGCCCAGCGCGATCCGCTGTTGGCGCTGGTGCGGGGCGGCGCGGTGAACAACGATGGGCAGGCGCTCAGCCCGATGGCTCCGAATCCGTTGCGTCAGGCCGAGGTGTTGCAGCAGGCCTACGCGAACGCGGGTATCGATCCGGCCAGCATCTCGTACATCGAGGCGCACGGCACGGGCACGCCGATCGGCGACCCGATCGAGGCGCGCACGCTGGCCCAGTCCTACCCGAACGATGGGATGCCGCGCTTCGTCGGCTCGGTCAAGACGAACGTGGGGCATTTGCTGAACGCCGCCGGGATGCCCGCGCTGATCAAGGTGGTGCTGATGCTGCGCCACGGCCAGATCCCGCCGACGCTGCACCAGCAGCGCCCCAGCCGCCGCTTCGATTTGGCGAGCGCCGGGCTGATCATCAACCGCGAGTTGCGCCCCTGGGATGCCCCGCATCCTCGGCGCGCTGGCATCAACAGTTTCGGCTTTGGCGGCACCAACGTGCATATGATTGTTGAAGAAGCGCCTGCGGCAGAGGCAGCGCCGGTATCGCATGCCCACGTTGACCGTGTACAGTTGTTGGCGATTTCGGCAGGCTCGTTGGCCGCGCTCACGGGGCTGGCGACCGGAATCGCCGCCCAACAGCGCCAGCATCGCCACAGCGCCGCAGACCTGTGCTACAGCGCGAGCCTGCGTGCGGCGTTGCCGTACCGCGCCGCGTTGCTGCTCGGCCCGCAGTCCCAGGCGTTGCCCGCAGCTCGGGGTGTGCCCGCCGCCCTGCACGATTTGGCCGAGGCGCTTGGCGGTGTGCCGATCGCGCTTGGGCATGCGCCAGCGTTGCGCCGCCGTCGGGTGGCGTGGCTGTTCGCAGGGCAGGGTGCGCAGTATCCGCAGCAGGGCCGCGCGCTCTACGCTGCTGAGCCGGAGTTTCGGCGGGCCTTCGATGCGGCAGCGCAGGCGGCGGGGCCGATCCAGGGGCGCACGTTGCAGGCGTGGTGCTTCGATGAAGATGTCAGCGCCGCCGATCTGGCGCACACGGCGATCACGCAGCCGCTGCTGGTGGCGTTCGAGATCGCGTTGGCGAAGCTGTTGCTGCACTGGGGTGTGCAGCCTGAGGCGTTGCTTGGGCATAGCGTCGGTGAGATCGCGGCGGCTCACGTGGCTGGCGCGTTGTCGCTCGACGATGCGATGCGGCTCGCGGTGGTGCGCGGCCAATTGCTCGCCGAGACTGCGCCGGGTGCGATGCTGGCCGCGCTCGCTCCCGAGCCGTTTGTGCGCGATTTGGTGGCCCGTAGGCCGGGTGCGCTGGCGATCGCCGCATTTAACAGCCCGACGCAATTGGTGATCGCTGGCAAGTCTGAGGCGGTGGCGTGGGCTGGTGAGCAATTGCAGGCGGCAGGGCATCGGGGCGTGGCGCTCAATGATCGGTACGCCTTCCACTCGCCGCTGATGCGTCCGGTGGCCGAGGCGCTGGTGGAGCAGGCCAACCGCTTGGCGTTTGCGGAGCCGCGCATCCCGCTGCTGAGCACGGCCAATCCGGCGTGGCTGCGCGATGCCGAGTCGCTCGGCGCGGCGTATTGGGGCGAGCAACTGGTGGCGCCCGTGCAGTTCAGCGCGGCGCTGAGCCGTCTGCGGGCGGAGGGCTTCGATACGCTGATCGAGATCGGGCCGGGCAATACGCTGACCAACCTGGTGCGCCACGCCGACGCGCCGCCGGACGAGGTTGCTGAGGCGCTGTTGCAGCGTGGCAGCGATGATGCGGCGCAGATCCGCGCTGCGCTGGGCAGGCTGTGGGTGCAGGGCGTGACGTTCGATGTGGGCGCGCTGGTGGGCGACGAATCGCCGCAGCGTGTGCCGTTGCCGCCAACGCCGTTCGATCGGCGGCGACATTGGTTGCCGGAGCCGCCGCGTCCGCGCCATGCGTCCGATGCGCCGTTGCACCTGACGCTCGATCAGCCGCTGGTGCTGGAAGGACAGGTGATCTCAAGCGCGGTGCTGGAGCCGACCGAGCAGGGTTGGCAGTTGGTGCTGCGCAATGTCGATGGCAGCGCGGTGCTGGAGCGCAGCGCGCAGTCTGTGAAGCGGGCCGTGCCCGTATCGCTGCCGCCGTCGATTCAGTTGCAGCAGTTGGTGTGGCACGATGCGCCGTTGGGTCAGGCGGGCGCACTGCTCGACGAATGGCGCATTCTGCCCGATGCCGATGGCCATTTGGCGGCGGAACTGCGCGCGCAGTTGGCGAAGGCGGGCGCGTCCTGCGCGCTGATCGAGCCGGACTTCTCGCCGCCAACGCGCCCCTACGGCGTGGTGGTGCTGGCCGGGCGCAGCGCTCCCGATGCCCCTCCCTCGCTGGATGAGATGTTCCGCTTGGTGCGGCTGGTGCGCACCATCTCGGCGCTCCCGCCGTCGCAGCGGCCAGCCGGGCTGTGGGTGGTGACGACCGAGGCGTACGCGACGGGTCAGGGCAACGAGCGACCATCACCGAATCAGGCGTTGGTGGCGGGATTGGCGCAGGCGCTGCCGGATCAGCGGCTTGGGTTACCCTGCTTCGCTATCGATCTCGATGGGGCCGATGATGCTGAGCGTGCGCGGCTGTTGCTGCTTGAGTTGCGTAACCGCGAAGGTGAGGCGGTGACGGCTTGGCGTGCGGGTCGGCGTTTGCAGCGCGCGTTGCAGGCGGTTGCGCCGCCGAGCGAGAGGCTGCGCCTGATGCCGGGTGAGGTGGTGCTGATCGTGGGTGGCGCAGGTGGCGTTGGTGGGGCGCTGGCCCGTGCATTGGCTCCGCAGCGACCGCGCTTGGTGTTGCTGGGCCGCTCGGCGCTGGGCGCGCCGCAGGAGGCGCTGTTGGCGGAGTTGCGGGGCTTGGGCGCTCAGGCGCAGTACCGCCAACTCGATTGTACCGATGCTGCGGCGCTTGATGCTGTGTTGCCCGTGCTGATCGCTGAGTTCGGCGCGATTGGCGGGGTGATTCAGGCGGCGGGCGCTGTGGAACTTGGTTCGCTCGATGTGAAGGACGATGCGCGGATCGCGGCGCTGCTCGCGCCCAAGGTGCAGGGCACGTGGCTGTTGGTCCGGGCATTGGAGCGCCTGGGGCAGCGTCCCCGCTTCTTCCTCACCTGTTCCTCGATCGCGTCGTCGCTGCCGGGCTTGGGCGGCGGCTTGGCCGAGTACGTGGCGGGCAACGCCTACCTCGATACGCTGGCCGCCTCGGAGCGGCGCGCCGGCCGCCCGATGACGGCGCTGGGTTGGCTGGCGTGGCAGGGCGTGGGCATGGCGGCTCACCCCGCGATTGTGGCGCGCTTGGCCGAGATGGATATTGCGCCGTTGGCTCCTGCTGATGCGGCACAGGCGCTAGTGAATGTGCTGGGCTATCCCGCCGCTCACGTGGTTTTGACAGGTCAACCGAGTTCAGTAAAGACCAACGCACCTTTACCACAGCTCAATCGGCCCTCGGCTGAGCTCACTAAGGATCAGATTACACCCGTAGATCTGTCGTATGCGGAGGTCGCACAGTTTGTGCGGGAGTTGTTGGCCCAGGCGTTGCGCTGCCCACCCGAGCGTATTGCGCTGGACACGCCCTTCCTGGCGATGGGCCTGGATTCGTTGCAGGCCGTTGATCTGGTGCGGCGATTGGAGCGCCAATTGGGCCGCACGTTGCCGCTCACGCTCTTCTTCGAGTTCCAGACGGTCGATGCGCTGGTGGGGTACCTTACCCAGCAGAGCGCCGCGCCATCTGCCGATGCGCCTGAGCCGCAGATTGAGGCGGCTCCTGCCGTGCCATTCCCGTTGGCTCCGGCGCAGTTGGCGTTTTATGCCAGCCAGCAGTTGTACCCCGAGTTGCCCGCCTTCACGTTTTTGCGGCAGCGGGTGAGCGGGCCGCTGGATACGGCGCTGCTCCGCAGGGCGCTGGAGATATTGGTGGCGCGCCACGAGATGCTGCGGGCGCAGTTCGCGCCGCTCGCTCCCGAGCAGACCGCGCCGGAGCAGCACATCCTGCCTGCCGATGCGCTGCTCGCCGAGCAATGGCTGGTGCTGCGCGACACGCCTGCCGAGGCCGAGGCGCTTCAACGCGAGTTGTTGGCGCAGCCCTTCGACTTGCACCGTGCGCCGCTGTTCCGGGTGATGGTCGCGCCCTCGCCTTTGGGTGGGTGGGAAGTGTTGTGGTCGCTGCATCACATCATCGCCGATGGCTGGAGCATTGGGGTGCTGGCCAGCGAGTTGTGGCAGGTGTACACGCATTTGGCGCAGGGCCGCTCGCCGTTGCTGCAGCCTGCCGCGCAGTTCCGCGAGTATGTGTCGCTACGTGAGGATGCAGCGCAGCAGCAGTTGGCCGAGCAGCACCGGGCCTGGTGGGCCGAGCAGTTTGGGAAGCACGGCGCGGCGCTGGGCTGGACGCTGCCCCAAGATGGCGATGGGCAGTCGGATGGGGAGGTGCGGGTGATCCACTGCGACTTCGATGCCGCTACGAGCGCTCGGCTCCGCGAACGGGCCGCCGAGGCGGGCGTATCGCTGTTCCACTGGCTGTTGGCGGCGTATGCGCGCTGCCTAGCCGAGTGGAGCGCCGCCGAGGCTGTAGCGATCAATGTGGCCGAGCATGGCCGCGCTGTGCGGCTGCCCGCCATTGAGCGGATGGTCGGGTGTTGCGCCGACCAGTTGCCGCTGCTGATCGAGATGCCGCAGCACGAAGCGCTCGCTATGCTTGCCGCACGGGTGCGCGACGGCTGGTTAGATGTGCAGCGCCATAACGCCGTCTCTGCGCTCGACCTGGCGCGGCTGCGTCCGGCGCAGCGGGGCACAGCGTTGCGCAGCGTGGGCGCGGCGACCTTCAGCTTTGCACGCTTCTCGCTGGACGAGCTCGCCGATTTTCCGCTGCGTATCGAGGAGTTGCGGGCCAACACTGGCTCCGCCGCCACTCGTCTAACGCTAGTGGTGGGCGAATACGATGGGCGTTTGTCGCTGGCGTGGCACTACGCGCCGAGCAGCCTGCGTGAGGAGACGGTTGCGCAGTTGGCTGAGCGCTACGCGGAGTTGCTGACCGAATCTCCAGTTGTGTTGCCTTCCAGCGCATCCGATGAGCCGCTGGTGCCGCACCGGATTCTGCACTTCTGCGAGACAACGCCGGAGGCTGTGGCGGTGCGCTTCGCAGGGCGCGACCTGACCTACGGCGAGTTGGGCGCGCAATCGGGCCAGTTGGCGGCGCTCCTGGCGCAGCACGGCGCGACGTTCGATCAGCCGATCGGCCTGCTGACGCTGCCGGGTATCGCGACGATCGTGGGGATTGTGGGCATCCTGCGCTCGAACGCGACGTGGCTGCTGCTCAATTCGGAATACCCGACCCAACGGCTGTGCGCGATGCTGAAGCTGGCCGGGGCGCGCATCGTCCTGTACCAGCAGGAGACGGAATCGTTTGCGCGGCAGGTGCAGGCCGAGATGCCCGACCTGGTGTTGCTGCCCGCCGACGCGCTGCCCACGCAGCCGAGCGAGCCGCCGCTGTTGCGCATCACGCCGGACAACTTGGCGTATGTGATCTTCACCTCCGGCTCGACGGGAACACCGAAGGGTGTGCCGATCCCGCACCGTGCGATCGGCAACTACGTGACGTGGCTGATCGAGCAGTTCGGCTACACCCCCAAGGATCGGCTGCTGCAGGCCGCTGCGATCAGTTTTGGGGCGGCGGTGAGCCAGATCCTCGGGCCGCTCTGTTCGGGTGGGACGGTGGTGCCGTTGCCCGCCGCGATTGTGCGCGACCCCGACGAGTTGCTGGCGCTGGTGGAGCGCGAACGCCCGACGATCTGGCGCTCGGTGCCGTCGCTGTGGGAGCGCTTGCTGAGCGTGATCGAGCGGCGGATCGCGGCGGGGCAGCCCGCGCCCGCGCTGGACGAGTTGCGCTGGATCGGGGTGGGTGGCGAGCCGCTGCCGCCGAGCCTGGTGCGCCGTTGGATGGATATCTACGGCGAGCGCCACCGCATCGCCAATCACTACGGGCCGAGCGAGACGACCATCAATGCGACCTGCTACGTTGTGCCGGGCCGCCCCGCGCCCGAGGTGACGCGCATCCCGATCGGCACGGCCATCCGCAACACCGTCACGCTGGTGGTCGATGAGCAGGGGCAGCCGTGTCCGCCCGGCCAGGTTGGCGAACTACTGGTTGGTGGCGTGTGCCTCTCGCCCGGCTACCTTGGTCGGCCCGACCTGACCGCCGAGCGTTTTATCGCGCCGACACCCGCGCTGGCGGCGCTGCTGCCGCCGCAGATCGATCGGCTGTACCGCACTGGCGACTTGGTGCGCGCGCTGCCGGATGGCAACCTGGAGTTTATCGGGCGCAGCGATGATCAGATCAAGATCCGTGGCTATCGAGTGGAGTTGGGCGAGATCGAGGCGGTGTTGCTGCAACATCCTGCGATTGCGCGGGCCGCTGTGATCGCGCACGCCGCCGACGATGAGCATGTCGAGCTGGTGGCGTACCTTGAGACGAATCGCCCGTTGCCGCCCGATGCTGAGTTGCGGCGCTGGCTGTTGCAAACGCTGCCGCAGTACATGGTGCCGCACCGCTTCCTGCCGCTGCCGCTGCTGCCCACCACGCCCTCCGGCAAGATCGACAGGCAGCGTTTACGCGAGTGGCAGGCCGCGCCGCCAGAGATCGCCCCGCCGCCCGCCGATGATGCGCCGACCACGGAATCCGAGCGCCTGCTGGCCGAGGTCTGGTGCGAGGTGTTGAAGCTGCCCAATGTGAGCAGGTACGACAACTTCTTCGAGTTGGGCGGCGATTCGCTGTTGATTCTGCAGGTGCTGGCGCGGCTCAAGGCGCGATTGGGCATGCCGCTGCGGGCTGCACAGATCTATCAGCATACGAGTTTGGCCGAACTTGCTGCGGAGATCGATCGGCAGGTGGCGGCTGCTGCCCAGGCCCAACCGCCCATCGAGCGCCCTGCGGTTGATGAGTCGCCGTTCCCGCTCTCCCCGGCACAACTCGGCTTCGCGTTGGCCGAGGCGTTGACGCCCGACCAGCCGACGACATGGTGTGCGCGGTTGCGGATCGTCGGCGCGCTGGATGTGACGCGGCTGGAGCAGGCGCTGAACGGAGTGGTGGCCCGCCACGGGATGTTGCGCACGCAGATTTTGGCCGACCAACGCCCGATTATGCAGCGGGAGTTGGCTTCGGTGCCGCCGTTGCGCATCGCCGTCGAGGATCTATCGCCGCAGATCGCCGCTGGCGCCGATGCTTCGGCGCTGGTCGAGGCGCGCTGGCAGGCCGAGCGGGCGCGACGTTTTGCGCTGAGCGAGTGGCCGTTGCTGCGGCTGCGGGTGCTCAGCCTTGGCGAGCGGGAGCATGTGCTGCTGATCGCCGCGCACCATATCATCGGCGATGGGTGGAGCGGCCTGCTGTTCGGGCAGGAGTTGCTGCACCTGTACGATGCCCTGATGCGTCGCACGACGCCGGAATTGCCGCTGGTGCGCAGCAGCTTCCGCGAGTACGTAGCCGCGCTGGCGAGCCAACAGGATACCGAGGCTGCCGAGCGGTTTTGGCGGGCGCAGTTCGCTGAGCCGTACCGTGCGCCGACGCAGTGGCGCAAGCCCAGCCACTCTACCTCGCCGATGGTGCAGGCCAGCGTGCTGGTAGAGGCCGAGACGTTGGCGCGGCTGCGACGGTTCGCTGCGCAGCACGCGACGACGCTGTACGTGCTGCTGCTGGGCTTGTTCGCCAGGGCAGTGCGGCGTTTGGCCGCCTGCGACGATGTGGTGATCGGTACGGCGCTGGCAGGGCGTGACCTGCCCTTGCCCGATATCGAGCGGTTGTTTGGCTGTTGTGCGACTGCGCTGCCGCTGCGGGTGCGTGGCCAACTCGGTGACTTGCAGAGCGATCTGCGCCAGGTCGGCGATGCGTTTGCGCAAGCCTACCAGCACGCCCTGCCGCCGGGACAGATCGCGCGGTTGCTGCCGCCGCAAACGTCGGCGCTCACAGTGACGGGCGCGCAGTTCTTCTTCACGTTTGTGGACCTGGATGCGCTCGGTCCGCTGCAGAGCGACCTGTTGCAGGTGAGTTGGGACGATTCGGAGGTGCAGCCGCCGCCGGCAGGCACTGATCTGCTGTTCTCGGCGCGACCGCTGGCCGAAGGGCTGCGCCTGATGATGCAGGGCGCGGCGACCGCCTGCGATACGCCGATGCTGGAGCGGGCGCTGGCGGAGTTGCGCGCTGAGATCGCGGCGCTGCTCGGCGATGAGCCACCGTCGCCGCCGCCTGCGCCGATTGTGATCCGCAGCGAGCCGCTGACGTTGGACGATCCCGGGCGGCTGGATGCTGCGTTGGTGGGGTATCTGCCGAGTTTTGCGTCGTTGGCGACGCTTTCGGGCTGGCCCGTGGAGAACGGGGCGGCCCGCGAGCAGTGGCGGGGCTTCCTGTTCCCCAATCGGCAGCCGCGCTGGCTGGAGGCGCTTGAGACGCCGCTGGGCCGCTCGGGGATGGTCTGCCTGCCGTGGTTCGCCGATGAGCTTGTGCCGGAGGCCAGCGAGCGCCTGTTGCGCGACGTGGTGGTGGGCGTGCAGTTGGCGAGCGATCTGGGCGCTCGGGCGGTGTCGCTGGCTGGGCTGATCCCCGCGCATTGCGGCTACGGTTACGCGTTGGAACAGGCGTTGGCGGGTCGGGCGGCACCGCGCATCACGACGGGGCACGCGACGACGGTGGTGGCAGTGGTGCGCACGGTGGCGGCGGCGCTGGCAGCCTGCAAGCGCGATTTGGCGGCGCTGGACGTGGCGGTGTTGGGCCTTGGTTCGATTGGCTCGGCGGCGTTACAGGTGGTGTTGCGCCTGTTGCCGCATCCAAGGCGGATCGTGTTGTGCGACCGGGCGGGCAGCCGAGCGCGCTTGGCGGTGCTGGCCGAGGCGCTGCGCGAGCAAGCGGGCTTCCGTGGCGAGGTGGTGCTGGCCGAGGCTGATCCGCTGGCGCCGGAGGTGGTGTACGAGGCTCAGGTGATTGTAGGGGCGAGCAGCGCGCCGAATAGTTTGTCGGTGGCGCTGTTGCGGCCCGGCACGCTGGTGATCGACGATTCGTTCCCGCCCTGTGTGGAGAGCGCCGCGGCGCTGCGGCGGATGCGCGAGCAGCGCGATGTGCTGATCTGCGGCGGCGGGATGTTGCAGTGCGGTTTGGGCCAGCGCACAGTGTTCCTGCCGCTGCGCGATGAGCGGTTGCAGCAGCGTTTGTTGGGCGAGTTGTTGCCCGGCGCGACCGCCAGTTGCCAGTTAGAGTCGCTGTTGTTGGCGCACGATGCCAGTTTGCCCGCGACGCTGGGCTTGGTGACGCCCGAGGGCGCGCTGCGCTACGCTGAGGCGTTGGAGCGCTTGGGTTGGGGCGCAGCGCCGTTGCACTGGGGCGGCTGGCAGTGCGATGCCGAGTTGTTGGAGCGCCTGGCCTTACTGGGGCGCTAGCCGTTCGGGCGTAGCATCCAAGCGATGGCTTGGCGCGTCACCTCGTTGGGGTGGTCGTGTGCCGCTTGAAGGAAGGCGCGGGCGGCGGGGTTGCGCTGCCCCAGCAGTTGCAGGGCGTGTTTGGCGGGCGAGAATTGGAAGTGCGTCTCTGGGCCAAGGTGCGGCAGGCCGATATCAAGGAGCCACTGCAATAGCTCGGCGCTGGGTGCGAGCAGCGAGGCGATCCACAAGCCGCAGGCACCGCGCTCCTGCATGCTGTCGGCGGCTAGGACGCGGGCTTTGAGTTGCGCTTCGCCTTCTGCATCAGGAATGAGCAGGCGACAGAAGGAGCAGTGGCAGAGGCCGCTCCGCTGAACGGCGTCGAAGTACGCTCGTTCCTCGGGTGTGAGTTGATCGAGATTCAGTTGTTCGCGGTCGTTCCACGTTTGGCTGAGCAGGTAGGGTTCGCTATTGTCGAAGCTGTTGATACTCCAATTGCGATCGCGCAAGGTGAGCCAGCGCGCATTGCGCACGCACTGGTGGAGCGGTGTGACCGCCGAGAGCAGCCGCACATTGTAGCGTTTGAAATACAATTCTAGTTCGCTCTCCCAGAGCGCTAGGCAGAGTTCGAACCAGTGCTGGGTAAGCTCGGCGGCGACACCTGCCGCGCCGAGGAAACCGGGGAAGATGTAGTCGAGCGATTGGCGGGAGTAGGGGCGTTTGCCGTTGTGGATTTGTTGCCTTTCTGGGCCGCTGATTTCGTTGATGTAGTTTCGCACATCGGTCTCGATCGGCACGCGGAATTTTGTGGTGACGTTGTCGAAAATCCACCAAGCCAGCCGATAGGCATCGGCGGATTTGATCGGCGGTGTGAGCGGCTCGATGGCTAGTCGCATGAAGGTGGCTCCCATGCTGCTTCCTTTTCGGGTGCATCTTCGAGTTACAAGGATAAGACGTTGAACGAGCTGGTTCGGTGTCGGCGTGGCGTTGATCGGAGCGCCTTGCGCTGGGGTTGCGGGGCGTTTGCGCGAAGCGGCGCGCAGCGCCATCAGACGAGCGCCCACCGTTGCGGATGCGGGCCGTGTGCCGTAGCGACGGGCGGTGTTGAGGCGGCTGCTTTTCTTTCACCCAAAAAAACTGCGCTGTAAGGTAAGTGGAATGTATCTTCCGTTTCTCACGTATTCGTGCTATACTGGCGGAGGCGCGGCTTTTTGCGCGCTCCAAGGCGGAAGTGATAGGACGGAGCTCAGGATGGATACCAACGATATGCCGACCCGTGGCGAGCGCCGCGATGCCCAACGCAACCTTGCGCGGGTGTTGCGCGCGGCACACGAACTGTTTGCCGAGCGTGGCGTCGATGTGACGATGGAGGAGGTTGCGCGGCGGGCGGGCGTTGGTGTTGGCACGATTTATCGGCGGTTTCCCAGCAAGGAGCAGCTGTTTGCGGCGGTGAGCCACGAGGCGTGTGTGGATGCGCAGCATCAGTTGGAGAGCGTGGCGCAGGCTGAGCACGAGCCGCTTGGGCGACTGCGGGCGCTGGTGCTGGTGCAGTATCGGCGCTGTTCGCGACAGGCTGCGCTGATCGACCCGCAGCCGGGCATCGCGCACGAGCAGCAGGAGTTGTACGCCGCGCTGCAGCGCATGTTGGTGCAGGCGATCACCGATGGGCAGCGCAGCGGCGTGGTGCGCGCTGGCGACCCGACGGTGCTGGCGACGCTGTGCCTTGAGTTGCTGAGTCCCCGCGCGTTTCAGCGGTTGGCCAGCGCTTGCGGCGAGGACGCCGACGAGATGGCCGAGCAGGCTGTGCAGTTTGTGCTGGGTGGGCTGGGCGCGCTCTAGAGCTGTTCCTACTTTTTGGTTTTCCCCTCGTTCAGAGAAGCGCTTGGCGAGCAGCTAGGTGGCCTCGCTGCGAAATTCCCCTACTGAACATTCCTCAACCTCATCCCCTATGCACGTTTAGCAATCTTCATCTTGAAACTCAATACTTTGAAGAAATCGCCTACAGCTGGCAGAGAATGATTGGTGCGGAGGTTGGCACGACCGCGCCAATAATAGGTGTCTGCATCATCGGAGTGAAACTCACTAGCCCTGGAGAAATCGGTTAGGTGTATTGTGCTGTTCGCTCATGCGGCGCTCCGGCGGTTTGTAGCGGCGAACTGAACTGCGGAGGGTGCGATAGCCATCATCAAGCGATGGTTCGCGGAGATCACCTGCTCGAACTGGCGGTCGATGAAGGTATTTGGATTAAAACGTTTATCATTCATAGACAACCGTAGTTAAGGGGTACAAAGCCAATTGTAACATGCTTTAGTTTATGTGGTTAGTTGAGATATGGTTGTGAATTCGTGGAATTGATGGGCTTGTTGGTATGACGGTGCTGTTGAACGGCTGCTCGGACACGAACTTGTGCATACGTAGGCATGCGCGCTCATCAATCAGACATCCAATTGTCTATACTAAATCTGTGTAATCTGTGGATGATCCCTAAACCCTCATCCTCCTCGCGAAACTTCTGCTATACTATGCCCCGCAAGACAACATAAGGACAACCATGGCACGTCAACACGCCCGACCTTCGGCGACAGCCATTTGGTCGGTCGCCGCGCGACACGGCCAACTCGTGCTCGCCCCAATACTACTGTTTCTATTGCTCGCTTGTGTGCGTCTCGATCTGCCGGGCCTGCACTACGATGAAGCGCTGGAGGGCAGCCTGCCCGCCGCGCAGTTGCTCGCAGGCCAGCCGATCACCGCGCTCAACGGCGTGGCCCTCCATATCGGCGGCGTCGCCTTCCCGCTGATGGTGCAGAACCACATCGGCGCCACGCAGATCTACGCCGCGCTCCCGTTTATCTGGCTACTGGGGCCGACCGCCGTGGCGCTGCGCAGCATGACGGTGCTGGTCGGCGCGCTCACGATCATCGCCTCCTACGCCTTCGTCGTGCAACTGTGGGGCCGTACCGCCGCCTTCTACACCGCGCTCTGGCTGGCGAGCTTCGGCTCGTTCATCTTTTGGTCGCGCCAAGGCGTGTTCGTCACCACGCTGGCCCCGTTCTTCGCGATCTGTGCGATGGCGCTGGGTGTCGCCTGGTATCGCAATCCGCGCCCCTGGCTGCTCGGCGTGGTGGGGCTGTGCGTGGGGTTGGCCGCCTACAGCAAGGTGAGCGCGCTGTGGCTGCTGAACGGCGCGGTGCTCTGGGCGATCATCGCCCTGAACCGCCGCCTGCCTGCTCTGGCAGTGGAATGGATTTCCAAGCGCTGGCGTGAGTTGATCGTCTTAGTGCTCGGCTTGCTGCTGGGCACCTGGCCGTTTATCCTTTACAACATCCGCTCTGGCTGGGCCTCGGTGCGGGTGGTGCAAGAGAGCGCGGATCGCACCTACCTCGGCATCAGCAACGCCGATGTACTGGGCAACCTGCGCATCCGCATCGAGCAACTCGCCGATGTGCTGCGCTCCGGCGAGCACCTGTGGTACTTGGGCGGCACGTTCCCCAGCACGTTCGCGCTGGCCTCGGTGATCGTGGCGCTGCTGGTATTGTTGCTCGACAGCGCGCTGACGCGGGGGCGCGATTGGCGCATCACGCTGTTCGTGCCGTTCCTGTTGCTGGCCGCGCTGCTGCAGAGCTGTTTCACCATTTCGAGCCTGTGGTACACCCACTTCGCGATTGTGGTGATGCTGCCCGCAATCATCTTTGGCTCCGCCGTACAGCGCCTGCAACGCTGGGTGCAGCACACGCCGTCCTTCCTGAGCCAAGCCGCCTACACGGCGATGCTGTTGCTGGCCGCGCTCACGTTCCTGAGCCAGTTGCGCAGTAGCATCAACTACCTCAACACGACCATCGCCACCGGCGGGCGCTCCTTCCACTCCGCCGCGATCTACGATGTGGCGCGCTTCCTGCGCGACCAACCCGAGCCGATCGTGGCGCTCGATTGGGGCATCTCGACCAGCGTGGAATATCTGAACGGCGCGCGCAAGCCGATCAAGGAGATCTACGGCTACGACCAAGCGCCGCCGCCCAATTTCGCCGAACTCCTCCAGCCCGCGTTCGATGAGGGCGCGCTGTTCGTCACGCACGCCGAGAATCAAGAGGCCTTCCAGCGGCGCGCGGCGTTCCTCGAAATCGTGGCGCAAGCGGGCATGTGGGCCGAGCCGATCAATGTCTCGATCGATAGCAACGGCTGGCCGATGTATGAAGTGTGGCGCGTCCACCGCCCCTAGCGGCGCGCCCCGATGGAGAAGGTTGTGCTCAAGCTCGTGCGTGTCATCGTGTTGCTCCTGCTGATCGTCGTGCTGGCGGTCGAGTTTTGGGCGCTCCGCATGCCGCGCAGCCTGCACCTGCCCGAGCAGCAACAGGTCATCACCAACAACCCCAAGATCGGCGTGCACACCCGCCTGGCTGGCGTAGCCGACGAAGCGTACATCGCCCAAACCTTTCAGCAAGTGCGCGAGATGGGCGCAAGCTGGGTCGTCGATCTGTTCCCGTGGTCCTACGCGCAGCCCCGTTCGCGCTACGGCTACGATTGGAACGGCGCCGATATGATGGTGGCGCACGCCCGCCGCCAAGGACTCACCGTGGTGGCGCGCATCGACATCGTGCCGCAGTGGGCGCGCCCGCAGGGCACCACCGACCGCTATCTCGATCCTGAGCAGTACATTGACTACGCCGACTTTGTGGTGGCCTTTCTGGAGCGCTACCGTCCGCAAGGCGTCCGGCACGTGATCATCTGGAACGAGCCGAACCTCTCGATCGAGTGGGGCCGCCGCAAGCCCGACCCCGCCGCCTACGCCGAGCTGCTCAAGGTCGTCTATCCCCGCGTCAAGGCCGCCGTGCCCGACGCGATCGTGATCGCGGGTGCGCTCTCGCCGCAGCCCGACATGGTCGATAACGACGAGCGCATGAACGACTTCCTGTTCATGCGGCGCTTCTACGAGGCGGGTGGCGGCGACTTCTACGATATGTGGGGCGTGCACACCTACGGCTACCGCAGCCCCAACGACGCCCCACCCGACCCTGAGCAGATCAACTTCCGGCGCGTCGAACTCGTGCATCAAGAGTTGCAGGCGCTCGGCGACGGCGACAAGCCGATCATCGTCACCGAGGGCGGCTGGAACGACAATGTGCGCTGGACCGCCGCCGTGCTGCCCTCGCAACGCCTGCGTTGGACGGTCGGCGCCTATCAGCAGGCCCAAGAGTGGGAATGGCTCACCGCGCTGTGCCTCTGGCAGTTCAACCTGCCGAACGCCACCCACACCTACCACGACAACTGGACGTTCGTCGCCTCCGATGGCACGCCCAAAGCGATCTATTGGGCCGTGCGCGAATCCGCCGTGCCAAACACTAACGTCACCTCACCCTAGCGTCGTTTTCGTTTGGGTGAAGAAAGCGCATCGGCAGCCGAAACGCCCTACCATCATGCCCCCATGAATGTTGAAGCGGCTGCGCATCCCTCACACTCTACGCAGCGCTGTGGCGCCGCTCTGGCGACTTGGTGACAAGGTGACCAGGTGACCTGGTGACTTAGTGATACCAAGTTCGACTGGCTCGTTGTCGTTGAAAGCTGTCATATTTCACTGTTTTCATTGTCATTTCGAGCGAGCGGCTAGGCGACGCGAGAAATCTCGTTGTTCTGCATTGCAGTACGCATTGAGATCTCTCCCCATTCGCTTCACTCAGGGCTTCGACCGTTCAAGATGACAGTGCTTTTCATTGAAAGGAAAGTGGCACATCTGCTCAATATTGCGATTCTGCATTGCTGCCGCAGGCGAAAACTGCTTCTATCGTGATACTGACCAATCGGGTTTGAGATGACTTGGTGACCGGGTGACTTGGTGAAAAACCAAATTATGCAGACCACACCGCCAATTGCCACCGAGCGTGCACCCCACCCACATCAGCGTGACGTACCGCAAGGCATAACCACGGGCGCATCAAATGAGGTAGCCTTCCACTTTGGGGTCCAGGGGCGCTAAGCCCGTGGTCGGGGTTTCCAAAGGGCCGCGACCGGCCCTTTGGGCCTGTACAGCAGCCTACGTTCTCGCGCGTACTCGCCTACCCGCCGAATGGCGCATCTCACGTCCTCGTGAGAATGCCACTCCCACGCCCTCACGAAATGGCGACTTGGTGCGCAAATTGCGCTGATACATCGTGCAGATTATTCCATAAACCCAAACAATATCCCCAACAACTCAATAAAATATATTTGGGTGGCATACGACTTGCTCTAAACAGGCTAGAAATGTATAAGAAACAAGCAAGATTGGGAGATCACCATGAGATTTGGCTTTCTACGCGCCGCCTTAAATATTGCTGCCCTAGCTGGTACAATCGTTGTAAATTGGCTTTCCAATGCCTTACCGCTGAATGGCAAGAGCACAGAAGAGCTTTCTGATTTATACCCCGTGCTCACCACTCCCGCTGGTTACGCATTTTCGATCTGGGGCTTGATCTACCTTGCTTTGATCGGTTTTGCCGTTTACCAAGCTCTGCCCAGCCAACGCAGTAACCCGACGATCGATCGCATCACGCCACTCTTCTTGGTGAGTTGTGTGGCGAATGTCGGTTGGTTGTTCACCTGGCACTACGAATTGCTGCTGCCGAACATCCTCCTGATGTTGATGCTGCTCGTGACCTTGATCGGCATTTACAGACAATTACGAGCCGATGGTACTCCCGCTTCGACAGGCGAGCGCTGGCTGCTCCGCGCGCCGTTTAGCATGTATTTGGGCTGGATCACGGTCGCCACAATCGTCAACCTGAGCACAGTGCTCTACGCCTTCGGCTGGCGCGATGTGAGCATGTTCGGGCAGTTGTTGGCCGCCCTGCTGTTTGTGGTGGCGGGTGTGCTTGGCTTCTCGATCCTGCGCAAATTCGACGACCCAGTATACACCTCGGTGATCATTTGGGCGTTGGTGGGCGTGGCGGTCAAGCAGTCGGACAGCATGCTGGTGGCTGGCACGGCGCTGTTGGTCGCTGTGCTGTTGGCGCTTTCCATCGCCTATCGGTTAGTTACGCGTCCGGCTGGCGAGGGTCGGCTCTCCTGGCTCACCTAAAGTTTAATCGTAGTTCGATGATGCAGACGACGGGCTTCTGGCCCGTCGTTTGTGTTGGGTGCGAAAGCTGCGCTGGCTGAGACGACCACACCGTTTGAAAATTGCCACTCCCCCACTCGCTGCGATGCGCGCACATTTAAGCTAGGCATGCGCCCATCACGTTGTACATGTCCACCACTCTTCTCTTCCCCAACCAATGCACACATGCACGAGTGAGGCGGCATCTGCTCCTTCAACAGATATGCGAATTGTGGTGTTTGTCGCGTTCGTTGAGAGGTGGTGATACGCCATATTAGAGGTGTGTTAGAGTTGCTCCAAATGCCTGTTTTTTGCTTGACAATGCTTCTTATGACTTTCATAATACATTACGGAATTATTGTTCCGTTTTGTTGTGCAGTGCTATCACATCGTTTACTAGAGATGTGTTAGAGTTCCCCTCATCGAGCCCTAAATCTATTGACAAACCGGAATGCACATTCCATAATACATTCGGAATTTCCATTCCGTTTCGTGCAAACTCGTTTGGGTACTGATTGCACAACGGTATACAGGAGAAACATTATGAGCGAGCAAACCACGACCGAAAATGGTGCTACGCAATCACTTCCGCTGATTATCTTAGACGACGCTGTCGTTTTTCCATATACAGTCGTGACCGTGCCGCTGAATGAGGAGAGTGCTCCGGCGGCCGAGGCGGCGCTGAAGGATAATCGGCTGGTATTGCTGGTTGCTCGCCGCGCCGATGCCGACGAAGATGCGCCGCTGGATATGCAGTTGCACCGTGTTGGTACGATTGCGCGGATCGAGCAGGCCGGCACGCTACCAAACGGTACAAGCGGTTTGGTGGTGCGTGGCACGGTGCGCGCTGTGCTGGGCGAAATGCAGCAACAGTCTCCTTACATTCGCTATTCGTTCACGGAACGACCCGATAAGGTGGAGCGCACCCCCGAGCTTGAGGAGTTGATGACCGAGGTGCATGCGACGATCGATGCAGTGTTGGATCTGCGTCCCGGCGTGCCCCAGGAGATCCGCAACTACGTGCGCAGCATCACCGACCCGGGCCACTTGGCCGATAACACGGGGTATTCGCCCGACTACACGTTTGCGCAGCGCCAAGAACTGCTTGAGACGTTCGATGTCGTCGAGCGGTTGCGCAAGGTGCGCGATTTCTACCGCAACCAGATGTCGCTGTTGCAGGTGCAGGCGAAGTTGCGCCAGGAGGTGCAGGATAGCACCAACAAGCAGCAGCGCGAGTTCTATCTGCGCCAGCAGTTACAGGCTATCCGCAAGGAGTTGGGTGAGGATATCGACGAGGAGGCCGAGCTCGACGATCTGCGCAAGAAGTTGGCTGCGGCTGATCTGCCCGAGGCGGCCCGCAAGGAGGCCGATCGCGAGATCGCTCGTTTGGCGCGGATGAATAATACGTCGCCCGAGCATCAGATGGTGCGCACGTATCTTGAGTGGCTGGCCGAGTTGCCTTGGAACAAGGTGAGCGGCGGCGAGATCGATATTGCGTATGCTCGCAAGGTGCTCGATGAGGATCACTACGGCCTTGAAAAGATCAAGGAGCGCCTGCTGGAGTACCTGGCGGTGAAGAAGCGCCGCGAGGCGTTGCAGGGCAATGACGACAATCGTTCGCGCGAGCCGATCTTGGCGTTCGTTGGCCCTCCCGGCGTCGGTAAGACGAGTTTGGGCCAGAGCATCGCCCGTGCGCTGGGCCGCCAGTTTGTGCGGATGAGCTTGGGTGGTGTGCGCGATGAGGCCGAGTTGCGCGGGTTCCGCCGCACGTACATCGGTTCGCAACCGGGTCGTTTGATCCAGGAGTTGCGCCGCGCTGGTACGTCGGATCCGGTGATCCTGCTCGACGAGATCGATAAGCTGGGCTTCGATTATCGCGGTGATCCGGCTTCGGCACTGCTGGAGGTGTTGGACCCTGAGCAGAACCATACCTTCACCGATCACTACCTGAATGTGCCGTTCGATTTGTCGAAGGTGTTGTTCATCGCGACGGCGAACACGTGGGACAATGTGCCGCCAGCCCTGCGCGATCGTATGGAAGTGATCGAGCTGAGCGGTTACATCGAGGATGAGAAGGTGCGCATTGCGCAGCAGCACCTGTTGCCGAAGCAGATTCGCGCCAATGGCTTGCGTCCCGAGGAGGTGCGGGTCGAGGAAAGCGCATTGCGCATGATCATCAGCGATTACACCCGCGAGGCTGGTGTGCGTAACTTGGAGCGCCAGATCGGTACAGTGCTGCGTAAGGTGACGCGGCAGTTGTCCGAGATGCCGGAGCAGACTGCGCAAACCGAGCAAACGGCGCAAGCCGAGCAGGCCAAGCAGCCTGTCGAGGCCAAGACGACGCAGCAGTTGCCCGAGACGCCCGAGCAGACCGCGCAGACGGCGCAAGCCGAGCAGACCGAGCAGCCAGCCGAGGCCAAGACGACGCAGCAGTTGCCCGAGACACCCGAGCAGATTGTACAGGCCGAGCAGACCGAACAGCCTGCCGAGGCCAAGGAGAACACGCTGCCGATCGTGGTGGACAATGCGTTCGTGCGCATGGCGCTGGGTCGCCCGCGCTTCCACAACGAGGCGAAGGAGCGCATCGATCAGCCGGGCGTGGCGACGGGCTTGGTGTGGACTCCGGTTGGCGGTGATATCGTGTTCGTCGAGGTTTCGACGGTCGATGGCAACAAGGAACTGCGCTTGACGGGCCAGCTTGGCGATGTGATGCGCGAGAGTGCAGAGGCAGCGCTGACGTATGTGCGCTCGCGGGCGAACAGCTTGGGCATCGATCCGAAGTTCTTCGAAACGCACGCGATCCACATTCACGTGCCGGGCGGCGCGGTGCCGAAGGATGGCCCTTCGGCGGGCATCACGATGGCGACGGCGCTGGCTTCGGCGGCCACCGGGCGCTTGGTGCGCGACGATGTGGCGATGACTGGCGAGATCACGCTGCGCGGCAAGGTGCTGCCGATCGGCGGTATCAAGGAGAAGGCGTTGGGTGCGCACCGCGCTGGCATCCGCACGATCATTCTGCCGCGCCGCAATATGGACGACCTGGACGATCTGCCGCGCGAGGTCTTCGCCGAGATGACCTTTATGCCAGTGGATACGCTGGACGAGGTGTTGGCGACGGCGTTGCACACGCCGGAGTCGCAGGCGGCGCTCAATGGGAGTGTGTTGGACCTACGCCAGGGTGAGTTTGTTCAGTAATCGCATAACCAATCGGTCAGAGCGCAAGGGGACTCGTTCTCCTTGCGCTCTTTGTTTCCATCCTACTTCAACGCTCCCCGGAAGCGTAACGCCGCCTCATCGGTGTGGTCGTAGTTGCCCGTCAGGATGCCATCGAGATCGCGCAGTGTCGCGGCGAGCGTAGCAGTGTTTCGCCCAACGTGTGCGATTGAATATATGGTTAGACATCGGGAGCAACCTTTCTTGCTTGCTGTGAGACGTTTGCAATAAGGCGAGCAGTGTTGAATTCCCTTTTAGGCGTGCCCAACCGTGCGGCCTTGGATGTCGGGTGCGCACCAGCCACCAGCAGCTGCCTCGCAATGCTGGGGCGCTCCCGCATCACCGCGAAGTGCAGCGGCGTCTGGCCCCATTGGGTCGCGCTGTTCGGGTCGGCCTCGGCCCGCAGCAGCACCTCCACGATCGGCGCGTGATTGCTCGATACCGCCACGTGCAGCGGTGTGTGGCTCGCCGACGTGCGCTCCTCGGTATCGGCCTGATGGTCGAGCAGGAGGCGTGTGAGCGCAAGATCACCGTTGTAGGCGGCGCGGTGCAGCGCTGTGAATTGGCTGACTAACGGCAGGCCGTGTTGCAGGGCGGTCGCGGCATCCCAACGCTCGTGGGCGTTGCGCAGCGCTGGCGTAGCAGTGAGCAGACGCTGCACTTGCGCTGTATCGCCGAGCCGCACAGCGATGAAGAACTGCACCGTCAACGTGAACATCGCGCTGTCGCTGGGTTGCTCGGGCCGCCATGCGCGCATCGTCTGGTCGAGTTGGCTGCGGAGGCATTGCCGCGCACGGAACAAGCGCTTCTTCACCACCGCCGCCGAGAGATCCAACACTGAGCCAATCTCGGCATGGGCATACCCAGCCAAGTAGAACAACCACACCAATTGGCGGTCGATATCGGGCAGGCTGTTGATGGCTTGCTGCAACTGTTGGCCTATCTCACGGGCCTCGAACTGCGCAGCGAGATCGGGCGTGGGGCTAGCGTGCGTGTCGGCCATCTCGAACGGTGCGATGCTGAGCGACTTGCCGCGCACCAGCCTATCGCTGCGCTTGAGCACGATGCGCCGAAACCAGCCAGGGAACGCCGCAGGCTCGCGCAACTTCGCCAAGTTCAGGAAGGCTTCGATAAACGCCTCTTGGGCGGCGTCTTCCGCCAAATGCGCGTCGCCGAGCATGGCGTAGGCCACCGCATAGGCCATGCGCTGAAACTGCACGACCACCCGCCTAAAGGCTTCGAGATCGCCGTGTTGTGCCGCCACAATCGCCTGTTCAAGCTGTTCGTTCATTGCTGCCACCAATCGTGTCTGTCGTTCTACAGAGAAGTCCCACCTGCGAGCGAAAAGCTTCCATCCCTTGACTCTGTTCCTATTTCAGGTCATCATATCCTGGTGATATTGTTCGGCGTTTAGCACAGAAGGATACTTCCATGCTGCGAATGACCCTGCTCGGTGTTGGTACTGCTGTCCCCGATCCTGACCGTGAGAACACACACATGGTTTGGGAGTCGCCCGAAGGCCTATTGCTCATCGATGCGGGTGGTAGCACGTATCAACGCTTGTTGCGTGCGAACTTGGACCCGTTGAAGTTGTATGGAGTGTTTCTGACCCATTCGCACGCCGATCATATCAATGGTCTGCCTGCATTGCTGTTTCAACTAGCAGTGATGAAGTACACAAAAACGCTGCCGATCTACGGCAATGCACCGACCCTAGCATTGGCGAAGCGGGTAGTGGAGGCGTTCGAGTTAGAGCAGTACCAAGTCGCTGTCGATTGGATCGAGGTGGTGGGTGGACAAACGGTGCCGTTACCTGTGAGCAGTTATCGCCTGCTGACCGCGGACACCGTTCATTCTCGTCCTGGTTTAGGTTTGCGCTTCGAGGCAACCAGCGGCGGCGGGGTGCTGGCCTATTCCGCTGATACGGAGCCGTGCGATTCGATTCAAGCATTGGTGCAGGGTGCCGATGTGCTCATTCACGAGGCCACCAAGGCCGACCCGTTCCCGGGCCATACGTCGCCACGACAGGCTGGGCAAGTAGCGGCGCGGGCTGGCGTCAAACAACTGGTTCTGGTGCATTTCAGCCCACGCTGGACGATCAGCGCCTCGCAGGCGATTGAGGAGGTGCGAGCGGGTGGCTTCGTTGGCGATGCCGAGATCGGGCGCGAATTCGGCACCTACACGCTGCAGAAGTGATGCAACCTGTTGCCGAAGCCTCACACCGCATCTGCCGATAAAACACGAACATCCCTGTCTCGCAGTACAGGGATGTTCGGTCAAATAAAAAAGAGCTTTGCGTAGAGTATCTCAGAGACGCATTACCACAATATTACCAAGTGGGCACGGCACCGATCGAACAATGTATTGGCCGATGCCATGCCCAACAATTCGTACCTATTCCCCATTCAGCAGGATGAAGAGTCGTGCCCGCACCGCACCTTTATCATCGAGACCTGGTGTGCCCGATGCGGTGACCGCCTGGATGGGGTGGAACAACTCGTACCCCTCGGAGTCCTCATCGATCATGTCAAACTCGGTCAGGACATCCTCGATCTTATCGGTATTGATGTAGAACAGACCAGTGTTCGGCGTGTAGACCTTGCCCGTCGCCAGCTTGAAGGTCGCCTCGTCGCTGATCGGGTTGGGTGGGCCGCCAGCCGTGTCGAGCGCGTGCTGGCCGACTGCGAACACCAACTCGGGGCCAGCGAAGCCGTAGCCGCCCAGGCTCGTGCCCGAATCGTCCATCGGTGAGCGCACCACGGTCCACAGCACACCGTTGAACGTCTCCTCCTCCAACTCGATGCCCTGGCTGTTGGCCAGCTGCTTCAGCACCACACCGATCTTATCCATACCACGCTCGGCGGCGGCGAGATCAACCGGGCGGATCGAAATGAAACCCGTGACAGGAATGGAGATATCGCCGACCTGCTCGCCTGGCAGCACTACCAGCGAAACATCGCCGTGCATCCAGCTCAAAATATCTTGCTCAAGGTTGATGCCGATCTGATCCTCGATCTCGGCCAGTGTCTCCTCGATATCGCCATCCGCAGCCATCGCCTCCATCACCTGATCCTTGAACGTCGATGGTAGGCGGAAAGTGATCAGGCCAAGCGCATCTTTGCTGATCAACTTCAGCCGCTCGGGGTCTGTGCCAGTCTTGGACTCTTTAAGCTGGGCAGCGTAGTCGGGGCTGAGCTTGCCAGCATCGATCTGCACGGTGGTGTCGAATTGCAAGCCCTCGGGATCGATCGAGATCGACAGACCCATGCCCTGCAGCGCCTTGACGTTGTTCAGCTGATCCTCGAACTGTGCGCGCTGCTCGAAGGTCATCTCGTTGAGCGATGCCTGCACCGCCTCGCTGAATACCTCGTTCAGCGATACGCCGTCCATAAAGGCGTAGAAGACGGCCTTCTGGGGCAGGTCGGCTAGCACGTTCTTGAAACGAGGGTTATCGGCCAGCGATTCGCCACCCTTCGAGTGCAATTCCATAATCCGGTTGAGGGCTGCGGCGTTATTGCCGAACAAGATGTAGCCGTCAACCTGCGTGAAGGCCGACAATGGATTCTTCTCACCCTCGGTCTTCTCGTAGATGGTTCGGCCAAACGCCTCGGTGGTGGTGAAGCTATCGCCCAAGCCTTCGCGGTGAGCGCGCTGCTTGTCGAGGAACGCCTTGGCGGCGGCATCATCGCGCGATGTCAAAATCAGTGCAATTTCGGCTGTGTCTAACATATCGCCGATAGTGCTATCATCGAGATCGTCGAGTTGCGAATTTGCTGGAATACCACGGATCACGAAGGACATTTCGGTGCCCAACCAGGGCAAAATATCTTCTTTAAACGTCACGCCAAGGTCTTCTTTGAGATCCTCGTCGAGCGAGCTGCTATCCTGCTCGATGAACAGTTTCGGGTACGCGGCTTTCAAGCGTTGTACACCTTCGACGGCGCTCAAGTTCGGCGTGAGCGAGATATAGAGCTGTGTATCGGCGCTCACGATTTGTGGGATATCGCGCTTGCCCTGAAACAGGGTCCGCCCAAGCACAACTGCAAAACCAGCACCGATCAGGATGACCAACAGTGCGCCAATGCCGACGTAGAGCAAGCCACGTCCACCCTTTTTAGGTTCGGAAGGAGGTGTTGGTGAGGGCAGATCAGTCTCTTCGAGACGGGTGGTTGCATAGTACGAAGACGAGTTCGGCTGCTGCGGATCGCTCATGCGTCATCTCCTTTAATAATGATGCTTGTATAACGTTGGGGGACAAGCTAGGCATGGCTTGAGGTGGTACGAGGATGAACACGAACATCGATTATCGTGTCCACGTGTTTGACTATACCACAAAGCTCTTGCCAAAACAGGTTCCAAATAGTAACGAAATTTCGGACTATTACAATACGTAGGTCTCAATATCACAAATAGATACGTGTTATTGCGGAAAAAAGTCACACCGATTCCAGACAATCATACCAATGGAGTAATTTAATGGGGAATAGTGGGGGAATTTGAGCGCGAAGGCCTTATCTATCGCGAAAAAAGAGAAGAATCGACAGATACATGGTGGTTCTACCATATCACTCATTAAAATAATGTTTAATGAGTGATATGGTAGATCTGTTGTGGGGAGCGGCTATTTGCTTGTGCGCAGCGTAAAGATCGTGGCTTCGGGCGGGCAGAGTAATCGGAACGGCCCACCGCTCAGGCCGCGCGATACATACAGCTGCATCGCGCCAATCTGATAGTGGCCGATCGAGTAGCGCCAGCCGTGGCGTGGCAGCGCGAACGCCCCCAAGCCTGGCAAGCGCATGTGCCCGCCGTGCGTGTGGCCCGAGAACTGCACAGACACCCCGCGGGCCGCAGCCTCATCGGCGAAATCGGGCGAGTGCGAGAGCAGCAGCGTGAACGCACCGGATGGTATGCCGTGCATTGCGACATCGAGATCGGGGTGGCCGTCCCAGAGGTCATCGACAGCCACTAGCCAGAATTCGCCGCCGTTCCAACTGAGCCGCCGATGTTCGTTAATCATCAGTGGGATGCCGCAGCTCGCCAGAATGGAGTGTAGCTCGCTCAGCCCCTCCCAGTAGTCGTGGTTGCCCGGCACGGCGTACATCCCCAACGGTGCGCTGAGGCCGCGCAGCAACGGGGCCACATCGCCGAGCGCGCGGTGCTTGCTGACAAAATCGCCAGTGAAGATCAGCAGATCGGGCTGCTCACGCTGCATCTGCTCCTTGGCCCAATCCAAATTGGCTACACTGTAGGGGTGCCCAAGGTGAATATCGCTGATCTGGCCGATCCGCAGCCCATCCAGTTCGGGCGGCAGATTCGGCAGGTTCAAGGTGACGCGCTCGAATCGCGGTCGACTCGGCTCGATCAGCGTGATATAGGCTAAGCTCGCCAACCCCAGCGTGCCCATGCCCAACGTCGCGGGCCAACCCCAACGCCGCATCCCCAGCAGGCCAACCCCGGCTGCTCCAGCGCCCAAACGCAGCCAACCTGACGAATAACGGACTCGTGAGGTGTTGAAGGGGTGTCGGCCCTCTTTTCGGGAAGGGACCGCCGCCATGCCTGCCATTGGATGCTTGCCGCTTTGTTGAACTGAGTGCGGTGGGTGATGCCCATTCGTGTGTGTCGGGGCTGTTTGGGGTGAACTCATGGACAACTCCTTAGCAATGCGTATGAAACGATCTTCAAGCGTGGGCGCGAAGCAGTGTGTCCAATCGGCTGTGTGAGCCGTCTCAGTAGCACCCAAACGCTCTGTCCAAAAACGCTTCGCTCGTTCAGTATACGTCTCTAGTATACGCGATCAAAATGACAAACTGATGAAGGCATGCCACGGAGAGAGATAACATCGCATGTTTGCCTGCAGATGAGGTACGTTCGGTGCGATTTCATGCTATGCTACCAAGCGAGAGAAACGATGTTAGTTGGAGATGAGAGTGTAATGAACTGCCGATTTTGGCGTTTTGCTGGTATTGCCTTTATCATGTTGAGCCTGCAAGCCTGCGCGAGCCAGCCTTCCGCGCAATCGCCGCCTCCCACCCCGACACTCGCGCCCCTACCGCAGCCCAGCGTCACACCCGAGCCGAGCGCCACTGCCACGCAGCCTCCAACGCTCGAGCCGAGCGCCACGCCAACGCCTAAGCCGAGCGCCACGCCAACGCCAACGCCTGAGCCGAGCGCCACACCGACCGAAACGCCCATCCCGGCGGCGACCGCCACCAGCCAACCGACTGCCGTCATCCCCGATGCCACTGCCAGTCCCGAGATGACGGCCTATCAATACGTCTTTCCCGTGCGCAGCAGCGGCGAGATCTCCTACGGCGCAGCGCATCACGATTACCCCGCCACCGACATCTTCTGCCCGATCGGCAGCGAGTACGTGGCGGTGATCGGCGGCGTGATCGATTTCGTGAGCACCGAGGATCTGTGGAGTCCATCCACCGACGATCCCGCCTTGCGGGGCGGCATCTCGGTGGCGTTCATCGGCGATGATGGCGTGCGCTACTACGGCTCGCACTTATCTGCGGTGGCCGAGGGCATCGAGCCGGGTGTGCGGGTGGAGATGGGGCAGGTGCTCGGCCTGAGCGGCAAGAGCGGCAACGCGGCCAGCACGCCCCCACACGTTCACTTCGGCATCTCGCGCCCCACCACCCCCGACGATTGGCGGACGCGGCGCGGCCAAGTGTCGCCCTACCCCTACTTGCAGGCGTGGCGCAGGGGCGAACATATCACGCCCGAACTGCCCTAGCACGAAATACAACGATGAGGCCGCTCCACGTGTGGAACGGCCTCACCATCCTATTCCAGCAAATGTGTCGCTATACCAGCGCCGCCTGCCAGAGATTCGCCAATTCGGCTTGTGGGCCGCGCAACAGCGCCTGATCCACGGGCGCGACTTGCCGGAGCAGCACCGCTGCCCGCAGCGCATCGAGCGTCGTCAGGGTGCCTGCGGGTGGTGCGCTGAGCGGCGGCAGACTCGCCTGCGCCGCCTGTGCCGTCTGCGCCAAGTTCGCATCGCCGATCGCCTGCGCCAACTCGGCCAGCGCGACGGCCCGCGCCAGCGCCGCCACACCAGAACCGCTCGCTGCCAACAGCCACTTCAGTGCCTTGGCCAACTGGCGGCGATAATGCCCCGACCGCGTGGTGTGGCCCGCTCGCACAAACGCCAGCAGCGCCACCGCCGTGCGTTCCACCGCCTCATCGCCCTGGCCCCACGAACCATCGACGTTTTGACTGCGGGCCAGGTCGCGCAGACTGACCGTACTGCTGGAGGGCATCGCCTCCTCTCGCGAGAGCACCTCACCCAACGGTTGCGCCATCGGCGTAGGCTCGGGCGCAGGAGCGGGCATCGCCATCGGCGAGAACGCTGCGGTGGGCATTGCCGAATCGCGGGCTTGCATCCGACTACGCTTGCTGAGGGCTGTCCTGCTGATGTTCGATATTGAGCGGAGCACCGCACCACCGGCAGCGGCGGCTCCACCGCCTTGGAAGCCGCTCAGATCGAGACCCTCGGGCAGCGGCACTGCCACCTGCACCAGCGACGAATCGCCCGTCGTGTTCGCCACCGCGCTATCGATCGCTACAAAGGCGGTGTACGGCGACAACACGCGCTGCTCGATTGACAGGCCGATGATCTCGCCGCGCAACGCATTCGTCTTCGTCGAATCGTCGCGGATCATATCGAGCAGTGCGGTCATACGGGCCTGTGCCCACGCCCGCTCGATGCTCGGCTCAACCGTCGTCGTGTTTGGCAGGTCCACCGCCAGTTCGACCTGTTCCTCCCCACGGCGACCGCGGATCAGTAGGCGAGCCGGAGCGGAGCCGCTGGGCTTGAAGCGCGCCACCACCTCCAACGGCTGGCCGATGTACAAGTCTGGCAGCCGCGATGGGTAGACATCCCACGCCGCGCCGCCCTGCCACGTCAACTGCAAATCTTGCAGCACTGGGAAGGCCACGCGATCCTGGAAGCGCACAATTGCCGCTTCGATGTCCTCGTTCAACTGCAAGAACTCCGCCGTACCGTGCCCAAACTCGGCCAAACGCATCAACAGCATGCGGTTCACCGAAGGGCCGATGCCGAACGTGAACAGGCGGGTGCGGCCCAAACGCTGCTCGACCAGCCGCAACGCCTGCTCCTCCGTGGAAACCGCGCCATCGGTCAGGAACACCACGTAGCGTTGGCGCTCGGCGTCGCTCGGCAACTGCAACGCGGCATCGAGCGCGCCGATGATATCGGTACCGCCACGGGCCGTCACCTGCCCCAACCACGCATCGGCCTGCTCCACCGTCGCCTGTGTCACCGGCAGCGCGGCCTCCGACAGGCGCTCGATCACATTATCGAACGTCAACACTGCAAAGGTATCGAGCGGGCCGAGCGTGCGCAAACACGCCCGCAGCGCATTGCGCGCCTGCAACAGCGGGCCGCCCTGCATCGAGCCGGAGCGGTCCAGCACAAACACAAACTCGCGCGGCGCAGGCTCGAAATCATCGGACATGCGGGGCGGCAGCGCCGTGACCATCACCGTGCTGCCGTTCGCCGAAGGCGTGGCCCAAGCCGCCGCCTGCAGCGCATCCTCGGCCACCGCGTAGCGCAGCACGAAATCCTTGTTCGGCAGCACATCGCCCGGCACCTGCACCGTGCAGCGCCGCTCATCGACCCGCGTTACGCTGATCTGGTGCGACGGGCTGCGCGGCTCGCCCAACGCCACACCCGCATCGATCGACACGTTCAGGTAGACTGGGCCGATCGGCGCGCCCGATTCGGCCAGCGGCGCATCCACCTTCGCAGCCTCCCTCGGGTCGGCGTGGAACTTCGGCGTCAAGCCCATCGGGAACACAAACTGATAATCGCCATCGTCGTAGCGCAGCCGTTCCTGATACCGCACCGTCACCACGATCTGCTCGTTCGGCATCACATTCGCGATCGTCACCTCGAACAGGTTCGGGCGGCGCTGCTCGATCAGGCTCGCCTGCTGCCCGGCCCGTCGCGCCTCGTCATACGCCGTGTGCGCAGCCTCAAGCTCCTGAATATCCGCACGGATCACGCGCTGGCCGATGCGCAACTCATAATCGACGATCGCCGCCTCGTGCGGCAGCGGGAAGCGGTACGAAAGCTCGATCGGCTTCGTGAACGGGTTCGCGAAGCGTTGCGTCACCGCGACGCTAGCGAGCGGCCCGTACAACTGCGCCGTAACATCGGTCTGCTCTAAGGGCAACGACGAGGCCGCTGGCACACCGGTCGCAACCAGTGTCCCCAAGCGCAACTCATCGGAAGAAGGAGCAACTGTCATGAATGGCCTCCATTCTGATGGTGGGTCTGCTCGCGCCCCAACACCCGCTCAATCGCTTGCATCAACTCTGCCTGCTTCACGCGCCAGAGCGGCGCAGCCTCGGCGCTCACCAGCAACTCAATACCAGGAGCCAATCGATACCGCATCAGCGCTTCGCCGCGCGGCTGAGGCCCAGGGACAACAGGAGTTGGCTGGGGATGCAGCAATGACTCCACCGATGCCGCATCCATCCCAGACAACTTCGCGCGGATCTCATCCAAGCGCAAGCCCTGGCTTCGCAGTACCGGAATCGCCCGCAACCGCAGCAAATGCTCATCGGAATAGCGCGCCCCCAGCCCAGCGCCTTCCGGCGGCGGCAACAGCCCTTGCTGCACGTAAAAATGGATATTCCGGCGCGCCACGCCCGCTAACTCGCTCAATTCGGCAATCGTATAATCGGCCATAGTTACCTCCAATATGACAGTGAAAGCATATCACTGTTAAGTTTTACTGTCAATACTTGATCTGGCCGATTCGCCGTTTTTTTTGGGAAAAAGAAAACAACGCCCTGCCAGCCGCAAACTTCCCTTTTCTGCCCTGTTGAGGCACTGGGCTGGCGCGCTCACGTCTATAGCGCATTGGGCTGCCGAAAAGCTGTATGCGCAAGTTGGGTAATGGGTGGGGGATACAATAGCGCCACGACACTGGTTCGTACCACCGAGGCCGCCGATGGATGAAGCACCCGCCAAACCTCAGCGCACTCTAGCCTACCAGAGCGTCGTACTGCTGCTCGTGCTGTGCGGCTTGGTCTGGTACGATTGGCCCGACGGACGGCTGCGTGTCACGTTTATCGCCACCAAAGGCGATGCTATGCTGATCCAGACGCCGCGCGGCAACCACGTGCTGATCGACGGCGGCAGCGATCCGGCCACGCTCACCGCCGCGATAGGGAGGCAGATGCCCTTCTGGCGGCGGCACCTCAAACTCGTGGTGCTCACCACCCCCAGCGCTCGCCAGATCTCCAGCCAAGTCGCCGTGTTCGCCCGTTACCGCCCCGATGCCGTGCTCACCGACCGACCGAAACAGCGCAGCGCCGCCCTCGACGAATGGCAACGGCTCCTCAAAGAGCATCGCACGCCCATCGAGATCGCCCGTGTCGGCGCGCGCATCGACCTCGATGGCGCTACGTTGCGCATCCTCGCCCTCGGCGACGGCGAAGCGCACGGCTTGGTGATGCGGCTCGACTATGGGGCCACCAGCATCTTCTTCAACCACGCGGGCAATGCGCGCAACGAGGCGGCGCTGTTGGCTCAGGGTGCTCGCCGCGTGAACGTGATGGTGTTCCCGTGGGAGCGCGACCCGCACACCGCCTTGGTGGAGCAGCTGCGTCCGCGCGCCTTGGTGCTCACCGACGGTTGGGCCAGCGAACGCCCGGCGCTGCTCACCACCACGCAGCGAGCGATCGGCGGCGCGGCCATCTACCACGAAGATCTGCACGGCACCATTACGTGGATCAGCGACGGGAGGCGCAACTGGATCGAGACCGAGCGCCCCTAAACGCTCGCATGGCCGATTCGATGCGTGAAAATATAGCTTGTCGTGGCCGCTTGACTAGGCTATAATAGCGGTGGATGCGGGCGTAGCTCAATGGATAGAGCAACGGTCTTCTAAACCGTAGGTTGTGGGTTCGACCCCCGCCGCCCGCGCCACATTGGAAGCGGTATTCTGCTATTTGGCGGAGTGCCGCTTTTGTGTGTTGTGGGGTATACCGTAATATAAGGACATCAACCCACCTTCCCCTAGAATCGCCATATCAACCAGCAGGAGCACGCCGATGATTCTTCCCAAGGTCCGTGACCCGCGCTTTATCACTATTCGCCGTGGCGGCACGCTCACCGATGCAAACCACCGACTGCTGGCGCTGTGGGCCGCCGACTGCGCCGAGCATGTGCTGCACTTCTTCGAGGCGGTGCGCCCCGACGACACGCGACCGCGCCAGGCTATCGCGTTGGTGCGCGCATGGGTGCGCGGCGAAGTCTCGATGACCGAGTCGCGCACTGCGGCGGGGCACGCCAATGGCGCTGCCCGCGATCTCCGTGGTGCCCCGCGCTACGCCGCCTACGCTGCAGGCCAAGCCGCCGCCGTCGCTCACGTCGCCGCGCACGAGCTTGGTGCCGCCGCATACGCCATCAAAGCCGTGCAGGCCGCCGCACCGAAGGGCCAAGCGGCAGAGGCGGGTCGGCGCGAATGCGCCTGGCAGCGCGAGCAACTGCCGGAAGCGATTCGCGAACTGGTCCTCGATGACCAACGCCTGCGCAACGACATCTGCTGGTCGGTGTTCGATTGCTGAATCCTGTTTCCGCCACCCTCACTTTGCCCACAAACTTGACACCACTGCTGCAAACGCGTACACTCACCCCGCGATACTCGTCGCTGTCTGAATACGATTGGCGGATATGGGCACACTTTATCTCGTAAGCACGCCGATAGGCCATCCCGACGATTTCACACTGCGGGCATTGCAGGTGCTGCGCGATGTGGACCTGATCGCGGCGGAGGATGTGCGCCTCACACGACGGCTGCTGGCGCGCCACGGCATTGAGACGCTCTGCGTGCCCTACCACGAGCACAACAAACTCGGCCAACTCGACGATGTGATCACCGCGCTCGCCAACGGCGATGTGGCACTTGTCTCGAAGGCTGGCACGCCCAACATCTCCGATCCTGGCTTCGAGTTGATCAGTTCGTGCATTGTGATGGGCTTCGCGGTGGTGCCCATCCCTGGCCCTTCCGCCCCCATCGCGGCCCTCTCGGCGGCTGGTCTACCTAGCGAGCAGTTTGTGTATCTCGGCAACCTGCCCCGTCGTGGCCCCGAGCGCCGCGCCCTGCTGCAGAGCGTCGTCGATCTGCCGATGACCTTGGTCGGCCTGGAGGAGCCGCATCGCCTCGTCGATACGCTCACCGATATGCTGAACATCCTTGGGGATCGGCGTATGGTGCTGGCCCGCGACCTCACCAAGCCACAGGAGAGCTTCCGCCGCGAGATGATCAGCCAAACGCTGGCCTATCTATTGGCGCACCGCCCCCACGGCGAGTACACGCTGCTGGTGGCTGGACGCCCATTGCGAGCCAAAGCCAAAGCGAAGGCCCGCCCTCAGGCCGATTCTGCCGTACCAAACGTCTCCGATGTGATCGTTGAGGAAACCCTGCCGAGCGAGGCGGAGATCGCCAATCGGCTGCGTGCCCTGCGCGAACAGGGCAAAAGCGGGAGCGCCGCATCACGCCAAGTCGCGCGCGAATTCGGCATCAACAAGAGTTTGGTCTACCAGATCTGGATCTCGCTCGATCTGCCGCCCGATGGCGAGTGATCGCGCGAACGTCCCACACGCCACCTGTGACAATGAGGAAAAACGTGGATCTCACCAACAGCGTGATCGTCATCACGGGCGCATCGAGCGGTTTTGGTGCCGATATCGCGCGTTGTGCCGTTGCAGCGGGCGCACGTGTGGTGCTCGCCGCCCGCTCGGCCACCGCACTTGATCAACTCGCCGATGAGCTTGGCCGCGACTGCACCCTGGTGCAGCCCACCGATGTGACCTCCGATGCCGATGTGGCCCGCCTGGCCGAAGCGACATTCGAGCGTTTTGGGCGGGCCGATGTGTTGGTGAACAACGCAGGCTTCGGGGTGCTCGACCGCATTGCCGACGCGCCGCTGGCCGACCTGCAGGCCATGGTCGATGTGAATGTGTACGGTATGGTGCGCTGCACTCACGCCTTCCTGCCCCATATGCTGGCCCGCAACAGCGGCCAGATCGTGCTGATGGCCTCGCTGGCTGGGCTGATCGCCACCGCCAATATGGGCTTCTACAACGCATCCAAGTTCGCCGTGGTCGGTTTCGGGCGCACGCTGATGCTCGAACTGCAGGGCACCAATGTGCGCTGCGCGATGATCTGTCCCGGCGTGGCGCAGACGGGCTTCCAGCGTACCGCTCCACTCGCGAAGTACAGCCGCGCCAGCAGACTCGCGGGCTTTATCACCAGCGAACAGGTCGCGCAGGCCACCGTGCGGGCCATCCAACGCCGCACTCACGGCGAAGTGCTGATCCCTCGTCGCGCAGGTCCACTCGCTGCTTTTGGTGCCGCGTTCCCTAACGTAACCCGCCGAATCCTCCATTTTTTAGGATGAGAGTCATTGCCCAACAATGGTACTGAAATGATTCAACGAATAGGACTACAGGCATAAGCATAGGATGGCAAGCACCGAACGATTATGGTACTATAGTTCAACGAACGTCTACGCATCTTATACGGATGCAACCAGGAAGTTCTGTTAGTGGTGCTCACCGCTAACTCTGTTGAGGGGGTGTTTCGTGGCGATACATCTTTCACAGCGCGTGGAAAAAGTGCCTGCATCGGGTATCCGGCGCTTTTTTGATATAGCGGCAACCATGCCCGATGTCATTTCGTTGGGGATCGGTGAGCCAGATTTTGTGACACCAGCGGCGTTTCGTGCGGCCAGCCAACGCTCGTTAGATGCGGGCCACACCGGCTATACCTCGAACTCTGGCTTGCTGGAACTGCGTGTTGCACTTTCCGATCACCTTGAGCGTCTGTATGGTGTGCGCTACGATCCCGAAAGCGAACTGTTGATCACCGTAGGCGTCAGTGAGGCGTTGCAGAACTCAATGCTGGCGACGATCGATCCTGGCGACGAGGTGATTATTCCTGAGCCATGCTTTGTGGCGTATCAGGCTGCCGTGATCTTCGCTGGCGGCACACCTGTGCACGTCGCCACCTCAATGGAGCACTCGTTTCAAGTTGAACCAGCCGCGATCGAAGCCGCGATCACGCCCCGCACACGGGCCATCCTGATCGGCTACCCGAATAACCCCACGGGCGCGGTAATGCCCCGCGAAAAGCTGTTGGAGATCGCCGCGATCGCCGAGCGTCACGACCTGATCGTGTTCTCCGACGAGATCTACGACCGCCTGATCTACGGCGTGGAACACACCTGTTTCGCATCGCTGCCCAATATGAAGAGGCGCACCGCGTTGCTCGGTGGCTTCTCGAAGGCGTATGCGATGACAGGTTGGCGCTTGGGTTGGCTCGCAGGCCCAGCCGATCTCACCGCCGCGACGCGCAAGATCCACCAGTATGCGATTATGTCTGCCCCGACGCCGGCGCAGTATGCGGGCCTCGAAGCGCTACGCAATGGCGAACAGGCTGTGCAAGAGATGGTCGCTGAGTACGATCGACGGCGGAAGGTGCTCGTCGAAGGGTTTAACTCGATGGGCTTGCAGACGTTTGTGCCGCAGGGCGCCTTCTACGCCTTCCCGCGAATCGCCCATCTTGGCTTGACGAGTGAGCAGTTCGCCGAGCGACTGCTGCACGAGCAACATGTCGCAGTGGTGCCTGGCGATGCGTTCGGCCCGAGCGGCGCAGGTTTTGTGCGGGCATGTTACGCCACGTCTATGGATAAGATCGAGGCCGCACTCGATAAAATTGAGCGTTTTGTGCGTTCTGTCTCATAAGTATTGCAGTAGCAACGGCACGCTTGACTGATCTGGGTATTGCCATCAGCAAGTTGAATCGATCTACGACGATCGATCGCTGCATATACCACCACAACTAACTTTCACATCTTGTAAGGAGGTATTGGTATGGCGATTCAAAGTTCACTCGCTTCTGGCTCGACCAACACAAACGAACAACCGAAGATCGTCGAAGAACAGCTCTTCTGCTCGCTTACTGGCAAGCCAATTAGCAGAGAAGAAGCGTATTGGGCTCCACCTCTGATCACGGCAAAGCAGCTCGTTACTACTATTGTTACCACATTGGTACGCTCGCCGGGCAGCTTGGGCGAAGTACTGTTGGCCGAGCAGCCGAATGTACCGTACGCTCAGGATGCTCGCGATCTCTTAGCATCCCGCCGCAGCACCGAGCAGATGAAGCTGCTGCTCGGATTGTTGGTCATAATCGCGCTGATCGTAGCGCCGATTATCCTGTTAACGATGTAATTGAGGTTCCATGCGCCTTTCGATCATTATGCCCTGCTACAACGAAGCGCGTACCCTCCGCGAAATTTTGGCGCAAGTACGTGCAGTTGAGTTCGATAAGGAGATAATCGCTGTTGACGATCATTCCCAGGATGGAACGTATGAGATTTTGTGCGATGAGGCCGCCTCGGATCCATCAATGATCGTAGTGCGTCATCCCTCCAATCGAGGCAAGGGCGCTGCTGTTCGGACCGGTTTGGCTCGGGCTACAGGCGATATCGTCATTATCCAGGATGCTGATCTCGAGTACGATCCGCAAGATTATTACGAATTAGTCAACCCGATCGCGAGCGGACGCGTGAATGTCGTGTTCGGCTCGCGTTTTATGGGCCGACACACAGGTATGTATTTTTGGAATGCGCTCGGCAACAAAGGGTTGACCTTCCTCACCAATTTCCTGTTCAACTGCTGGATCTCGGATATGGAGACCTGCTACAAGGTGATGCGCACCGATATTATGCGCAGCCTGCAGTTGGAGAGCAACGACTTCCGGTTGGAGCCGGAGATCGCCGCCAAAGTGCTTAAGCGCGGCGAGCGTATCTACGAAGTGCCAGTGAGCTACCTTGGGCGCACTTACGAGGAGGGCAAAAAGATGAAGCCCAGCCAGGGCTTGTTTGCCATTCTCGCGCTATTGCGCTACCGCTTCTGGAACTAGAACCCATCGCTGGAACCCAACGGCTAGCACAAACGGCAACGTGCTAGCCGTGTATCTCCCTATCCCACCTGATACAATAGGCTTCAACCATAGGCAGCACTACGCACACGTCGCTTTTGGCGGCTTCACGTTGGCCGCCCAACAGTTGGTGATGCCATGATCAAAACCCTGCTCCTTGGTGTAGCGCTCTGCTTCGGGCTGAGCAGTTGCGGCGAAGCAGTGAGCCAGCCCTTACCGACCGCCCATGTGCTGATCGGCACCTCCCTCGCCGAAACGAGCGCTCTGCCAAGCCACACACCCACGACACTCCCTACGCCCACCGCGCAACCCTCACCCACCACACCGCCCACGCCTGCCACCGACCTAGAGCAATACCGCGTTTGGATGCACGAAGCGCGCATGCAATACCCCTACAGCGAATCGCTCGATGCGATGTGGTCGGTGATGATCTGCGAATCGAGCGGCAACCCGACCGTGGTGGTTAACGGCTATTACGGGCTGTTTCAGTACAGCAGCGACACCTGGCTCGGTGAATGGAATCCCTACCGCGAGCAGCCCATCCTCGATCCCAAAGCGCAGATCTTCGCTACCGCCAAAGCCTGGTACGATGGCAACCAACACTGGTGGGGATGCCGTTAGGCACGGTGGTATAATGCCTCAACGATAAACCTCCGTAGACAAAGGAGCTTGGAATGGATGCTACGCTCACGATGTTAAAAGAGCTAACAGATGCGCCTGGTGTTTCCGGTTTTGAGGCACCTGTTCGCCAAGTGATGCGACGCTACCTGGAGCCGCTCAGCACGATCATCACGGATAATCTGGGCAGTATCGCGGGCCATAAAGTTGGCCAGGCCGATGGGCCGAAAGTGATGTTGGCGGGTCACCTCGATGAGATCGGCTTTATGGTCACGCGCATCACCGACGATGGCTACCTCAAGTTCCAAACGCTGGGTGGCTGGTGGGAGCAGGTGATGCTCGCGCAGCGCGTCGAGGTGTACACCCGCAACGGCCCCGTGATCGGTGTGATTGGCTCGAAGCCGCCGCATATCCTCTCGCCCGAGGAGCGCAAGCGCGTCTACGAGCGCCGCGAGATGTACATCGACATCGGGGCGAGCTCTCGTGAGGAGGCCGAGTCGTTTGGCATCCGTCCGGGCGATCCAGTCGTGCCGCACAGCGAATTCGCCCTGATGAAAAACCCCAAGCTCATGATGGCGAAAGCCTGGGATAACCGCTTCGGTTGCGCGCTCGCTATCGAGGTGCTACGGCAACTACAGGATCAAGCGCATCCCAATCAGGTGTACGCTGTGGGCAACGTGCAGGAGGAAGTCGGTCTGCGCGGCGCCGTCACCACCACCAATCTCATCCAGCCCGATATCGGCTTCGCGCTCGATACGGGCATCGCTGGCGATACACCCGGCGTCGGGCCGGACGATGCGGCCAGCAAGCTCGGCAAAGGCCCAGTGGTGCTGCTCTACGACGGCAGCATGATCCCGCACGTTGGCCTGCGCGATCTGGTGATCGATACCGCCGAATCGAACGACATCCCCTTCCAGTTCGATAAAATTGCGGGTGGCGGCACCGATGCAGGCAAGATCCACCTGTTCGGCGCAGGTGTCCCCTCGCTGGTGATCGGTGTACCAGTCCGCTACATCCACACGCACACGGCGATTATGCACCGCGATGACTTCGAGAACGCCGCCAAGTTGTTGGTGGCCGTCATCAAGCGGCTCGACCACGATACAGTGCAACAACTGAAGTCGTAGTCGGCCCAGAGCATTTCTGTGAAGCATCAGGAGGATATGAGCAGCTAAGTTGCTCGTGAGTACATCCATATTCGCCGTATGGCGCTTCCCACACTCTCGCAAATGAGATACATCTCAACATGCGCAGAATGTTTCTCCCAGGATGCCCACATCTCCCGAAAAAAGGTGATGACGAGGTGCTGCGCGTAGCAGCGCCTCGTCATCACAAAAAGAAGAAAGTATCTTGCTGCCGCAGGCTATAACTGGTTTTCTATCACAACAATCCAACCGGATGTAGCTTCATCCCATCGAATGTACTACAACAAGAAGCGGTTGAGACGTGTAGTCCCAACCGCTTCTTGTTGTTTGAGGTGTCCCAACCGCCCCATCTAAAACAACTTGGTGTACACCAAGTGACCCCCTACGTTATGGGCCCACTGTTATGGCGATTTAAGCTGGCCGCGATAGCCAACTGGCCGTTCACCGGGGAACTGCACCGAGCCGATAAATGAGTTTGCGTCGTTGAAGAAGGTGATGCAGCCACTGCCGTGTGGCCCCGACCACGACAATATCGTGCCGGTGGGTGCTAACCCCGAGTGCGGAACTACGTCTAAGCGATTCTGAAACTCGATCACAAGATCAGCATCGTCTTCCCATTCGCCATCTGCACCATTTCGCTGAATCTGTGTTCGATAGACTGCCATGCATCGATCTCGCTTGATTGTAGTCTACAATGACCCAGTTGATTTCATTATAGAAAGCCAATCTCACGCGATCATCGTGTAAATTACGTAATCGGGGTCAGTAACATTACTGGTTTATACCGATAGGAAGCGGATTGCGCGGCGGTTAAGGCTTGCGGGCCAGGATGATCTCGGTATCACCGGGCCAGTCCCAGAAGAGGCCGCTCGGCGAATGCGCGTGCAGCAGCGCACGAAACTCGGCTTGGAAGGCGGACAGGCGCTCACCGAACAGATGCGGGGCGGTGAATGAGGTGGAGAAGTAGTTCGCCATCACGCCGTCCACATCCTGCACGAGATCGGGACGGCCCGGGCAGAAGATGCTAGTGGGACGCCCGAAGCGGGTCTTTGCGAGCAGGTCGGCGAAGCGCTCGCTATGCTCGGGCGCGAAGCCCTGCCCCGCCCGACGACGCGGCCCCAGATAGGCAGCGATCAACGCCTTGATCGCGTCGTGTGGGATTCGCGGGTGCCCTGGCCCTTCCGGTATTTGGCATTCATCGGGGTTATGCACGATCAGCGCGAGCGCGCCGCCCGGCTCCAGCAGGTCGTAGACGATCTCGGCCACGCGCTGCCGATCCGTCCAGTGGAACGACTGCCCGAACGTCACCAGCCGACACGCATCGATCTGCAACTCCGGCAGATCCTCGGCGCGGGCCTGTATCCAGCGGATGCTCGTGATCCCGGCGCGCTCGGCGTGTTTGGTCGCCTCGGCCAGCATGCCGCTGTCGGGGTCGAGGCCGATGCTCTGCGCGAAGTGCGAGGCCAGCGGAATCGTCAGCGAGCCAGGCCCGCAGCCCACATCGAGCAGTTGCCCGCTGCCATCGAGGTCGAGCGTGCGCACCAAGGTGCTCTCCAACTGCGCCGAATAGGCGGGGCGTCCGGGTAGGTAGTAGGGTGCGGTGCCGAGGAACAGGGTGGGATCGTAGGTCAATCAACCACTCCTTGTGTTGTCGGTGCGTTCGACGAGGATGCCACTGCGGTACGCATCGACGAGTTTGCGCAGATCCTCAAGTTGGCCCCGCAATTGCTTGCCGGTATCCGTATCGGCGATCATCACCCGGCGCGGGAACGCCTCGATCTGCTCGGTCTGCGGTGTCAGGTCGATGCCCTCGCGGATCATCACCTCGGTCGAGGTGAACGGCTCGTGGGCCGCTAGCACCAGTTCGTGCGAGTTGCCGATCAGCGTGTAGCCCGCGATGCCTGTGACGGGCTGGTACGCCTCGCTCATGCCGCCGTCGATCACGATCAGTTTGCCGTGCGCGAACAGTGGCCGCTCACCCTTGCGCACCTTGACGGGCGTGTGCCCATTGATGATCCGCCCGCGCTCTACATCGCCGCCGAACGCCGCCAGGATCTTTTTGCAGAACGCTTCATCTTTGCGCAGGGCGTAGTACGGCCCGCCCGGCTCCGCGTGGGTGGCCGGATCGGCGATGAAGTAGCGCTCGAAGGTGGTCATGCGGCGGCGACCGAACAACGGCGAGTATTGGCCGCACCACAGGTACCACATCGCATCCTGCCCGGCTTGGCGCGCCTGCGGGTCGTGCCCGAAGTACGCCTCGCGGGCCATCTGCTCGTAGCGTTCGAGCAGCGCCGGGCCTGCCAACAGTTCGCCGCCCAACGGGAAGGCGATGAACTCGCCGTGCTCATCGACGGGCAGACAACCGTGGAATTTCAGGTTGCCATCCTGTACACGGAACATATTGCCGTAGCTGTACAGGAAGCGCATATGCTGGTCGAGCCGCTGGCTGTGTTGGAACTGATAGCGCAGGTCGTCGATCAGTGCTTGTTCCTCGCTGGTGAGCGCGGTGGGATTGCGTGGATCGAGCGTGGGCCAGTTCGTGTCGAGCAGCGGGTAGCGCTTCCCATCCAGCAGGATCGTGTCGCTGTCGAGGTCGATTTTGTCGAGCAGAATGCGATCCTGCATTTCGTACTCGGGATGACGCATGATGATCTGCGCATCGAGCTTGAACTGGATGATCGTGATGGCCTTGTGCATCCGGGCGAGTTGCTCGGTCGTGTAGCCATCGGTGGCGGCGTCGGCTTTCGGCTGGAACTGCGCGCACGGATCGTTGGCGTAGGTGGCATCGGCGAAGCGCGCCAATCCCCGCAGGTTGATGTTGTATCCGTCGAGCAGCGTTTCGAGTGTGCCGTAGCGCAGCGCGAGCCGCACCACATTCGCGATCAGCGCATCGCAGCCGCTCGCGGCCCCCATCCACGAAATATCGTGGTTGCCCCACTGGATGGAGACGTAGTGGTACGCCATGAGCCGATCCATCACCTTTTCGGCGGCTGGGCCACGATCGTAGATATCGCCCAGAATGTAGAGCCGATCGACCACCAGGCTTTGGATGAGATTCGCCAGCGTGATGATTACCCGTTGGCCTTCACCAAGCTCCAGAATCGAGTTGATGATGCTCAGGTAATACTGTTCCTTCTGCAGGTTATCGATCTGGCTCTCGCTGAGCAATTCTTCGAGGATGTAGGCGAACTGCGGTTGGAGGCGCTTGCGCACCTTGCTGCGGGTGTACTTCTGGGCTGCGGTGCGGGCCACACGGGCCAAGTGCGCGATGCTCTCGGCCATCCACTGCTGCGGATCGCTGAGTGTGGGCAGGATCTGGCGTAACTTCTGCTCGGGGTAGTAGATCAGCATCGCCAGATCGACCTGCTGCTGGGGCGTCAGTTCGTCGCCGAGTGTCTGGCGGATCTTGCGGCGGATGGCGCCCGAGGCATGGCGCAGGATGTGGTCGAACTGCTCGTATGCGCCGTGAATATCGGAGAGGTAGTGATCGGTGCCTTTTGGCAGCGCCAGGATCGCGCTCAGGTTGATCATCTCGATATGCGCGGCGGTGATGCTTGGGTAGCGATTGCTGAGCAGTTCCAGCATGCGGAGTTCGAGATCGGTGTATTTAGACGGCGTTGTCATAGAGCGCTCCTCCTCAACGCGATCGATCTCGGCTAATAGTTCCACCAACTATCCACTTCGCCCAGCACGCTCGTCGCGCTCAGTAACAGATCTGGACCGCCGAGCGCCGCTAGGATATCCGCCGCCCAGCCGAGGCAGGTAAACGTTTCTTTGCGCCCGAGCGATGCCGCCACGCGGAACGCCTCGCCCAACGCTTGGCGGCTCAGGGCGGGATCACTCGTGCTGCTCGCGCGGGCCACGGCGATCAGCGCGCGCGTCCGGTCGAGCGGGCGGGGTACTGCGCGGGCCATGCCGTGCGCGGCCTGCAACTCGCCGTGCTGCGCGAACGCGGCAGCCACCGCCGCCTGGTAGCGGCTGCGGATGTTCGGATCGTGCAGGTGCGTAAGCGTGTTGAGCGCGATGTTGCGGCCTCCCTGCTCGATCAGCACATCGACGATCGCGGCTTGGGCCCGGTGTCGCTCGTTGGCGATCCCGATCTGGGCGGCTCGCTCGTGGGCCTTGGCGGCGTTCCCCGCTCGCGCCCAACTGATCACCAGATCCACCTCGGTGCGGGCACGCTGCTGCGCATTGGTGATCTGCATCGCCAATTCGAAGGCGCGCTCCCAGTCGCCGTGCTCCGCGATGATCCGCGCGATTTCGTCGAGCGCCCAGTCGCGCTCGTCGTCGTCGGCGATGGCCTGGGCCACCCGACACCCCTGCTGTATCGCGTTGTTGCGGGCCAGCGCCACCGCCACGCGCGATTGTGCGCGGTCGCGTTCCTCGCCCTCGGGCAGCGAGTTGCTGGTCTCTAGCGCCAACTGCATCTGGCCCGCCGCCGCCTGCGCTGCAGCCAACGCAGCCACCAACGGGGCGCGCTCGCTCTCGGGCAGTTGCGCGGCATCCTGGGCCGCATACGTCAGTGCCTCGTGTGCGTTCGGCAAACCAGCCAACGACAGATCGATCAGCGCCCGAATGCGTACTTCGCGGTCGCCCGCCTGCAGTGCGGTCGCCAGCGCGAGCGCGTGCTGTCGCTCATCCGCCAGGGCTTGGGCCACCAGTGCCAGCGAACGGTCGCGCAGCCGCTGGTTATCGAGCGCGATCACGCGGTCGATGGCGTGCTCGTCGCCACGGTGTGCGGCGTCGCTCGCCAATTCGGCCAGCGCCCAGGCGATCGCCGTCTCGGTCTTGAGCGTGGAGAGCACCACCTCGGCGCGTGTGCTATCGCCCGCTCGCACATGGCCAACCGCCACCTCGGCCATCGCCCACTCGTGCATGGCCGTGTGCCCGATCGCGTAGGCGACCTCCTCGGCCCGCGTGCGCTGATCGTGCGTGAGCAGCCAACGCACCACTTCCGTCTCGATCATGCCGCGCCGTTCGGCGTGCCCGATCTGCGCCGTGATGCCCAGCGCCGTGTCGGTGGCGTTGATCGCCACCGCTGCCCGTGCGAAGGCCACCAGCGTCTCCTCGCGCTCGTCGCGCCACACGCGGGGCAGGCCGGGCGCTTCGAGGTCGAGCGCCTCCGAGAGCATACGCATCGCCGGAGCGCGGATGCCGTGAGCATAACATGCCTCGCCCAGCCGCCGCAGCACCAGCGCTTTGTCGTGGTTCTCGGGCAGTTGTTCGAGGATGGCGCGGGCGTGCCGCAGCAGTTCGTCGCGCGCGTGGCCACGGACATTGCCGATCCGCGCCAGCGAGTCCATAAACGTGTCCGCCAGCGCATCGGGTGGCAGCGTGCGGGCCAGCAAGGTCAGCGTGCCCGCTAGGGCTGTGGTGCGCACTGTGTAGAGCAGCGGTCCGTGTTGCGCCTGCGCCTGCAGTATCCACGTCGTATCGTGAGCCGCCGCCCACAGCACGCCGCTGTGCCGCTCGCGGGCGCGCACCCAGGCACGGCTCGCCAACTGCTGCGTCGTCTCGATGCCCGTCACGCTCACGCCGAGCGCGGTGTGGCGGGCGATCTGACGTACAAAGTAGCCGTCGCTCGTATCGCTGAGATGCTCGAAATGTTCGCCGGAGCGCTGCTGTGCGAGTTTGACATAAGCTGCGTGAGCGTGCGCCAACGTGCCGCCGTTCTTCGCCACGATAAAATCGCGGGAGGCGCTGTGATAGATGCGCGCGCCCTGTTCGATCTCGACGATGCCCCGCCAGCGCTGCAAGTAGCGCCGCACCTCGTTCGGCTCCAACTCCGCCAATTGCGCCAGCAGCGGGATATCGATCGGCTCACCCGCCGCCGCCAGCAGTGTCGCCACCTTGCGCCCCTGCTCGTCGAGTTGGCTCCACCAGTACTCGTGCAGCGCGTCGAGCCCTTCCGGTAGGTCGCCGGAGAGCAGCATGCCGGTGCTCAGCATTTCGATCGCGATGTGCATGTACAGGAACGAGCCACCCGCCGCTTGCGCGATCTCTTGGGCCGATTCGGGCGAGCGCCCCCGCTCCACCGCCGCCTGCGCGATCCGCCGCGTGGTGCGGCTGCTTTTGACCGGCAGCGCCACGCGAGTCTCCAGCAGACTCGTGGTGCCCGCTTGGGGTGAGCCTGCCAGCACCACGATCACACCGGGCGGGATGATCGCGGGGAAGGGCGGCGCCATCGGCACATCTTGCAGACTCGGCGGACGATCGATCAGCACGATTAGCGGGTCGCCGGGCGTGCGCCGTTGAGCCGCTTCGGCCAGCAGGCGTTCGAGCGTGGTGGCGTCGCGGCCCGCCGCTGGCGGCACTAGTGGCGCGGGAAGGTCGTGCAGCGCCTGAATCTGCGCGCACAGCGCCTCCAAACCTCTGCCCGCATCATCGTCAGGCAACCAGATCGGGTAGGGGCGCGTGAGGGCCAGGTAGCAGAGCAACGATGTGGTGCCGCTGCCGGGGATGCCCTCAAGCGACACGATGCCGCCCGACGAGCGCGCCAAACGCTCATCGAGCACCTTCATCATCGCAGTACGCGGGATGAAGTGAGCCGTGCGCTCGGCGATCCGGTGCGCTTGCGCCTTGAGCGATGTAGCAACTTGCTGGTAGAGGTGCGGATACGCTTCGACCGCAGCCAGCGCAGGAGGTGTAAGAGCCATGACGATTCCAGTACGTTCGGTGCTTGAGAGCCGTACGAAGAGCTACAAAGCAGAACGATATCTCAACAGTGATCAGCACCGCAAAGGGGCGCTCGATACCTCAACAGTTTGGCGAAACCAACGGGGCGAATACCACGGCCTCAGCGCCGATGCGTCGGGCAGCGGTTACTCTTTTGTTTCCTGCTGTGTGCGGAGTTGCCCTGCCGGACATGTCCATTCGAGCCAGGCGATCAGGGCGAGCCCTGCCAGCGCCAACAGGCCTGCGGCGATATAGCCATCGGGGAAGCGCGATTGGGCGATATACACCGCGAACATCCCGCAGACACCGCACATCAGATAGCAGGTCAGCACTGCCTCGCGGCGCGTCAGCCCGAAGGCCACCAAGCGATGCGAGAGATGATCTTTGCCCGGGGTTGTGAGCGGGTTCTTGCCCCGCCGCAGCCGCGAGAAGAACACCAGCGTCGTATCGAGGATCGGCACCGCCAGCACACACACGGGTACCAACCACGTGATCCACGGCACGTTCGAGGGAAAGCGCAACTTGATCGCCAGTGCCGCCAACACAAAGCCTAAAAACAGACTGCCCGTATCGCCCATAAAGATCGTGGCTGGGTTTAGATTGTAACGCAAAAAGCCGATGCACGCGCCGATCAGCGCTGCTGCCAGCGCGCCCACCAGGAACTGGCCGCTCATCGCCGCCAACAGCAGGAAGAACGATGCCGCCACCGTCGTGATGCCGCCCGACAACCCGTCCATATTGTCGAGTAAATTAAACGCATTGGTGATGCCAACCACCCAAAACAGTGTGATCAGCCAATTCATCCAAGGGTGGTTGGGGAACAGGTACACCTGCGTGCCACCCAGGATCAGCACCGCGCCAGCCAGCAGTTGGCCGAGCAGCTTCGGGTAGGCGTGCAAGCCCCACCGATCATCGGCGAAGCCGAACAGCGAGACCAGCGTCGCGCCCAGCAGAATACCGATCAATTCACGCAGATAGCCGCGATCCCCAAGAAAAATAAGACCCAAGATAAATGCGGAGTAGATCGCAGCCCCACCCAAGAGAGGCACAGGTGTACCGTGGATCTTCCGTGCGTTCGGAGCATCGAGCACACCCGCATATAGTGCAAGTTGCCGCGCCAGTGGCGTACCCAAGATCGAGAACGTGAGTGCAGATACAAAAATGAGGAGAATCTGGGCCATCCTGTCCCCCTGCGTGAACAATCGTCAGCAACAAGCCGTAGGATCGTAGCATGTGCAGTCTGGCTCGTCAACCCTTTTCGGCGTGCGAAAAGCCCTCGTGCTGGTATAATACCAGCATGACATGCGATTTAAGGATGATATATGCCACAATTGAGCAATAGCCAACGTGATTATTTGCGGCGCGAGGCGCACAGCCTCAAACCGCTTGTGCAGATCGGCAAACAGGGGCTTACCGAAGCGGTTCAGGCCTCGATCGAACAGGCGCTCAGCACGCGCGAACTGATAAAAGTCAAATTCCTCGATTTCCGCGATCAGAAGCAGGAGTTATCCGAGGAACTCGCTCGCAATCTGGGTGGCATTTTGGTGAGTGTGATTGGCAATATCGCCATCATTTACCGCCAGCACCCCGATGCCGAAAAACGCCAGATTGTGTTGCCCCGTTAATCACCTCTGTGCCGGGCAGGTGCCCCCGTTGCCTGCCCGCACCGCCTCTACCTCCACCGTGTCCGCTCGGATGCGCTACCGCAGGCTAACTCGCTTCAGTGTGGGCTGCGCTTCTGCCGCTCCGAACGCAGCCGCGTGAGTATCACCACTCCCTGCCACGTCGCCACGACTGTGACCGTAAGCGGAGGCATGGGGCTTCCACGTTTCGCACGATACCCAGGTTTCTCTTTCCAAAAAACAGACTGCGCTGCACGGGAGGCGGCGTAGTAACTATCGCGGATAGAAGATGGTTGTTATCATCGCTGTTTCCGCAGATTTGGGATAAAATGCCCAAAATATCCTTGACAAGCGCTGTTCAGCTTGTTAGAATGATTACAAATAACTTGGAAGGCAGACTAAGGATGGCAACCGATACTCGGCTAGGGAAATTGTTAGCGCAACTCGAAGCAGCAGGCAAGCGTGTGACACCGCAGCGTGTGGCGGTCTGTGAGGCGTTATTGGCTCACGGCAACCACCCCACGATCGCCGATATCTGGCAGACAGTGCGCGAGCAGCATCCCAACATTAGCCATGCCACCGTCTACAACACGTTCGCTATGCTCGAAGAAGAGCGCCTGATCCAGAAGTTGGAAGTCGCAGGCGACGAGCACGCCCACTACGATCTCAACGTTGTTCCGCATGTCAATGCCGTTTGTACACGCTGCGGCGGTATCGCCGATGTGTACACCGATACGCTCGAAGCGTTGCTCGGCTTGGTGGCGGCGCGTTCGGGCTACGAGCTCGATACGTCCTCGGGAATGCTGGTGTACGGTTTGTGCGCCTCATGTCGTCGTTCTAGTTAATCCAGCCTTTGCGGTTCGGTTGTGATTTGATTACTGGGCGGGAACGCTTGTTTAGTTGCGCCGTCGATCTTTGTGCTATGCTCAAATCAGAGCTTTTTTGTTGGCCGTTATTTAGAATGATTATTAGTATTTACGAAGAACGCATGCACGGCTCTACGAAGTTGGCGTGTTCGCCTCTACGAAGCTTGCTTGTTAAGAAAGGCTGAAAGCCATGGCAGTCAATCAGCAATCGCTAAAGCCACTCACCCCGCTACCTCAAGCCGGAGAGCGAGCCAATACACCCCTTTCGGAAGAAGAGGCCGAGATCGCGCAGTTGCCCTGGATGATTCGTTTGACGGTGACGACGCTCATCGCGACGGCGCTGGGCTGGGTGCTCTCGGATATTTCAGGTGTGCCAACTTGGTTGCCGTGGGTGCTGTACTTAGTGGCGTATATCGCTGGCGGTTTCTTCAGTGTGCAGGAGGCTTGGGAGACGCTGAAGCAGCGCCAGTTCGACGTGAACTTCTTGATGATTATCGCAGCGGTTGGCGCGGCGGTGGTCGGGCAGCCTCGCGAGGGCGCGGTGTTGATGTTCCTGTTCTCGCTCTCGAATACGCTCGAAACCTATGCGATGGGCCGCACGCACGCTTCGATCCGCGCGCTGCTCGATATGGCGCCCAAGCAGGCCGAGGTGTACCGTGACGGTGAGTTGAAGTTTGTCTCGGTCGATGAGCTAGTGGTGGGCGATGTCATTCTGGTGCGCCCCGGCACGCAGATCGCCGCTGATGGTGTGGTGAGCAAGGGCGAATCGGCGGTGAACGAGGCTGCGATCACTGGCGAGTCGATGCCGGTTGAGAAGCAGGTCGGCTCGCGGGTGTTCGCTGGGACGCTCAACGGCCAGGGTGTGCTGGAGGTGCGGGTCGATACGGCTGTGGAGAATTCGACTCTGTCGCGCATTGTGGCGGTTGTGAGCGAGGCCCGCGCGCAGAAGGCGCAGAGCCAGGATTTCACGGATCGTGTGATCGGCCAATACTATGCCTATGCGGTGGTTGGTATCACGCTGCTGGCTATCATCATTCCGCTGGTGTTCTTGGGTTGGGATGTCTCGACCACGCTGTACCGCGCGATGACGTTGATGGTGGTCGCTTCGCCCTGTGCGCTGGTGATCTCGATCCCGGCGGCGCTGCTCTCGGCGCTGGCGAGCGCGGCGCGGGCGGGTGTGCTGTTCAAGGGTGGGCGTCACTTGGAGGCGGCTGCCCGCGTGAAGGTGGTGGCGTTCGATAAGACTGGTACGCTGACGAGCGGTCGGCCCGGCGTGGTGGCGATCATTCCGGTCGGTGGCCCTGGTCGCTTGCCCGCGTCGCTGCCCTGCAACAACTGTTATCCGCGCCCCGACGATGATCAGCTCGGCGATCTGACGCCCGATCAGATGCGTTTGCTCTCGGTGGCGGCGGCGATCGAGCAGTATTCGGAGCACCCGTTGGCGCGTGCGGTGGTGCAGAGCGCTCGCGAGCGCGAGTTGCCCGTGCCCGTTGCTTCGGATTTCGAGGCGTTGCCTGGTGCTGGTGCCCGTGCGCTGGTGTGTGGGCAGGTGCTGCGCATCGGACGGCCCACGCTGTACGGCACGCTCTCGCCCGATGTGGCGATCGAGGTGGAGGCGCAGGAGCGCCAAGGTCGCACGGTGGTGGTGCTCGGCGACGAGCAGCAGCCTTGGGGCTTGTTCGCGATCGCTGATACGGTGCGCGCCGAGTCGGCGGCGGTGGTTGCGAAGCTCAAGGAGATCGGCGTTGAGCGCGTGGTCCTGCTGACGGGCGATAATCACTTGGTGGCGCAGAGCTTGGGCGCTGCGTTGGGTGTCGATGAGATACGGGCCGAGTTGATGCCGCACCAGAAGGTGGAGGCGATCCGCGAGTTGCAGGAGCGCTACGGCCCGGTGGCGATGGTGGGCGACGGCGTGAACGATGCGCCTGCGCTGGCGACGGCGGCGCTGGGCGTGGCGATGGGCGCGGCAGGCACCGATGTGGCCATCGAGAGCGCCGACGTGCTGCTGATGAGCGATGACCTGGCGCGACTGCCGGGGGCGTTGGGGCTGGCGCGGCGCGCTCGCCACGTGATCCGCCAGAACTTGGCGTTCGCCTTCACGGTGATGGCGTGTTTGATGTTGCTGGCCTTGGTGGGCGATATTCCACTCTCGCTGGGTGTGATCGGCCACGAGGGCAGCACGCTGATCGTGGTGGCGAACGGTTTGCGCCTGCTGTCGCGGTGGTAATGTTCTATCCGCACTCTCAATAATGTGACCTCGGCTCTCTGCTATACGCAGAGGGTCGATGTCACGTTAAGGGATGACTCAGAAGCTATAAAATCTGTGTAATCTGTGGATGATCCACCACCCCTCTCACCCCTCGAACGCCAGCACTTCGGCGATCTCAGCCTGAAGCGCCTCTTGAAGGGCATTGCTGGGCTGGAAGTCTTGCTCGAACCACTCGACCGTGATACCGCCTGTGCGCCCCCGTTGCTTTCGCCAAAGTCCCGCTACCTCGCCATCGACGAGCACTGTCGCTGCCACCATGCCACCGCCACTGTTCACACGTTTGCTGTGCGCGGCGGGCAGCAGTAGGTCGCGGTCGCGGTAGCCCAGCAGGTATGTGTCGAAGCGTGGCAGCAGCCGAACATGTGGCTCGCTCAATGGCTCGCTGGCTTGCTTGCTCCCCGCGAGTTGCCATAACGTTGTGGCGCCGCAGCGCAGCTCCTTCAACTGGTGCGCCTGCTGCTTCCAAGCGGCGCGCACCGTGGTGAGCGGCAAGCCCGACCAAGCGGCGTAATCATGCGGGGTTGTCGGGCCGTAGGCGCGCAGATAGCGCAGCGTCAGTTCGTTCAGCGCTTGTTCGGTATCCCAATCTGTTGTAGTTTGTGGCAGCCAATCGGCCAGGAGCACATAGCCCGGTTCGCCCGCCACATCAGGGCCGAAGCAGATCCGCCCGTGCAGTGCGGCGTAGCCCAACAGGTGCGGACGGGCCTGACCTTCGAAGTGCAGGTCGCGGGAGGCCAACTGCTCGAAGATCGCGGCGCGAGTGAGCGGGCCTTGGGCCGCCAGCAACGCGCACAACTGCTCGGTCGCCCGTTGGCAGAGCGCATCATCGAGGCCAAGTTCGGCCCGTCGCCGTGCGCTTTGAGCAAGAAAGACAGGTCCGAACAGTTTCAGCATCCACGGTAGATCCTCGGCGGATAACAGGTGCAGCGTATTGCGCTGTGCCCACGTTCGCACCACCGAGCGCTCCTGCTCGCGCGCGTGCTCAAGCGTCTGCGCCTGCATGCCGGGGTTGCGCGCTCGCACGCTCAGCCGCGCGGCTGCCCACTCCTGCGCCTGAAAGCCGCCAACATCGCGCACAACCTGTGCAGGATGCTGAACAGTGTCGGAAAGCCGTATCAACTGTTGAGCATGGAGCCGCTGTCGGCGAACATAGGCGGGAGATACCTCAGTTACCATGTGCATGCTTCTCTATTGTTGCTCTACCGCGAACGGATCATTGTTTGCGCTGTCGTGACGCTGCTTCAGGGTGCACCAATGCTTGTGGAGGCTGTTCGTAAGCCCTTGAACCATCAATCAACGAAGCGGCATAAAATGCAACTTGTTCAATCTCCCTCCTGCGTGTGAAGTCGATGCAAGTATCGTTTTAATGGTGCTACAGAAAATATGCTACAAAGAAACCGAGCGCTACGAGGCAGATCAGAAAAGAGACAATGCGCGCTGCCTTTTGCATCGTCGCCTCAGGCAGGAATGGTGAAGCTCCACTGACAAGAAATGCGATGCCAACCAAGATCTGTGCGATTGTGAGTGGTGATCCGATCGATCCTTGCCCTAGCCCAAGCAAAACCAAGACCCCTCCAAAGATGAGCTGATAAATAGAGGTTCGTTTTGTCATCATCCTGCTCCCTATTGCTTAAAAAGGCTCTAATCGCTTATCGGAGATCACCATCCGCGAAATATGATACAGCACTTTCTAGATTTCATTGCAGCTCGCTAACCAATGTTTATCCGGCGCTAGATGATGTGTAATGGGGCGAACAGATATATTTCGAATATAAAAATGAAGTCGAGGTCCAATATGCATCGAACCTCGACTTCATTCGCTAGCAGCGCTGAATGAATCGGTGATCGCCGGATCACAAGCCGAGCAGCGCTTTAGCGATCAGCAGATAGATCGCCAGGCCAGTTGCATCCACCAGCGTTGTGATCAGCGGTGCTGATACCGTCGCCGGATCGATCTTGAGTTTCTGCGCGATCAGGGGCACCAATGAGCCGATCGTGTTCGCCCAGGTGCAGATCGCCACAATCGACAGCGCAATCACAACCGAGATCTGCATACTGTTGCCCCACAGGTACACCCAACCAAACGCAATGATGCCCAGCAGCACTCCCAGCACCAAACCGTTGCGCAACTCGCGCAGCACTACCAGCCAGGCATCGCGCAGGCGGATCTCGCCCAGCGCCAAGCCGCGAATCACAGTCGAAACCGTTTGAGCACCTGTATTACCGCCCGTACCGATCAGCAGTGGGATAAACGCCGAGAGCACAATCATCTCAGCCAGTTCGCGCTCGAATAGCTGCACCACCGCACTCGTCAGTGTGCCCGCCACAAACAGCAGCAGCAGCCACACAATGCGCCGCCGGATCGCCTCCGGCAGCGATACGTCGAAGTACGGCTGATCTACTTGCCCGCTCTCAACACCACCGAATCGCAACACGTCCTCGGTTGTTTCCGCGACTAACACATCGACCACATCGTCGATGGTGATGATGCCCAGCATGTGACCGTCGCTGTCCACCACTGGCAACGCCAATAAATCATACTGCGATACTAGCCGCGCCACTTCCTCTTGGTCGGTTTCCGGCAGCACCGTCACCGGGTTGCGTAGCATCAGCGTTTCGAGTCGAGTGTCTGGTGCCGAAGTAATCACCGAGCGCAGGGGTACCACACCCAACACTTGGCGCTGTTCATTCAAAACATACAACTCATTCAGCGTCTCGATGCCAGCATCGATTTGGCGCAACAGCTCAATCGCCTCGGCGGCTGTCAGTTCGGGCTGCACCTGCACGAACTTGCCGATCATCAAGCGCCCAGCCGTTTGTGGCGGGTACTGGAGCAGCGCACGCACTTCCGCAGCGTCCAGCGGCTCCATCTCAGCAAGGAGATCCTGCTGCCGCTCCGGCACATCCTCCGACAAAATCTCGGCAACATCGTCCACCGGCATGCGCTCAAGCAACTCAACGGCTTGCTCGGCTGGCAGTTGTTCGAGCAGCTCGCGCGTCGCATCGGCGCTCGTCTCGCCAAGTACATCGGCGGCTTGATCGGGCTCAAGAAGCTGAAAGACTTCGAGTTGCAGGTCATCGTCCAAGCGATCGATCACGTCGGCAACATCGGCGGGGTGGCGATCGCGGAGTAGCGCGCGCACCGCCTCAAGGTTCTGCAGCTCAAGCGCCTCGCGCACTTGCAACTCTAAGGTTTCGATACGGCTCGTCGTTGTTAACGTCATTCAGCGCTCCTTTGCTGCTTCAGCCACGGCAACACAATATCCAACAATTGAGCGCTGTGGGTTTTGATCAACCAATGCCCGGCTTGTGGAATGGTATGAAACTGCGCCTGCGGCAGCCGCGCGGCCAACTCCTGCGACAGATGGGGCGGTGTGGTTGGATCTGCCTCGCCTGCGATGACGAGCGCGGGGCGGTCCAATTCGTGCAGCCAACTGCGGCTATCGAAGCGCTGCAGCGAACGTGCGATCGGCGCAATGCGGCGGCCATCGTTGTGGCCGATCACATTGCGCACAAAGGCCGCTTCGCCGGCCAGGGCGCGCCGCGCCGCCAACGCGCCCACCGTGCTTGCGCCGAGCAGTCGGAACAGTTCGGGCCGCAAATAGCTCTCGATCTGCTCGCGCACCGTGGTGGCCTGTCGCGCGAATGCGCAGACCATCACCATGCCCCGCAGGCGATCCCGATTCGCGCGGGCGAACTGCTGCAAGATTGCACCACCGCTGGCATGGCCGAGCGCGTAGCACGAGCGGATCTTCAGCAGATCCAACAGGTTCACAAGATCATCGGCGAGGCGTTCGGTGGAGTGAGGCCCCGGTAAGCGGCAGCTTTGACCATGCCCCCGCAGATCGGGGATGATCAACTGAAAATGTGGTGAGAGCGCATCGATCAACGGCTGGAAGATCGCGCCGCTCGCCCCCAAGCCATGGATCAACAGCAGGGGCATACCGTGGCCGTGAACGGCGCAATACAGTGCGGAAGCGCGACGCGCGGCAGCACCGAGCCGTGGTGAAACGATCGTGGTCATTCTTATTCCTCCTGGTGAGCGGCACAGCTTCATACGAGCGCGCTGGCGATCAGGAGGAACAAAAAAGCCCTCACACCGAGCGGTGTGAAGGCGCAAACAACCACAACAAGGCTAAGAAGCGCCGGGAGGCACCTCCTGCACGAGTCGTAGGTAATGAGCCGGTTCACACCGCAAGTTCACCAGCGCGCAGCGTTCCGGGCCGGGCCGCGTGCATGAATGACTAGCGTCCATAATGCTCCATAGAAAGCCCCCTCGGGTGGCCCAAGGGGGAATACATACACACAAAAACGTTCGAGTGCTCGGCGCAACATCGCGCGTGTCACTGAACGCCCGTGTATCTCCCCTACTTGAGCTTTGGCACTACACAGCGTAGCGTAACCATCGCAGTCGCATTAGAGCGAGCCTTATCGTCGAATCGCCCTGGTCAACCCCTGAGCGTCTTTCGACGGGCCGGGGCAGCGACCTGTTTCTGTGTAGAAGCCGCACCTAACGAGAGAACAGATTACTTCGTGTTGGATCTTTCCAACAGTGTGAGTATACACCCCGGTTTAACGGTGTGTCAAGCGTAAGCGCCTGGCGTGGAGCTGACAAATTGTTCACCGATCGTGGAGGTTGCTGGTTGGGGAGGAGTGATGTTGCGTGCCTTTGAGATGCGTTGCAGACAAGAGCAACATCGTCATTTGAGAGTTTTGTGGAGAGATAAAGAGGGCGTGTCCAAATGTATCGCCACCCCTGCAAATACGCTTTTGGTCCACGCCCTCGCATGAAGCGAGCCGTCTAAGGTTAGGTACGCTCGCTTCAGAGCCTACCGTTTAGAGTGTTAGTTTTGTGAGCGAGATTTCGGCAAGAACAGCCAGCTCATCACGCTAAGAGCGAACAGAGCAAATGCAACTGCAACCATGGGAAACCTCCTTTATATTACGTGATACTAAGGACTGACGAGTAACGAACGATTCGTCCGTGAGAATTACAATTGGTAAGCGACCTCACCGTGCTGGGTCGTATCCAAACCAGCCTCTTCCTCCTGCTGCGAGACGCGCAGGCCAATCGTCATGTCGATCAGCTTCAGCAGGACGAAGGTAACGACTGCCGCGTACACAGCAACCACTACCACAGCGATCAACTGCGTAACCAGCAAGCCAGGGTTGCCGTAGAACAGGCCATTCGCGCCACCCTCGTTGACTGCGGTTGTGGCGAACAGGCCAGTGGCCAACGCGCCGATGACGCCGCCGACGCCGTGGACACCGAACACATCCAGGGCATCGTCGATGCGACCGCGCACCACCAACTCAACCACCACGAAACAGCCACCGCCAGCGAGGAAGCCGATGATAATCGCCGACATCGGGGTTACAAAGCCAGCCGCAGGCGTGATACCGACCAGACCAGCCACAGCACCACAGGCAGCACCAAGCACGCTCGGCTGCTTGTGGCGAATCCAGCTCGCGGTCATCCACGTGAGGGCGGCCATCGCAGCAGCCGTGTTGGTTGCCACAAACGCGCTCACCGCCAACGGACCTGCGCCCAACGCGCTACCAGCGTTGAAACCGAACCAACCGAACCACAGCAGCGCCGTACCCAAGATCGTCAGCGTCACATTATGTGGCTGCATCGGGGTGGAGCCATAACCGATGCGCTTGCCCAATACGAGGGCGCACACCAGAGCCGAAACACCCGAAGTAATGTGCACCACCGTGCCGCCAGCGAAGTCGAGCGCGCCCAACTCGCGGATCCAGCCGCCAACGCCCCAAACCCAGTGCGCAACCGGGGCGTAAACGAACGTGGCCCACAGCAGCGAGAAGATCACAAATGCCTTAAAGCGCTTGCGTTCGGCGAAAGCACCCGAGATCAGCGCCGGGGTGATCACCGCGAAGGTGAGCTGGAAGACCATAAACGCCTGGTGTGGGATGGTAGCTGCATAATCGGGGTTTGGCTCTAGACCGACACCGTTCAGACCGATCCAATCGAGGCCACCGATAAAGCCTCCGATATCTGGGCCGAATGCTAGGCTATAGCCCCACAACACCCACTGCACACTGATCAAGGCCAGGATGAAGAAGCTGTGCATGATGGTCGAGAGGACGTTCTTTCCTCGGACCATACCACCATAAAAGAAACCCAAGCCAGGGGTCATCAGCATCACAAGGGCTGCACCTAGCAGCACCCATACTGTATCTGCCCCATTGATTGCATCCATCGGTCAACGCTCCTTCTGTGTCTATAGCCAAACCTTAAGCATCTCACCAAAGTAAACACCTGTGCCCGTTCGTCTGGAACAACATCGGTATTGTTTCAATAGCGCTTGAGGCTGAGACGCTTAGCTATCAGCTTCAACACATGCGACGACCTGCGCTACGCTGCGCACAAACAGCATCAGAGCTGATGTGCCGTATACCAAATGTTGTTTACAACCTCCTATTCATCTCCTGGTAGCGAGTGGTACATTGCTATGCGAATAAGGCATCTTAGCAACGAAGTACCACTCGTGCGATAAGGTTTCTCCCGATTCTGTATTCGCAATGAGCAAAAAAAACGCCGTATGGATCAGTCATCGATCCAAATCGGCGTTGCTCCAGCGCACATATCTTTTCAGAGAAGAACAGTTTAGTGGGTGATGCCATAATGATAAGAGCTGAAGTCGATCTGTGCTATGTCTACAGCATCTAAATCTTATGGCTTTTGGTTGTGCAAAATATCTAAAAACGAACCGAATAGAGGTGAAATTTGTTCTTAATGGAAAATGAAAATACCTCTAAACATCGTTAACGAGATAAAATGTACAAGCCCGTGGTTGATCACCCTTCACCTTCACAGATTGTGCATTCGGCACATCACCGTAGCCGAGATGCATGCCAGCACAACCATGCTGAACATTCGAGCGCCGTCATAGATGATTGAGAAGCCATAAACTATCGCTACACCATAGCACCATGCACAGAACCATTGGCCGTACAAGCGCTGTGTACAGATGCAACGCTCGAGGTATGAGCTTTCTTCGAACCGGGTTGGGATTACTGTTCAGAAGAATAATGGAAAAGTGCTCGTCTGACTATAGCGATTCGATACAAACATCATCGTCACTCTATTGGATAGATTGTCTAGAATATCCAATACCGCCTATTCGGCGACAGAAAGCCCAATAACGTCATGATGATGGTGATGAACTGTTTTGGGAGCGTATCGGTACCGCGTTTTTTTGGGAGGATGATGCGGCGGCATGTAGAGGAATTGGCAGAAAAGTGTCGCACAAAAGAATGTTGTCGCTCTGCTTGTGCAAAACGACAACATCAACAATCGTTCTCGCAGTGGAAAACCTAGCGACGTTTCCAGCGTAGAAAACCAGTTATCGCGATCGAGATGAGCAGGATCGCCACCCACGGGATCGAGAAACGGTACACATTGGCGATGGCATACATCGCGCCGAGCAACGCCGTAAAAATCAGAGCGAATGCCAGGAAGGTGCCCTCCCAGCTTGGTTGGTTCGATGGCATATCAGCCTCACGATAAAGCGACCATTGTTGGAGCCAACGTTACCGTTGTCCCCAGATCAGATGCATCGCCAGAATATCCGATAACAGTGCAAAACCTGTCGCTACACCACCAGCGCCCGGCCCGATCAGCGTTACATCGCCCAGCAGATCGGTGGTGATCGTGATGGCGTTCGTCACGCCGCCCACATTCGCCAGCGGGTGGCTGCTCGGCAGGCGCACAGGCGCCACTTGCGCGCGCACCTGATCGCCATCGCGCCACACACGCGCCAACAGCTTCCAACGCTCGTTGGCTGCCGCCGCCTCGGCCACCATCTCCTGGGTCAGCTTTGTGATACCGCTGCACGCCACATCGCTCAACTTCAGATTAGCGTCCAGCAGCACATTCGCCAGGATCAATGCCTTGGCTGCCGCATCGTGTCCTTCCACATCGCCGGTCGGATCAGTCTCAGCATAGCCGAGCTGTTGGGCCTCGGCGAGCGCATCAGCGTACGAGCGGCCCTGCTCCATCTGCGTGAGAATGTAGTTGGTGGTGCCGTTCACGATACCACTCAGTTCAAGGATCTCGCAGCCCGCCAGATCGCCCCAACCCAAGCGCAGAGCAGGCGTTCCCGACATCACTGTGCCTTCGAAGCCGAAGTAGACGCCTGCCTCGTTTGCCTCACGCCGCAGTTCCGCGAACCGCAAGGCAACTGGCCCCTTGTTGGCGGTCACGACGTGCATGCCCCGCGCCATCGCCGTCCCAATATAATTCGTGGCGGGTTGGGCTGTCTCCAAATTGGTGGGGCTGACCTCCACAAAAATGTCGGCCTCCGCACGCTCGATCAGCGTAAGCGTATCGCCATCGAAGGCGCCCGCAAGCCCGCGCAGATCGCCGCCCTGCTCCGCAGTCTCCAACAACAACGCCGGATCAATGCCTGCCGGGTTGTACACCGTGCCACGGCTGCGCGTAGCCACGCCAACGATCTGGAGCGTCACGCCGTAGCGCTTAGCAAGCCATTCGCTATGGTAACGCAGAATCTGCGCAAGCCCCTGCCCCACTGAGCCGAACCCATTCAACACCAGACGATATGTCGTCGTTTCAGCCATGATTATGTCGCTCCTCAGGCGCTTATTCAACAGCACACACAAGCCAAAACAGATCGCAACAGACCTGTATCACGTCACCATTCAACCAGCAAACCGCAACATGTTTTGCTCAACGTATCATACCAGAAAGCAGCCGGATGGGTGACGAAGCCTGACAAGGTGACGAGTCTGACAAGGTGACCGGGTGACCAGGTGATACCATTCCGAATGATTGATTACAGGATCAGTGCACTGTTTTATAAGTCTTTGATAGTTCTGATTGTCATTCCGAACAAGCCGCTAGGCGAAGTGAGGAATCTCATTGCTCTGCATTGTATTGCGCTTTGAGATCTCTCCCCATTCGCTTCGCTCGGGGCTTCGACCGTTCGAGATGACAGTGCTTTTCATTGAACATAAAAATGTCCAATACTTCCAAAACAGAGCAATCAGTATGCTTGCCGAATACCATTTCTTCGGCGTTAGACGAATACCAACATGCTCAGGGAAGGTGATGATGAGGCGCTGCTACGCGCAGCGCCTCATCATCACAAGAAGAAGAACTGCCGCAGGCTAAGACTGCTCTTAATGACTATTGTCCAACCAGATTGAGAATCAGAGCATTGCTGACAAGCATCAAGAGATTGATAGCAGAGACACCTGCATATCAGAATGCAAAAAATGCATACAGACCACCGAACAAGGACCATACCGAGGAAGCAAACGATACAGGCTTAACAGAGCGGATTCCTTGGGGTCCAGGGGCGATAAGCCCCGGTCGGGGTTTCCAAAGGGCCGCGATCGGCCCTTTGGGTTTGCGCAGCAGCCTACGCTCTTGTGAGAACTTGCTCGCCCGCCGAATGGCGCATCCCACGCTCTCGTGAAGAAGGCACATCAAAATGCGCAGTACGTTTATCTATTTGCCCACCTGATGTTTGTTGCCTCCGAATTAGAATGCTTTCCAGAAAGATACTGATTTCGCTGCCGCAGGCGAAAACCACCTTCAAACGACAGTGGCCTCGGCGGAAGCCGAGGCCAGCAAAGATGCGTAGTTGAAACTGTCTGTTATCAGAAACCCGCCAGGGTTGAGTAGGTTGTAGCTGGGACGTGTTTGATCGGTTTTTGGCTAAGTTGTGTGCTACGACGTGACTACGATGTAAATTGGCTACGATGTGCAGCAGGGTTGCTAGGTTGTTAACTACGACGTTCGTTGGTTGTGACTACGTTGCTTGCTAGGACGATGCTTGGTCGAGAGTACAGTGTCTGCAAGAACGAGGCTAGGTTGTGTGCTACGACGTGACGACGATGTTGCCAAGAGCTACGACAATGACGAAACAATAGAGTACGACCGACTAGATTGGTTGTGTGTTGTATGCTACGATGCTGCTGCAATGTCATCAAGAACGCTGTTTCGACATAGGCTACGATGATTGGCTAGGTACAAAATCGTGCTGTGATGACATGTCGCCTTAAATGTAAGTTGGACGTGAGTGCGATGTTGTTGAACGACCGATCAAACTGGCGGGTCTGACAACATTTCGACGGGCTTGGCGAGGTTGTAGGTGTTGGTTGCTAGCCCGTTTTGTTTACATAGGTACTATAGCATAGGGGATAGGGCATCTCAACCCTACAGGGGTATGGTTCGATTTGCACCAGAGGTACCACAACCCCTGAGGGATAAAGTACTAACGGAATCTGTCATTTCTGTCATAAACCGACGCAGAGGATCGTAAAAAGCGCATACCAAAGCGGTGAAGTTGGATGAGCAAAGCGTGAAAAACCCTAACAACTTTCTACCGCTCACACACGTTGCGCATGGCTTTATGATGACCAATAGTACGAATTTGCCGCATATTTTGTGTCTGTCATGTGGCATATATCGTAAATGCCGATGGAGAGGGTACTACTAGCGACTGAGTGCTCGCCGCTGGGGAGTACTCTATGGTACTTGAGGTGTTGTGGTGTCGATACCTGCTACGCACAGCGCTCGACACCACTGGGTTGGGGATAGGGAGTGGCATCAGCAGGGATGCCACGTTGTTTGGTACAGGAACTCAAAATGCGCGAGTATTAACCGACAGGCCTAACGCGGCTAAAGGCGGTAATGCTCGGCCAAAAACGACATCAACTCTGCGCGGCTGGGTAGCGCCGAAGCTGCCCCACTGCGCGTCGCTGTTAGCGCGCCCATCGCGTTCGCCATCAGCGCACAATCCTCGATCCGCGCATTCGATAAGCGGGCCGCGATAAAGCCGGCCACAAACGCATCGCCGCAGCCGTTGGCATCGACCGCCACCACCGGGAACGCCGGAGCTGTGTGCCAGAACGAAGGCGCCACCACGATGCAGCCCTGCTCGCCGCATTTCATCACCACAATGCCATCGCAGCGCGCCCGCGCCGCTATCAGCGCCTCATCGCGGGTGGAGCCTGGGAAACACGCCTGCAACTCCTCTTGATTGGCGAACAGTACCGTCAAGCGCGGCATAATATTCAGCAGTTCGTCGTGGCGCGCCCGTACTGTTGGCAGCACCAGGTCCAGCGAGATCGGGATGTCTCGTTGGTGCGCCGCCTCGATAAGCTGCAGTGTTGTTTCGCGCTGCGCCCCTTCGAGCAGTGAGTGACCGCCGATATGCAGCCAGTTGGTCTGCGCAAGTGTGGCGTCGAGATCGGACGGGCTGCTGAGTGCCGCATTCGCACCTCGGAAGCTGAACATCGTGCGCTCGCCGTTCGGCGAAATCACCACGTAGCAGAGGCCGGTCGGGAGCTGTGGGTCGCGCTGCACCAAGCTCAGGTCAACACCCGCTTCGCGCGCCTTCGTCAGCACAATCTCGGCAGCGGGATCGGTCCCAACTCGCGTCAACAATTGCACGGGCATCTGCAACAGCGCAAGCCCGATCGCCACATTGGTAGCGGAGCCGCCACTGCTCCACCCTAACGATTCGATCAGGCGATCATCACCTTCGTGGGGAAACTGCTCGACAGTTGCGCTGAGATCGGCGTTTGCATCGCCAACAACCAAAATATTCATTTGCATTCTCGTTCAATAGTTAGCTTGGCAATGCCAAAAACACAATAGCAGCAGTGGTGAATGGCACAGCCAGATTATCCAACCCATGGGGCGAGATCGCCTCGGCCAGTGTCGCCCCGCAAGCTGCCACTACCGCCACCAACACCGCAGTACCAGTCGCGATTGGCGGCGCGTAGGGGCTCAAGCTCGACCCAGGCAACACCAACAACGTGATAGCGATCGCGAGCAGGCTGACGAACAACATCGTCAGCGAGCCCTCCCACGAGCGGGTACTATTCCCGATGCGGTAGCGGTGCGCGCCCCAGCGTTGGCCCACCAACGCTGCCAGTGCATCGCCCCAAGTGAGCGCCATGATACCAGCCATCGCGATGGGCAAGCGATCGAGGGGACCATCGGGCCGCCAGCAGATCACAAACAATACGGTGATAGCCAGCGCAAAGTAGATCGTGCCGGGAGAGCTATCCTCGGCATCCATCGAATCGAGCACCCGGAAGCGATACAACAGGAAGTTGATCACAATAAAACTGGCGAACGGTATCAGACCGATCTGCCAGCGTTCGAACAGGGCTGGGATGGCCCAAACCCACATACCGGCGCCGATATGCACGATCTTGCGCGTGACCGATTGCGGCCACCGCAGTTTGCGCCACAGCAACTCGCCAAACGCAAGCAGCCCTGTTGCGTATGCGTACGAAGCGAGCAGGCCTAACAATTCGGGCGTCGTTATCATACGTATGAAGATGGACGCGCCCATAATCGAACGCATCCATCACTATGATCACTCTGATTAAATTCCAGCGACGAAACGGCCTTTGTTGAGCACCCCGAGCGGATCGAACTCCTGCTTGATGCGGCGCATCACTTCGATGCCCGCGGGTTCAGCGCCCCAACGCGGTGTGCCCGGCACATTCGTAGCCACCCATTGTAGGGCATCCAACCGCGCCAGGATGCTTTGCAGCGTCGTGGTATCCACGCGATCGAGGCGCGCATACACAACGCCGTTGAACGCACGGGCGTTGACCGCCACCTGTACGCCGTTGCTGGCGAACGCTTCGAGTTGGGCGACCGTCGCTGGCACATCGGCGGGTAGGACCGAGAGCTTGAGCAGCGCCTGGTTATCGGCGAGCGTGCGGGTCTGCGCGAGGTCGGTGATCGCCGACCACAGTGCGCTCTCGGCGGAGCCATCGAACTGCTGCACGGCCTGGACGCCGTGCTGGCGCAGCAGTGCTTGGAGATCGTGTAGGTGGCGCTCGACGGCGGCGGGCAAGCCTTCGGAGCGCAGCGCCACACCGTAGCGCCCTGTCTGACCGAGCTGCTGGAGTGCACCAGCGCTTAGGTACTCGACGGCGGTGGGGGTGAGTTGCGTGGCGTGCAGGGCATCGAGCGCGGCGAACAGCGCTTTGGCATCGTCGTGCGTGGCGAGCAGCGAGGCCGAGGCCCGTGGGATGGGCTGGAGCTTGAAGTTCGCGCTGACGATCACGGCGAGCGTGCCGAAGCTGCCCAGGTAGAGCTTCATGAGGTCGAAGCCGCTGACGTTCTTCACGGCCATGCCGCCCGCTTTCGTCAGGCGTCCGCCCACTTCGGCCACGCCGATGCCGATCATCAGGTCGCGGATGGTGCCGTAACCTAAGCGGCGCGGGCTATCGGCGGCGGTGGCGATCAGGCCGCCGATCGTGGCCTGATCGGGCAGGGCCGGGTCGATCGGCAGCATCTGGCCGTGCTTGGCGAGGTGTTCGCGCAGGGCGGCGAATGTCATGCCCGCCTGAACCGAGATGGTGAGGTCGTCTGGCTCGTGGATGAGCACGCGGTTCAGCCGCTCGGTGCGCAGCACCAGGTCGATCTGGGCTGGCGGCGTGCCGATGGCCTGTTGGGTGCCGCCGCCCCAGGGCACAACGGCGAGGCGTTGTTCTTCGGCCAGGCGCAGCAGGCTGGCGACTTCTTCGGGGGTGCCTGGCGCGACCACGCAGTTTGGCACCACGCCTTGAATGGCGTAGGCGGCGCGGGTGGCGTCATCGGCCCACACAGACGCTTCGCCCACGAGCGAGGTGCAGCGCTCGGCGAGCGCTTGAGGATTGCGCACATTCATGGTTGGTAGAACTCTTTCCGGCGATCTGATCGCAAAGATATGTCCCAAGTCGTGTCGAACAGTCGGCCTAGAGCCACGCGCCTTCGGGGGCGTGGCGGTGTTCGCCGCTGAAATCGGCGAGGCTTAGGCCACCGCGCCGCAGTGCAGCAAGCTCGCCACAGCCGCGCCCAGCCGGAAAGACCTTGCCTGGGTTGAACAGTTCGTACGGGTCGAAGCACTGCTTCAGGCCAGCCATAGCCGCCAAATCCTCGGTGGTGAACAGCAGCGTCATGTAGTCGCGCTTCTCGATGCCGATGCCGTGCTCGCCGCTGATCACGCCGCCCTGGTCGATGGAGGTGCGCAGCACTTCGGTGGCGGCGTTCAGGGCGCGGGTGAGTTGGCTCTGGTCGCGGCGGTCGAACAGAATCAGCGGGTGCAGGTTGCCGTCGCCCGCGTGGAAGACGTTGGCGATCGGGATGTTGAAGTCGCGCGAGATGTCGCCGACGGCTGCCAGCGTGTGCGGCAGGCGCGTGCGGGGCACGACAGTATCGACGAGGTAGTAGCTGGGCGCCAGGCGACCCATCGCACCGAAGGCATTTTTGCGGGCGGCCCAGACGCGGGCTTGCTCATCGGCTGTCTTGGCGGGGCGCACTTCCATTGCGCCGAAGCCGCCGCAGATGCCCGTCACTTCGGCCAGCAGGTCGTCGATGCCTTCGTTGACGCCGTCGAGCTCGATCAGCAGGGCGGCTCCGGCGCTGTCGGGCAGGCCCAGGCGGTACATGCCGTTGACGGCTTTGATGGCGAGGTGGTCCATCATTTCGAGCGCGGCGGGCAGGAAGCCACGGGCGATCACGGTCGAGACGGTCTGCGAGGCCGATGGGATGTCGGGGAACAGGGCGAGCACCACGCGCTGCGCTTCGGGGAGGCGTGTGAGCCTCACCCAGGCTTCGGTGACGATGCCGCACATGCCTTCGCTGCCGGTGAGCACGCCGGGCAGGTCGTAGCCGATCGTGTCGGGGCGGCCATCGCCGGTCCACAGCACGCTACCATCGGGCAGCACGACTTTGAGGGCGAGGATGTGGTTGGTGGTAGTGCCGTATTTGAGGCAGTGCGGGCCACCGCTGTTGTTGGCGATGTTGCCGCCGATGGTGCAGGCGCGCTGCGACGATGGGTCGGGCACGAATTGGTAGCCGTAGGGCGCGAGTTTTTGGGAGAGTTCCCAGTTGATCATGCCGGGTTGGACGCGGGCACGCTGGTTGCGCGTGTCCACCTCCAGCAGTTTATCCATGCGGGTGGTGCTGATGACGATACCGCCGTTGATCGGCGTGGCGCCACCGGTGAGGCCAGTGCCCGCGCCGCGCGGCACGATCGGCACTTGGTAGCGGTTGGCGAGGCGCACCGTCGCAGCCACTTGTTCGGTCGTGGTGGGGAGCACAACTACGTTCGGCGCGTGGAGGTCCATCACACACGCATCGGCTTCGTATGTCATAAGTGCCGCAGCATCATCAACTACAGCGTTAGGGCCAACAATGCGGCGTAAGTCCTCGATCAGTTGGCTGCGATTCATGGGCTTTTCCTTCTTTGGATCCATTGGTGATGTGCGTTTGTTGTGGCGTATGGTAGCACGTTTTTGCCGGATGACAACAGGCGATGGGATGCGATCTTGGCGGCGCTCCGGTGTTGTTGAGTTGCTGCGTGCGGAGCGGCGCGAAGCGCATCCTGTCCGAGCGCGCAACGTTGTACACGACGGAGGTTGTTCCGTAGCGACGGGCGCTCAGATCGTGGTTGCTCCTTTTCCCAACCCTCAAAGGCGTGTTGGTGGGGTATGGCCTGGGTTTGGCTCGCTGTGCAGGCCGATGAGATTACAAATACATCAAAATTGTTTGCTCGGTTGCATGGCTTGCGTTGATGCCATGTAAAATGGATATGGCGCGCTTTTTTGAGGTTTGGGTGCCAAAATGTGTCCATCTGTTTGGCCTAACGTCGGGTCGTTTGGTTGGTTGAACAGGCGGATGCTGCGAGATACCGCAACCTATTGCGTAGCCTGCCTTTTAGCATGTTCTGTTATAATAGCGCCGTCACTCCAGCAGCACGCTTGGATACAAAGCTGAGGAGGAGAATCGGGTGTATGGAGCAGAAGACTATTTTGGTTATGGATGACGATTTGGCACTGCAAACGGTGCTTGAAATCGCTCTACGAGAAGCGGGCTATCATGTCGTTTTGGCAAATGATGGTCAAGAGGGCATTGAAAAGCTTACAACACTGAATCCCGATTTGGTGATCAGCGACATTATGATGCCGCAAATGGATGGCGTCGAGACGTTTCAGCGCATTCGGGAGCGTCTCCAAGATAATGGCATTCCCATCTTTATTATGACTGCGCTTTCGCGTAAGCCCTGGTTCGCCGATCTCGAAGCCGAGGGTGCGGTTATTATTCAGAAGCCATTTGAGATCGATCGACTCATCCACCTTGTGCGAGACATGCTGATGTAGGCTGTTCTGCGGCTGGCTCTCCTTATTTGTCCTCACTCTCTGGCAAAGAATCGAAGAGAGGGCGCAATTCTGCAAAAGTTTGTTCAAGCGTTGCGGGAATCAACTTTGTTCCGCCGAGGATAGGCATAAAGTTGGTATCGCCATTCCAACGCGGAACAATGTGCATGTGGAGGTGTTGATCAATGCCTGCTCCTGCGCTGCGTCCTAAGTTCATACCGATATTAAAGCCATGCGGCGAGAACGCATGGCTTAATTGTTTGACCGCGAGCCGCGTGAGGTCGAACAGTTCTGTGGCGGTGGCGTTGTCGAGGTTCACGAGGTCGGCGGTGTGGGCGTAGGGCGTTACCATCAGGTGGCCGGTGTTGTAGGGGTAGAGGTTCATGAGGATGTAGCAGGTGCGCCCTTGGTAGAGCACGAGGTCTTCGGTATGGTTTTGTGAACGCCCTTTGGCACAGAGCACGCATTCCGTCTCAGCGGTCTCGTCGCGTTTGATGTAGGTGCTACGCCAGGGGGTGAATTTCACTTCCATCGCCGTTTCCTTCTGTTTGTCGGTGAATGCTCCTGGAATGATACCAAATCCTGCTGGTGATCTGGTAACGTGATGTCGATGGGTTGCTCTGCGCAGCCTATCGACATCACGCTTGATGGGCGGTGTTCCACGGGTGAACGTGTTTCCTCTTGCGCCTGCGGGGTTGGCGCTACACTTCGGCTTCGCGCCCGATGTTCCAGCGCAGGTACGCTTCGGCGAATGGGTCGAGGTCGCCGTCGAGGACGGCCTGCACGTTGCTGGTCTCGTACTCGCTGCGGTGGTCCTTCACGAGTGTGTAGGGGTGCAGGTAGTAGGTGCGCATCTGGCTGCCGAAGTCGGCTTGGCGGTGTTCGCCTTTGAGTCGGGCGCGCTCCTCGCGTTGCCGTTGCAGTTCGCGTTCGAGCAGCCGCCCACGCAGGACGCGCATGGCGGTCTCTTTATTTTGCAGCTGCGAGCGCTCGTTCTGGCAGGTCACGACGATCTGCTCGGGTGTGCCCGCCTTGTAGGTGAGCCGCACCGCCGAGTCGGTGGTGTTGACGCCTTGGCCGCCGTGCCCACCCGCTCGGAAGACATCAACGCGGATATCCTCGGGTTTGATGATGACTTCGGGCGCGTCATCGACCTCCGGCAGCACCTCGACGAGTGCGAACGAGGTTTGGCGGGTGTTGGCCGAGTTGAACGGCGAGAGCCGAATAAGGCGATGCACGCCCGCTTCGGATTTGGCGTAGCCGTAGGCGTATTCGCCGCGCAGTTCGAGCGTGGCGCTTTTGATGCCCGCTTCGTCGCCGGGGCTCTCGTCGAGCAGCGTGACTTTGTAGCCGCGTTGTTCGGCCCAGCGCGTGTACATACGCAGCATCATCTCGGCCCAGTCTTGCGCGTCGGTGCCACCCATGCCTGCTTTGATGGATAAGAAGGCGTTGTTATTGTCGTAGGGGCCTGAGAGCAGCAGTTCGACCTCTAGCTTATCCATCGCTTGTTGAGCGGAGGCGAACTCGGCGGCGATCTCGGCGTTCAGCGAGTCGTCGGATTCGGCGGCGGCGAGCTCTTGTAGCTCGGCCAGCGTGGTGATCTGGTTTTCGAGGTTGGTCCAACGCTCGACCTCGGCCTTGAGTTGCGTGAGGCGTTGCATCGTGCGTTGGGCTTCTTGTTGGTTGCTCCAGAGGTTGGGATCAGCGGCGCGCTCTTCTAGCGTCGCGATCTCGGCTTGCTTCTTTGCGAGGTCAAAGCCGCCCCCGAACGCTTGCAAAGCGTGATCGGAGGCCCTCCAATTCTATCAGTTCCATGCTTGCTCCCTCAGGACGATAAGTCTTCGTATCGGTTCGTTGGCTCAGGTTATGCGGCCAGGGCTGCCTTCACGATCGCTGGTAGCGCTTCGGCCACATCGTCGTGCAGCACTACGTCGGCGCGTGAGTCCAGGTAGGTTTCGCTCTTGTTCACGATAATCAGGCGCGCGCCACGGTTCAGGGCCGTCAGCGGCAGGTCGCACACGGGCGCAACCTCAAGCGCGGTGCCAGCCACGATCACCAAGTCGCAGCGCTCGAAGGCATCTTGGGCCAGCCAGAACAGGCCACGGGGCAGCCCTTCGTCGAACAGGACGACATCGAGTTTGAAGAGGCCGCCGCAGGAACAGTAGGCGATCGAGCCGTTGCGCACTTGCTCGTAGAACACGGTGGCGGGCACCTGCCGCTCGCAGTTGAGGCAGGTGGCGGTGCGCATATGGCCGTGCAACTCGAACACAGCCCGCGAGCCGGCCTTTTGATGCAGGCCGTCGATGTTCTGCGTCACGAGGGCTTTGAGTTTGCCTGCCTGCTCAAGCTCGGCCAACGCGTGGTGCGCTGGGTTGGGCTTGGCGGCTTGCACCTTCGATAGCAGCGGGCGAAACCAATCGTAGAAGCGCTTTGGGTTGGCGGTGAATCCGCGTAACGAGGCGACATCCATTGGGTTTTCCTGCTGCCACAGCCCGGTATCGCTTCGGAAATCGGGAATGCCCGAGGGCACGCTAATGCCAGCACCTGTTAACGTCACGATGCGCTGTGCTTGACGTACTAACTGTGCCGCAAAAGCTATGTCGGGTGCATTCATGCCAATTGAATAATTTTCAACCATTGATTAAGCATGCTACCATATCCCTTTCCATGCCGCAAAAAATGGTAGCATCTGTTGGTGCTAACTCCAGTTGGATGTATGGGATAAATCGCAGCGATAATAGCTCATTACAGAGCTTGATAAATCGAATATGCTATACTGAATAGACGAGAGGTTCGAGAGGAAGGTTGCCCATAGGTGCTAGCAACCCATCGCGTGCGAGGAGGCCGCAATGATTTTTCGACAAATCGTGCGAAGTGAGAGTGGGTGTGCGTCGTATCTGATCGGTTGTGCTGCGACTGGCCAAGCAGCGGTCATTGATCCGCTTGCCGATCTCGGCGCCCAAAGCTATCTGTTGGAAGCTGCTGATCGTGGCTTGCGCATTTCGTATGTGATCGATACACACATCCACGCAGATCATCGCTCGGCTGCGCAGGAGCTTGCTCGCATCAGCAACGCGACGCTCGCGCTCCCCGCCGATGCCGATGTCGATTACCATTTCCTTTCGTTGTACGATGGTGACCGCATTCAATTGGGCAAGGTGTATTTGACGGTGATGCATACGCCCGGCCACACGCCGGAGAGCATCTGCCTGCTCGGCACCGATACTGCCCGCTCCGAGCAGCCTTGGTTTTTGCTGAGCGGCGATACGTTGTTCCCCGGCGATGTTGGCCGTCCCGATCTGCAGATCGATGAGGACGCCTCAAGGCGCACGCAAATTCAGGTTGGTCAACTCTACGACAGTCTGTTTGGGCGCTTGCTCAAGCTCGATGATATTGTCGAGATCTACCCGGGCCACTTCGGCGGGTCGGCCTGCGGCGGCGTGAATATGAGCGGCAAGCCGATATCGACGATCGGTTTTGAGCGGCGCTGGAATTTGGCGCTGCAGCACCACGATCGCGAGGCGTTCTGCAAATTCGTTATGGAGACGCTGCGTCCGCAGCCGGAGCAGTATCAGCGCATCAAGCGCGAGAATATGCAGCCGTGGCAGCCCACGCGCCGCCGCACCACCGAGAGTGCGAGTCCTGCGGCGCTCTCGCCCGCGAGCCTGCAGGCGTTGCGCGAGGAGGGTGTGATTCTGCTTGACCTGCGGCCCGCCCTCGATTTCGCAGCGGCGCACGCCCCCGGCGCGATCAGCATTCCCTTCAGTCGGGCCGATCTGACGACGAACGTGGCGACGCTGTTGCCGCGTGGCGCCGCCGTGGTGTTGGTGGCCGACAACGAGATCATCGCGAACGAGGCGGCGGCGTTGCTGCGCAGCGATGGCTGGGCCGTGCGCGGACATCTTGCGGGTGGGATGGCGGCTTGGTGGGGCGCTGGCCTCGGCGTCGAACAGCTCGAACTGTGGCCGCTGGAACGCTTCCACGAGCACCGCGACTCGTTCACGATCATCGATGTGCGCGAGCCGCACGAGTGGGAGCATGGTGTGATCGACGGCGCGCTGCTGATCCCGCAGGGGCAACTGTGGGCGCGTCAGCACGAGATCCCCCGTGATCATCCGATTATGACGATCTGTGCGGGTGGGGTGCGCAGCGCCCGTGCCGCGAGTCTGCTGCAACACCTTGGCTTCCCCAAGGTTGCGACTGTTGATCGGGCCGGTATGCACGATTGGCAGAAGCGCGGCTATGCTGTGAGCGTGCCTGTATGATGTTGCGCCTTCGCAATAGAATCGGCCACGCCTGGCGTCGTCTCAGCCTCGACGGCCAGATTCAGACACGGCAGGTGTGGCTGCTGTTGCCAGGCCCATTGTTGTTTATCTTCGCTCTGATCGCGCCCTATCCAGGGCTCTTTTTGTTGGCGTACGCGGCTCTGCTGTTGCCGCTGCTCTCGTATGCCTGGGTGCGCGTGTTGGGGCCGCGTATCGCGCTGACACGCCATACGCACGATACGTGGGCGCAGGTTGGCGATGAGTTGCACGAGGATTGGCAGCTCTCGAACAACGCGCCGTTGCCGCTGCTCTGGCTCGAAGTCGCCGATTCCTCGAATGTGCCGGGCTACAGCACACGGCGCATCGCGGCGAGCGGCGCGGGGCAGACGTACCAGTGGAGCACCAGCGCGGTCTGTACGAAGCGGGGCGTATACAATCTGGGGCCGCTCACCGCTCGCACAAGCGATCCGTTCGGTATTTTCGAGTACACGTGGCGCAACCAATCGACCCGCCAGTTGGTGATCTATCCGCCGTTGGTGCAGTTGCCGCCCTTGGTGTTGCCGCACGGCCAGCGCGGCGGTTTGGCGCGCGCTGATCTGCTCCAGCAGCACGTTACGCCGAGTGTGGGTGGCTTGCGAGCCTACACGCCTGGCGATCCACCGAGCCGCATCCACTGGCCCACGGTGGCGCGCACCAATCAGTTGATGGTGAAGGAGTTCGACCAGGAGCAGGCTGGCGCGCTGTGGATCGTGCTGGACCTGCACCAGGTGGGCGATGCACCTTCGAATGCGCCCACTCCCACGAGCGCTCCCCCTGATGCGCCGAGCTACGGCCAGAGTTCGCAGATCGTGGATACGGCGCCCGAGTTTCATAACAACCCCACGGAGTTGGCGATTATCCTGGCGTGTTCGTTGGCGGCGCAGGCGCTGGCCGAGGGCCGCAGTGTGGGCTTGCTGACGCACGATTCGCGGCAGCGTTTGGTTTCGCCGGGCCAGGGGCCGCGACAACTGTGGCGCATTATGAGCGAGTTGGTGGATGCTCAGCCCAATCAGAGTGTGTCGCTCGGCGAACTGCTGCAGCGCAACGCCGATCAGCGGGGCCACCAGGGCAGTGCGCTGGCGATCATCACAGCGGATCTGGCTGGCGAGTGGATGACGAATCTGGCGAATTGGCTGCGTGGCCGAACCAGCGCGTTGGCGCTGTTGATCGCTGAGCAGGCTGTGCAGGCCCAGCCGCTCACGTTGCAACTCGCGAGTCAGGGTGTTGCGGCGCATACCTTCGAGTTGGGGCGTGCGCTGCCGTTGCTCAACCCGCCTAAGCCGCGCACGACGCTGCGGGTGAGTCCGCTGGGCAAGGTGGTGCGGGCTGGCTAGGCCTTCGTGACGCTGTACGCCCAGTTGTTCGCCTCAACTGGGCATGACACCTGGCGTTTGGGATGACGACGCGGGTGGCGGTCCTTTCCCCAACAACCTCTGCACGCCGAATTGCGAACCCTTTCCCTGCGGTAGCGGCTCCAACGTGACGGATGCTTATGTGCTTCTCAGGCGTGACCTGGTGTGGCGTGCTATGATTCAGCCGCAAAACCACGACGTTACACGCATCCCACCAATCGTTACCTTGTCGATTGTACGAGTTACGCAAAGGAGGAGCGCATGGGCCAGAAACCACGTCCGCCGTTTTCGGTCGATCAGCTCAACCAGATGCAGCGGTATCTGGGTGAGGAGATGATCGAGGATTATCGTGAGGGTGAGCTTACTCGCCGCCAGATGCTACGGCGTTTGCTTGGGATTTGTGGTGGTGCCGCTGCTGCCGCTGCGCTGTTGGCGGCTTGTGGCGAGACGGTTGGCTCGCCGACCAGTGCCCCCGCCGCATCTAACCCGACCTCGCCCCCAGAGCCGACCGCTGCACCAGAACCGACTGCTGCACCAGAACCGACCGCCGCTCCTGAACCGACCGCCGCTCCTGAACCGACCGCTGCTCCCGTTGCCACTGCTGCGCCTGGGCCGAGCGCTGGGCGTAGCCCGCTCTCGGTGCCCGCCGATGATCCGGAGGTGAGCGCGGGGCCGATCAGTTACGAGAGCGATACCACAATCAACGCCTATATCGCCCGTCCGAGCGCTGAGGGTACGTATCCGGGCGTGATCGTTATTCACGAGAACCGTGGCCTGACCGACCATATCCGAGATGTTGTGCGGCGCGTCGCGAAGGCGGGGTATATCGCTCTCGCGCCGGATCTAGCCTCGCGTGGCGGTGGCACGGATCAGATCGGCAATGATCGGTTGCCCGGTTTCTTCGCCAATGCGAACCCCGAGGAGTTGCTGCGCGACTTGAATGCGGGCGTTGAGACGTTGGCGATGCAGCGGGGCATTGCTGGCGATACGTTCGGTGTGGTGGGCTTCTGCTTCGGCGGGGCGTACACGTTGCGGCTCGCGGCGAACAACCCGAAGATCGCCGCCGCCGTGTGCTACTACGGCGTGACGCCCGAGCCTGCCAGCCAGATGGCCCAGACGAATGCGGCGATTCTGGGGCAGTACGGCGGCAACGATAACCGCGTCAATAGCACCATCCCGCAGCTTGAGGAGGTGATGCAGGCCAACGGCAAGATCTTCGAGTCGCGGGTGTACGAAGGGGCCAATCACGCCTTCAACAACGATACTGGGCCGAACTACAACGAGGCTGCGGCGGTTGAGGCTTGGCAGGCTACGTTGGATTGGTTTAACACGTATTTGAAGGGCTAGGGCTGTATCGGTTTGGCCTGTTTTGTGATGTCGATGTGCGGTGATGTGTCGCGCATCGACATCACGTTTGTTGGGTGTGTTCGCGTTGGTGAGTTGGATGCGGGAAGTGTGGTGTTAGCGCATTTCGCGCAGGGAGTTATAGAGCGCCACGGTCTCGGGCAGGGGTTCCACGCCGAGCTCCTCGCGCAGCACTGCCACGCAGCGTTCGTAGATGCGCAGGGCCGAGCTGCGCTCGCCGAGGGTGGCGTGGGCGCGCATCAGCAGGCGGTAGGCGTCCTCGTGGGCGCGGTCGGTTTCGAGCACGCGCCAGGCGAGGCCGATCACTTCGTGGGCGGCGCCTTCGTCGAGAAGCAGTGTGCCAAGGCGGATCGCCGCGTCGTTGAACAGCATGGCGAGCCGTTCGCGCTCGACCACCGTCCAATCTTCGTAGAGGTTGTCGGGCAGGTAGGGGCCGCCGTACAGGCTGATCGCCCGACGGTATGCGGCGATTGCGGCGCTGCGCTGGCCTCGACGCTCGGCTTGCTGGCCCTCGGCCACCGCCGTCGAGAAGTCAACGCTGTCGAGGTAGTGGTCGCAGGCGATGTTGAAGCTGTAGGTATCGCCCTGTTGGAGGATGAAGCTCGGCGGCGCGCCATCGGGGCGATCTGGTTCCAATGCCTTCGACAGGCGATTGACCGTCACCCGCAGGTTGTTGGCGGCTGGCTCCTGATCCATTTCGGGCCAGAGCGCGTCGAGCACGCGGTCGCGTGGCAGGGCGCGGCCCCGTTCGGTGATCAGCAGTTGGAACAGTTGGCGGGCCTTGCTGCTCCGCCAATCGCGGTCGCGCACCTCTTGGTCGCCCCGCGAGAGCGAGAACGAGCCGAGCGTGCGGATGCGCAGGGTATAGGGCGGGCGGTAGACGAGCCGACCCAACGCGTTTTCGGCGGATTGGCGCACGGCAGCATTGCGATCTTTGAGCAGTGCTCGCAGCGCGCTGTACGCGCTCACCGCGCCTAAATCGCCGAGCAACTCGGCTGCCACGGCGCGGACGGTGGGTTGAGGGTCGTTGAGCAGGCCTATCAGCAGGTCCATTGCGTGTTCGGGCATTTGGCGGCGCAACACGACGCCAACGACCGCTGTCGCAATATTGGAGCGCAGCGCTGCCTGGGCCACATCCTTGATCGCGCCCTCCGGCAGCATTGGCAGGTATTCGGCTTGTTCCTCCTGGACGATCTGCCAGCCCCGTTGCAGGGCTGCTTGTCTGGTCGCTTCGTCTTTGAGTTGGCCCGCCAGATACGCGCTGTACAGTTCGGCCTCGGCGAGAAAGAGGCGATATCCGGCTTGGCGCATCTGTTGCGCGGTCTCTTGGGCGAGCGCGAGCGCACGCTGGTGTTCTCCGCTTTCGCCCAGCACGAGCGATAGGAGCAGCCAGAGGCGTAGGTCGGGCGCGGGGCCTTCGGCCTCCTGCAGGCGCCGCAGCACGCTGCTGACCGCCACGCGCGCTCGGTCGGTTTGGCCGCGCATAAATTGGCCGTAGACTTCGATGACCTGTAGGCCCGCTAATGCCGGCAGCGCATCGAGTTGGTGGAACACTGCGCGGGCTTGCGCCACGTAGGTGGTCGCCTCATCGACGCGACCCTGGAGGGCTAGCATCAGCGCGAGTTGTGCGGCGCTGAAGCCGGTGACGCCTGTGGCGTAGTAATCGGCGAGGTAGCGGTGCGAACTGAGCGCGAGTGCGAGCGCCTCGGCGGTTTGGCCCTGTTCGTAGAGCGCCATCGCTCGTTGACGCAGCAGATTCTGGCGCAGGCGGTCGTCTTGATCGACCTGCGGGAGTTGGAGGGCGGCATCGATCGACGCGAGCGCGGCGGTTGGTCGGCCCAGTTGCACATCGATCGTCGCGACGATGATCGACAGCAGCCAGCGCCAGGTTGGGCTGAGTGGCTGCGCAGTGGCACGCGGCGCGATCCGCAGGGCGGCGGTGTACCTGCCTTTGCTGTAGAGGATGGCTGTGACGCAGGTCAGCATCGCGCCGCGCGACCAGGCATCGCGCACGTGGTTGGCTACTCGCACGGCCCGCACACAGACCGCCACAAACTGATTTTGGCGGTGCTGCCAGAAGAGCAGTGTCGCAAGGTCGGACAGGGCGCGCAGTTCGCGGTCGGCCCGTCCCTGTTCGTTGTACAGATCGGCGGCCCGTTCGATCGCGTCGAGCGCTCTATTCGGCTCGGCTGTGACCTGGCTCATCCCCCAGATATGCAGCAGATCGGGGTCGTGCTGACGCATCTCGCTGGGGAGACTTTCGAGCCAGCGGCGGATCGTATCGCGGCGCGGCGATTGGAGCAGGGGCCAGGCGTGTTCGCGCAGTGCGCGGGCAAGGTCGTTGATTGCGCCAGCGTTGGTGTAGTGATCGAGCGCCGCTTCGAGATCGCCACGAGCTTCGAGCACTTGGCCGAACCGTGTGTTGAGCGCCGCGAGGGCGGCTTCATCGAGCATGGTGGGCAGGCCACGTTGCAGCAATTCGCGCCAGAGCGGGTGGAAGCGCAGACGTTGGCCCTGTTCATCCAGCGGCAGGATGGGCAAGCCGAGCGCTTGGCTGCGCCGCAGCAGGTAATCGATATTGTCGTTCTGCAGCACCTGAGTGAGGAGCCCAGCATCGAAATAGGCAGGTATCGAGGCCAGGCGCAGGAACTCCAACACTTCGGGCGGGAGTTCGTGCAGCACTTCGGAGGCCAGGTAGTTTAGCAGTTGTTCCTGGCCGCCGCTGAGCGTCTGCAGGAAGTCGCCACGGCGTTCTTTGGATTGGCTGGCCAAGGCGCGGGCGGCCAGCTGCACGCTCAGCGCCCAACCTTCGGTGCGGGTCAGCAACAGTTCGAGCTCTTGGTCGCTCAACTCGACGCCTTGGGCGCTCAGCACTTGGCGCGCTTCGTCGGCGGAGAGGTTGAGTTCGCTCTGGGTGAGTTCGAGCAGGCGGCCCTCGGCGCGCAGGCGCGGCAACGGCGCGAACGTCAGCGCGCGGCGCGAGGCCATGATGATGTGCAGGGTGGGCGGGGCAGCACGCAGAATATACCCGAGGATCTGGCTGATCACCGCCGAATCCAGGATGAGGTGCAGGTCGTCGAGCACTAGGAAGGTGGCCGTTACCAGTGTGCGCTGCAGGTCGCTACACAGCGCGCCTGCCACCATCGGCCAGTCCTTATCGATATTTGCTGCACTGTGCAACACGCGCCAGGCATCTGCGCCAAGCTGCGGGAAGTGCGTTTGGAAGCTGCGAATCAGGTACGCCAGAAAGAGCGAGGGCGCACGCTCACTGCTGTCGAGCGTCAGCCAACACACTGCGGTGCCTGTGCGGCTCAGATCTTGTGCCCACTGCGATAAAAGTGTTGTTTTACCGTAGCCCGCAGGCGCGACAACCAGAGTCAAGGGATGAAGGCGTGTTTCTGGCAATAACGCTTGAAGGTCTGGGCGTAGTAAAACACCTTCTCGCGGCGGCGGTGGAGTATGCTTGAGTGGTAACAACGGCTGCACAGCACGCCCTATTTCCTGATTCCTTCTAACGGATGAGGGAGCGAGCATAATCCCGACCATCGGTTATGGAGAACGTCAGGCGACGTCTTGTAAGGATTATAGCATAGCGCGGCGATTTTTGGCCACAGATGGGACAAACCTACTATTTTATGGTACGATAGGGTCCTAGTAATTCAACTCGTAGGAGCAAAGCGGCACAGCTATGCCAAGAATACTCATCTTGCATGCCTCGGTGGGGACGGGCCATAAACGTGCGGCTGACGCGATCAGCCAGGCTTTTGCGGTGAAGCAAGAGCCTGAGGTACGTGTTGAAGATACGCTTGATCATGGCAATCCGCTCTTCCAGCAGGCCTACCGTCGTTCGTACCTTGACCTGAGTGAGCGCTCGCCGTTGCTTTGGCGGTGGTTTTACGAAACGACCGATACCACTTCCCCAGAATTGATCGAGCTTACGAATTCGCTTCGTAGCGTGGTTGAGCGTTTGGGGGTGACTCATTTAGAGGAACTTGTCCAATCCTACATGCCCGCGGCCATTATCTGCACCCATTTTCTGCCCATCGAAATGTTGCTGAGTTTAAAGAACGAGGGCAAACTTCCCCCACCTGTTTACTGCGTTGTGACTGACTACTTTGCTCATACCTTCTGGGTCACGCCCGGTGTTGATGGTTATTTCGTCGGCAGCGAGTTGACGCGCGATCTGCTCGCGGCGCGCGGTGTATCGCCTTCCATCATTCACATCACTGGTATCCCGATCGATCTCAAGGCAGCCGAGCCAAAGGATAAGCAGGAGATGTGCATCAAGCACAACCTGCCCACCGATAAACCAGTGATCACCCTTTTTGGCGGTGGCATTAACATCGAGCGCGTCCGTGTGATGATCGAGGGCATCCTGAAGTTGGAGTTGGCGGGCACACTGTTAGTGGTGGCGGGGCGTAACGAGGCGCTCGTCGAGGCGTTGGACTCGATCGCCGCGCAGCCGCCGATGGAACTGCGCATCCTGAGTTATATCGATTATGTTGATGATCTGCTGGCGGCTAGCGATATCGTGATCACCAAAGCGGGTGGTCTGATCGTCAGCGAGACGATGGCGCGTGGCACGCCAATGTTGCTGATCGACCCCATCCCTGGACAAGAGGAATGGAACGCGGATTACGTGGTCAGTTCGCAAGCTGGCCTACAGTTGCGCATGGTTGAAAGTGTGCCCGGGGCTATCCGAGAACTGTTTACACAACCCGATATGCTGAAGCTCTTGCGTGCTGGTGCTCAACGAACTGGACGCCCGCGCGCCGCTCTCACGATCGCGGAGCATGTTCTCAACGATCTGCGTTCGGGAAAACATGATTAACTTGTGTTGAACGATTAGCTGCCATATGCGGCTTTCCAAAGCCAATATGGATAGTGCCGAACCCGATAATGCGCTGTTCCTCGGTGGAACGGCACCTTCTCCAGCAGATATCCGATGATGGAGCCAGGGGCGACAGGCCCTGTCTGATGGCGAACGGCTCTATACTTCCTGCTAATCGGATCTATCCCATCAATTTTGTAATGAGAGGGACGAGGAGACTTCGTGGGTAACACTCCCAGTATTCTGTTTGCCATTTCCGATACTGGCGGCGGTCACCGCGCAGGCGCAGATGCGATTGCTGCAGCCCTCAAACAACTTGCCGGTGATAGCATTCAAATACATATCGTTGATCTGCTGGCCAGCACCGATGTTCCGATGGTGCGTGATGCGCCTAGTCTGTACGATCAACTCTCTACGCGTTGGCTCCCAGTATTCGACTTCTTCTTTCAGCTCACCGATGGGCGTCGCCGCGTCGATCTGCTGACGCAGATCGTCTACCTCCGAGCGCATCGCAACATTGTGCGTGTGCTTGAGGAGACGCGGCCCAATCTGGTGGTTTCGGTGCATCCGCTGGTCAACCGCCTGATCGGCAATACTCGTCGCCAATACCGCCTGTCGTTCCACTTCCTGACGGTCGTGACCGATCTGGTGAGCTTGCACGCCGCCTGGGCCGATCTCGATGCCGAATTGTGCATTGTGCCCACCAACGAGGCGCTTGAGCGCTTGCGGAAGGAGGGCATGCCCGAATCGAAGTTGGTGCGCACTGGCTTCCCCGTTCACCCGAAGTTCACCGCCTATGTGAAGTCGAAGGAGGAGGCGCGGGCTTCGTTGGGGGTGGCGCGCGAGCCGTTCACGCTGCTTGTGACGAGCGGCGGCGTTGGCTCCGGTAACTTGCGCGAGTTGGTGGTGGAGTTGCACCGCGCGTACCCTGAGTTGCAGTTGCTGGTGGTGACGGGTAAGAACGCTGCGGTGCGCGAGGAGCTTCAAAAACAGGGGCTAGGCGAACTCGTCCATATTTATGGCTTTGTGAATAATATGGAAGAGTTGATGGCCGCCAGCGATATCATCATCACCAAGGCGGGGCCGGGCACGCTGATGGAGGCGTTGGTGATGCGCCGCCCGGTGATCGTGACGCAGGCGGTGGGTATGCAGGAGCGCGGCAACATCGACTTGGTGTTGAATAATGAGCTTGGCGCGTTCTGCCCCACGGTTGATCGCATTATCCCGGCGGTGGCCGAGTTGATGGACCCCGAGAGGTATGCGGCTACGTCGGAGCGTTTGGCGGGTGCAGTGCCGCGCGATGGCGCGTTTCAGATCGCTTCGTTGCTGCTTGAACAGTTGCAGTTGGCCCCACCGCGCGTGCGGCGGGGGCTGCGTTTGCCGAGCATCTCTGACCTGCGGCAGATCAGTCGGCAGCGCCTCCAGCGCCTCAACCCGCAGCAGTTGCGTTTGCGCCTGCGCAATCAGAATGCCCCGAAGCGTACGCGGTCGAGCCGTCGCTTGCCGGGTACCACGCGCTTCTCGCCGTGGCGACGACCGCGCGATAAGTGATGCGCGGTCAAAGCGAAGACCCGCCTCACGTGATGTTGAGGCGGGTTTGTTGTGGTGGTGGGTGTGTTTTAGCCTGAATAGCCCATCAAATCAGCAGGTGCTCGCCTTGCCAGAGGTAGCCCGGCGCGGTCTCCTTCGTCACGATCCCGCCGTCGATTCGGATGAACTTCGGCACGTTGGCACGTTCGCCTTTGGTGGCCAGGAAGTAGCCGATCCACATCGCGCCGCTGTAGATACGCCCCGCAGGATTCATCACCGTCACCACGAGTTCGCCCCGCGCGACTGCCGCGCAGGCATCGACCATGCCGTCCACGCCGCCGACCATGATCTGCTGTTGTTTGTGTGCTTTGGCGATCACCCGCAGGGCTGCAAGCGCCATTTCGTCGTTGTGGAAGAATGCCGCGCGAATGTTGGAATGCTCCTCTAGCAGCCGCTCCCAGATCGCCGTGGTCTTGGCGACCTCCCAGTCGCCCGGGGTCTCGTCCACCACCACGATGTTCGGATGGCGCTCGATCACGTTGTGGAAGCCTCGCGCCCGCCCCTGCGCGCCGGTGTGCGTCATCACGCCCTGCGTATGCACGATCCCGAAGCTATCGCTCTGCGTGGCGCGTCGGGCCGCCTCGATCACTGCGGTGGTGACCTGCTCGCCCATCCACACGTTATCCGGCTCCAGGAACGTGACGATGCCCAAGCTGTCGAGGTCGTCGGCGAGGCGCGTGTCCAGGTCGATCACGGGGATGCCGCGGCTGACGAGGCGCCGCACCGGCTCGACATAAGCGTTGATGGCGAGCGGATGGATCGCTACGAAGTCCCAATCTTGCTCGGCGATCTCCTCAAGATCGCGGCGCTGTTTATCGACGCTCAACTCGCCATCGTAGTTGACGACATCGATCCGCAGCAGTTGACCCATAAATTTGGCGGCTTCGCTGCCATGTTTGGCCCATGCGGTGCTCAATCCCAAGTGCGAGAAGGCAGCCCGAAGACGGGGCGCTGGTGTGGGCGAAATCGTTTCGATGAAAGTCTCAGGTTGCTGCGATCGGGTTTGGCAGCCACTCATCAGCATGCCCGCCAGTACTCCAGTGAGGGCGAAGCCGCGTGCGAACGTGCGGCGATCCATACGGCGCCCCTCTCCTAGTGCTGAGAGCGCACTTGCCATTGGGTGAATGTCTTCATGCATACATGCTACCTCCTGCCTCATCACAGCGGGTGCAAATGCTGGTATAATGATTCAACCCACTTCGATCATTTTGTTGCGATCTTTCACTGAGAGATGTGCTTACCGCATATTAGGGTGCGAGTTCGAACTGTCCATTGCGTGCCCCGTGGATAGCAGAATCTCGTGTACGACTTAGGTTAGTCGTAGCACTCTGCCAATGGAGGCAAGGATGGTCGCAGTATCAAGCAGTTCAACGTTTCCATCCAAGTCAAATAACTACTTGCCTGGTCGTGCGCCGCTGTTCGACCGCTATGAAGTGCGGGCCGAGTTGGGGCGTGGAGGCATGGGCATCGTGTATTTGGCCTTTGAATCTGCGTTGGAGCGCTTCGTTGCACTGAAGATTCTGCCTCCCGAACTTGCTCATCGACCCGATAGTGTAGCGCGGCTCCGCCGTGAGGCGATCAGCACTGCCCGTTTGCGCCATCCCAATATCGCATTACTTTATGAGTTTGGGCAGGTTGATAATACTCCATTTTTGGCGATGGAGTATGTGCCGGGATGCTCGCTCAGCCAACTGCTTGAATCTGGTGCGCTGACGCCCGAGCGGGCGCTGCACCTGCTGAGCCAAATCGGCGATGCTCTTGATTATGCGCATGCTCAGGGGATTGTACATCGGGATATTAAACCAAGCAATATTTTGGTGACACCCGATGATCATGCGTTTTTGATCGATTTTGGTTTGGTCGATGTGGCCGAGAGCACCATCCAAACCGCCGATGGCGTGGTGCTCGGCACGCCCCATTATATCGCTCCTGAACAAGCCGAAGGGCGCGACGCTAGCCCGGCGAGCGATCAGTACGGTTTGGCCGCTGTGGCCTACGAACTGCTCACTGGTGTGCCGCCGTTCCAGGGCCGCAATGCTACCTCCGTCATCTACGCCCACATTCACGAGTTGCCACCCCCACCCAGCGAGCGCCAACCTTCACTCCCATCCTCTGTTGATCGTGTGCTGCTGCGGGGCCTCGCCAAACAGCAACAGCATCGTTACCCTTCGGTTTCCGCATTTGTGGCCGATCTTCGAAAGGCGTTGGCGCAACCCCCGCCGCGCCGCATGTTGTGGAAGTCGCGCTTTGCTTACGTTAGCCTCGCGCTCGCTGTGGTGATGCTGGTAGCGCTCGGGGCAACCTGGTTCTTCACTCCTGCTGCCGTCGAAACGCCCTCATCGCCCTACGCTACATCCTATACCCGCAGCGGCGTGCCTTTGCCACAGCGCATCATCTGGCGACAGGGATTCCGGCTCAATGGTGAATCGGCGCCTGTCGTGCTCGATAACACGCTGGTGCTCGATACGCTCGATGGCATGCTGGTCGCGCTCAACGCCGAGACGGGCGCCATCCGCTGGCAACTGCAGAATGTCAGCGGCCAACGCAGCACGATCTTCGGCGCGCCCGGTGTTGGCTCGGGCATCGCCTTCGTTGGCTCGACCGATGAGGAAGTGGTGGGCCTCTCGATCAATAGCGGTGGGTTGATCTGGCGAAGTTCGGTGCGGGGACACGTGCAACGGGCACCGCTGCTCTACCACGACCGCTTGATTGTCACCACCTCCAAGGGCTATGTGTACGTGCTGCGGGCGGGCAACGGCCAGATCATCTGGGGCCGTCCGCTGGCCGATCATCTTGGCGAGCCGGAGGTCGGCAACGATCAGATCGTTGTGGCGGCTGAGAACACGCTGACCGCGCTGGATCTGCAGAGCGGCACGGCCAATTGGGAGTTCGAGGCCCAGAGCGCGATCACAACGCGGCCAACCTTCTTCGGGCAGTTGGTGCTGGTTGGCACCGAGCGTGGCGTGCTGCACGCCCTCCGTGCTAGCGATGGCACCGAGATGTGGCGCTCTCAGTTCAGTGGTGTGCTCAGTGCGGCGCCCGCAGTCTCCGAGGATACGATCTATGTGGTGGACCGCGCGGGTGGCATTACTGCGCTCAGCAGCAACGCCCAGCAGGTGTACTGGCACTTCAACGCTGGGGCGGCCATTAACGCGACGCCGCTGTTGGTCGAAGGGAAACTGTTTGTTGGTGCGAGCAACGGGAGTTTCTACACGATCGATGCGAACGATGGTCGAACGCTGGCCCGCATCCAGTTGGGTGGCAGCATTGAGACGACGCCAGCGCTCGGCAATGGGATTATCTACGTACGGGCCGATCAAATTTACGCGTTAGGTTCATAGTACTGAGGTGCAATCCGATGACGCACACCGCCGCACTTCTGATTCAGCAACCCAACGGCGAACTTCACGAATGGCCTTTAGATACGGAGTATATGGTATTGGGGCGCGCCGATACCTGCGATCTGGTACTGAACAGTCAATTGATCTCGCGCCGCCACGCCAGCATCACACGAACCCCACACGGTTATCTGCTTGAGGACTTGGGTAGCCACAACGGCACGCTCGTCAATGGTCAGCGCATCAGCGAGCCGTATCTGCTTCACGATGGCGATAGTATTGTGATCGGCGGGGTGCGTCGCCTCCAGTTCGTCGATAGCGATGCGACGAGCACTCGCCCCCTGCCGCCGAGTCGGGGTATTTGGCTCGATACCGCCAGCCAAAATGTGTGGATCGATGGACAGTGCTTGCAACCGCCGCTTTCACCCGCCCAATTCTGTCTGCTACAACTGCTCGATGCTCATCGCGACCAAATCTGTACCCGCGAACAGATAATGCTCGCCGTTTGGCCGGATGTGAGCGACGGCATCTCCGAAGATGCGATCGATGGCCTCATCAAACGCACCCGTGCCCGGTTGAGCGAGCTCAACCGTGGCGATCGCTACATCAAAAATGTGCGTGGGCGCGGCCTCATGATCCAGAGCGCCCACTAAGCGCCCACTAAGCGCCCCCAATCCAACCAGTATCTTGCGAGAGAGCCTGCTAGAGTCATTTCAACCCAAGACTCTTTCTCTATATCGGCGCGATCCGTCTCAACTCCTGGTGAAACTACAGCTGCAGTGGTGCGGCTGTGTGGTCCATATTGCATTCGTGTGTTCAGTGTTGACACTATCGAAGACTCTACAGTGTCCTCTGCAATTGGAACAAGGAGGTCGGCAATGGCTGGCGACAAGGAAAATGGGGCGCAATTGTCCGAGTTCATGGAGTTCGTGAATCGGCGCGGATTCCTACGTGGCGCGGCTGCAGCGGGCGTAGCGAGCTTCTTGGCAGCTTGTGGTGTGAATGCATCGTCAAACTCTCAGGCCGCTACCGATGGTAACTACGCCTTCGGCAAGCCATTGAAGGCAGCCTTCTCGAATGCTGGACTTGGCGCAACCTGGTGCGCGCAGGGCAAAGAGACTGCCGAGCGCTGGGGCAAGTGGCTTGGCATCGAAGTTACCTGGTACGACGGCGGCCTGAGCATCGACACGCAGCGCGCTGCGATCGACGATATGGCCACCAAAGACTGGGATTTCGTGGCCATCCAGGCATTCGGTATCGACACCCTCGTCGATCCCGTCAAGCAGATGATCAGCAAAGGCATCCCCGTCATCCAGATGGACACCACTATCTCGAAGGATGACATCGGCATCACCACCTTCCTCGAACCAGATAACGTGTTGATGGGCTCGGTTGTGACCGATGCTCTGTTCCAGCAGATCGGCGGCAAAGGCAACGTGATTATGACGCAGGGCGCGGTGGGCCACACCGGCGCGATGGGGCGTGCAGAGGGCTTCCGCCAGACACTCGCCAAGTACCCGGAGATCACGCTGCTGGCCGAGGACCCCGCCGACTGGGACGTGAACAAGGTCGCCAAGCTGTGGGAGGACTATCTCGTCAAGTACCCGAGCGGCCAGATCCAGGCTGGCTTCTTCCACAACGACGATATGGCGCTCGCCGCCGCCCGCGTGATCAAGAACGCCGGTCGCGAGAAAGAGATCGTCTTGGCGGGTGTTGACGCGATGCCACCAGCCGTCGAGGCTGTGCAGAACGGCACGCTTGCGGCCACCGTGCGCAACCCATCCTGCCGCATCCACTGGGGAGCCCTGGTCATCGGCGCGCTGGCGGCCACTGGCGTCACGAATATTCCCAAGTACATCCTCACCGATGGTCCATTGGTCACACCCAAGATCGCTGCTGGTCTGATGTTCATGGAAGAACAACTCCTCTTGTAAAGTTGCCGAGTTGCGTTTGGTTGGCCGCAGCGCCAACCAAACGCAACCGCACACCGTAGGTATGATGACCACTACCACAACCACAACCACTCCCATCCTCGAACTGCGTGGCGTCTCAAAGAGCTACGGAGGAGCAGTGGCTTTGAATTCGATCGACTTCGATGTACTCGAAGGAGAAGTACACGGTCTGATCGGTGAGAATGGTGCTGGCAAAAGCACCATGATGAAGTTGTTGGCGGGTGTCTACAACGACTACAGCGGCGAAATGAGGCTGCACGGTGAGCCTGTGCGCTTTAGTTCGCCGGCCAATGCCCAAAGCCGTGGTATTGGTATGGTCTACCAGGAGTTGAGCATCTTCCCGCACATCAGCGTGGCCGAGAACTTGTTCGGGCGTGCCACTCCAACGCGCTTCGGCATGATCGACTGGCGCAAGATGAACAGCATCGCTCAGGAGCATCTGCAAGAGTTAGGGCTGGACATCGATGTGACCACGCTGATGGGTTCGCTCTCGGTCGGCTCACAGCAGTTGGTCGAGATCGCCCGTGTGATCTTCAGCGGGGCGCGCATCATCATTCTCGATGAGCCAACCTCCGCGCTCTCGCCTCCGGAGACCCGCCGCCTGTTCGAGTTTATCACCAACCTCAAGCAGCAGGGCAAGACCATCATTTTTATTTCGCACTTTTTGGAAGATGTGCTCGAGATCTCCGATCGCATCACGGTGCTGAAGGACTCGCGGAAGGTCGCCACGCTCAATGCTGCCGATGCCAGCAAGCACCAGTTGGTCGAGTTGATGATCGGGACCGACGCGAAACTTCTGCAGAAGAGCTACGAGGAGCAGACTGGCGCCGTCGAGCAGCGCACCTTCGATCAGGTGCGGCTAGAGGTCAAGAATCTCTCGAAGGCCGATGCGTTCCAAGACATTTCGCTTACGATCCATCGTGGCGAGGTGTTGGGGTTGTTTGGCTTTATGGGCGCGGGGCAATTGCAGTTGGCCCGCTGCCTGTTTGGGGCCGAGCAAGCCGATAGCGGCAGCATTTTTCTGGATGGCCAAGAGTACAAGCTAAAGAATACGACCAAGGCTCGCGCGGCGGGCATCGCCTATGTGCCCGAGAATCGCCGCGATAGCCTGATGTTAGGTCAAGAGATTTTCAAGAACATTACGTTAGCGCACTTGGGTCGCTTGTTGAGCGGCCTGCTAAACCAACGGACCGAGCTCGAGATCGCCCGTGAGCAGATCGGTAATGTGGGGTTGCGTCCTCCTGAGCCGAACCGCCTGGCGGGAGCGCTGAGCGGTGGTAATCAGCAAAAAGTGGTGTTGGCCAAATGGCTCACCCAATTGCCTCGGCTGCTGATCCTCAGCGAGCCGACACGCGGTATGGATGTTGGCGCGAAGGAAGAAGTGATGTCGATTGTGCGAGGTCTGCGCGAACAGGGCGTCGCCATTCTTCTTATCACCACCGAGCCGGAGACACTGCTCAGCATTGCCGATCGGGCTGTGGTGTTGCGCAAAGGGCGTATCACCGCCGAGTTGAGTGGTGCCGATTTGACCAAAGAAAACTTAATGAGGAACGCCTAATCAGCCGAGCAGTCAACCAGCGCTCGCCCTACAACCATTCGAAGGTGCTGGTTGTAATGCTCTCCACGAGGTAGCGATTCATGAGCGAGACAGCAACGATCGATACGCAGGCCACCCCAGCCCAGGCGCTGCTAAACTGGTTCCGACAACGAGCACGCGATTTGGCGCCGTTCATTACGTTGGTGGCGCTCGTGCTGTTTTTTAGCATCACCACCGATAGTTTCTTCAATCTCATCAACTTCCGTAATATCCTCGCCCAGATCTCCACGCTCGCAGTGGTATCGACAGGTGTGACCTTTGTGCTGCTGTGCGGTGAGATCGATCTGAGCATCGCCGCCGTCTCGATGATGACGGGTGTGGTGGCAGCAGTGATCTACGGTACGCTGGGCCTGCCGGGTGGCGTGGCGATCCTGTTGGGCGCGCTCTCGGCGGCGGCGTTGGGTGTTCTCAACGGATGGAGCGCCACCCGCATAGGGCTGCCATCATTCATCGCCACTCTGGCCACGATGCAGATCGCTTCGGGCTTGGCGCAGTACATCACCAAGGGCAAGATCATCTACACGCTGGCCCCTGAGTTGGAGTTCTTGGGTGGCGAGTACTTGGGCACCACCGATCCCTGGCGCTTGCCGGTCGTGATCTTGGTGGGCATCACGGCCCTGTTGATCGGGCACTTTGTGCTCACCTATACCAAGTTTGGCCGCTACATCTATATGACGGGTAGCAACCGCGAGGCCGCCCGACTGAGCGGTATCAACACCAAGAATATTGTGGCGGGCTGTCTCACAATCTCGGCGTTCTGCGCGGGGTTGGCGGGCATGATCAACACGGGTCGCTTGGGCAGCGCGCAGGGCTACGGCCTCGACGATATGCTGCTCGATAGCATCTCGGCGGTGGTGTTGGGTGGCACGTCGCTGTTCGGCGGCGAGGGCGGCATCAAGAACACGATGATCGGCTTGCTGATCTTCGGCGTGCTGAACAATGGCCTCAACCAATTGCAGCTCGATATCTTCGTGCGTCTGTGGGCGCGCGGCGTCATCCTGCTGATCGCCCTGATCATCAACATTTACGCTTTGCGGCTGCGCAACCAAGCCGCGAAGATCTAGAATCTCCCCCTCTTCACATCCCAACAAGCAGGCAGCCCATCATCGGGTTGCCTGTTTGTTTTTGTGTTGGTAGCAATGTAGCGTAAAATCAATTTAAGTTCACATCAAATGCGCTCTTTTGCGGTAGAA
>CALKHR010000108.1 GCA_937988885.1 uncultured Roseiflexaceae bacterium | reverse complement strand
AACGTAAAGCAGCGAGATTCCTCATTCCGCGCTATGCGCTTCATTCGGAATGACAGTGAATGCAGCGAAAAGCGCTGTCACCCTGAACACAAAACCCAAACGCTCAAGGCTGAATGAGACGGGGAGATTCTTCACTCCGTGCTGCGCACTGCGTTCAGAATGACGGTGAGGGCTGCGCTACTCAGAACATAGCCATGTTTTGCCCCTCTACATATCGCACCGCGATATCGGCATCTCAGAATGACAATTGTTCGCTGTGCTCCATGAAAAAGCGCTGTCATCCTGAACGAGCCGCAAGGCGACGTGAAGGATCTCATCGAAGAAGCAACGAAACGCGCTGTCATCTCGAATGAAATGAGAGATCTCTGCGTGGAACACAACGTAAAGCAGCGAGATTCCTCATTTCGCGCTATGCGCTTCATTCGGAATGACAATGGAAGCAGCGAAAAGCGCTGTCATCTCGAACGGTCGAAGCCCTGAGCGCAGCGAATGGGGAGAGATCTCAGCGTGGAACACAACGTAAAGCAGCGAGATTCCTCATTTCGCGCTATGCGCTCCATTCGGAATGACAGTGAAAGCAACGAAAAAGCGCTGTCATCTCGAATGAAATGAGAGATCTCTGCGTGGAATACAACGTAAAGCAGCGAGATTCCTCATTCCGCGCTATGCGCTTCATTCGGAATGACAGTGAATGCAGCGAAAAAGCGCTGTCATCCAGAACGAGCCGCAAGGCGAAGTGAAGGATCTCGACGTGAAAGCAGCGGAAAAGCGCTGTCATCTCGAATGAAATGAGAGATCTCAGCGTGGAACACAACGTAAAACAACGAGATTCCTCATTCCGCGCTATGCGCTCCATTCGGAATGACAATGGAAGCAGCGAAAAGCGCTGTCATCCTGAATACAAAACCCAGACGCTCAAGGCCGTATGGCACGGGGAGATTCTTCACTCCGTGCTGCGCACTGCGTTCAGAATGACGGTGAGGGCTGCGCTACTCAGAACATAGCCATGTTTTGCCCCTCTACATATCGCACCGCGATATCGGCATCTCAGAATGACGGTGAGGGCTGCGCTCCATTCAGCATAACAATGAATGCGCTATCTCCCCCCACGCTGTTCTCCCCTCTCGCGTTTGGTGGTGGGCGCAAGGCGTTGACGCGCATGCCACGCCGCTGTAGCACTGCGGTCGCTGTGGGGTATGTTGGTTGCTGCACGTTTATGGCGGGGCATGATCACGGGCGCTGGGGCTGCAGTTGGTCCTTTTGCGCCAGCAACAACAACGCACGCCTCAAACAAGGCGCGTTGGCCTGCAGTAGTGCATGCACGGCTCGCACGGCTAGTGCAGTTGCTGGTAGAGCGCGGCAGTGGCTGGCTCGGGGGTGGCTCCGAGCATGCGCAACGAGCCTTTGAGTTGCTCGAAGGTGCTGTAGACCAGCGAGCGGTTGCCGAACCTGGCGGCGAGGCGCATGAGTTGGGTAGCGGTGCGCTCGCGGCAGCCGTCGATCTGCAGCACTTGTTGGTAGTATTGGATGGCGAGGTGCGGTGCCTGCTGCTCCACGGATTGCGCGAGTTGTTCGAGCGCGTTCAGGTAGCGCTGTTGCAGGTGCATGCGGCGCGTATCGACCCAGTGCGCGGCGCTGAGCGGGGCGCTGGTCAGGAAGTCGCCACGGTAGAGGGCGATGGCCTGCTGCATGCTCTCGTGGTCCTCGGGGTTGGCGATGGCTTGCTCGAAGTCGCGCACATCGTAGGTGATGTGCTCCCACGGCGAGCGGATGGCGACGTGCCCGTCGCGGGCGGCCATGGCGAGGCCGGTTTGGACGCGCAACCGCCGTAGGGCTTGGTGCAGCGCTGGCATGGAGAGTTCGGTTTCGCCCCAGACTTCCTCCCAGAGCCGTTCAACGAGCAGGCCCGACGGCCCAGCGTCGAGCAGGCGCACCAGGACGGTGCGATGCAGCGGCGAGAGGTCGCACGGTTCGCCGTTGACGGTGCAACTGAAGGCTCCTAGGGCCTGGATCTCCCAGTGCAGATCGTCGGGTTTGGGCTGCGTTTTGGCGAGCCGCTGGGTGAGCGGCGAGGCGCTGGCGGCGTTGAGCAGAACGTGATGCGGTCGCACGAGGATCTGGAGCAGCTGTTCGGTGAGTGGGCCTGCGTGTTTGTTGAACTGTTCCCACGCTTCGGCGGCGTGCGTCCAACCACTCTCTTCGTAGGCAATGCGGGCTTCGAGCAGGGCCAGACAGGCTCGTTCGGGCAGGCTGAGCGAGTCGATGGCTTCGCGGGCCTTGGCGACGTGCGCGGCGATCTGCGTGAACGGCGGATGCGGTCGCTGCACCAGCAGGTGCGCTTTGGCGAGCGCGAGGCGGGCCTGCACTTCCGGCGGCGCGTCGGCTGGCTGGGTTTGCCAGGCGGTGGCGGCGTTGTGGTCGCCTTGCAGCGCGGTGATCCAGTAGGCTCCGGCGGCGGCGGTGGCGATGCTGCTCACGACTTCCATTCGCACGGCCAGGCTGTAGGCTTCGCTGAAGTGGGTGAGGGCTTGGCTGAGCGCGCCTTCGAGGGTGTCGAGTTCGGCCATGGTGCAACGTAAAACGATTTCCTCTCGGCGGCGTGCGGTTTGCTGAGCGATTTCGAGGCCCTGTTCGAGTGCACTGCGGGCTTCGGCGTAGCGACCCTCTTCGCTGGCGAGCATGCCGAGGTTGTTGAGGGTGAGCGCGCGGCGTCCACTGTTGCCCGAGAGTTGCCAGCAGGCGTCGGCCCGTTTGAGGTGGCGCAGGGCGGTGGGTCGGTCGCCGCGCATGGCGTAGGCGAGGCCCAGGTTGTCGTAGATGTCGGCGAGGCCGCTGGGGTCCTCAACGGTGTCGGCTTGGCTGGTGGTGAGGGTGAGCGCCTGCTCCAGCGAGACGATAGCGTCGTCGATGGCGCCCGTGATGATTTGGATGCGGCCTGCGGTTAGGTGATAGATGAGTTGGAGGTTGGGCGGCAGGCGCGTTGGGTCAACTTCGTTGAGCACGACTTGGGCTTGCGCGGTCTGGCCCTGCAGGTTGAGCAAGTCGGCGTGCAGCAGATGAGCCTCCCAACTTTCCTCCTCATTACCGATCGTTTCGACGAGTTGCAGCGCGAGGTAGGCCCGTTCCCAGAGCGCGAGGTCGCTGTAGACGCGGGCCTGGGCCAGTAGCAGGTCGCTGGGCAGCAGGCGTTCGTGCCCCAAGCGCTCGAAGCAGGCGAGCAGCGTGGTTTGGCGCGAGAGGCGGCGCAGGCGCGGGATCGATTCGCGCAGTAGGGCGAACGCTTCGTCGGTGGCATCGGCGGCCAGGTAACAGTCGAGGGCGTGTTCAATCTGTTTTTCGCTGCGCGAGAGGTCGCCTGCGCGACGCATCAGGGTGCGCCAGCGTTGCGGGTCGCGGGCCAGCCGTAGGCGCAGGAAGTCGCGGAACAGGCTGTGGTAGGCGAGCCATCCGGCGCGGCTGGAGACGAACAGGCCGTGGCGTTTGACTTCTTCGAGCAGCAGCGCAGAATCGTCGCGTTGGCGTAGGGCGTCGCAGCGCTGCGGCGAGAGGTCTTCGAGCACGCTGGTGTCTTCGAGGAAACGGCAGAGTTCGCTGGACAGCGGCGCGAGGATCTGTTCGGCGAAGAAGGCGTAGACCTGCGCGGTGTCGGCGTCGATCTGCGCGGTCGGGTCGGCCAGGGCATCTCGTTGAGAGGCGAACGCGAACTGGTTGAACGGGTCGCCGTTGTGGTGCTCGGCGCGGGCCCGATCGAGCGAGAGCACGATGCCAGTGACCCAGCCACCCAGGCGGCTGATCAGCATATTGGCGCTGTCGTCGCTGAGCGTGAGGGAGTAGGCACTGCCCGCGAGCTGCTGCACCTCGGCGGTTTGGAATTGCAGGGCGTTGTAATCGAATACGGCGGCTCGCTGCTGGGCGACCATGCGCACAAGGCCGTGGAGGGTCGGCAGGGTGCGCGATGCGAACACGAGATGACAGTTGGCGGCGTATTCACCCAGCGCGGCCAACAGGTCGAGGATGAGGGCGGTGCCGGGCAGCAGGGGCATTTCGGGCTGTTGCGGTTGCGCGGTGAGGCCGAAGTTGTTAGCGTGCTCGGCGATCACGTGAAAATCGTCGAAGACGAGCGCGAACGGCTCCGGCGCGGCAGCGATGGCGAGCGCGGTAGCTTGCATCAGGTCGGGCAGGTTGCTCGGCCCCGTCGAGGCGAGTTGCGCCACGATGGACTGCGCATCGGGCACGAAGGCGGCGACACTGTGAAGCAGATAGTCGAGGAACAGGTGCGGGTCGCGATCAGTGGCATCGAGGGTGTACCAGGCCACGGGCAGGCTGCTGATCGCGGCCCACTGCGCCAATGCCGTTGTCTTTCCCCAGCCCGCTGGTGCCGCGAGCGCCGTAACCGATTTCGTACTGATCGCCTGTTCGAGTTGCGCTATCAGGTTTTTTCGCTGCACCAATGGGCGCGCTGAACTTGGGATGATCAGTTTTTGCTGAAAGCGTAACCCCATAGCTGCCTCGATAAGTCGTAGGAGATCGTAGCCCTCACATCCGGGACGTGCATGATCCTAGTAGTTTCAACACTGATTGTCAAACAAATGCAAATTAGTTTCAATATTTCTTATCTTACTGATGTGTATGACGAATCAACACATATTTGTGGTTCTACAGGGAAAATGGTGCGATTCCAATACCGAATCTACGATACACCCGAACTTCCGTTGGGGATGGTTGTGTAGAAGGAATGCAGATCAACTTGTCTATGGTTAGGCTGTATTGAGCACTATAACGCAGTGGTAGCATAAATTCAAGGTACTTTTGACGGTATTGCAGATAGACTCCTCTGCTTTTTGCTACATTATGCCGCATTCAGCTCATATTCGAATCTTACTCTCCCTCGTACTATGACCCGACATGGCGTTACGATAAACTGTTTACACCCTCCATCTATTTTTACCACAAATCATCATACTCGGCAGAATGGTGAAGGCAACCACTTGGCCGTTGTGATGTCGATGCGCTGTTCCACACCGACATCACCTTCCCTGTTTGTATGAAATGATGGACTCGCCTCTAGCCGAGCCTGGCCCGTTTTTGATCGAGCCGTCGTTCGGCGTCGAGCCGTTCGAGCGCGTAATCGCCCATATCGACGAAGCGCATGCCCTCGGCCAGCAGCGGGTGAACGTTGCGCACCGCATCGAAGATAGCTTGAGCGATGCGGCGATAGCTCGGATGGCCCTGCGGCGCGCTGCGTAACTCGGTGAGATGATAGACCTCTCGCAAGCTGAGAGTGATGCGCCAGCGCACCCGGAAGGCCAGCGGCACGGCATACTGCGATTGCTCAGGCAGGTCGGCGGCGATGCGCTCAACTAGCGCGGCGGCCTGCTCGATGGCGCGGGAATACCGCTCCTCCAGCCCTGCCTCGCGCAGTTCGGGTGGGGTGACGTAGCCGAGGTGTACGCCAAAGTTCTGGCGCTCCTGCGTGAGCATGCGGTGGCGCTGCAGGTCGCGGTACGCGCCCAAATCGGCGTGCAGGTCGAAGACGTAGCGCACCTCCTCGAAGGCGCGACCAGGACGTTGGAAGCGGTTGGCGCGGTCGCCGACATACGCGCGGATGAGGGCGCGGCGCTCGTCGTCGCTGAGTTCGGCGGCCAGCGCGCGGGCATCGTTCAGCGACAGTTCGCTGTGCGGATAGAGGATGGCCGCAACAACGATCTGCTCGGCATCGCGGTCGTAATCGATCAGTTGCACGTCGGGGCCGAGTTCGCTGCGCGGCAGGTCGAGCGCCAAGCGCTTGATCGCCTCGTCCACCCGTTCGCGCAGCCCACGCAGATAGGCTTGCTGGATGCGACCACGTTCGTTCTTGGCGCGCTTCACAAACGACGGGATCATAGCGTCGAGCGGCTGCTGCATCGCATCGGCGAGGGCGTGCAGTTCGCCGAGTGACGAGGCGCGCAGTTTGGTGAGCAGATATTCGAATGCGCGCCCGTTGCCGAACAGCCCCACATTGGTGAGCGTGGCCATTGGCAGCAGGCCGCGCAGCAGATCGAAGGCTTTGGCGCGAATGGCGCTATTGTAGGCCCGCTCGGAGGTTTGCGCATCGCGCGGGGTGCGGGCCTGCAAGAAGGCGATGGTCGGGTCGAGCAGTTCCGCGTAGGTGTCAAACAGCGCGTCCATGGCCTGCTCGTAGGCGGCGGCATGGCCCGAAGCCATGATCGCAGGTTCGCGCAGGTAGCGGTATTTGCCATCGACTTTGCGGTCGAAGCGCACGTAGCGGGTCGATTTTTCGAGCGGACTGATGCCGATTCGGCTATCTTCGAGCGCTTTGGCGGCGATGTTGCTCACTCCCTCGCAGGCGATATGCGCGCCGCCAAGCTCGGCCACCGAATCGTCGCCGTAGCCGATCAGCACTCGCTCGTAGAATGCCTCGGCCTGCTGGGTGGCGATGGTTTGGTTGATGAATCCGCTGGTGCGGCCTACGATGTTGGCGAAATCCGATTCGGCAGCTTGGATAAATTCATCGAGCAGGATGCGTCGCAGCGATTTATCGGTGCGGCTGTAGCGCGAGAAGAGCGCGCCTTTCACCACTTCTGGCAGGTTGCGCAGGCCAAAAATCGGCGCGTCGAGGTCGGTGACGAACGGCGCTAGCAGTTCGCGCTCGGCGTCGCTAAAGTGATCGCCCCATGGATCAGCAGACATGAATCTATCCCTTCTTATTGGTTTCCTGTATTAAACGTAGCCGATGATGATAGTTTACACCGTGCGCGGCGCCGCGCACAGTTCTCTGGATGACTATTGCCGCTCGTTTTGGCGGGCAGAGGGCATTGTATCTTATCCTCATCATCATATGGACGTAACAGCATATCTGGTTGGACAGTTGTACTATCAAAGCTGTTTTAGCCTGCGGCAACAAGGTACTTTACCTCTTTTGTGGTATTGATGCGCCGCTACACGCGGCGCATCAATACCACCTTCCCTGGAAACGCTGGTATCACTCTAACTGTTCTGTGTTGGAAGTATTGAACATGTTCCTGTTCAACGAAAAGCACTGTCATCTCGAACGGTCGAAGCCCTGAGCGAAGCGAACGGGGAGAGATCTCAAAGCGCATGGCAATCCAGAACGACGAGATTTCTCGCGTCGCCTTGCGGCTTGCTCGAAATGACAATGAGAACAGTGAACGTTCAAAGCGATGCACTAAGACCGCTTTTCAACGACAACCGTTCAGTCGGACTTGGTACGACCCTGTCCTATCCTGGGACAGCACGTGTTGTACCAAACATCACCCGAAGCCGATAGCATCTTCGAAAAAAGTAAACGGGGAAAGCACGCGAGCGAATGCTGCACTGCTTTCCCCGTTTCAGTTTGCTGATGTTGTGTTGTTAGTCGAGTTCGGCCAAACGCCAAAGTTCGAGCATGTGTTGATGCGCCTCTTGGCTGGCCTGTTCGGGCGAGAGTTCAGCCAAACGGGCCTCGAACGGCTCGGGTGTGACCGGCCCCGTGTAGCCGATCTCGCGCAGCGTTTGCATAAATCCTTTGAGATCGATCACGCCTGTGGCGCAGGGCAGGCGGCGCACCTGGTCGAGTTGTTCGCTCACCGGCACGCCAGCAGGCGCATCGTTGACATGCACATAGACGACATCGGCGGCCCGCAGCGAGCGCAGATCAGCCAGGGTGCCTAGCGACGTGTACCAGTGATAGCTATCGACCAGCAGGCCCACGTTGCGCCCAGCCGATTGGGCCAGGCTCAGCATGCCTTCAAGCGTGTAGATAAAGCCGTAGCGTCGGCCCTCGCGCATCGTGCGTGGCCCGATGCTCTCCAACCCTAAGCGGCAGCCGTGCTCATCGAGCACACGGCTGATCGGCTGAAGTTGGACGATATGAAAATCGAGATTCTCTTGAAAGGCGCGCTCATCGGAGGCGGGAGGCACCCACGTGTAGACATTGGTGCAGCCGAGGCGCGATGCTACTGCGGCCTGCTCGGCAAGCGTGTTCAAAGCCGAGCGTTCGTAGGGTTTTCGCCAATCCAACGGCAGGCCCCAACCACCCAATCGCAAACCAGATTCCGCTAACAGCGCTGCCACATCATCGATCGAGCGCTGGCGTACCAGTTGCACAACCTCCATCATCGGGAGATCGATACCCTGCCAACCGTGCTGTTTCGCCAACGCGATCGTGCTGACAAGATCGCTTTGAATACCGATCGCACGCGGACTGAGATTGCGAAACATAGGCGCTCCATTCTCCCATGCAGGCGGGTTTCACTTCTTCGATGCGACGGTTTGCGCGATGTGGTTGAGTTTCGCGCGCAGTCTTGCGGCGGCCAGTAGTTCACAAGCCGCCGCAATCACCGCAGCACTGCGCCGACGAGGCCGATGTTATCCGCGCAGCGCGATAACCTCGATCTCAACGCGCACATCGCGAGGCAAACGAGCAACCTGCACCGTGGAGCGAGCCGGAGGCGCGTCGGTGAAGTATTCGGCATACACCTGGTTCATCGCCGCAAACTCGTTCATATCGGCCAGGAACACGGTGGTCTTGACCACGCGCTCCAGCGAGCTGCCAGCGGAGGCCAACAGCGCCTTGATGTTCTCGAGCACTTGGCGCGTTTGCACGGTGATGTCACCTTCGACCAAGGTGCCATCGGCGGTCAGCGGGATCTGGCCCGAGCAGAACAGCAGATCGCCAATGCTGATCGCCTGCGAGTAGGGGCCGATAGCCTGTGGTGCATCGGCTGTGGATATGACTGTGCGTTCCATTGCACTCCTCTTTCTACACTGATCGAACTTATGGGTGGCAATCACGTGCAGCTCACAGCGCAATCGCAGAAGCCACCAACGATGCGAGCACCCAGAAGCGAAGCCTATGTATTGTAGCGCACTTTTGGGATGCTGCTGTACGGCGGTATCCCAAACACCCAATGAATGGTCGTTTGTTTCGATAGACTTGGTTGGAGGCAGCATCTCGACTATTGAGCACTGCATCTCCACAAACCGACGCTATAATTTAAAGATAGCGTTCATATTCGCAGCCAAAGGACAACCTGTATGCCGCCGGCGATTGTACAACTGAACGCAAGCCTTGACCTCGACGCGCCAATCGAACAACTTTGGCCGCTGATCTCCAATACCGATCGCGTGAATCGGCAGATCGGGCTGCCAGCGTTCGAGCGCATCACCGTTGAGGCCGACCGCACACAGATCATTCGCAGCCACTATTTTGGTATCCCAGTTACTTGGCGCGAGTTCCCGTTCGAATGGGTCTTCGAGCAGTGGTTCAGCGTCGAGCGCGTCTTTGCCCCGCCCGTGCCGATCGAGCGCATCATCACGGGGACGCGCCTCACGCCGCTGCCCGGGCAACGCACCCGCGCCGAGGTAGATGTGCGAATCGACCCGCGCAACGCTCTCGGATGGTTGGCGGCGCGCTTCTATATCGCGAACGTGTTTTTGCAGCGCCTTTTGAAGGTGTATCGCTCGTTCGAGACGCACGCACAGCAGTTCCCCACGCTCCCGCCACCGCCGCCGCGTCCACCCAGCATCAACACCGAGCGCCTGACGCGGGCCGCCGAGCGGCTGCGCCAAACCGTCGCGCTTGAGCCTGCCCACATCGCGCAACTGCTCCAGCACCTGTGCACCGCCGATGATGCCGCCGTTGTGCGCATGCGCCCGTTCGCACTGGCCGATGCCTGGGGCTTTCCGCGCTTGGCCGTCCTGCGCCTGTTCCTGTACGCCACCCGCGCTGGCCTGCTCGATCTGGAGTGGGACGTGATCTGCCCGGAGTGTCGGGGCACGAGCAATCGCGCCAACAGCCTGACCGAGTTGGAAACGGAAGCGCACTGCACCTCGTGCAACATCCGCTACGACATCAACTTCGACGAAGCGGTCGAGTTGCGCTTCAGCGTGCACCCCGATATCCGCGTCGCCTCCGACATGCCCTACTGCATCGGCGGCCCGTTCAATTCGCGTCATCTGCTCTCCCAACTCTGGCTGCCACCCAACAGCAGCAAAGAGCTACGCCTGCGCCTGCCCGCCGGAAATTACCGATTGCGCTGCCGCCAACTGCCCACCATCGCTCGGCTCTCGGCCAGCCCCAATCACAGCACCTCGCGCACCGATGTGCACCTGCGGGCCGATGCGTTCACCATCGATACGCCGCACCTCACCAGCGGCGAGGTGACCTTACAGCTCCACAACCACACCGATGAGGCGCTGCTGCTGATGCTGGAACAGAGCGCCTGGAGCGCCCAAGCCGCCAGCGCCGCGCTCGTTACCTCGCTATCGGAGTTCCGCCAACTGTTCTCGTCGGATGTGCTCGCGCCCGGTTTGGGCCTCTCTATCCGTAATCTGACGTTCTTGTTCAGCGATCTTAAGGATTCGACCAGGATCTACGACACCATCGGCGATTCGCCCGCCTATGCGCGGGTACGCGACCACTTCGCCGTGATGAACAGCATCATTGAGTGCTGGCGCGGCGCGCTCGTTAAGACGATCGGCGACGCGGTGATGGCGGTCTTTCCGCTGGTGGAAGATGCGGTGCAGGCCAGCCTGGAGATTCAGCGCGAATTTACCGAGGGCGAGATCGCACGGGGACAGCCCGCGCTCAACGTCAAGCTTGGATTGCACCGCGGCCCCTGCATCGCCGTCAACGCCAACGGCCTGCTGGACTACTTCGGCACCACCGTCAACATCGCGGCGCGCGTGCAGAGCACCAGCATCGGCGGCGATATCGTGGTCACGCCGGAGGTGCTAAACGACCCCGAAGTCGAGCGGGTACTGAACGAACATACGCCCCGCATCGAGGTGTTCGAGCGCGAGTTGAAGGGCTTCTCGCAGGCGTTTACGCTGCATCGGCTGTGGGTGGCGCGCCCCGAAGCCGAGCCAATCGCCCAAGCCGAAGTGCAGCACGCCAAATTCGGATGATCGGCACTGTCCAACGAAATGGGGCATCATTCCCAACGAAAAACGCTGTCATCCTGAACGTAGTGAAGGATCTCAAAGCTCACTACAATGCGGAACAATGAGATTCTTCACGTCGCCTAACGGCTCGTTCAGAATGACAGCGAAAAGAGTAAAGACTGAACGACTACGCCTCCCAAGCCGCCGCCATCGCCAACAAATCAGCATAGGTCGCATCGGGCTGAATAGGACTGGTCGCCAGAAACTCCGGCGTCGTCACGCCCGTGAACACCAGCGCCGACGCGATGCCAGCGTTCTTCGCCCCCTCAATGTCGGTATCCAAGCGGTCGCCGATCATAATGGTGCGCTGCGCATCGGCGCCGAGCAACTCGATCGCCGCGTGCAGCATCGTCGGCGCGGGCTTGCCGATCACGAACGGCTCCACGCCAGTGGCGGTGCGCAACAGCGCCAACAACGAGCCAGCGCCGGGGTACTCGCCGCGCTCGGTGGGCAGCGTCGCATCGGCGTTGGTGCCGATGAACCGAGCGCCCGCCCGGATCGCAAGCGTGGCTGTGGCCAGTTTCGCGTAGCTCAACTCCATATCCAAGCCCACCACCACGTACTCCGGCTGCTGCTCCTCGAACACGAAATAGCCATCACCGAACAACGCCTCACGCAAGCCATCCATCCCAATCGTAAACACCTTGGTGCCACGGGGCGCCTGCGTTTCGAGATAGCGACGCGTCGCGATCGGCGAAGTGATCACGTTCGCGGCGGGGATCGTGATCCCCATCTTCGCCAGCTTCGCCTCATACTGCTCGGGCGTCAGCATCGCGTTATTGGTGACACAGGCGTAGGAAATGTTGCGGCGCGCGAACAGAGCCAGCAGTTCGTTCACACCAGGCAGCGGCTCGTGCCCGCGGTAGAGCACGCCATCCATATCTAACAGCGCCGTGGTGTAGTGGGTGAGGTCGAACACAGTCCCTCCTATATCCTATAGTTGATGCTTCAGCACGAAGCGCTTGTCCATTCTTATGTTTAGCGATTATACACTAGTGCTCCCTATCGTGGAGGTGCACAAAATAGAGCAACTTTCTATTGATTGACGCTCACTAGGCCCTATGTTATACTGCCCACCAATTACATATGGCTCATCCAGAGGGGTGGAGGGAACGGCCCTGTGAAACCCCGGCAACCACCAATGCACATACGATGCCACATTCAGAAGATAATCTATTCCGCTTGATTATCGGCTAATCGCACATCGATGTGTTGAAGGAATGGTGCTAATTCCGGCAGCGCAAGCTGGCAGATGAGGTGAGAATGATTTATCAGGCCCTCACGCTAGCGTGTGGGGTTTTTTTATTTGTCTTTTCGGCACCTACGGTTGCGAAGTGGGGTCGCGGTCGGTGGTTTGCCGAACAAGCTTTAGTAATTGAGGGTGAAAATGACAGCCACCAAATCCCGTCCCAGCTATCTCGAGGCGCTCAAGCAGCGTGTGTTGATCTACGATGGTGCGATGGGCACCAGCATCGACAACTACACGCTCACCGCTGAGGACTTCGGCGGCCCGCGCACTGAAGGCAACCGCGATTACCTCGCTGTAACGCGGCCCGATATTATAGAAGCTATCCACGCTTCGTTTATGGATGCTGGCGCTGATGTGCTGGAGACCAACACCTTCCAATCGACCCGCCTGCGCCTAGAAGAATGGGGTCTCGCCGACCAGACCCACGCGATCAACGTGGCGGCGGCGCGTTTGGCACGCTCAGTGGCCGACCGCTATGAGGCCCGCGATGGCCGTCCCCGCTACGTGGCTGGCTCGATCGGACCAACTGGCAAACTGCCCTCCTCCAACGACCCCGCACTCTCCGACGTGACCTTCGACGAACTCTCGGATATCTTCCGAGAACAGGCGCTCGCCCTGATCGAGGGTGGCGTGGATGTGCTGTTGGTCGAGACGAGCGTCGATATTCTGGAAGTGAAGGCCGCGCTCGACGGCATCCGCCGCGCCAAGCAGGAGAGCGGCAGTTCGGTGGCGGTGCAGGCCCAGATCTTCCTCGATCTCTCGGGGCGCATGCTGTTAGGCACCGAGATCCCCGCCGTGATCGCCACGCTCGAAGCGATGCCCGTCGATGTGATCGGCCTGAACTGTTCGACCGGCCCCGAGCATATGCGCGACGCCATTCGCTATCTGTGCGCCCACTCGCGCCTGCCGATCTCGTGCATCCCCAACGCGGGCCTGCCGATGGAAGTGGACGGCAACACGGTCTACCCGATGGAGCCAGAGCCATTCGCACGCATCCTCGGCGAATTTGTGCGCGATTACGGCGTGAATGTGGTCGGCGGCTGCTGCGGCACGCGCCCCACACACATCCACCAATTGCGCCAGACATTGGGAGAGAACCCCACACCAGCCCAGCGCGAGATCGAATACATCCCCAGCGTCTCGTCTGGTGTGCGGGCCGCCGCGATCCGGCAGGATGGCACGCTGACGATGATCGGCGAGCGCGTAAGCTCGCTCGGCTCGCGCAAAGTCAAGCGGCTGCTGCTTAACGACGACTACGACGGCGTGATCGAAGTGGCCCGCGAGCAGGCCGATAGCGGCGCGCATATGCTCGACGTTCTGGTGGCAATGACCGAGCGCACCGACGAGCGCGAGCAGATGGTCACGCTGGTCAAGAAGCTGACCATGAACGTGGAGCTGCCGCTGGTGATCGACACCACCGAGACCGATGTGCTCAAAGCCGCATTGGAGATCTACCCAGGCCGCGCCGTGATCAACTCGCTCTCGCTGGAGGGCGGGCGCGGCGAGAAGATCGATCGGGTGATGCCGCTGGTGGCGCGCTACGGCGCAGCCACGGTGGCTATGACCATCGACGAGGAGGGTATGGCCCGCACGGCGGCCAAGAAGCTTGAGATCGCCAAGCGCATCGCGAAGATCGCCAACGAGGAATACGGCGTGCCCAACGAGGCGCTGATCTACGACGTGCTGACGCTGCCGATCTCGACCGGACAGCCCGAGGAGCGCCGCAACGCCATCGAGACGCTCGAGGGCATCCGGCTGGTGAAGCAAGAGATCCCGGGCTGCTTCACCACGTTGGGCGTCTCGAACCTCAGCTTCGGCTTAGCGCCCCACGCCCGCGCGGCCCTGCACTCGGTGTTCCTCAAATACGCGGTGGAGGCGGGCTTGGACACAGCGATCGTCAATCCGGCGCACCTCAAGCCCTACGCCGATCTCTCGCCCGAGGAGATCAAGGTCTGTGAGGACCTGATCTTCGACCGCGACGAGAACGCGTTGGCACGACTCATCCAGTTCTACGAGCAGAACGCGTCGTCGGAGGTCGAGAACAAGGTCGATCCGACTGAGGGCATGACGGTGGCGCAGCGGCTGCACTGGAAGATCGTGCACCGCAAGAAGGAGGGCGTCGAGGCCGATATCGACGCGCTGATGAACGAGGGTCTGAGCGCGCGCGGCTTGGCGCTGGGTGATGCAGCATCGAAGCAGCAAAATCCAGCCACCCTCTCATCGCCGCAGGGCGAGGTGGCGGTGGGCATCCTCAACGATGTGCTGCTGCCCGCGATGAAGGAGGTCGGCGATCTGTTCGGCTCCGGCCAACTGATCCTGCCGTTCGTGCTGCAGAGCGCCGAGGTGATGAAGAAGTCGGTGGCCTACCTGGAGAACTACCTCGACAAGCTGGAGGGCGCGACCAAGGGCCGCGTGGTGCTCGCGACCGTCTACGGCGACGTGCACGACATCGGCAAGAATTTGGTGAACACCATCCTGTCGAACAACGGCTACACCGTCTACGACCTCGGCAAGCAAGTGCCGCTCAACACCATCATCGAGAAGGCGATCGAAGTGAACGCCGACGCGATCGGCCTCTCGGCGCTGTTAGTTAGCACCTCCAAGCAGATGCCGCTGTGTGTGCAGGAGCTGCATCGGCGTGACCTGTCGTTCCCGCTGCTGGTGGGCGGCGCGGCGATCAACCGCCAGTACGGCCAGCGCATTATGTTCGTGGACGAGGAGGAGCCCTACGAGCCGGGCGTGTTCTACTGCAAGGACGCCTTCGAGGGCTTGGAGACGATGGAGAAGCTCTCCGATCCTACGATCCGGGCCGATTTCGTGCATCAGATCAAGGTCGAAGCCGCCGATGCCTTGAAGCGCAAACTACACGGGCGCGTCGCTCTGGCCGACCTCGGTAAGGCCAGCCAGGCAGCTGAGCAGCAGCGCTCTGCGGTGCGCACCGATGTACCCGTGCCCACGCCGCCGTTCTGGGGCACGCAAGTCGTCACCCGCATCAAGCTGCAGGATGTCGTGGATTGCTTGGACCGCAACGCCCTGTACCGCTTGCAGTGGGGCGCCAAGAACGCCAAGGGCGCGGAGTGGCAGGCGCTCAAGGCGGAGTTCGACGTCAAGGTGCGCGAGTTGCTGCGCGAGGCCGAGCGCGAGGGCTGGTTGGAGCCGAAGGTGGTGTACGGCTACTTCCCGGTGCAGTCGCAAGGCAACGAGCTGATCGTGTACGATCCCGCCTCGCTGGTGGAGACAGGGTCGGGCGGATGGGGCCCCGAGGCTGGCCAAGGCCCGCTGCCCAAGCCGCTCTCGCAGGTGCGCGAGTTGACCCGCTTCGTGTTCCCGCGTCAGCCGGGCCGCGAGCGCCTGTGCCTCGCCGACTACTTCCGCTCGGTGGATTCGGGCACCTTCGACGTGGCTGCCTTCCAGGTCGTGACGATGGGCCAGCGCGTGGACGACCTCACCGAGGAGTTGCAGGCCAGCGGCGATTACAGCCGTTCGTACTACATCCACGGCCTGAGCGTGTCGTTGGCCGAAGCGTTGGCGGAGTACACCAATCGCTTGGTGCGCCAGAGCTTCGGGCTGAGCGGCGAGCAGGGCAAGCGCTACTCGTGGGGCTATCCGGCCTGCCCGGATCTGGAGGAGCACACAAAGTTGTTCCAGATCCTGCCGACCGATAAGATCGGCGTGTCGCTGACTGAGGCGTTCCAGTTGGTGCCCGAGCAGAGCACCGCTGCGATCGTGGTGCATCACCCCGAGGCGAAGTACTTCTCGATCGGCTCGGGTGCCGAGCGCGCCCAGGACGATGTGGAGGCGATCGCGGTTTAGGAGCAGTTTCGCGTACAAGTAGGAATACGACAGGGGAGATGCGTTGGCGTCTCCTCTGTTGATTTTTCATCCACAGATTGCACAGATGATGCTAAATTCGTTTGTATCGCTCCATTATCCAACCGAAGTTGGCATCATCCCTATGAATAAACAGCCTTGCAGTTGACATTGGGCATCCTTTCGGGTATCTTAAAACGTCACAATTTTCACAAAGAATCGGGCCGATCTAGAAGCGGTGCCGATTAGGGTTTACGCATGAGTCAGCTTCCCATCCCAGCAGCGCTGGTTGCCGATCTCGAACAACTCGACCAGATAATTGCGGATCGGGTACAGTCACGCTCAGCGGTGATCCAGGTCGCAGGGCATTACCTCCTTGCCTCGGGAGACAAGCGCATCCGTGGTGCCCTTACGCTCCTAGCTGCACAACTGGGCACCTACGATCTCAATACCGTGATCCATTCAGCAGCGGCGATCGAGTTGATCCACGCTGCACTGCTTGTTCACGATGATCTGGTAGATGAAACCGAGCAACGCCGTGGCATTTACGCGGTACACACACGCTGGGACGATAATGTGGCGCTGATGGTCGGCGATTACCTGCTCGCGCTCGCCTCGGCGGAGATGGCGCTGGCGCCCGACCCACGCATTATCGGCTTCTTCTCACGCGGCGTGATGACGATCTGCGAGGGCCAACTCGCGCCAGTGATGGCTCTCACGCCCCTCAATACCGCGCTTGAGCAGTATCAATACCAGATCAGCAGCAAAACGGCTGCCCTGTTCGAGGCCGCCTGCAAAGCCGGGATGGTCTGCGGTGGCGGCTCCCCCGAGCAGATCGAGGCGATGGGGCGCTTCGGCTACGAACTCGGCATGGCCTTCCAGATCGTGGATGACGTGCTGGATTTCACCACAGGCTTCGCATCGGTCGGCAAGCCCGTCGGCTACAAGGTGCGCAACGGCATTATTACGCTGCCGCTCATCTATGCTGCCGATGTTGAGCAGAGCAGCGAATTTGGAGCCATTATCGACGCTCAGCCGCCCACTGAGGAGCAAGTTGCTTGGGTGATCCAGGAAGTACAACGCCTCGGCGGTACCGAGCGTGCTCTTGAGGACGCCCGTAAACATATCGAACGCGCTCACACTCACCTCGCCGATTTTCCCGATGGCCCCACACGCCAAGCGCTCAAAGATATCGCGGATTACGTGATCTCTCGCACCCAATAATTCGCCGCACAGATCATATGTTATGGGAGTGGTATAGCCACTCCCTTCGCATTTTAGTATCATTATCGGTTAAATTGACGTTTTCAGGCCCATGTTTGGCCCTTGAAGAGTCGCATTTCCAGTCTCCTCCGGCCTCCTTTCTCACCACCCAGAGCTTTATCACAACCACGTATGTTCCTTTGTAATGCAGAAAATACTTCCGCATCAATGGTGTATACACTGCTAAACACAGCGGCTTTGTTGGTTGCACAAACCTGCCTTCAACCTCGGTTGTTATTTGGTATGAATCTAAATTTGATGGTAGAATAGGCGGCGTTTGGTGGAAGTGGGGTTGGAGCTACGAGATGACATCAGCTTACATTCCCCTAGTACATGGAAGAATAGAATGAGCGAGAATGACAAGTGCCCCGTGACGGGCCATTCCGGGAACACGCCGATTCGCCGAGGTACGGCTAACCGCGATTGGTGGCCTAATCTGTTGAATCTGGGCATCCTTCATCAGCATGCTCCAGCATCGAACCCGCTTGGCGCGGATTTCGACTATGCAGAGGCGTTCAAACAACTCGATTACTACGCGCTCAAGCAGGACCTCTACGCATTAATGACAGATTCCCAAGATTGGTGGCCTGCCGACTGGGGCCACTATGGCGGTCTGTTCATTCGTATGGCCTGGCACAGCGCGGGCACGTATCGCACAGGCGATGGTCGCGGCGGTGGCAGCACGGGTAACCAGCGGTTCGCTCCGCTCAATAGCTGGCCCGATAACGGCAACCTCGACAAGGCGCGCCGCCTGCTCTGGCCGATCAAGAAGAAGTATGGCAACAAGATCTCTTGGGCCGACCTGATGATCCTGGCTGGCAACTGCGCGCTCGAATCGATGGGCTTTAAAACCTTCGGCTTCGCAGGTGGCCGCGTGGATGTTTGGCAGCCAGAGGAGGATATTTACTGGGGCGCCGAGAAGGAGTGGCTGGCGACCAGCGACAAGCCGAACAGCCGCTACTCCGGCGACCGCCAGTTGGAGAACCCGCTTGCCGCCGTGCAGATGGGCCTCATTTATGTCAACCCAGAAGGCCCCGATGGCAAGCCCGATCCGGTGGCTTCCGGTCGCGATATCCGCGAGACCTTTGGCCGTATGGGTATGAACGACGAAGAGACCGTCGCGCTGATCGCGGGCGGTCACACGTTCGGCAAGGCCCACGGCGCAGGCGATGCGAGTTTGGTCGGCCCCGAGCCAGAGGGCGCACCGATCGAGGCGCAGGGTCTTGGTTGGATCAGCCGCTTTGGCACCGGCAAGGGCGTGCACACCATCACCAGCGGCATCGAAGGCGCTTGGAAGCCCAATCCCACCAAGTGGGACAATGGCTACCTAGATATGCTGTTCGGCTATGAGTGGGAACTGGTCAAGAGCCCGGCTGGCGCTTGGCAGTGGGTTGCGAAGGATGTGAAGGAAGAACACCGCATCCCCGATGCACACGACCCCACCAAGACGCATCGCCCGATGATGACAACTGCCGACTTGGCGTTGCGCTTCGACCCGATCTACGAGCCGATCGCTCGACGCTACCACCAAAACCCCGAAGAGTTCGCCGATGCATTCGCCCGCGCCTGGTTCAAGCTGACCCACCGCGATATGGGCCCCAAGACGCGCTACCTGGGACCCGAAGTCCCTGCCGAGGATCTGATCTGGCAGGACCCCATTCCCGCCGTCGATCACCCGCTGATCGAGGCGCACGACATCGCAGATCTCAAGACGCAGATTCTCGAATCGGGCCTGACGATCTCGGAGCTTGTCTCGACCGCTTGGGCCTCCGCTTCGACCTTCCGCGGCTCGGATAAGCGCGGCGGTGCCAATGGCGCTCGCATTCGCCTCGCCCCGCAGAAGGATTGGGAAGTGAACCAGCCAGCCCAACTCAGCAAAGTGTTGAGTGTGCTGGAGGGCATCCAGCAGTCCTTCAACAACGCGCAGACCAACGGCAAGCGCGTCTCGCTGGCCGACCTGATCGTGCTGGGTGGCAACGCTGCGGTTGAGGCAGCCGCCCGCGCTGCAGGCTACACGATCGAGGTGCCGTTCACGCCTGGCCGTGCGGACGCCCTGCAGGAGCAGACCGATGTCGAATCGTTCGCAGTCCTGGAGCCGGTGGCCGATGGCTTCCGCAACTATCAGAAGCAGGTCTACTCGGTGAGGGCTGAGGAGTTGCTGGTGGACAAAGCGCAGTTGCTGACGCTGAGCGCCCCCGAGATGACCGTGCTCGTCGGTGGGTTGCGCGTGTTGGGTGCCAACACCAACCAGTCGCCGCACGGCGTGTTCACCAAGCAGGTTGGCGTGTTGACCAACGACTTTTTCAACAACCTGCTCGACATGAGCACGGCTTGGGCACCGACCGATGAGACCGCGCAGGTCTTTGAGGGCCGCGACCGCAAGACCGGCGAGCTCAAGTGGACGGCTACCCGCGTGGACTTGATCTTCGGCTCGAACTCGCAGTTGCGAGCGATCGCCGAGGTCTACGCGCAGGACGATGCAAGCGAGAAGTTTGTCCGCGACTTCGTGGCGGCGTGGAACAAGGTGATGAACCTGGACCGCTTCGACCTGATCAATCGCTAGCATCAAGGCGCGGTGCCATACGAACGGCCAAACTGATCTTCGTGCAACAAGACTGGTCTGTGTAGCAGGCCAGTCTTGTTGTTTCAAGATTACGTTTATATTCGATTCTAAAAGATTAGCAACGAACGCCAACAACACTATCAAAAACGTATTGTCGTATCATACTGTGGCACGTGTGATGCTGAAAGAGATCTTCCTGAGCCCGTGTTTAACAAAAATCATACTTTTGTCCGAGTCGACATCTGCTCCATCTTCTCTTTTATCTGGTATTATTTACGCACAGCGATTTACAAATTTAACACCTATTGAGGTAAGAAAGGAGTGTACATTCACCACGTTTGTGTGGGTTTTTGTCGTTGTGTAGCTTTGAGTACATACGACACTTATTGACCCAAAGTAACAACTACTCACTGCTTCAGCATCATCTTTTCAATCGAATATTAGTCATGATGCTAATATTCACCGTGCCAGTTAGAACGCGAAGCCATGTTCATCCGCTTGAATGCAATGTTGCATCTCAAGTACTAAGGAGGTTCGCAATGCGGTTTACTGGAAGTTTGAAGCGTAGTTCCCTGTTTAAGGCCCTGACAGCCCTCTCCCTCCTCCTGTTCACAACACTTCCCTTGGCGATTAACACTCCAGCAAACGCGGTTTCCCCCTCTGCACCCGTACTCCAAGACGGCAAATCGGCTGATAGTGCTGTGTACATCGTGCAATTGGAAGGTGAGCCGCTAGCTCGATATCGCGGAGGTATTGCTGGTCTCGATGCTACTAGCCCTGCAGCGGTTGGTACACCGAAATTAGACCTGAGATCGCCAGCCAGTGTAGCGTATCGCGCACACTTGGCGCGCCAGCGGTTCCAGATCACGAATGAGATCAACCGCACGATCGGCCGTTCACCCAAGCAAATCTATGCGTACGACGTGGCCTTCAATGGTATGGCGCTCGTTCTCTCGGCACAGGAGGCTGCACAGATCCAGCAGATCGCAGGTGTCCGAGCAGTAAAAAAGGACGCCTGGCGTTATAAGACAACATCGGTCAGCCCATCGTTCATCGGCGCAGATCAGATCTGGAGCGGTACAGCTACAAATGGCTTGCCTGCTACGAAAGGCGAAGGCGTAATCGTTGGCATCATCGACTCGGGCATTTGGCCAGAGCACCCATCCTTCGCGGATGATGGAAGCTATCCCGCCCGCCCCGCTGCTTGGGATAGCTCGCGCTGTACTCCTCCCGCCGATGGTTCCCCATCGTACACCTGTAACAACAAGCTGATCGGTATCCAGTTCTTCTTGTCGGGGTATGTGAATGCGGTCGGTGGCACCTACAATGGCCTGTTCCTCTCGGGTCGCGATGATGACGGACACGGCACCCATACCGCATCCACAGCCGCAGGCAACGAAGGCGTAACCGCTACGCTGTTCGGCGTCGATTACGGCCAGATCTCGGGTATCGCACCACGCAGCTATGTCGCCTCCTACAAGGCGCTTGGCCCATGGGGTGGCGTTACCTCTGACTTGGTGGCAGCGATCGATAAGGCCGTGGCCGATGGCGTTGATGTGATCAACTACTCGATCGGTAGCGACTCACCGGGCGATCCCTGGTTCGATGGAGATAGCCTCGCGTTCCTGGCGGCTCGCGATGCTGGTGTCTTCGTCGCCGTTTCGGCTGGTAACGCAGGACCAGGCGATAACACCATTGGTTCGCCAGCAAACTCACCTTGGGTCACGACTGTGGCCGCAAGCACCTCAAACCGCTACTTCACCAGCGAAATCACGCTGACGGGCGATATCTCGCCATCTTTGAATATGTGGGGCACCACCGTCACCGATGGTATTACAAATTTTCGTCTGGTGGATAGCGAAGGGATTGAGGATAGCGAAGGCGATGACAGCGGGTTGTGTCTCAACCCATTCGATCCCGGCACCTTCGAGGCAACCGATGTTGTGCTCTGCGCCCGCGGTGTCAACGGGCGGCTCGATAAGGGCGATAATGTGAAGGCCGGTGGCGCTGGCGCTATGATCCTGTACAACCCAGTACAACAGGATCTCAACACCGATAACTTCTCGCTGCCAGCCGTGCACGTGCAGAACAACTTTGGTGAGCAGATCAAGGATTACATCTCTGCTAACACGACGATCACCGTTACCTTCACAGCAGGACAACCCACCTTCGCGCCAGATCCTCGGGTGATCCCGGATCAGGTGGCCGCCTTCAGCTCGCGCGGCCCGAACGGCGAGTCCTTCACTCAATCGATCCTGAAGCCCGACGTAAGCGCTCCCGGCGTGCAGATCCTTGCTGGTGCATCGCCACAGCACACTGCTTCAGGCGCACAAGGCGAGCTGTTCCAATCGATTCAGGGTACGTCCATGTCTAGCCCACATGTGGCTGGCGCTGGCGCACTCCTCAAAGCGCTGCACCCCGATTGGACACCCGCCGAAATGCAATCGGCCTTGATGCTGACCTCGGTCCGTACGATGGTCGATAGCGATGGCACCTCGCCGGCAGATCCATTCGATGTAGGCGCAGGCCGCATCGACCTCAGCTCGGTGGCGTATGCAGGCTTCGTGTTGGACGAAACCACCGAGAATTATCTGGAAACCGATCCGTACTTCGATGGAGATCCTTCCACGCTCAACATTCCTAGCCTCGCCAGTAACGCCTGTGTCGTCACGTGTACCTGGACTCGCACCATTCGTAGCACTGCGGACAGCGCAGTTACTTGGACGAGCAGCCAGACCAGCACCAGTGGCACGATCATGAGCGTTTCGCCCAGCAGCTTCACGCTCGCTCCGGGGGCAACACAAACCCTCACCTTCACTGCGAATGTCTCCGGTCAGGCGTTGGGCGATTGGGTGTTTGGTGAGGTGATCTTTACGCCAGACGACTCCTCCGTCGAAGAAGCACATATGCCGTTCGCAGTTCAACCGGCTCCATCGACGCTGCCCGAGCGAGTGCGCTTCACCGCCCTCTCCAATACAGGCACGTACAGCGTCACAAACGTGCGAGCATTGGAGATCAGCAGCCTCAATACACGTGTCTACGGCTTGACCGAAGCGCAGATATACAACTTCAGCCTATTGTCGGATAGCGAAAACGACTCGCCATTCGACGACTTGACGGACGGCGTGGCCTACTACACCAGCACTGTTCAGGCTAATACCGCACGCTTCGTGGCCGAAGTAACGAAATCGACCGCGCCAGACCTCGATATGTACGTCGGTAAGGACGATGGCGACGGTATCCCTGAGCCAGGAGAGTTGGTGTGTATAAGCGCGAGCGCCTCGGCATTGGAATACTGTTCGCTCGATCAACCAAGCGCTGGCGTCTACTGGGTATTGATACAAAACTGGGCGGGCTCCGCTGCACAACCCGACAGCGTGTCACTCGCCATAGCGGCTGTACCGGGTACTCCTAGTACCAATCTCACTGTTACCGGCCCCAACAGTGTACCATCCGGTCAGCCATTCACTCTCGCACTGAACTGGAACACCAATGGTATGCGACCAGAATCGCGCTGGTACGGCGTGTTCGATGTAGGCACAGCCGCGGCACAAGCTGGCAACCTTGGTCGGGTAAATGTGGACGTGATTGGTCCACCATATGGACGGTATCTCTCGGTTATTCTATCGAACAGTAAGTAAGTCTTCTGTTTGATACACGGCGGCTCGGTGGCACTTCCGCCACCGAGCCGCTTTTCTTATCTTATACTAAATCCGGTTGGATAGTTGCAATAACAAACCTGTTGTAGCCTGCGGCAGCAAGGTACTTTCCATTTTATGTGATGTCGATGCGCTGCGCGTAGCAGCGCATCGACATCACATGCGATGGTAATGCTTGTATCTGTTGAAAGGCAGAATCGCGTCGTTCATCCAGCATCCTTCTTCGTTCAAATGAATACTCGGATTTGGTATTAGCTCGCGATACAGCGATGCTTGCCCTGTTCCCGCTAGCGAAGCGATAGCCGCTCGGGCCACCACGCGGCCACGCGGATGGCACGGTCGAACTGCAACAGGGGCGGTGTCTCCGGCAGGCGCAAGCCGATCTGCTCCGTCATCGTGTTTACCTCCACCTCGGCCTCGGCGGGCTGCCAGCGCCACGCCGGGTGATGGATCTCCCCACGCCACACGGTACCATGCCGATTCGCCGCGTATAAGCAGTAGCGCTCGGTCAGCCAGTGCTCCAGCGAGCCTGGCGACGATTCCCGCTCAGGCCCAGTTGGGCGGTAGCGCGCCCGAAACTCGGCTGGTGACGCGTGGCGATGCGTGCGGCGGCTGGCGTAGGCGATCCCGTCGCCCTGCGGCGTACAACTCATCGCCGCGTTGTAGTAGCGCAGATGAAACACATCGCGGGCCGCTTCGACAGCCAATGGATTCGCGGCATCGAGGCTGAAGAACCACACACCTGGCTTACCCTCCGCCGTCACATACGTGCGAACGTTCAACTCGGGGAACGCCGAGATCCAGGGCAGCGGCGGCACAAAGCGCGGCGTCACACCTGCCATGCGAAACGGCACGATGCTCAACCAGGCCGCACCGTCGAACGTGTCGAGCGTGAGGCCCGGCGGCAACAGCCCCGCCAGCAGCGAGGGTGAGATCGGCCAGTGCATAAACAACAGATCGTGCCATTCCATCGCCATCACCCAGGGCCGCTTCGGCAGCGGCCACGGACGATGCGCGGTTTCGCTCAGCATTCCTCACCTCCACAATCGCATAGCGTTGCGCCAATATCTACATCGCTCATCTGAGTCATCGGTGCATACCAATCGTATCTCATAATCATGGTATCATATCCAAAATCACGGCAGCCATCCGCATTGTTGCCAGGAGCATGCATGAGTCAGGACCTCGACGCATTCTTGGCTTTGCTCACACCCGAACAACGCGCTCTACTCAACGCACTGCCTCCCGAAGAACGCGCCCGTCTCGCTGGCGCCACACCCATCAGCAACGATACTGTGCTCGGCGATAAAGTCGCTGGCGACAAAATCACCGGCGATAAGGTCGCAGGCGATAAGCAGGTGAACGTCGCCATTCAACTCGGCAAAATCGTCTACGGCCACGATCCCGAGGAGGACCAGCGCCGCCGCCTGGCTTGGTACCTCGAAGGCATCCACACCAAGTTCAGCGAACTACCACTGCGCGGCCTCGATACCACCAACCGCCTCGGCCACGGCGACGGTCTGACTCTGCCCCGCATCTACATCGAACTAGCCACCACCCGCACGCAACTGGTGCGCTCCGGCACACCCGAGGAACTGGCGGAATACTGCGAGGTGGATAAGAACGCCAAGGTCACAATCAGGCCCGAGTATCACCAGGATTACGCGCTCCCAAGCACCGCGCTGTTCGTGGCCGATGTGCACGGCAACGCTGAACAGATCTTCCTGGCCCATCAACTCCTGGTGACCCGCGCCATTCAGCAGGCCACGCGATTGGTGCTGCTCGGCGAGCCGGGCAGCGGCAAATCGACCTTCCTGCGCTACCTAGCCTGGAACATCGCGCAGCGCGAACTTGCGCCCGAGCAAGCGCCCAAACTGCCGGGCTGGTACGAGCGCAAACGCCACTTGCCCATCCTGCTGCCGCTGCGCAAACTGGCCGCCCGCCTCAAGCGGGATGGCCTCGGCGATAACACGGTGTTCGCCACGCTGCGCGACGAAATGTGTAGCTACGGCACCCAGCAGATCGACGATGCCCTGAGCGCGGCGTTGCAGCGAGGCGCGGCCCTACTGCTGTTCGACGGCCTCGATGAGGTGCCATCCCAGGGCACTGCCGAGCTAGCCGACCGCGCCACCACCCTCAACGCCGTGCTCGATTTCACCAAACGCTATCGGCGCTGCACCAGCGTGATGAGCTGCCGCACCCGCGCCTTCGACGAGGAGATGGGCCAGCAACTCAAATGGCAGACCGCCACGCTTGCACCGCTTACCATGGGGCAGATCCGCTACTTCACCGCCGCTTGGTACGGCGAACTGTGGTCTCAAAACCACCTGACGATTGAGCAATCGAGCCAATTAAGCGATAAACTGATCAACTCGATTGAGCGTAGCCCAAAACTGCGGTCCATGGCCGAGACGCCGCTGTTGCTCACCATGATGGCGCTGGTGCTCTACAACCAGGGCGAACTACCCCGCGATCGCCCGCTACTCTACGAAAAGATTCTAGATCTGCTGCTTGGCCAGTGGGACAAAGTGCGCGACGGCCAGAGCCTCACCGATGCGATCGGCCTGCCGGATTGGGGCAGCGAGCGAATCCGTCCGCTGTTGGATCGGCTCTCCTACCAGGCGCACCTGCAAGCTAGTTCCGAGGATGGCCGTGGCCGCATCGGGCGGGCCGACCTCTATACCGCGCTGATCGACTTCTTCAAAGCTGCGCGGGTCGCCCAACCTGGCGAAACAGCCCTACGCTGCCTGGACTATTTCGAGCAGCGCAGCGGCCTACTGGTGCCCGATGAGCAGGACTCGTACGTTTTCGCTCACCTCACCCTACAGGAGCACTGCGCGGGGCGGCATATTGCGCTCAGTGGCGAATCGCTGTCGCTGATGATGCAGCACCGCAGCGACGACCGTTGGCGCGAGGCGATCCTGCTTGGCGCTGGCCTGCTGCGCCCCGCCGAGCTACGGGCGCTGCTCGAAGATCTGCTCGATCCCGATGAACAGGGCCAACCCAAACCACCCGCCCGCCACCAACGCGATCTGCTTCTGGCTAGTGAAATTGGTGAAGACCGTGATTGGAACTATCTATGCACCATCCCGCTGATACCAGTTGAGCGACTACAAGGGAAACTACGCGATGGCTTAGTGGCACTATTAGCCGCTCCTGTTCAAGAATTAAACATTTTGGAGCGAATGCAGGCTGGTCGTACATTGGGAGAAATCGGTGATCCTCGATTTCCTGTAACACTGGAACAATGGCGTGCTGAGATCGCCAAAGCACAAGCAGGTGATACTACCGGCTATTTCTGTCGAGTTGATGCAGGTACGTATAGAATTGGAGCGACCGACAAAGATCTAGAGTCACTGGAAAACGCACTTCCACTAAATGAAATGACCTTAGATAAACCCATGTGGATTGGACGTTATCCAATAACAGAAGCACAATTGAATGTATTTCAAGAAATAAAGCATATATCCCTTTCTAATCGTATGATTTCAACAACTTGGCAGGCAGCCCAAACCTTTTGCTCTCAACTCAGTGAGAGATTAAGTGTTACCTTACGCCTGCCAAATGAAGAAGAATGGGAGATTGTTGCTCGAGGACAAGCTTCACTACGTTACCCTTGGGGCGATCAACGGCCAACACACATTAGTTCCTCCATCGAACAAATAATTGGCTTATTTCCAAATCTTGCCAGCCCTTGTGGCGCACAAGATTTACGCACTATCACAGGTGAATGGACTTCTACCTCCTGGAAAGAAGGTTCGGATACTACACCATCATTTGAATCGCCTCAAGGCTATATCATTCGAGGACGAATGTTAAATGAACAAGGTCAATTAGAATTACCTCACTCTAGCCAGCGTTTCTTTGGCGATCAGCATGATACTGCCAACTTCCGCGTCGTCCTTGAGCTAGAATAGACCCATCATAATCATCTGTGTAATCTGTGGATATAACCTCAAGATTGTCATAAGACCCGCATCAATGCCAACCGCCACCCCGATGCGTGTTATAATGCCAACGGGTTCTGCTTGGGAGTGCGATCATGGGTGTATTCAAAGTCCTCTGGAGTACCATCAAAGATGTTTTCGATGAGCTCTTCGCGCTCGTCGTGATGAACGTGATCTGGGTTTGCGTCAGCATGCCGCTTGTGCTCATCGCGTTTCTGCTGCTTGCCAATGGTTTCATCGTTATGGCTGCGCTCGTCGGTGTGCTCGCGATTCTGCCCATGGCACCCGCCAACGCAGGCCTCTACACCGCCGCCCAACGCGTCACCGAAGGGCGCGTCTTTCAGTGGCGCGTGTTCTTCGAGGGCTTCCGGGAAAACCTGCAACTGAGTTGGAAGGTCTACGGCATCTGGTACTTGGGCTTGGTGCTGATCATCAGCAACCTAAGTTTCTACGCCACCATCGACGCGACCTACGCCGCCTTCCTAATGATCGTCTTTCTCTACCTGTTGCTGGTTTGGTACGGCCTACTGATCTACATCGGCCCGCTGATGCTGATCCAAGTCGATAAGCGCATCCGCATCATCGCCCGCAACGCCCTGCTGATGGTCTTTGGGCGTCCGGTCTTCACCCTGCTCACCATGATACTCATGGGAGCAGTCGTTGTGCTCAGCACCTTTGTGCCCATTCTTCCCTTCCTGCTCACGTTCTCGTTCCTGGCTCATTGGAGCTTTCGCGCTACCACGCAACTCATCGAGGATGCCGAGGCCCGACGCCAAGCTCTTGAGGCAAAAGAGCAGACCGCAACACTCAATACCGAAAAAGGCCGAGGCGGCCAAGTTCGGCCACGCAACTAAATAACCGCGCCACAACAGAAAGGAGGTTTCTACCCCGACTCGACAGCGTCGTGCCTGCCCTATCCTAGGAACAGTCCTTCGTTCGTCGTCCCGTCAGCAAAAAGGAGCAACCAACCATGCCTGTTCGTACACCGTTCCTTAACTGGCGCCACAACATTCTACTTGCAACTGGCCTTGCACTTCTTCTTTTCGTTCTTCTCCTCCTTGCGGGGCGCGCCACCCCAACGACCTACGCACAAGGGACCCTCCGCGTTGAGCTAGAAAAGACCCTCAACGGCAGCAATGTCGTGAGCGTCGGCCAGTACCTCACCTTCACCATCCGCATCCAAAACACCGGAACCATCTCCATCACCGAACTGCCCCTGTTCGATGAGTACGACGCCACCATCCTGCGCTTCGAGCGCGCCATACCCGCGCCCAACACCAGCAGCAGCGGCTCACTCACCTGGACGAACCTCACCACCGACACAATGTTTGGCCCGCTGCCACCCGGCGAGACCATCAATGTGATCACCGTTTTCCGCGCTATCGCGCCCAAGCCCGCCACCGTCAACGCCGCCCGAACGGGTACGCTCGTTGGCCTCGGCGGCCACAGCGGCGACGGCGATAGCGATGAGGCCACAGGCGAATCGATCGGCGGCAAAGTTGTGCTCGAAAAGAACCTCGCGCCTGGCCAGATCCCCGTCAGCGGCCGACCGATCACCTTCACGATCACCGTGCGCAACGATGGCGGCGCCGACGTCGTGACCGTCCCGCTGCTCGACACCTACGACACCAGCTACCTGCAATTCTGGCGCTCCAGCCCGCGCCCCAACAGCGTCGATAGCGCCGCTGGCCAACTGCGCTGGGATAACCTGCTTCCCGTGCTCGGCATCGAGCGGCTGCACCCGGGCGAAGTCGTCACCGTCACCACCGTCTTTACGGCGCTGAAGTCGATCGACGGCGCAATCGTCAACCGCGTCCAAGCGGGCGAGATCCGCGACGAATTCGGCAACGAACTCGAAACGCCGCGCCAAGACGAGGTGCCCATCCAGATCCTACCCGGCTCCGACGAGCAACAGCCGACTCCCACCGCGCGCCCGCGCCCCAGCGATAGCGGCAGCGGCAACCGCCAGCCGACCGCCACGCCCGAGGCGACCGCCACACCCGAGGCCACCGCGACGCCTGAAGTAGTCGCCACACCCGAGGCAACGCCGGAAAGGACCCCCGAGACGGAGGCGACACCGAGCGAAGCCACACCCGAACAATCAACCGAAGCTACCGCAACACCAGCCGAACAGCCCACCAGCCTGCCCCGCACAGGCGGCGAAGGGATTGGGTGGCTACTGCCCACCGTGGCCCTGCTGATGATGCTCGGCGCGCTCGTGTTGCGACGTCGCGAGATTGGATAAGCGGATGCACACAACAATCAAACAACCAAGCCTCGTGCTCCTGCTGCTCCTGCTCGCGCTCGGCAGCGGCATGCTCTACGCCGCGCCCAGCCACAGCCAAGAAACGCCGCCCATCATGCTCGTGCGCGGCAACGGCGAATGGAGCCTGAGCCAACCCAGCAGCGCGCCCCAATTGGTCGCCACCGCCCAATTCAGCGAGACGGCGCGCCTCTACCTGCCCACCACCTTCACCCAAACGGGTGTCGTTATCCTCTTCGGCAGCGGCCTCGACACGAGCCGCAACCTGATCGACCAGGGCACCACCTTCGCCTACGGCATCAACGCGCTCTACTACCGCTACGAGGTCTTTAACGCGCAGGGCCTGCCCTACCGCGCCGAATGGTGGTACAACAACATCCGTCAGCCGCAACTGGACGATAGCGGCACCATCCTATCGAGCCAGGCCGTCTTCACCAACCACATCTGCACGCTGGATCTCAGCACCTGTAGCGACCCGGTGCCCGCCGGAACCTACAGCGTCGATTTTTACATCGACGACCTACTGGTGCAGCAAGCCAGCGCCGTAGTGCAGTAAACAGCTTGCGCTAGCGCTTTGGACCCGATGCGCTAGCGCAAGCCAAGCCACCTCACCGCAATGTGGTCTATGCTGCTGGCGCAAGAGGCGCAACCGTGTGCGGAACCGCCCGTGGTCATGCTCCGGGCTTTGGAGTGCCATCCAGCGCGACGGGTAGTGGGCTACAGGTAACTACGGCAGTGTGGTACGCCGCCGCATACCACCGCGAACACCCCTATACCAAACGCTGCCCCCCATCGACTGGCAACACTACGCCAGTCACATAGCTGGCGCTGGCCAAGTACACCACCGCCTGCGCCACATCTTCGGCGCTGCCCACCCGTCCCAGCAACGTGCTCGCCGCCGACTTCGCCTCCTGCTCGGCGGTCCAACCTTCGGGCAGCAACACCGGACCGGGCGCCACCGCGTTCACCCGCACATCGGGAGCCAAATCCTTCGCCAGTGCCTCCGTCAACGTCACCACCGCGCCCTTGCTCACCAGATACGGCGTGTAGTTGCGCCAAGGACGGATCGCACCAACATCGGCGATATTCACAATCGCACCACGGGCAGCCCGCAAAGCCGGCGCGGCGCGCTGGGCCGCAAAAAACGCGCTGCGTGCGTTCGTATCGAGCAGTTCGGCCCAGCGCGCCGCATCCACCGTACCGAGCGGATCGCGCCCCCAGATCCCCGCGCTGTTCACCAACACATCCAACTGGCCCCAATGCTCGATCGCAGCATCGACCACCCGCTCAACCTGAGCCACATCGGCTAGATCGCCCTGGATCAGCGTGGCATCCACTCCCAACGCCCGCACATCGGCCAGCGTCACCTCGGCCTGCGCCGCCGAGCTACGATAATGAATAGCGACCCGCGCACCAGCAGCAGCGAGCGCCAAACAGATCGCCCGACCCAAACGGATCGCGCCACCAGTGACCAGAGCGGTTCGGCCCTGAAGATTCATTGTTGCACCCTTTCTACCATCGCGCGCTACCATCGCGCCTACTAGCTGTGGTTGTACACCGTTGCCCCGCATTTGTCCAGCAAAAGCGATTCCAAGGTCCAATCGGCGCCAAACACAACGAAGCACCCCGTGAGGTGCTTCGTCATTTGCGCTATTCAGTTTAACCGTTAGTCGTCCACCGAAGGAGGGACAGGAGTTTCCGGCGGCTTATCCTCGGACTTGGGCGGAACGGGCGTCGGAGCAGGTTCCGGCACAGGCGCACTGGTTGGCTCCGGTGCACTCGTCGGAACTGGCGCACTGGTTGGCTCTGGCGCACTGATCGGCTCCTGTGCGCTAGTCGGTTCTGGCGCACTGGTCGGTTCTGGCGCACTTGTTGGCTCTGGAGCGCTGGTCGGTTCCGGATCGCTGGTTGGCTCTGGTGCGCTCGTCGGTTCCGGCTCGCTCGTCGGTTCCGGATTGCTCGTCGGCTCCGGCACGTCCGTTGGAGCTAGAGTAGCCTCCACGGTTGGCACTACATCAGTAGGCTCAGGCGTAACCTCCGCCGTTGGCTCCACATCAGTAGGCTCAGGCGTAACCTCCGCCGTTGGCTCAGGTAACGGCATCGGCACAGGCGTCAACTCGGGTGTCGCCTCCAAAGTTGGTTCCGGTGTCGAGGTCGGCACCACCACCAACGTTGGCTGTGGCGTATACGTCGGCGGCACCGCAGTTGGCGGCACCGCAGTTGGCGGCACATACGGCTTGGGAGTCGGGCTTGGCACAGGCGTCACCGTCACAATTGCGGTCGGGGATGCGCTCGGCACCACCGAAGGCACAAGCGTCGGCAGCGGCGCCACGGTTGGCAATGGGCTAACAGTCGCTACCGATGTCTCTGCCAGCGGCGCCGACAACCACAGCGCTGCAGGCATCACCTCAATCGTCAGTTGATAGCTGTCGCTTGGCGCATTGCTCGCCGAGATCGTGACCGTATTGGTGCAGGTCCCCACACCCACTGCTGTCAGCGTAAACTGCTGCGAACCGCTCTGAGACGGGCCCAAGGTTCCGATATTCCACGTGCGGCTCGATGGCGAGACACAGCCGCCGCTGGAGACGAACTGCACCTGCACATCGTATGCAGTGACCTCGCTGCTGTTACCGTAGGCCACCCAGTATTGTGAGCTCTGACCCATCGTTAACTCGCGCTCCGGCGCGATCTGCAACACAAAGAGCTCGGCCATCGGCGTGGGCGTTGGCGTATTCGTCGGTGTATTCGTCGGCGTCGCTGTGTTCGTCGCCGTCGGTGTATTCGTCGGCGTCGCTGTGTTCGTCGGCGTCGCCGTGTTCGTCGGTGTCGCTGTGTTCGTCGGCGTCGCCGTGTTCGTCGGTGTATTCGTCGGCGTTGCCGTATTCGTCGCCGTTGGTGTATTGCTTGGCGTCGGCGTATTGCTCGGCGTCGGCGTGTTCGTCGGCGTATTGCTCGGCGTCGGCGTCGCTGTGTTCGTCGGCGTATTGCTCGGCGTCGGCGTGTTTGTCGGTGTCGCCGTATTCGTTGGTGTCGCCGTGTTCGTCGGCGTTGCCGTATTCGTCGGCGTATTGCTCGGCGTCGGCGTGTCCGTCGGCGTCGCTGTATTCGTCGGCGTCGCAGTATTTGTCGGCGTTGGTGTGTTCGTTGGCGTATTCGTCGGCGTCGGCGTCGCCGTGTTTGTTGGCGTATTGCTTGGCGTTGGCGTATCCGTCGGTGTTGCCGTGTTTGTCGGTGTCGCCGTGTTCGTCGGCGTATTGCTCGGTGTCGGCGTCACCGTGTTTGTTGGCGTATTGCTTGGCGTCGGCGTGTTCGTCGGTGTATTGCTTGGAGTCGGTGTGTTGCTGGGCGTTGGCGTGGCCGTGTTCGTCGGCGTATTGCTCGGCGTCGGTGTGTTTGTCGGCGTCGGTGTGTTCGTCGGCGTTGCTGTGTTTGTGGGTGTTGGCGTAGGCGCAAGCACCGTAAACGCAGCATCCATGGTGGTGTACGTCGCAAAGTCACCCGAAATGGTGATGCGGTTCAGGTACTGACCAGGCGGAGTCGTCAGCGAAACCTGAGCATCGATCCAGGTGCGGTAAAAGCCGCCGGTTGGCAATACCTTCACGCCCTGCGGCCAACTCCAGCGCACGACCGAACCATCACCACTGATCACACCACCATCGCCAGCCGCGATCGCTTGGAAGCCAGCAGGCAACTGATCTTCCACCTCCTCCAAACTCGCAGGCTGCCCCACATTAAACACGATAATGGTGTAACGCACGGTCGTACCCGGATTGCCCGCACTCGGCGACACGACCTTCGCAACCGACACCAATGGCGTAGGCGTCGGGGTATTCGTCACAGTTGGCGTATGTGTAGCCGTAGCCGTGTTTGTTGCCGTGGCCGTATTCGTTGCCGTAGCTGTGTTCGTTGGTGTATTCGTCGCGGTGTTCGTTGGTGTGTTCGGCACCGAGGTTGGAGGTATATTGGTTGGCGTATTCGTCACGAACACCAACGTCGGACGCGTGATCTCGGTTGGGCGCACAGTCGGCTGCGGCACGGTTGGCACAACCGGCGTAGGGACGGTCGGCGTAGGAACGATCGGCGTAGGAACGATCGGCGTCGGCGAAGGGGTAGGTATCACGGTCGGTGTCAACGTTGGCTGCACCGTAACCTGAACCGGAGTAGGTGTTGGCTGCGCCTCAGTCGTAGCAACCGCAGTCGGCTGAACAACCGTCGCCGGATTCCGCGATGGTTCGGTCGCAGTCGGTATCGAAGCAACCTGCGTTTCTTCGGCCTCGGGCTGCGGCGTACTCTCAAAAGCGACGATCTCGGTCGGCTCTGGTGTTGGCGTTGGGCTGGGAAGCGGTTCTATCGAAGTGGGAGCAACAGGAGGCAACACCGCCACCGGCACCGATTGAGAAAAATCTGTAGCATTGCCCTCTGCTAAATCGCGCTCTGCGGCTTGGGCAGCCTCTAGGCTCAGCGGAGGTAGTGAGAGCAGATCCATCTGATCCCAGGCCCCGTAATTGGCCTCCACCTTCGCCAAGAGACTCTGCGGGTAAATAGCAGCATACGGGGTGAGCGCTCGCAACACCAACTGAGCTACGCCGAAAATACCAAGGATACCAAGTAATAACGCAAGCAGCACTAAAAGCCAGATCATTCGCTGATCTGGCCGCCGTTGCGAATTACTTTTTATCGGCTGTCTCATGGATGCATGGATCGTTTAGCTAAGCCGCCGTCGCAATACAATGCTCATCGAGCGTCTCTTTAGCGCAGGGGATCTTGAGGCTGAACGTCGAGCCTTGCTCCGACGTGCTCTCCAGCCACAACGAGCCACCTTGTCGCTCGATCAGTTGGCGAGCGATCGTCAACCCCAAGCCAATACCACGCTCGGCGGAATTAATGCCCTGTTCGCCGCGCGAAAAACGAGTGAAGAGTTGTGGCGATAGCTCCTCGCTGATGCCCTGACCCGTATCACTGATATCGATACGCACATCGTCGCCTTCATGCGTCGCCCGGATGCTGATTTTGCCAGCCTGCGTGTAGCGCTTGGCGTTATCGAGCAGTTGCTGAAGCGCGCTGCGCAACTGGTGACTATCAGCAAAAACAAGCGGCAGATCCTCGGGCACATCGATCTCAAGCTCCAGGCCTTTGGCAATCATCTGGCTGCGCTGCGACCACAGCGCATCCTTCACCACGCTCGCAACCGCCACAGGAGCCATATCGAATGTCAGTGTGCCCGATTCCAAGCCGGCGATCGTGATCACATTATTCAGCAGCGCCGTCATACCGAGCGTATGTTTGCGCATCGCCTCGACCAGCACGCGCTGTTCATCGGAGAGCGGACCCATCAGGTTGCGCAACAGCAACTCGGTATTGCCACCCAACACCGTCAACGGCGTACGTAGCTCGTGCGAGATGGTGGCGATAAAATTCGTCTTAGCGCGGTCCATCGCCACTTCGCTGGTGAGATCCTGCAGCAGATACACAACGCCGATCGTCACCCCGTTATTATCAACGACCGGGGCATCGGTCACACGCACAATATACTCGTGCAAATTGTAGAGATTGTGTGCACGGGTCTCGCCGAATGCCAAGGCCGGATCAGTGACCTGCACGAGCGGAATATCCTCGATCCGCTGTGGGCCAGGCTCATCATCGGCGAGTTTGAGCATCGTGCGGGTGGCGCGGTTGAACAGCTGCACCTGGCCGGAGGGATCGCACATAATCACACCATCGGTGATGCTCTCCACAATCGCCGCGCGACGGCTCGCCTCGGCATGCACCTCGCTGTAGAGGTTGAGCAAGTGCGCCGTCATATTGTTGAACGACTCGGAGAGCACGCCAACCTCATCTTGAACCGTGACTTGGCTGCGGCGCTCCAGATCCCCCGCCGTCACCGCCTGCGCGGTATCGACAAGTTCCTGTAAGGGTCGCGTGATCTGGCGGGCGATATACACGCCCAAGCCGATGATCATCAGCATCAAGACGATCGTCAAGAACATGAGCGGCGTAACGGCGTCGCTCCACGGACCGACGACATAATCGCGCGCCAACCCAACCGACAATAGACCCACCAGGCTGTTCCGCACCCGCAAGGGCACGTACGCAAACTGGTACTGGCGCTCATTGACCGAAACGGTGTCGTAATAGCTCAACTCCGAGGCGACCTCTAAGCGGCGCGTCTGCTCCGCGATCTCGGGCCGCATATTCAGTTCGGCTAAACCATTTGCCAGCAAGGCAGAACTTGCAAATGCCTGGCCAGTCTCGGCGTCATAAACCGCAATGATCGCCGTCTGCGTCGTGGCGTTCAGTGTTTGGAGCAAGTTATCGAGCCGCGAAGCGACGATTAAGCCACCCACGATCTCATCACCCCTCGTCACCGGCGCGACACTAAAGAGGTATTGCGATGAGGTGCCGTTATTGTTGAACTCAAGCAAGCCCGCGTATTTATCGCCAACCTCATCGTACTGCCCTTGCAGGATCAGCGGCACAAACCACAGCTCGCTGATGTTGCGCGTGCCGTAATCGACCATTGGCGAGTCGTTGGGAGAAGGAAGCATCTCCCAATCGATCAACGCTTGCCCTTGGGTATCGAAAGCGATCAGCCGATCGAGCCGCACGCCGGGACGCAGACGGCCATTGCGGAAGTAGGGTTCGAGGGCGCGGGAAAGACCATCGAGATCACGAGCCTGAAGCGCATCAGCAACCGCAGGAGCATTGTTAGCGGGGTTCGCACTTGCGAAGGCCATTTCACGCAGAAAAACGAGGTTGGCACGCTCCTGGGTTACAATCGCATCGCTTGTGGAACGAGCCGCTTGCGCCAACTGATTGTTCAAGCGCTCCTGTGCTGAACTTGTGATCAGCATAAACGCAGTAGCCGCGCCAGCAATCGCGACCAGCAACGTAAGAATCAGGAACGGCAGGATAATTTTGTATTGAAGATGGGAGCGTAGCTCCTGAGTGAAACGCATAGTGCGACGATCTCTTGCTTGGTTGTGACGAGAATTATTGATCGATTTCTAACGAGTATACCGCTTTGCAATGAAAAATGATATGGCCATTAAGCGTGTGTGAAGGGGGTTAATGCTGACATATCCTTCATTTTGGATGTTCGAACATTAATTATGGAAATCCAACATGTGGCTTGGGAATGCACTATGTACGCTTTCAGGCTTGCAGGTCACGAGAGCAAATATCAAACAAAACGGGAAGCATGCGTACTACAAATCTGCAATCAACGTGTAATTTTTCTCCGCTGATTATACATTTAGCCCATTACAATAATATTAATTGCTAGATTAATGTTCCTCCAACTCCCCATGATCGAAGTTTATC
>CALKHR010000107.1 GCA_937988885.1 uncultured Roseiflexaceae bacterium | reverse complement strand
TGAGCAGAAACGCTCACTTGCCGCATTTACCATTTAGCTAGTAGCAACATTAGTTTGGATGTACTGAACAGTAGTTCGAGAAATAGTTTTGCCTGATTACGTAAAGAATCGGTCCATACATTCTCATTAGTTCGGCGATTAGCGCGGTATAATCAAACTGTACATTAGCGAATGAAGTATCACGTTACTTTATTTTTTAATATGTTACAGTGTATTTTGTTTATATTATTTCTTATGAAATAATGTTTTCTTATCCGAATGCCAACGAGGTGCGTCATGTCGTCTTCCACTGCATTGATCGTAGATGACTCCCCCGAAATTCGGAGATTACTCAACCGTTCACTGGCCTCGCTCGATTTTACTATTATTGAGGCCGCAAATGGCGAAGAAGCGGTTCGGCTTGCACGCGAGTGTTGCCCGACAGTTGTGGTGTTAGATCTCTGTATGCCAAGTATGGATGGCTGGGAGGTGGTGCGGCATATGCGTTCTGACCCTGCACTTGAAGAAGTTCCTATTATTGTTATCACCGCTTATTATGGTAGTACAACGATTCAATCAGCTCAACGTGCGGGATGTCAGTATGTGGTGGCGAAGCCTTTTGAACTGCGTGAGATCGTTCGTATGATTACCATGGTGACTTCGCGATCAAACATTCAGCTACCACGCTATGCATGATGAGAGCGAACCGACTGTCGCTTTGCAACGTCTGTTAGACGTTCATCGACGCACGATCAGTTTTTTAGAGGTACAACGCGCATATTTTGGAGCGTTTGCCCCTCCTTATATTTGGCATCAATTTGATGAAGCTCGTGGGGAGATCTCCCGTATCAAAAGCGAATTACGGGCATTAGGCGTTCAAGTTCAAGATGCTCCCGGTGATATTGCTCCTCCGAATCCTCACCCGACCAACCCTGCGGCAACTGATATTGATGCCCTTTTGTTGGTCTATCGGCGCATGTTGATAGATCAAGTACGTTATGCTCCTCAATTTATGCCCAGCGCTTGGGGCAACCTCTATTTGCAGCTTACCGAGCTGTATGTCGAGCGCACCTTTATCCCTTTGCACGCCAGCGGTTCAAACACCTCGGCGCTCTATCAAGAGGCGTCCTCGCTGTTCGAGTTGATGAGCAAGCCCGGTACGCGTATTTTGCTTGAGGGAGAGGCAGGCAGCGGCAAGACGACCGCGTTGCAGATGCTCGCCCTCGCGTGTGCGGCGCGCGCTACGGGTGAGCCTGCCGAGGCGGCGAATCTGGTGGCCGCCTGGCCCGACCCGATCCCGCTGCCGATCTTCTTGAAAGCTCGCGAGATCGCGACGATGTTGGTGAGCGCCGGTGCTGCCCCCGATGGCATGATGCAGCCTGGCCCGTCGGTGTTCTGGTCGTCGATCGAGCGCTGGTTGCAGTTTAGCGATCTCGATGCGCTGGTTCCAACCATTCAGCAGTTGCTTGAGCGCGGCGAATGTTTGGTGATGATCGATGATCTCGACGATTTTCCCACCGAGCCGCAGCCCCACGCGTATTGGATCGCGCTTGGGCGGTTCATCGCCCGTTACCCCAACAACCGCTACCTGCTCTCGTGGCGTGCGCTCGATTCTAATGCGGCTGCGAGCCTGATCAATTTTGTGCGGTATCGGATCGCGCCGTTCGAGCAGCAGCAGATCGATGAGGCTGTTTCGCGCTGGTACACGGCGATCGGCGATTTCGCCAACTTGTTGCTGCCCGAGATGGTTGCCGAGCGGGTGGCGCAGTTGCAGGGCGCGCTCAACGGCGACGACCGTTTGCTTGAGGTTGCGCGCACGCCGCGCGGCGTGTCGTTGTACGTGCTGGCGCACGCCGAGGGCTATTCGTTTCCAGCGGAACGTGCGATTGTGCTGCAGCGCCTCGCGCAGGGCCTGATGCAGGGCTGGGAGCACATGATCAGCGAAGATGTGACTTCGCGGAATCTGTCGGTGCACACGCCTATCACTGGCACCACCGAGCGCTGGCTGACGATGCTCGAACTGTTGGCGCTAGCGTTTCAGGAGCGGCTTGAGCCTGGGAACGAGCAGCCGTCGCCGCTGAGTTACGCCGAGATCAAGGCGTATTTGTCGGAGAGCCGCTCGATAGCGAGTTTTGAGCGGCGGCGTGGTGGCATTGATATGATCGCCGAGTTGATCCGCTGGTGTTGTCGCTGCGGTTTATTGGCTTCGGTGGGCACGGAGTCCTACACAATGCCGAACCGCCAGTTGCGCGAATATCTGGCGGCTCGGGCGCTGGTGCAACTGCCCGATTTCCCCGCGCGCGCTTCGATGCTGGGCAGTGACCCGCAATGGCACGAGGCGCTGCAGATGGCGGTACACGGCGCCAAGCGCGGTCAGCGTTTATCGAGCACGGTGAAGTTCCTCAACATCCTGCTCGAATCCGACGATCTGAAGGATGAGCAGGTGCGGGTGCACGTGCTGTTGGCGGCGGAGTGTCTGCTTGAGATCGGCGATCGGGGGCAGTTGGGCTTGACTATCGAGGCGAAGGTGTGCCAACTGTTGACGCAGATGCGCGATGATGCCGAGTGCCCGATCGCGCATCGCATTCAGGCTGGTATGCTGCTCGGTCGCCTCGGTGATGCGCTGCGCGAGCCTGAATTGCCAGTGGTGGTGCATGTGCCGGCGGGCACGTTTATCCTTGGCTACGATCAGGGCTTCGCCGATGAGACGCCTCGGCAAGAGGTGTATGTGCCGGAGTTTGCGATCGGCATGCATCCGGTGACGAATCGCGAGTACAAGCTGTTCCTGGATGAGAATCGCGCGGTGCCGCGCCCGCACTATTGGTACGATCTGCGTTTCAACAATCCGGCTTGTCCTGTGGTGGGTGTCACTTGGCACGACGCCACCAACTATTGCGCTTGGCTGACGCGGCGCTTGACCGAGATGGGCAAACTGGCGCCTGGCTTGGTGGTGCGTCTGCCGCGAGAGGTGGAGTGGGAGAAGGCGGCGAGTTGGGATGCGCAGTTGCAGAAGCAACGCCGCTACCCCTGGGGCGATGAGTGGGATAATACGCGGGCCAACACCGCCGATGGCCGCCAGAACTGGTACACCGCGCCGATCGGTTGTTATCCCACTGGCGTCAGCCCCTACGGCGCCCACGATATGATCGGCAATGTGTGGGAATGGACGATCGACCAGTATCGCAGTTACCCCAACTCGTCGCAACCGTTCGACGAAGCGGGGCGTTACACGTTGCGCGGCTCCTCGTGCGCGGCGCAACCCACTCATGCGCGTTGCACGTACCGCAGCCGTCTACCCCCCACTGCTTGGCGCTACCACTTAGGCTTCCGCGTGGTGATCGGCCCTCCGATCGATGAATCTTAGGCCATACGTCGGGTTTCCCTCAGTCTTTGCCCCTGGTATGCACCCTATACAAGCATTCAATCGTTTCTACTAGTAAGCGTCCCTGTCGATCGGCCTATGCTTGGGGTGTTGAGGTGTGTGGCGTTCGTTGGTGACACCTCTCCCGCTCGCAAGCTGAATGGCGGATGAAGACGCACTACTACTTTGGGTCTTAGTTGAGACAGGTGCCTAAGACCCAAAGTAGTAGGAGGCGTGGTACAGTGTCGTGTTGATGATGAGGGATTGAGAAGCCTACGCTAACGTTTGGTGTGGGAATCGTACGTATTGATGTGCATCATGATTATCCTTCCTCGGTGACTACATTGTGTGCTGCGATGTCGAGGTTGGGATAAGGCTGCTAGGCTGGCTTAGCACTTAGGGCAGCTACCATCCTCATACGGCCCATGATCTGGGCAATCATCAAAGGCGAACATGTTGGCTAGGATGTTGATGGTGTGCATGGTGGCATATCCTTTGATTGTCTCATTTGCCAGCTTGTTAAGCCGCACATTACTTGTCTCATGAGGAAGAACGAGTGTTGAGGGAATATTTCGCATACGAGATACTCTTTTTTGAAAAGAGTACGAAACAAGGTAGTGCGGTGAGATAGTATGTGGCATAGGCGTATAGGCAGAGCAGATACGATATGGGGCAAAGTGGCATATACTGTTTCTGCTAGCACTATGCTATACTACGAATCTACCGTGGGAATGTTGAGTGGGCATTGTAACGTTGCTCTTGTGGTGCGCGACCAAAGAGAAGTATCGTGTTATCTCAAGATCATCTTATCGGCACTCTTGGATCATGCGCTCAGGCGGTTAATAGACAATAGTGGTTGAAAGGGGCGGCTATGAACGCCAATACTCGGGTGATCGATAACCTGCGCCGTGTTGAGATTTTTGCGGGTTTACTCGATGAGGAGTTGCTCAAGGTTGCAGAATTATGCAAAGCGCTGCGGGTACCAACTGGTAAAGCTGTGTTTGAGGAAGGCGATGGCGGCGATGAGTTGTATATCATTCACGAGGGCAGTGTCCGCGTGATGATCAATTCGCGCCGACCGAACGGTGATTTCGCTCCATCCACCATCAATATGCTGTACCAAGGGCAATGCTTTGGCGAGATGATCCTTCTCAATAGCGCGATGCGTTCCGCAACGGTAGTTGCTGCTGAGCCAACGACCTTGATCGTGATCCGCGAACCGGATTTCCGGCGGCTGTGTGAGAGTGATCCTCGGATCGGCTACGTGGTTATTCGGAATTTAGCACAGGATTTAGCGTATAAACTGCGCTCGTCCAATCTGCTGTTACGGGGCAATATTCGGATTATGGCTCATTAAGATGCGGTGCTTACGTTTGTGATCGGGCCAGCGGTGGCCCGATTTTGTTATGTTCGCCCGCTTATCACATCCGTTTGGACGGCGAAGATGCGAAAGCCGTGATGTCGACGCGCTGTTGATCGGGTAGCGCATCGACATCACATTCGGCGGCACCTCTGGCATCAGCCGACCGGTTCGGCGATCGTGATCAAGCGATTGGTCATATCGATCACTTCGCCGTTGCTGATCACTTTGTCGCCGATGCACGATACCATCGTCACCATCTCCTTGCCCCGAGGCAAAATATACTCGACCTGATTCGGCTTCACCCAGATCTGCTGGGTGACGACGTAGCGATGCTCGCCGCCGTCGGCATCGTACAGCACGACCTCTGCGCCGGGCTGCAGCGTTTTGATGTTGGCAAATGGTGCTGGAATGTCGGGCGCATGGCGGAAGCGCAATACGTGACCCCAGAGTACGATATTCTCACCCTCGCCGGGTTTGGCACTCAGATTGTACCAACCGATGTCGTGATCGGGCACGATCGGGATGCGGTTGGCATCGAGTCCCACCGAGACGAGCTTGCCGTCTAGCTTGATGTCGGGGATGCGCAGCCGTATTGGCTCGCTACTCGCGGCCCGGCTGCTCGATGGCGCGGCGGTGTTCGTGGTGGTGTTCGCAGCAGTTGGCGTGCTCGCCTCGGCGGTGGCGCTCGCCTCAACGCTCGGCACGGCGGTGTGTGTGGCCGCGGGCAGGAACAGTTCCTCTGTCGGCTCCGCCGTAGGCTCGGGTGTAGCAGTTGGCGCGCTGGTCGCTGTGGCGCTCGGTACTGCAGTGGTGGCTGTCGGCGCTGAGGTTGGGCTTGCCGGAGGTGGTGCTGTGGGTACGCTTGTGGTTGGCGCCGCTGCGGCGGGTGCAGTGCCTTGACTCGCTGGTTGGGCGCTCGATAAACTTCCGCAGGAACTTAACAACAACATGCTGCTCAACAGCACGATATACACCTGTCGCATGCATGACTCCTGGATAGAAAGAACTGCCGTCTCGTCGTTCAGGTTCGTTCTCTGTTGGTGTTAGTATACTACAGCTGTATTGCCTTTGGCACTTGATATCAATTTCACAATGGAATGAGGCTTCTATGTCGATTCAACCGCGCTTTGTATCAACTGCACTATTTCCTTTTGAGATGGTTGTTGATCTGTTTCGGCGCTCGTTTGAGAATTATTTCTATCCCTCCAATACCACGAACGAGATGTTGGCGCGCAATATTCGGCTGGATAACGTCGATCTACACCATTCGTTGGTGATGTTGATCGATGATGTGCCGGCGGGAATCGCGTTGATTGGGTTGCGTGGTTCGCGGGCATGGTGCGGGGGTTTTGGCGTCACGCTGCCGTACCGTGGGCGTGGGCTAGCGCTTCCGCAGGCGCAGGCGATGATCGAGCGGGCGCGACAGGCGGGAGTGCGGCAATTCGGCTTGGAGGTGCTGACACGCAACGAGCGGGCGATCAAGACCTATCAACGGGCGGGGATGACGATTCAGCGCGATCTGCTGATCTTGGAGTGGCGCAAACCCGAGCAAGATACGCCACCAACTTCATCGGGTGTTGCTGTGGTGGAGGCTGATGCGGGGCAATTGTTGAGCCATTTCGCGGCGCTGCACGCGGTTCCTGCGGCTTGGCAGCGCGACCTGTCTAGCCTGTTGGTGCGCGACCCGATGCAGGGCTTGGCGGTGATGGATGGCGACAAGGTTGCGGCGTATGTGCTGTATCAAATCGGCCCCGATGGGAGCGCGCGGATCTGCGATTTGGCGGCGCTGGATGCCACCAACACGGCGGCGCTGCTCGCAGCACTACAAGCGCGAACCGACCGCATCATCACGATCAACGAACCAAGCGATAGTCCGGTGATCGCTGGCTACAATGCGGCTGGCTTCTACGAGAGCGACCGCCAGCACGAGATGTCGATGGCGCTCTAGCGCGATTCGTTAGCTTACTTCGGAGTAGGGGCTACCGGCGACTTGTTCGCGCAGTCGTTCGGTAGCCAACTGCAACTCGCAGGTGAAGGTCGAGCCAGCGCCCAAACTGCTCTCGACCGTGAGGCTGCCTCCCATCACTTCCATCAGGCGCTTACTGATCGCCAAGCCTAAGCCCGTGCCGCTGTTGCTGCGGGTGTGGTGATTGTCGATCTGGCGAAACTCTTGGAACAGCAGGTGTAGATGCTCTGGGGCGATGCCGATGCCCGTGTCGCTGACGCTGCAGCGCAGCCGTTCCTCATCGTATGTCACCCGCACCAAGATGCTGCCGTGATCGGTGAATTTGATCGCGTTGGCGATCAGATTCATCAGCACCTGTTCGAGTCGTTCGCTGTTCGCATGCACGAGCGGCGCATCGCGTGGCACATCAACACGCAGTTCCAGATTCCGCTCCTGCACCTGTGGCTGGAGCGTGTTGACAACGGTGGACACCACGCTCGATATCGACACAGGGTAGAGATCCACGTGGAAACGCCCGGCTTCCAGTTTTGAGAAATCGAGAATATCGTCGATCAGCCGCAACAAGCGCTTGCTATTGTGCTCGATATGCGAGAGCGGCTCGTAGGCGCGCTCGGGCAGGCCGCCGAACACATCGTGCGAGAGCATAGCGGTGAACCCCATGATCGAGGTGAGCGGCGTGCGCAATTCATGGCTGACGGTCGCAAGGAAGGCCGATTTGGTGCGGCTGGCCTCTTGCGCTTGATCGTGCAGTTGGCTGCGCAGGATCGCGTCGGCCACCAGTTCGCCGACGATCTCGAAGAAGCGTCGCTCGTCTGGCTGGATGGTGTGTTCCGCCGTATATCCCACAAACATCGCGCCGAGCGGCTTGGATTGGCCGTAGAGCGGCACGATCAGCACAGTGCTCAGCTTGGCACTCTGCAATAGCGCGTAGGTGGGTGTGCCAATTAACGTTGGGTCGGAGAGTTGCACCACCTGGATATTGCGGTTGGTGATCACGATGGGCAAGCGCGGAAAGTCGCTATGGCTGAGCACCTGGCCTTCGAGTGTGGGCACTAGATCGACCGCCTCATCGACCACCAGGTAGAGCGGCGATTGGCCGGGCCGCAACAGCCCCAATGTGATGCGTTCGCCCTTCTGATTGCGGATCAACTCGCGGACGATCGTGCGTACCACTTGATCGGTCTGAATCGCCGCATTCGCCGCCCGTGCCAGGTGATTGAGCAGTGTCAAGTTGTTGATCTGCTGGCCGAGCGAACGCTCGATCGCCATTCGGGCGGTACGATCCCGCAGGACCAGCAGCGATCCTGCGCGCACGCCATCGGCTTCGAGTGGGATCAAGTGCAGTTCGATCGCGCGCAATTCCCCGTCGTGTTCGTAGGTAAATTCGCGATTTGCTGCCAACGCGGGCGGCACGAGCAACTCGTAGAGCGCCGTCTCCAGCGGTGAGCCGCTGAGGCTGGCCAGGAACGGCTCGCCGAGCCACTGCTTTCGGTTGGTGGCTAGCAATGGCGGCGCTAACGTATTGATCGCAGTGACATAGCCACGCATATCGAGCACTACTATGCCATCCGGCAGATGGTTGAAGATCTCGCGTTGGGCGATCGGTGTGAGGTCGAGCAGTTGGTAGCGCAGCACTGCGTAGCCCATCATCAGGCCCGATCCCGCGAACAGGAACGGCGTTGGGTCATCGACCACAGTCATGCGCCAACCCAACAGGTGCACGATATTGCCGACGATCGGGAACAGCGCGCCGAACGTGACAAGCCATGCTTGGCGGCGGAAGGGCGGTTGCGTAACTACGGCGGCCCGCAGGATCAGCGTGAAGCCCAGCAGCACACAGCTATAACTGAACACCGCGTGCGCCCAGAACAGCGGCCCCCGCGTGATCTCCAGCGAACCGAACGGACGGTTCAGGTCGAGGCCAACCGTCGGCCACCACAAATGGTGCAGCCCGTTGGTGAGCACCATCACGTAGGTGATCGCGGCGATCAGCAACAACCCGCGCTGTGTCCAGAGCAAGTTCTGGTGGCTCGCGCCAGTGTACCTCAGCGCGAACAACAGCCAGAACGGCCCAATCAGCACGATGCCACCGTACTGCACTTGCGCCCAAAAGAGCACGCTCGGCAATTGGCTGCTCGCCACACTAAACGTGTGGCAGATCGACCAAAAGACGATCGCCAACATCAAATAGCTAAAAGAGCGTGCCGAGGGGATGTGCCGGTGGCCCCAAGCGTACCACGCTAAACCAGCAGAAATAACTGCAGGAACGAGGTACAACAAGACATAAGGTACAACGTTGAGCATGGGCATGTCGCTATTCATTCAGCGAATGGTAGTGCCGTAAGCAGGGCTCGTTGAATTGTGTTTGGCTGAGACGTAGAAAAAAGTGATGCCATGAATAGAACGTATGGCATGTGGCATATTTGCTTGTGTGAATGCGTCAATAGTTATACCGAACACATCTGGGGTGAGGGATACGTCTATTTTTAGCTTGGATAACTATTTTGCATAGGAAAGGCACGAGCCGTGCGTCATACCAAACCCGCAGGTCACAACCGCTCGATGATCGTGGCGGTGCCCATGCCGTGGCCGATACACATTGTTTGCAGCCCGTAGCGTCCCCCGCGTCGCTCAAGTTCGTGCAGCAGCGTGGCAAGCAGCCGAGCGCCCGACGCGCCGAGCGGGTGCCCCAAAGCGATCGCGCCGCCGTTGACGTTCACGCGGTCGAGCGGCACGCCGATCTCGCGCTGCCACGCCAACACCACGCTAGCGAACGCCTCGTTAACCTCGAAGAGATCGATATCATCAAGTTGAAGATTGGCCCGTTGCAACGCCAAGCGCGTAGCTGGGATCGGCCCCGTCAGCATCATCACAGGATCGCTGCCCACCGCCACCCGCGCCAGCATACGCGCCCGAGGCCGTAGCCCGTAGCGCTCCACCGCCGCCTCGGAGGCCAGCAACACCGCCGCAGCGCCGTCGCTGATCTGCGAACTGTTGCCAGCCGTGATCATCCCTTCTGGCTTGAAGGCGGGCCGTAGCGTGCCCAACTTCTCGCGATTGGGCTCCATGCGAATGCCCTCATCGGTGCGGAATTGGCCATGCGGCAGAGGGAACGGTGCGATCTCGCGCTCGAACCAGCCCGCCCGCGTAGCCGCAGCCGCCCGGACATGGCTCTCGTGGGCGTAATCGTCGAGCTCCTCGCGACGCAACCCCCAATGCTCGGCGATCAGTTCGGCGGAGATACCCTGGTGGATGAGTTCGTGTGGGAAATCGGCGGGCGCGAGTTTGGGCGACCAATCGGAGCCGATCGGCACGCGCGACATCACCTCGACGCCGCCGGCGATCACCAGATCGCAATCGCCAGCCGCCACCGCCTGCGCCGCGCTGTGCACCGCCTGTTGGCTGGAGCCACACATGCGGTTCAGGCTGTAGCCGGGTACCTCGACGGGGAAACCTGCTTGGAGCGCCGCAAGCCGAGCGATATTGCCGCCCTGCTCGCCCGTTTGCGAGACGCAGCCGAGCACGACATCATCGATGTGGGCGGGTGCGATCTTGCAACGCTCGACGATCGCCCGCAGCACGTGCGCCGCCAGATCGACCGGGTGAATCTCGTGGAGGCTGCCCTCGCGCCGCCCGATCGGCGTGCGCACAGCATCGACAATGTAGACCGGAGTGGGACTTGGCATACCGCGCACCTCCTCTGTCGAACAATGCCGCCCAGGCAAGTGGCATCATGGGCTTTCTATTGTAACATGTCTGTATCAAGCCGTGTGCTATACTTCCCTTTCTAAGCATTTGAAAGATAAGCGAGAGCCTCATGTTCGATCTCCATAACCATCCGCATCGGCGCTACAATCCGCTGAGCCGAGAATGGGTGTTGGTCTCGCCGCACCGTACGCAACGGCCCTGGCAAGGTCAAGTCGAACGGCCTGCGCCCGAACAACGCCCCGCCTTCGATCCCGAATGCTACCTCTGCCCCGGTAATGCGCGAGCGGGAGGCCACAAAAACCCCGATTACACCAGCACCTTCGTGTTCACCAACGACTTCGCGGCCTTGCTGCCCGACACGCCCGAAGGCTCCTTCGCACCCAACCACCTGATCCGCGCCGAGAGTGCGCGGGGCACCTCGCGGGTGATCTGCTTCTCGCCTCGCCACGACCTGACGATGGCCGAGATGGAGATCGCCGATCTGCGGGCGGTGGTGAACGTGTGGGCCGAGCAATACCTGGAGTTGAGCGCCGATCCGACCATCACCTACGTGCAGATCTTCGAGAATCGTGGCGCGATGATGGGCGCCAGCAACCCACACCCGCACGGCCAGATCTGGGCCACCTCCGCCATCCCGCAGCACGTACAGGCCGAACTCGAATCGCAGCGCGACTATTTCGCCGAGCATGGCCGCACTCTGCTGGCCGATTACTTGGCCTACGAACTCGCCGAGGGCACGCGCCTCGTCTGCACCAACGAGCATTTCGTGGCGCTGGTGCCGTTTTGGGCGGTGTGGCCGTTCGAGACGATGGTGATCAGTCGGCGGGCGGTGGGCGCCATCCCCGATCTCGACGATGCCGAGCGCGACGCCTTGGCCGACATCCTCAAGCGGCTCACGACGCGCTACGACAACCTGTTCGAGGTCTCGTTCCCCTATTCGATGGGCTTTCACCAGCGCCCCGTGGATGGGGCCGCCTACCCCGAGTGGCACCTGCATGCGCACTTCTACCCGCCGCTGCTGCGCTCGGCTACCGTGCGCAAGTTTATGGTGGGCTTCGAGATGTTGGGCGAGCCGCAGCGCGACATCACGCCCGAGCAGGCCGCCGACCGCCTGCGCGCCCTTTCGGAAGTGCACTACCGCTCACAATAGCGGCGGTGCGCTATGCGAGGCTGTTGGGTTTTGGGAAGAAGAGCGCAGCGGCAGTGCGCAGGCCCTACCAGCATGCCCCGCTGAGCACCAAGCGCAGGGCGACTTACGGGGCGGAGCGCGGCGCTGCGGGGATGGTGGCCACACTGCTGAAGCGACCCGTGCAGCCGCGTGGCCGCCCAGCGTAAGGGCATCTGCAGGAGGCATGGGCCACCAGCCGAACAACAGCCGCTGGCCCCTTTCACAAAAACCAGAACTGCGTGAGGGATGTGAGAAATGCAAAAGACGACCAACCGCGTGGTCGTCTTTTGCATTGAGGCTTACTGGGTGGTCCAACCCAAGTCGATCGACAGCGTTGTGCCGGTGATGGCTCCCGCCGCGTCCGAGCAGAGGTAGAGCACGAGCGAGGCGATCTCGGATGGCTCGATCAGGCGCTTGATGGCGGTTGGCTCCAGCATCACCTTCTCGACCACTTCCTCGATCGGGATCTTGCGGGTGCGGGCTTGATCGGCGATCTGATTCTCGACCAGCGGCGTACGCACGTAGGCCGGGCAGATCGCGTTGGCGGTGATGCCGTATTGACCGCCCTCCAGCGCGATGGTGCGTGTGAGGCCGATCACGCCGTGCTTGGCCGCGACGTAGGATGCCTTGAAAGGCGCGCCCACCAGGCCCAGCGCCGACGAGATATTGATGATACGGCCCCAGCCTTGGCTCTGCAGCGTCGGCCAGGCGTACTTGGTCAGCAAGAATGGTGCAGTGACCATCACGGCCTGCATTGTCTCCCAAACATCCTCGGGGAAATCGACGATCGCGTCGATGTGCTGGAAGCCAGCGTTGTTCACGATGATGTCGATTCGGCCATAGTGTTCGAGGGTGGCATCGATCAGTTGTCGACAGTCGGCGCGTTTGGCGAGGTTGCCCGGTACGAAGAGGCCGCCGATGGAGTCGGCGACTTCCTGGCCGGGTTGTGTCGGTAGATCGGCCACGACGACCTTGTAGCCTGCTTGGCCCATCCCTTCGGCGATGGCGCGCCCGATTCCGCTGGCGGCGCCCGTGACGATTGCGACTCGTGTTGTCATTCCGTACTCTCCTATGAGTAGGGTGCGTGCTGAGGTGGTGTCGCCGATGATTCTCGCACCATAGATCCGTGGCGACGTTGTTTAGACCGCTTCGAACAAGATATCCTGTGCGCCTTGCCAGAGCACGGTTCGACCCATTTCGCGAAGTTGTTCGCGGCCCTCGACAATGGTAAGGAAGTGATTGCCTGCGAGTTGCCCGAGTTTACTGGCGAAGCAACTTGCGCCGTAAGGGAACAGGATCTCGGTTTCGCTGTAGCCGCCCGGGTACCACAGGATTTCGCCAGGGGCGGGGTGGCTGGTGGCGTTCTCAAAGCCAACGCCGAGCGCGAAATCGCCCAGCGGAACCCAGCATGCCTCGCCGCTCCAGCGGGCGTGTATCAGTTTTTGCTGATACGGCAGCAACTTGAGGAACGCCGCGCAGGTTTTTGGCGCGTCCTGCTGTTCGAGCCGAGCAACGTAGCGAAACGGCCCAGCGCTGATTCGCAGCATCATATCAACCTCCAAACAAGCGATAGCGATTGGGTTGTGGTGGGCAAGTGTGCTTGCACCTTCCGGATCTGCCGTGTGCGGCGGGGTTACTATAGAGCAACCCGCGCTCATCGTCAAACCACGGATTTCGCAGATTGCACAGCGGTTTGGGAAGCATTTGCTCGGAAGGCTTGTGACTATTGTGCGACTGCTCGGGGCGGTGGGATTTCGAACGATAATGACCTGTTAGGTGTGGTTTGTGGCATTGGAATGCTGTAAACACACGCCTAACAGGTCGATGCAACAAGGCCTTTAGTGCGACCGCAGCGGCAGCGGCGACATACCCTGGCAGTGGGCACAATTGCTTGTGATGTGCGCGTTGTGTGCCGCCACGATCGCCTCCGCTGCGCTCCAGTACAAGTTCTGCTCGCCGATCTGCTCGATCAGCCCGGCGCGCTCCAGCATGCGCCGCACGGCGGGCTGCATACTGCTGAACAGCACAGTGCCGCCCCGAGCGTGCTGCTGGTGCAACAACTGCTCAAGCGCGTGAATACCCATCACATCGACGATCGGCACGCCGCGCATGCTGATCACCAACGTGCGGTACTTCTCCTGCGCCGCGCCCACCATCTCCGTCACCGTGCTGACCGAGCCGAAGAACAACGGCCCCGTCAGGTAGAACACGTGAATATCGGGGCAGGCCCGCTCCAGATCGTAGCCGTTGCCGCGCACCTTCTCGATGTTGACCGCCTCGCCGATCACGCTGGTGGCGCTCGCCGATTGCCGCAGATAGATCACTGCCGACAACGCGATGCCGATCAGGATGGCCTGCGTGAGGTCCAGCGCCACCGTCGCCACCATCGTCACTAGCATGCCGGCCAATGCGTGCTTGAGGCGTCGCGATGCGAAGAAGCGGATCGATTCCCACTCGTTCATGCGCCACGCCGTCACCATCAGCACGCCACCCAATGCGGACAGCGGCACCTTGCTGATCAGGTTGCCCAAGACCAGCGCCGAGAGCAATAGCACCAACGCGTGGATGATGCTGACCATGCGCGTCACGCCGCCGCTCTTAATGCCGACGCTGGTGCGCGCGATCGCGGCAGTAGCGGGCACGCCGCCGAAGAACGGGATGAGAATATTGCCGATGCCTTGCCCGATCAACTCTTGATTATTGTCGATCGGCTTGCCCGTCATATTCATAGCCACCGCGCCGCACAGCAGCGTCTCGATCGCGCCCAGCGCCGCGATCGCGATGGCCGGAGCGATCAACTCGTGCAGTTGCGACCATGGGATGGCGCTGAACGACAGGCGCTCCTCCAACACGATCGTGTTGGGGATGTTGCCGATGATCGGGATGTCCCAGCCCACCACCACCGTCACGATCGTGGCGATCACCAGGCCGACCAACGAGCCAGGCACGCGCGTCGTGATGCGCGGCAGCACCACCATCGTCGCCACCACGATCAGCGCCACCACCAGCGCTCGCCAATCGGGCGTCGGCGGATGCTGGAAATATTCGCTGATCTTCAACAGGGTATTCTCGGCGGGCGGCGTTTGGATACCCATCACATTATCCAACTGCCCGATCGCGATGATCAGCGCGATGCCGGAGGTAAAGCCGACGATCACGGGCGAAGGGATGAACGAGATGTACCGCCCAAGCCGAAACAATCCCAGCAGAATCAGCATGATACCGGCGATCAGGCCAGCGACCCAGATGCCGCTCATGCCGTAGCGGATCGACAAGCCGATCAGGATCGCCGACATCGCGCCAGTCGGCCCGGAGATCTGGAACGACGCGCCACCGAAGGCGGCGATCACCAATCCCGCAATAATCGCAGTTACTAAACCGGCTGCGGGCGTGCTGCCCGACGCCACGCCGAACGCCAACGCCAATGGCAACGCCACCGCCCCAACCGTCAAACCTGCCAATAGGTCGCGCTGGAACGATGCGAACCCATACCCGCGAAACTCCTCGCGCAAAATTGATACAAGCTTAAGCTGCGGACGAGCGACCCGCATATATGAACCCCTTCTGCAACTGCAAAACGAACGAAGACTCGACCTTGCGGACGAGCCTGAGGCTATACCAACGAGGTTGGCTTACGGGTTTTGGTTCGACCATTCCTGCCGTACACACGATTCCATTCAACAATGGCTCCCTGCGCGTCTCGAAGGTTGGCAGTTCGATAGCCTGCATCTAACTCGACGCGCCCTCCTGATTCAACTGATCAAGCATCTCCTTTGAGCTAATCAATTGGTTACTGAAGATCACCCGACCAATGTCAAGCAGTTCGAACAGCAGCGGGTCGCACACCCGATAAAACGCCGTTGTTCCTTCGCGGCGCGCCTCCACAATCCCGCGATTGCGTAGCACCGCTAACTGCTGCGATACACTCGATTGATCAAGACTGAGTGCGATCTGAAGCTCCTGCACGCTGCGCTCGCCATCGCGTAACTGTTCGAGGATCACCAATCGTGCCGGGTGCGCCAGAGCTTTGAAGAATTCAGCCTTGAATCGATGAACCGCTTGATTCACGCGACCTCCTTGTACTATTGCTATATTCAAATATTTGAATGTTTCTATGTTACAACCATACCTCCAAACTGTCAAACAGGGCTGTACGATGATGGTTCATACCAAATCTGGCTCGGCGGCGTTTACCAACAAGCTGTGTCATCTGAGGCTGCGAGGTACGTTGGTTCTGTCGTAAACTGGATATGCCGCTATTTTCACCAGGATTTGATCCGTGGACAGGACGAAGAAAACCGCATACAATCGGGATGCATGCACTCCGCCAAGTTTCGGTATAATTGCACTATGCCAGCACTAAGCCTTCGCGCAACACCCGCACAACCGACAGTTGGCTTGCTCTCGGAGCCGCAGGTCTGCTACCTCCTGCTCACGATCGGCAGCACCAGCGACGCGAGCGCGCAGCCCGTCAACTGGGCGTTTGTGGCCGATGCCAGCCGCTCAATGCGTATCCCGATCGTCGATGAGGCGCAGTTCCGTGCGCTGATCCGTGAGGGTGGCGCGCAAGAAGTTTTAGTGGATGGTGTGCCAGTCTGGCAGTTGAGCAGCCCCGTGCCAGCCGATGTGCGGGCCGCCGCCTCCAACGCCCTCGATTACGTCGCACGTGCGCTGCACAGCATTGTCGAACGCCTCGATGGCAACGACCGCTTTGCGCTCATCGCCTGCGCGGAGGAAGCCGTGGTGCTCAATCGCAGCACCTCGGGTGCTGCCCGCGCCGAGTTGGCCCGTGGCATCGGTCGCCTCGCGAGCCTCAATCTCGGCGAACAGACCGATCTCGCGCGCGGCATCGAGCGGGCGATCGATGAACTGCGCCAGGGACGTCAAGGCTCCACCTCCCGCATCGACCGCCTGCTGCTGCTCACCGATGGCTTTACGCAGAACCCCGAGGCATGCCTTGCGCTGGCCAGTGCTGCCGCCGCCGACGGCATTGCGATCAGCACGATCGGCTTGGGGGGCGAGTTCCAGGACGAGGTGCTGACCGCTTTGGCCGATCGCAGTGGAGGACGCGCGCTGTTCCTGCACACGCCCGACGAAATTCCCCGTGCGATCGCCGCCGAACTCGAAGCCTCGCGCAACGCCTCCGCCCATGCCGTGAGCCTCACTATCACGCCTGGTGATGGCATGCTGCTGCGGCGCGTCACGCAGATCCGCCCCACGCTCACCACCCTGCACGAGACGAACACGTTGCAGCCCGTGTCGCTGGTGCTCGGCGATCTGGCCGCCAAAGCGCAGATCAGCGTGTTGTTGGAATTTCTCGTAGTTCCCCGGCCTGCCGGATGCGCAACGCTGGCGGAGTTCGCGTTGGCCACCGCGAATGGCCCCGAACGCAGCACCAAGCTGGATGTCTGCTACCAAGCCTCAGTGCCCGCCGCGCCTGCCGAACTGCTCGATGCGGCTGCGCGTGCTGCGGCTGCGCGATTGCAACGACGCGCCCAAGCGCAGGCCGCTGCTGGCTCGCTCGCTGAGGCTGCCCGCCTCATGCGCGCGGCTGCCACTCGCTTCGAGGCGCTCGGCGAACGCGAATTGAGTGTGATTGCCCGAGAACAAGCCGAAAACTTTGAACAAGGTCGAGCCGCCAATGCGTTGATCACCAAACAACTCACCTATGCAACGCGGCGACTTGGTGAGACATAGAAGTGTCAACGACTGCCAGCGAAAGCAGGCAGCTTGCCCTCATCGCCCGCAGACGACA
>CALKHR010000106.1 GCA_937988885.1 uncultured Roseiflexaceae bacterium | reverse complement strand
TTAGGCAGAACGCTCATACCGTCTATTATGGCTTAACTTCGGATAGAACACAAGTACTATCCGTGTGTCAGTGCGTTTCATTGGCTATCGAGGACGGCATTCATCCCCGGCCTAAAGGCACGGGGCTTTCTGCCGCCTTTTCTGTAAATGATGTCATCCTGCCCTTCGTTCCATCCTCTCTTTCTAGATTCGCTTGGATCGTGCATCATACCATATCTTGGTTGAAGCTATTTCGCCAACAGGTGTGAGCCTTCTGGTAGCATTCGATCACTAAAGCTGGGTAATCACATCTGCTTGGACAGTGACCAAGCACAACAGTACAGGGGTACCTTCCCTCACTTGGATGATGGCTTCGGAAAGGGCACATCTATTGAACGCCGTGATTGCCCTTTTAGGTTCAAATCGGGATGATCATTTGGTCATTGCTGAAGAGGAAGCGAATGTGCACTTGTGGGAAGCGAAATGCAGGGGGAAGGACAGGCGGTAAAGAGGCCAACAAACACTCAAAACTGCGTCGCAAACAGCGTGCAGACACAGTTGACGAGTGCAAAAACCGCTAAGTAATACAGCTGCAACAACGTAAGCTCGGCAAGACGTTCGCCTGAGACCAAGGCAGATGCTGAACGTTACTCGGCGCTGCGACGCAACGGAATATCGGCCTTGATATGATCGCTCGATTCGCCTCGCAGCAGCGTTACCTCAATCTCGTTCGGCTCAACAGCGGGGACGTACTTGGAGATAACTTCTGACAGTTCAGCTTTCAGCTTCTCTAAAACATCGGGGCTTAGTTTCACTCGATCGTGAACTAACACCGTGAGCAATCGCTCACGTGCGATATCGGAGCTACGTTCGCGCTTGTTGCGGAACAAGGTGTCGAAAAGGCTCACACACGTCTCCTTCAAGGGATGTCGGCCATGATATGCACGACAACTGTCTAGCGCTCACTTCCGCGAGGACGTCGCCCAAACATGCCAAAGAACCGTTCTAGCACACCAGTATTCTCTTCCAATGCCATAAACGGTACTTGTTCACCTTTGATCCGTCGTGCAATCTCGATAAACGCACGGCCCGCATTCGAGGCCCGATCCAGCACCGCCACCTCGCCACGATTCGTCGCGCTCACGATCAATTCATCGTCGGGCACAACACCAATCAAATCGATAGCAAGGATCTGCAACACGTCCTCGACGCTCATCATCTCGCCGCGATTCACCATCCGCAGCTTGAGGCGGTTCAGAATCAGGCGCGGATGGCCCTTCTCAAACGCTTCGACAAGGCCAACAATCCGATCAGCATCGCGTACAGCCGACACTTCAGGAGTCGTTACAATCAGCACCTCGTCAGCGCCAGCGATCGCATTGCGAAAGCCAGCCTCGATACCAGCGGGGCTATCCACCAGCACATAATCGACTTCCTTACGCAATTGATTCGTCAACTCGATCATATCCTCGCTGGTGACAGCGTCTTTATCGCGGGTTTGAGCCGCAGGCAGCAACAACAGATCGGGGAAGTGCTTATCCTTGATCAGCGCTTGGCGTAGGCGACAGCGCCCTTCGATCACATCGACCAGATCGTAGACGATTCGATTCTCAAGGCCCATCACCACATCGAGGTTGCGCAAACCGATGTCGGCATCGACCACCGCAACACGAGCGCCTTGCATTGCTAAGGCAGTCCCTAGGTTTGCGGTTGTGGTTGTCTTGCCCACACCACCTTTACCAGATGTGATGGTAATGACACGCGACATACCTTCCTCCAAAGCGCTGCGTTGTAAGCCTAAAACGTTTCATTGTGATGGAGCCATCGAGCAAAGAGTGTTTGATGGTCGCCATCTTGTTATTTTCGGTAGTCCCACGTCTCGACACTGATTTGAGCATCAACAACGCGAGCGATCTCGGGCTGTCGTTGGGCGTGTCCTTCGGGTGCCCGTGCAATCAAATCGGCGATCCGTAGTTGGGTTGGCATCAGTTCCAGCGCACCAATGATCGCTTCACGATCCCCCAGGGCGCCGGCGTGAACGGTTCCGCGTAAACGGCCCCATACCAGTACGTTGCCACCTGCAATAATTTCGCCACCGGCATTCAGGTCGCCGAGCACTGTCACGTGGCCATGATGACGCACCACTTGACCGGAACGTACAGTTCGCTGCACAAAGAGTGCCGCGCCACGTTCTTCACTTTCGACAATTTTCCGACCAAGCGGCCTTGTGGTAAGTCCTGCGGCACGGGCCGCATTGCGGCTCTCTCGAGCGGTTGAAGCAAGTGTTTCGGGGCGCAGACCATACTGCTGCATCAAGGCCAACAGGGCCGCGAGCTCTTCCTCACTCAAGGCCCGTTCGCCAATATCGAGCATTATCTGGGCACCTTGAAAAAAGTGACTCGCTTGGCCGAGTTGGTCGCGCAACGCATCCAATACCTCAGACCAAACTGCGCTTTCATCAAGCTGCAACCGAAGCCCGTCTTTACTCCCCTTTATCGCGATCAAATTTGGCATGCTCGCCTTCGATCCATGCACCGACGGTGCTGCTCTATGCCTGTATCATACCATATTTTGTCAAGCATTTCTTGCTGACAACTACGCAACATGGTTATTCTAATGGGTCCTAGCTGGGGATACCATGTGGAAAAGTCATGCGTATTCCTCAGCGAGCACCTTGCATCGCCCGCTACGCCCCATCAACCGCTAAGGAAGCACAGCGGTCGGCGTCAGGGTGAGCGTTGAGGTTGGCGTTGTGGTGCTGTTTAGCGATGGCAACGGCGGCATATCGGCTTGGCAGCCACGCGGCAGCGGATTAGGCGGCACAACGTCGAAATACGCCTGCATAATCTGGGTGACGGCGGGCACGGCGATGGTCGCCGAGCCGTCGCCCAAGTCGCCAGTGCCCTCGATCAGCGCCAACACCTCGATCTCGGGGTTTTCGTAGGGCGCGAAGCCCACGAACCACGAATGGCTCTGGCGCACCTCGCGAGTGGTACCGTTCGGGCCGGGCAGTTGGATCACGGGGCCAAACTCGGCGGTACCCGTCTTACCGGCGATCGATAGGCCCGAGCAATCGTCGCGGGCCGCCACATTCACGCCCTCCGTCACCGAACGCCGCATGCCCTGGCGTACAGCCGCAAAATGCGCCGGGTCCATATCGAGTTTGCGGATCAACTCGGGTTCGATCTCTTGCAGCACCGTGCCGTTATTATCGGTGATCGCTTTAACAATCTGGGGTTTGAACAACGAGCCATCGTTCGCGATCGCTGCTGATGCTGTCACAAGCTGCAGCGGCGTCACCTCCAGGTGGCCCTGTCCAATCGAGGCGTTATAGGTATCGCCGATCGTCCACGCCTGAAGCAGCGTCTCTTGCTTCCATTTCGGTGTTGGAACGCGTCCCTTCAACTCACCAGCCAAATCGATGCCGGTTGGTTGATTGAAGCCAAAGAGGGCGAGACCTTCGGCGAAGCGCGTAATGCCCAGACCACCCTTGATCGTCTGCTCCTCGGGCTTGAGGTTCACCACCTGTTCGCTGTTGCCACCCGCCACCGACATAAAAAAGACGTTCGAGGAGCGCATCAACGCCTCGGATACTGTGATAAAACCGTTATCTCGCGGCGTCGAGTTGGGGAAGTAGTAGAAGCGATCCTCAACGAACTGGTCGGCAAGCACCAACACACCCGGGTCGCGCACCAGCGTATCAGGCGTGATCACCCCTTCGGTAAGGGCGATCATCGCGTCGATCGGCTTGAGAGTCGAGCCTGGCGGGTATTGCCCAGCGATCGCATGATTGACCAGGGGCGCCAGCCGCACAAGTTCCTGCTGCTGCTCGGGGTCAGACGGGTAGAAGAACTCCTGCCATTCCGCCGAGCGCGCGGGGTCCCAAATGTTGTTATCGTAGGCGGGTAGGCTGACCATCGCCAAGATACGGCCAGTGCGCACCTCCATCACAATCGCCACGCCACTGCGGATCGGCTTGTAGTCGCGCTTGTAGGCGAAGGTGCCCGTCTGCTGCAAGCGACGTTGTTCACCAACATCGATCCAATTTTGCAGGATCTGCTCGACTTCGCGCTGAAATTCGCTGTCGATGGTGAGGATGAGGTTCGAGCCATCACGGGCGGGGCGCACCGTCTCCGGCGCACGGATCGGCTGATTCATCGCGTTCACCAGAATCGCCTCCATGCCCAACTGCCCGCGCAACACCTCCTCGTAACTGGCCTCCAAGCCATCCTTGCCGATGCGATCATCGTTGAGATACCGCGCAATACCGAGCGATGTGGGATTGATCTGCTTCTGCACAAACCCACACTGCGCTGCGTGCCCCACCGATTCGAGCAGACTCATCATCCACGAGCGTGCTGGGTTGCCACGGGCCAAATCGCACTCGTTGACGCGCCCAATGTAGCCCAAGATGTGCGAGAGCGACTTGATCTCGTTGCTCAGCGGATATTGGCGCCGATAGTCTTGCTCAACCACCACGCCTGGCAGGCTCGAAGCATTCTCGCGCAGCACCAAGGCCAACGCCCGTGGGATATCCTGCTTAATGATCACAGTCTGATAACCAGGCACATCGGCGCGGGCGATCTGCTCGGCGATCGGGTTGTTCAACCGCACACTATCCGTGTACACCTGGCTGATCTTAAAGGCGACCATCCCCCGCTCCGGCGGGATCTCCAGTTCCGCCCACGTGACCTCCAGCGGGATCTCCAACGACTGCACCGCCTGTTGGCCGAGCAGACGCGACAGATCGTTGTAAAGCTGGATATTCTGCTCGATCAGCGAGGCGGGCGCGATCGATAACGTGCCAGTGATGGCTGGGGGTGCGACTGTTGGCGATGGCACAGGCGTCGCATCACTATCCTGCGGCTCTGGAGTGGGGGTTGGCATGAGCGACTCATCGTAGGTGAACCGCACCATCGGCTCGTAGCGCTTCGCGAGCGCCGCCGCCGAGGCGCTTTGGGCGGGCGGAATGGTGATGTGGAGTGGCGGGACATCGCTTTGCAAGCGCGCCTGCGTCACCACATCTCGCCCCAAGCCCTGAATCAAATCGTTGCGCAATACCTGATCTTGCTCCAGCACAAGTGCGGGAGAGATCGTCAACGTTGTGGAGATGCCCAGCAACTGCCCCAATTGCGCGAATACGCGTGCACGCTCAGCGGGCGCATTGGTCGCGCTCGGCAGATCGGCTGGGCGCACCGAAGCGTTGTAGATCGGCACACTTGCGGCGAGCACAGTCTTGCCATCGGCTGCATACACTTCGCCGCGAATCGGGCGCACCGGCAGAAAGCGCGTGGTGTTCACCTGTGTCGCATAACGATATTTATTCGCCTCGGTATCGACCAACTGCAACTGATACAGCCGCCCCACCAGGACGACAAATATCAGCAGCACGCAGATCCGAGGGAGCAGCAGACGATTCATGACGTACCTTAGTAAATCTCGATAGGTACCTCACCGCGTCGGCGCTCCTCCAACCATCGCATACACAGATACACTGGCAATGAAGGAATGAGCGCTAGGAGCACGCCTGGGAGGACCACAATCAAGCCGTAGATTTGGGCAGGCACCGGCGCAACGAGCCACGAGGTAAGCAAGCCGAGCACCGCGTAATAGATCGTTGCGCCAATGCCCACGCCGAGGATCGGCAAAAGCCAATTGCTGCGGCTGAGCCGCGAAAGCAGCCACCAAGGCAGCAATAAGGCAGATAACAGCGCAATCGTATGCGTACCCAAGAAGCTCGATGCCATCAGATCGAGACTGAGTCCGCCGTACAATGCCCACCGCGATGCGCTTGCAGGCCCCACAAGCAGGCTACGGCACAACATCAGCACCAACAGCGGGCTTAGTGTCGTTGGCAGCAACAGCGCCGATTGAACGAGCACTAAGGCCAACAACATCAGCGCGAGAGCAATCTCACGTGCGACAAATTCCTCTATTCGCCGTGGCTGAGAATCACCCATACGTAGCGCACTCGCTCCGGATCAACAAAGGGTCGTACTTCAGCCGTTTGGCTATGCCCATTATTCTGAGCGCTTTCAACAATCCCAATCGGAATATTCTTTGGGATCGCAGCGCGGGGCAGATCTGCACTAAACTGCGCCGATAAGCCAGCCGTGACCACCACATCGCCCGCTGCCAATGGGATCGAGCGCTCGACCTGTTCGAGCGATAAACGCGAACCTGTCTGCCAGCGCCCTTGGACGATGCCCTGCGCGTTCTGATTCTCATGATACACAAGCGCACTGACTACGCTGGCGAAATCGGTCACGAGCAGCACACTCGAACTGCGCGGGCCGACCTGCTCGACAATGCCGATCAGCGTCTCGGGGCTGCTCCCCTCCTTGGCGATCACGGCCATGCCAGGCTCGACACCCTGCTCGCTCCCAACGCCGAGCAACAACACTTGGCGGCCCTCGTCGGGCGAACGGGCGATCACATCGACCCCCAGCAACTTCCACGGGCGTTTGGCCTCGATAGCAAGCTGCTCGCGAAGTTGCTGATTCTCCTGCTGCAACGCCAAGCTCGCGATCCGATCTGATTCGAGTTGGCTCACCTGCGCTTCCAATTCGCGAATACGCGCATTCAACTGCTCGACATCCGTCAACCCTTGGCTGACACCACTCAACTGCTCACGGGCGCGGCTGAGGCTCTGCAGCACGGGGCTCAAGAGCGATACCGCCTGACTGCGCACAGGGCCAAGCAGGCCAGCCTGATCTGCGATCAACAACAATACAGCGACCACAAAGATCGCCAGTATTAGCAATGCAGATCGGTATGGAGTTGGACGGGGGAGCCTACTCGAACGGTTGCGGGCAAAATCGCGCATAGCGAACCGGGGGTTTGGAAGTTTTGGATTCCGCCTTACGATGCGGCATATGGCCCCATAGCAAGGCGGAACTCAAAACCCGCAACTAATATCTCACCTTACGACCACGTTGGCTACTGGTCAAAATATCGCGATACACTGGGTTGTGCATATTTTCGACCATCATGCCAGCACCGCGGGCCACACACGAGAGCGGGTCGGTAGCAATATGCACAGGCATCTTGGTTTCAGCAGCGATACGCAGGTTGAGACCATGCAACAGAGCGCCGCCGCCTGCAAGCATGATACCATGCTCCATAATATCGGCGACGAGCTCTGGCGGAGTTTCTTCGAGTGCTGCTCGTACTTCTGCGACAATCGTATTCACAGGGCCAGCGATACCCTCGCGGATCTCCACGCTCGAAACCTCAACGGCCTTCGGCAGACCCGTCAGCATATCGCGACCGCGCAACACAACTTTGATCTCCTCGTCGAGCGGATACGCGCTACCAGCGGCGATCTTGACCTTCTCGGCCATACGCTCGCCGACCAGCAAGTTATACTCACGACGAGCGAAGGCGATGATCGCCTCATCGATCTCATCGCCAGCGGTGCGCAACGACTTGTTGATGACCAAGCCGCCCAACGAAATCACCGCCACCTCGGTGGTACCACCACCGATATCGACGATCATCGAGCCCATCGGCTCATCAACGGGCAGGCCAGCGCCGATCGCGGCAGCCATTGGCTCCTCGACCACATAGGCTTCGCGGGCACTCGCATTGAGGGCAGCGTCACGAGCCGCGTGCATCTCGACTTGTGTTACACCTGAGGGAACGCCAATCACCACACGGGGGCGCGGGGAAATCACACCTAGCGGACGACGATCGTGCGCTTTCTCAATAAAATGCTTGATCATTTTTTCGACCACATCGAAGTCGGCAATCACGCCATCCTTGAGAGGCCGAACAGCAATAATATTAGCGGGGGTCTTGCCAACCATTGCTTTGGCTTCAGCACCAACCGCTTTTACACTCTTGGTCCGTTTATCGATAGCAACAACAGATGGTTCGCTAATGACGATACCCTTGCCGCGCACATGTACCAGCGTGTTAGCCGTGCCCAGGTCGATCCCGAGATCGCGACTAAATGCCCCAAGCATTGTATTCAGAGGATTGAACGCCACAATGCTCTCCCTTAAAACCACGAACTATAGCACGATGACGACGACGCGGGAATAAACAAAACAGGAAAAATAACCGCACTGCAATGATAATGGTTACTATAACCTGGCGTGCGAATCCCTAACGATCGGCGTTAAATAGCTTTCTTGTAGCACAATTGCGGCTATTATAGCACATCTTACTCTGATACTTTCCTGACATATCAATGACAACCCCCATTCTGGTTCGAGATATGCTATACTAATTGTTGATGGTTAACTTACGGTCGATATGAGTGTGGTGCTAGCTACACCACCCCGTCCCCTTGCTCATATCCCCCCTCGCTCGAGCGCCACGTTTCCCTTGCTATCTCGAAGCGATGTACCAAATGCGAGACGAGTCGTATTTGGTCGTTAAGTGATCGTCAAAGACTGTGTTGCAATGCGCGTATCTGCTCGTCACGGGTTCGCACATTATGTAGAAAGTTCCTCTCCCAAGGAACAAAGGAGTCTGTTCGGATGAATGCCAAGCTCTTTGTTGGCAATTTGCCGTGGAGTGTCGGAGACGTTCAATTGGAAGAAATCTTCCAGCCACATGGCAACGTCACCAGCGCACGCGTGATCACAGATCGCGATAGCGGTCGCTCGCGCGGCTTCGGCTTTGTGGAAATCGAAGCCGTTGATATTCAAGCAGTTATCTCTGCTTTGCACGGCCAGGAGATCGACGGACGGGCCATTCGTGTGAGCGAAGCCGAAGATAAGCGCGATTCACGCGGTCCCCGTCGCGATCGCTACTAGGGACCATTCTCTTGGTATTGTCTCTGGAGAGGACCGTTGTGGTGTCACACATCATCCAAGGTTTCTAACCAGTAGACGCCACTCCGGCCCAACACCGTTCAGAGTGGTTATAACTCGGTGAGATAGCAGCGACGCATATCCTACCGCGAATGGTTGGGCAGTCTGCGTGTCTCCATCCCAGTTTCATCCCTTACAGATCCGCACACTGCCCAACTGCTTCATTGCGCGCATGATTCCTCTTTCACCACACCCCGTTCAGTGGGCAGTACTCCAACAAACCACATCAGAATATGCTCATATTCTTCCAGTAGCTCGCCGATGATCAAACTTTGTCGGTTCTTGACTCTACTTCGCAACGAGTCAAGCACTTACGGCATTGCTCATCCAATTCGCATGCTGGTATACTAATATCGAGCCACAATATGCGGCGGGACAGATGAAGACGTTCGTTATACGCCGCACATCCCAGCCGACATCGGTTCACCACCCAACATGATCAAAAGGAGCCTAGATGATCGAAGCTGTCAACCTCCACAAAGTCTTTGGCTCGTTCCAAGCTGTCCGCGATATCTCGCTCTCGATTGGCGCAGGTGAGGTGGTGGCCTTGCTGGGGCCGAACGGTGCGGGCAAAACAACAACAGTGCGTATGCTCGGGGCGATCCTCAAACCGTCGAGCGGTCGAGCGACCGTGGCGGGCTTCGACATCGTCACACACGCGCGTGAGGTGCGCCACGTCGTTGGCCTGCTGACCGAGTTCCCCGGCTTGTATATGCGGATGCGCCCACTCGAATACCTGGCGTTTTTCGGTGCGCTCCAAGGCATGAATAAGGTCGATTGCGAAAAACGCAGCGTGGCCTTGCTTAAACAGTTCGGCCTGTGGGAAGCGCGAGAGAAACGCCTCGATAGCTATTCGAAGGGCATGAAGCAAAAGGTAGCGCTGATCCGCGCGCTGATCCACGATCCGCCCGTGTTGTACCTCGACGAGCCAACCACTGCGATGGACCCCCACAGCGCCCGCACGGTGCGCGACGCTATCGCAGACCTACGGGCCGCCCGCCGCACCATCTTGCTCACGACGCATAACCTCACCGAGGCTGAGGTGTTGGCCGACCGCATCGCAATCGTACGCGGCGGCACGATCGTGGCCGAGGGCACCATCCCACAACTTACCCAGCAGTTGATGGGCACGCCCGTTTGGGAGCTGCGCCTCGCAACATCGAGTAGCCGCGCCGTGCCATTGATCCAGGATCTCGCCCCGATCGAGGAGGTTGGCGAAGATTGGCTGCGGTTCCGCAACGAGGATGCGCGCCATATCAACCCGCAGATCGCCGCACGCTTGGCCGAACACGATGTGCCGTTGGTATCGCTCGCGGAATTGCCCCGCAGCTTAGAGGATGTCTACCTCAGCATCGTCTCCGCACAACACGTAGATCGCGGCACGTGGAGCCAGAGCAACGGTAGTGCCGAAGCGCTCACTCCCGCCGAAGCAACCATCGACGAAGCAGAATCCGAAGTTGAGGAGGTACGGGGATGAGCTTGAGCGCTATCCGCACGATCGCTTACCGCGAGGTGAACGATACGCTAACCGATTGGCGTATCCTGGCCCCGATGTTCATTCTGTCGTTTATCCTGCCGCAACTGCTGATCGCGGCGGCGGGGTTTGCCATCGACTTTGTGGGTGACGCTAACACGATTGTGTTGCTGGTGCCCTTCGCAATGCTGTTGGTTGGGTTTATCCCCGCATCGTTCTCGCTGATCACGGCGCTCGAAACGTTCGTTGGCGAGCGCGAGCGCAACAGCTTGGAATCGCTGTTGGCGATGCCGATCAGCGATAGCACGCTGTACCTCGGCAAGCTCATCTCGTCGTTGCTGCCGCCGCTGCTGTCGTCGGGCGTGGCGATGAGCGTGTTCGCGTTTACGCTGCGTATCTCACGCCCCGATCTGTTCGGGCCAGGCTTGACCTTCCAATTTTTTATCATCGTCGTCCTGCTGATCCTGGCGAAGGCGGTGGTGATGGTGGCTGGCGCGATCATCATCTCGACCCACACCACCAGCGTGCGCGCTGCTAACCTGTTGGCGAGCTTTGTGCTGCTGCCCACGGCGGCGATCGTGCAGCTCGAAGCGCTGCTGATGATCGGTCGGCGCTGGGATGTGCTGCTGATCGTGGTGCTGCTGCTGAGCGTGATCGCGATCGCGCTGATCCGCACGGGTATGGGCGCGTTCAACCGCGAGGAGATTTTGTCGCGCGAGCACGAGCAACTGAACCTGCGGCATGTCAAGCGCACCTTTACCACGTTCCTGCGGGAATATCAGCCCGCCGGTGTGACGCCCGACCTGTACAGCGGCGCGAAGCTCTCGCTCAGCCGCTTTTATCGCCAGGAGCTCCCTGCGTTGCTGCGCGAATACCGCTTGCCGCTAGGTGTGGCGCTGCTCGCGGCGCTAGCAGGCGCGCTGAGCGGCGGCTATATCGGCCAAAACTTCGAGGTGCGCGGGTTCGAGCGTTATCTCAGCAATGTTGGCTCATCGCCCGCACCCGGTTTGGGATTGGTAGCCTATGTCTTCGCCAACAACATGCGGGTGACGCTCTTCTCCAGCATCTTCTCGCTGTTTGTGTTTGGCACCTTCTCCTTTATGGTGCCCGCCGTCGCGTTCGCGCAGGTGAGCTTTGTGGCCAGCACATTGGCATCGCGCGGCGGCAGTTGGACGGCGCTCACGCCGGATAGCCCGCTCACCTTTTTGCTGAGCTATGTGGTGCCGCACGGGATCGTCGAGCTACCGACTGCGATTTTGTGCTCTGCGTTGGGCATTCGGATCGGCGCTTCGCTGATGTCGCCGCCGAAGGGCTTCACGGTCGGCCAGAATATTTTGTGGTCGCTGGCGCAATTCTTCAAGGTATGGGTGCTGGTTGTGCTGCCGCTCATCTTCATTGCATCGCTGATCGAAGGATTGATCTCACCCAATATCATTCGCGCCCTGTACGATGCACGATGATGCGGTATAATAGCGCCTAGTTTCGAAGGTACATGCGCTGACCGAGGAGTCCATATGTTCCAGCCTGTCGATACAAAAGTTCAATTTCCTCAGCTTGAAGAGTCGATTTTAAATCTTTGGAAAGAGCAAAACATCGTCGAGAAGAATTTAGCTTCCGGCGATAAGCCTTTTGTGTTTTACGAAGGCCCACCCACCGCGAACGGTCGCCCGGGCCTGCATCACGCGATTAGCCGCATTTTCAAGGATATTATCTGCCGTTATCGCTCGATGCAGGGCTACAAGATTATTGGCCGACGCGAAGGTTGGGATACCCACGGCCTACCCGTTGAGATTGAGGTCGAGAAGATCCTTGGCTTCCGTGGCAAGCCCGATATCGAGCGCTACGGTATCGCCGAATTTAATGCCCGCTGCCGCCAAAGCGTGTGGGATTACATTCAGGATTGGAAGGTCTTTACTCAGCGCATCGCCTACTGGGTCAGCGAAGACGCGTACATCACCTACGAAAACGACTACATCGAGAGCTTGTGGTGGATCCTGCGTCAATTGTGGGACAAGAACCTGTTGTTCCGCGATTACAAGGTGACCATGCACTGCCCGCGCTGTGGCACGTCGCTCTCCGATCACGAAGTATCGCTGGGCTTTAAGGAAGATGTGGATGATCCTTCGGTTTGGATTCGCTTCCGCGTGACTGAGGAGCCTACTCCCGACGGCAGCGTGCATCCGTTGGCGAAGGAGTTGGCGGGTGCCTCGTTCCTGGCCTGGACGACGACGCCCTGGACGCTTCCTGCAAACGTGGCGCTGGCCATCAAGCCCGACGCGGAATACGCATTGGTCGAACTCGACGGCGAGCGGCTGATCATGGGCGCGGTGCTGGTGAACAGCGTGCTGGGCGAAGCGGCTACCGTGCTCAAGACCTTCCGCGGCACCGAACTGACGAATCTGCGCTACCAGCGCGTGTTCGACGGCGTCCCTGGCCCCGGCGACAAGATCGATTGGAACAGCGCCTACCGCGTGATCACCGACGATTTCGTGTCGTTGGAAGATGGTACCGGCGTGGTGCACATCGCTCCCGCGTATGGCGACTTGGAAGTGGGCCGCAAGCACGGCCTACCCACGCTGTTCTCGGTCGATCTGAACGGCATCGTCATGCCCGAGTTCGGCGATCTGCCCTTCACCGGCAAGTTCTTCAAGGATGCCGACCCGGATATCACCAAGAATCTGCGCGAGCGCGGCCTGCTGTTCCGCAGTGGGCGCGTCAAGCACTCCTACCCGTTCTGCTGGCGCTGTAACACGCCGTTGCTCTACTACGCCAAGCGCAGTTGGTACATCCGCACCACCGCCAAGAAGGATGCGCTGATCGCCAACAACCAACAGATCCACTGGGTGCCCGACCACATCCGCGAGGGACGGTTCGGCAACTGGCTGCAGAACAACATCGACTGGGCCATTTCGCGTGAGCGCTACTGGGGCACGCCGCTGCCGATCTGGATCTCGGACGACGGCGAGTATATGGAGTGCATCGGCTCGCTGGCCGAGTTGGAAGCGAAGGTGGGTCGCAGCCTCAAGGATCTCGACCTGCACCGCCCGTATGTCGATGAGATCACCTGGGAAGCGCCCGACGGCCACGGCACGATGCGCCGCATCCCCGATGTGGCCGACTGCTGGTTCGACAGCGGTTCGATGCCAGTGGCGCAGTGGCACTACCCGATGGAGCAGCACGAGATCTACGAGCTGGCCAAGCAGGCCGATTACATCTGCGAGGCCGTTGATCAGACGCGCGGCTGGTTCTACACACTGCACGCCGTCTCGACGCTGCTGTTCGATCGGCCAGCCTTCAAGAATGTGATCTGTCTGGGCCACATCCTCGACGGCGAAGGCCAGAAGATGAGCAAGTCGCGCGGCAATGTGGTCGATCCCTGGGCCGTGATCGGCGAGCACGGTGCCGATGCGCTGCGCTGGTACCTGTTCACCGCTAGCCCTCCCGGCAGCCCGCGCCGCTTCTCAAGCGCCCTGGTGAACGAGAGCCTGCGCAAGTTTATGCTCACGCTCTGGAACACCTACGCCTTCTTCGTGACCTACGCGAACTTGGATGGCTGGCAGCCCAGCGACCAGAAAATCGACCAGGAGGCGCTCACGCCGATCGACCGCTGGGCCTTGGCGCGCTTGAACGCGCTGGTGCGCGATGTCACCGCCAACCTGGAGTCGTACGATGTGACGGGTGCAGCCCGCGACATCGAGGCGTTCGTGGACGAGCTATCGAACTGGTATGTGCGCCGCAACCGCCGCCGCTTCTGGAAGGCCGAGAGCGATGCCGACAAGCAGGCCGCGTATCAGACGCTCTACACCTGTCTGTTGACCGTCACCAAGCTCTCGGCGCCGTTCATCCCGTTCATCTCGGAGGCGATGTACCAGAACTTGGCGGGCCTGCACAACGAGGCGACCAAGGGCGCCCAGCCCGAAAGCGTCCACTTGGCGCCTTGGCCCGTGTGCGACACCTCACTGCTCGACGAGCGGATGGTGGCCGATACCGAGACACTGCTCACGGCGGTGGGCTTGGGTCGCGCCGCCCGCAAGAGCGCTGGCATCAAAGTGCGCCAGCCGTTGAAGGAGTTGTGGGTGCGCGCGCCCACCACGGCGGCCACCGAGGGTCTGCGCCGCTTCGAGGCCGAGTTGCGCGATGAGTTGAACATCAAGAGCGTGCGTTACCTCGATACTACCACTTCGCTGGTGGAGTACCGCTTCAAGCCGAACCTGCGCTTGGTCGGCAAGAAGTACGGCAAACTGGTGCCGGCGCTGAGCGCTGCGCTCCGCGAACTCAGCGGCGACGCTGCCCGCGACGCTGCGTTGGCGGTCGAGGAAGGCCGCAACGTGACGCTGACGGTCGATGGTCAGACGCTCGAACTGCTGCCGGAGGAGTTGCTGGTCGAGACCAGTTCTCCCGAGGGCTACGCGGTGGCCGAGGCCGACGGTGTGTTGGTGGCGCTCGATACCAGCCTGACGCCAGAGTTGATCGAGGAGGGCTTGGCCCGCGAACTGGTGCGCAACATTCAGGATGCTCGCAAGAGCGCCAACTTCGACATCTCGGATCGCATTGCCGTCTACTTGGGTGGTGTGGCCGAGAACGCGACCATCGAGCAGGTGGTGCAGAAGTGGGGCGATTATATTCGCGCCGAGACACTGGCCGACGACCTGCTGCTCACTGAACCTGCGGATAATGCTCACGTTGAGACGCTTGAGCTCGATGGGCAGAATATCCGCGTTGGGGTTGTGCGCCGCTAACCCATCAATCGCTATTGAGTATTCCCAAACCCGCGATCAGCCCAGTGCTGATCGCGGGTTTGTGTGTTGGTGGCACCGATTTTATTTGCGATAGTATTTGTTCGACTCATACTATTGAGTCAACTCTCAGTCAACGGCGAGTCAAGCCAGTCAACGACAATGCCTCCATCAGATGTTGTGAACCTACCAAACTCTAGGAGGAACCCATGAAAGCTCGATTGGTCAACGCTATCACCGTCGGTCTGTTGATCGCCACCCTGTTGATCGCTGGCGCAGCTCCGTATGCGCTCCCTGGCACTCGCTCGCTCCTCGGCTTGTAATGCGATGGATACGCTCACACTGATCTACCTAGGTGGAGCACTCGGCGGCGGCTTGATCGCCCTCGTTCGGCCACCACAAATGCCGAAGGCGTGGCCGTTGTTGCTTCTCAGTGCCGTGCCTCAAGCAGCCAGCCTGCTCGGCATTTGGCTGCCGGGTCAATTTCTCATCACTGTCTGCGCATTCTGTGCGTGGGTATTGGTGAACCGCAACATTCCTGGCATCCTGCTGATCGCGTTGGGAGTGAACCTGAACCTGCTAGTGATGGCATTCTACGGCGGCGCTATGCCGATCAGCGCGGAATTGCTCCAACAGCTCGGGCATCAGGTTCCGCAGGATGTGCTGATGGCCGGCACCAAAGATATCGTGGTGCAATCACCAACGTTGGCAGTTTTGAGCGATTGGATCGTGATTCTTTCCGGTTCGCGCACAATTATCGCAAGCCCAGGGGATCTTATTGCAGTCGGCGGCATTCTCTATTGGCTTCTTTTCAGCCATCCCATAACAAAGGATTCTCAGTATGAGCATCTCTCGAACACCGCAAGCCATTCCTAACAGTGCGTTGCGGTTGCTCCCAGGTCAAAGCACTCGGCCAGCCCTCACACGTTTGGCACTGCTCGCTGCTGCGAACCCAAGCCTTGCAGCCCACCTTCTGCACGATCCGCTCAACGCAGCCGCCAAGCATCCGCATTACCCTGTGTGGCTCGATGACCGGGATCAGGCGACGTTGGCAGACATTTGCACACGTGCCCAAACGATCGATGAGTTCCTAGCAGATCTCGCCGACGTGGTGGATGGCGCACCGGTGTAGCCTGTGAGGAGGTGCGAGAGATAGCTAGAAGCACTCATAGATCTGATATCGAAGCGTGATAATCGTTGACATCCTAAAGGAATCGGCAATGACATCTTCTGTTCCAGCATATCCATCGAGTACTATTCACACCTTCGCGCCGATCGTACGTCTCCTTGCTGAAGCAGAAGATCTGCCGTCCTTTTTTACTGCGCTTCAGGGCTCCTTACCGCATATGCTGCCCGCCACGCGCCTCGATATTTTGAGCGATCAACAACATTGCGCATACCAACACCTGTACTGCAGTTCACCCTACAAAACGTTCAGCAACGAATCGCACACCGTCGCCTCGCTCACCAAGCTGTTGCATAACCAAGGCTACTACCATGTGACAAATATCGAACTTAAATCGATGGGGCGCGATATCGGTTGGCTGATCCTCTCGCGGCAGAACGAATCGTTCACCACGTCGCTCCTGGCCATCGGCAACCAACTCGCGTCGATCATTGCCATGCGCCTCGTGTACGAGCAGGAGGCGCAAACGCAGCCTGAGCCGGATTCCGCATATCATCAAATCAAAGAGCTCCAAGAGGAACTGCAAGCCTGGCAACAACGCACACTGCGCGTCACCGGCACTGCACACGATATCCGCAACTTGCTGATGGTGATCAGCGGTTATGCAGAGTTGCTGACGGATCCCAATGTGGCCACCTTCCAAACCGATATTCAGGCGATCCGACGGGCCGCCAACGATGGCCAACAACTGCTGCGCCGTATGCTCAACATCGCAACAAACGCATCACCCCGGGTAGGGGAGTCTTCCGTGGCGCTGCTGCCCACGCTGATCCGCGATACGCTCAGGCTCGCCCACCCGTTCACCGAATCGCGGCGCGATATCACCATCAAGACGGTGCTCGAACCTGTCCCGCCCATCCAGGGCAATGCGGCAGAACTGCGCGAAGTGCTGCTCAACCTGATCCTCAATGCGATCAACGCGATGCCGCAGGGTGGCCAACTCACCATCCACAACTTCAGCCGAGGCCCGCTGGTGCTGATCACCGTCTCGGATACCGGCGTTGGCATCTCGCCCGAACAGCAAACACGCATCTTCCAGCCCTTCACCACCTTCAAATATCAGGGGAGCGGCTTGGGCCTCAGCATTAGCCAGTCGATCATCGAGCAGTTCGGCGGCACCATCACCTTCGAGAGCTCGGTCGGCCAAGGCACCACCTTCACCATCGCGCTGCCCGCACTCCAATCGCTCGCCAATTATGTCGAAGCATAACCTGGCAGCATCATTGCGCAGTTCTCCACCCTTCAATGTAGGCAGCACCTCAATCAAGCGCAGCCGTATCGCGCCTGCGCTCCCTCCACCTTTCCTCGCACGCTATTTCATCAACTGCAAATCTGCTGGTTGACAAAACGTATAGACAAGCTACAATCCACATCAAGCACCCTGCAAACGATGCAATTTCGCCTCTGATCTCGGCCAAAGAAAGATCGATTGATCATGAAGCAAACGTGGAGCCTTCCTCAACGGGCTGACACCACGCTTATCACCGCTATCGATGCCCATGCTGCAGGCGAGCCGCTGCGCATCATCACAGGCGGCCTGCCCGAACTACCAGGCGCAACCATCCTCGAACGGCGACGCGCCCTGCACGAACAGTTCGACTATGTGCGGCAAGCGCTGATGTGGGAGCCTCGTGGGCACTTCAATATGTACGGCTGTGTGCTCACACCGCCCGTCACCCCCGAGGCCGATCTCGGCGTGCTCTTTATGCACAACCAAGGCTACAGTACTATGTGCGGGCATGGCATCATCGCGCTCACCACCGCCCTGTTCGATTGCGGCGTGCGCGAGCCGAGCGGCCCACAAAGCCAAGTTGCATTCGATACTCCGGCTGGCCTTGTGCGCGCCACGGCCCACCATCGCCCTGATGGCAGCGTGGAGCGCGTATCATTTGTGAATGTGCCATCGTTCGTGCTGCACCGCGACGTGTCCATTGATGTGCCTGGATACGGCTCAATCTTGCTCGATGTCGCCTTCGGTGGCGCGTTCTACGCCATCCTGCCCGCCGAGCGCGTGGGGCTGCGCGTGCGGCCCGATCAGACCGCACAGCTGGTGGCCGCCGCCGAGACGATCAAACGCGCCATCAACGCCAGCCTCCCGATCACGCATCCACACGAGCACGACCTGAGCTTTCTCTACGGCGTGATCCTCACCGATCAGCCCGAAGACCCACAGCATCACAGCCGCAACATCTGCGTGTTCGCCGCCGCCGAGGTTGATCGCTCCCC
>CALKHR010000105.1 GCA_937988885.1 uncultured Roseiflexaceae bacterium | reverse complement strand
GCCTATACTGATGCCATCGAAAGTAATCAACAACGACAAGTTGTGGAGGAACATACAATGAAAGCGCTACGCCTCTTTCCCAAGCTCGTGATCGCCGTCGGTATCGCTTTTGCACTTGCTGGTCTGGGCACTGCCGGAGCAGGCATCTACATCAACGGTTTCGTCAAGGATCAGTTGGCCTCCCAGCAGATCGTAACGCCCGCTGATGCGTCCATCCCGAACACGCCCGTGACGAACATCCCGACCGCGCTCAGCATGGCCGACATCATCCAGACACACGCTGCCAAGAGCAGCAACGGCCTCTCCTACGCGCAGATGGGCAAGTACGCGGTGGAGAGCGGCGACCCGGCTGGCACCAACGATGCCGCAGCGGCCCTGAAGGACGCCAACGGCAACCCAGTGGCGAACGCGGCACGCAACACGCAACTCACGGCGGCTAGCTTGGTCACTTCATTGAGCTTATCGGCGATGGCGTTCGGTGCCTCATACGGCGCGATGGCCCTTGGCCTCGGCTTCCTGGTCCTGGGTGTGGTGGTTGCAGGCCTCGGCTACGCACTGCTCGGCCTGATCACTCCGGAAGTTGCCAAGCGCTTCGGCCTCCAGCCCGTCGCAGCCTAATCGTCCAATAGCACCACTCCTCATCAACGGCCACCTGCATAAGGTGGTCGTTGAGGTTTTTGAAGGCAGCTACTCACCAAGTCTGGTATAACTCCATCGTAGCGGCGCAGCTAAGAACAGGAAGGTAACGTTATAACAAACCCGCCCCTCAACGAATACGTCTCAAGTGTTTGATGATCCTGCGGTCTACACACAGAAATACCCTGAATGGGCACAATAAAGTAGCAGTATTCCAAAATGGATACGCAAGCCTCGCAGACAGCGACTATTGCACGATCACATGTGGTACCATGTGCGCATCTTACGCGTTAGCCGATGCTGATGCGATTGCGCACCGTTTCATGATGAAGGAGGAGCCGGCTATGGCAGCAATACCCCCAATAGATGCGACGAGCACTACCGATATTAAAGAGACGATCATCGAGGCGATTGGCAATACGCCGTTGGTGCGCCTTCACAAAACGGCACGCGGTGTTCGCCCCGAGTTGCTGGCGAAAGTTGAATTTCTCAACCCCGGCGGCAGCGTGAAGGACCGCATCGGCCTGGGCATGATCGAGGCCGCCGAGCGCGAGGGTCGCCTGCGCCCAGGTGGCACGATCGTCGAGGGCACCAGCGGCAACACGGGCGTCGGCCTGGCGATCGCCGCCGCGCTCAAAGGCTACAAAACCATCTTTGTGATGCCCGACAAAATGAGCGATGAGAAGATCCGCCTGCTGCGCGCCTACGGTGCCCGCGTCGTGATCACACCCACCGCCGTCGAGCCGGACGACCCCCGATCCTACTACTCCGTCTCGCGCCGCTTGGCCGAGGAGACGCCCAACGCCATTTTGGCGGGCCAGTACTGGAACCCCGCCAACCCCGAGGCGCACTACCATAGCACCGGCCCCGAACTGTGGCGGCAAACGGGCGGTCGCATCAGCGCGTTTATCGCAGGTATGGGCACCGGCGGCACCATCAGTGGCGTCGGGCGCTACCTCAAAGAGCAGAACCCCAACGTGAAGATCGTCGGTGTCGATCCGGTCGGCTCGCTGCTGCACCACTACTTCCACACCCGCGAGATGAGCCCAGCGCACGGCTACAAGGTCGAGGGCGTTGGCGAGGACTTCCTGCCCTCCACGCTCGATTTCGATGTGATCGACGACACAGTGCAGGTCACCGACCGCGAGGCCTTCACTATGACGCGGCGGTTGGTGCGCGAGGAAGGTCTGTTCTGCGGCGGTTCGTCGGGCTTGGCGATGGCGGGCGCGCTGAAATGGCTGCGCACCAACGGCTCGTACCTCACCGAGGACGATATGGTGGTGGTGTTGCTGCCCGATAGCGGCTCACGCTACCTCTCCAAGATCTTCGACGACAACTGGATGCGCGAGAACGGCTTCCTGGAGCAGGCCAGTGTCGGCGATCTGCTGGCTAACCGCACGGGCGAACTGATCACCGCCAGCGAAGATACCACCGTCGAGGCCGCCATCCGCCTGATGAAGACCCACGGCATCTCGCAGTTGCCCGTGCTCGATAACAGCGGCAAACTGCACGGCATCATCGGCGAGAGCGATCTGCTCGATTACCTGATCTCGGGCGGCTCGATGGAGCACACTATCGCCGACCTACACGCCCACGAGGTCACCACCGTAGACCCAGATATGCCGCTGGAAGAGTTGACCACCGTGTTCGGCAGCACGCCAGCCGCCGTAGTTGTGCGCGATGGCGCACTGGTCGGCATCGTCACCAAGATCGATATGATCGACTTCTTAGCCCGCCGCCGCTAACTAAAGGATTGGAACGCATGTCTTTGCCATTGCTCGCTCGATTCTCGAATGTGCTGCGCTACAACCGTGAGCGCGGTGAGGTGCAGCTTCTCGACCTGCACCAACTTTACGATCAGCCCGAGTTTGTAGCCTACGCCGATTACGATGCTGTTGTGCAGGCCGTCGAGCAAGCGCCGCTACCGGAGATCGGCAAGGCGCTGCTGGCAGGCTTCGGCCTCGTGATGGCGGCGCGCGCCTGGCAGGGCCGCCCCTCCGATGCACAGCGTGGCGCGCTCATCCAAGCGGGCGAGCAATTGGCAACCATGCTTCCCAATCTGGTCGCAACACAATCGCTGATCAGCACCGCGCTCGCCAAGGCCGACCAAGCCCTGCTGAGCGGCCACAACGCTGAGACGGTGCTGCTCTCCTGGCTCAACAGCGAGATCTCCCGCATCGATCGGGTGGCGGAGCGCTGCGGGCGGCTCGCCGCCGACCTGCTCGCCGAGGACGACCGCGTGCTGACCCACGACTTCCCGGGCGCTGCCCTGCTGTGGATGCTGCACATCAATGCCGAGCAGAACAAGCCGCTTCAACTGTACGTGACCGAAACGCGCGCCGATCCACAGAGCGCGCAACTCACCGCCCAACAAGCCCGCACGCTCGGCATCCCCGTCACTGTGCTGAGCGATCTGGGGGCTTCCCACTTCGAGAACAGCTTGGTCGATGTGTATATCGGCGGCTCCACACAAATCGCGCTCGACGGTGCGATTTTAGCCCCGTTCGGCAGCTACGATCAGTTTGCGCTCGCACGCCGTCACGGCGTTCCCCGATACGTACTTGGCTACGATGGGCCTCAAACCTCGCTCACAGGTCAAGAGGAACTTCACATCGGCCAGCATCGCAATACGAAGCCCGATTATGGCGAGGACACATCCGATCCCACGTACGAAATTATTCCGCCAGGCTGGATCAGCGCAATCGTCACGAATCGCGGCATCTACCGCCCCGAGCGCATCGGCGATTACCTGCGCGATGGCGAAGCCCCACTCGATGTTATTCCTTTATCGTAGCGTGCAAACCGTATGAATGCATCACAACTCGCTGCCCGCCTCCGAGCAACCAATACCGAGTTCGAACGACTCATCATGCAACTGAGCGTTGCGCAAATGAACATCCCCGGAGCCGTTGGAGTCTGGTCGGTGAAGGATGTGTTGGCGCATATCGCCTTTTGGCAGAGCTACATCGCGAAAGTGGTGCAAGCTGCCAAACGCGGCGAGGAACCGCAACTCTACGCCGACGACGAGACCGAGCATTTCAACGCCAGCGCCACCAAACAGTACTACCTTACACCGTTGGGTGGCGTGCTCGCGCGCCTACACACCGCCCGCGAGGACTTACTGGAAGCTATCGCCGATCTAACCGATGAACAACTCAATCAAGTCGATTACTTTCCGTGGAATAATGGGCGAACACTGCTGGACCGTATTGCGGGAAGTTCGTTTAGGCACGATCAAGAGCATATCGAACAGATTCGGCAGTGGATGCGCGATGTTCTCAAAATTGAGAACTAATCGCATCTGCTTCGTCACTCAGCGATCTTGTAAATCCTTGCAAAAAACCATGAATGTATACTAAAATCGATAATGAGTCTCGCGACCGCTGTCCCTTGCTCTTTAGGAGGCTCTTTTGGACGCATATACACTGTCCATACCTTCGCCGATAGGTACGGAAGAAATCGCCATCCTGCCTCGCAGCACTGGAGAGCACCCCTTTGTTGCCTGGCATGGTGTCACGGCAGTCAACCGCTTCTGGTTCTGGAATGTCCTCTGGCCCTTGGGCGCTGTATCGTTGGTAGGATTGCCCGGGCATGGCCCGCTCAAAGCGCAGCCGAACAGCCACTTTGATAATTGGACCCCTGAGCATTTTATTGAAGTTTCGAAGACAGCCCTTCGCACCCTAACCAATGGGCGACCCGCCACGCTGATCGGCCATTCGACAGGTGGCATGATCGCGCTTGGCATCGCGCAAACGGCCCCAGAGTTGGTGCAGCGCCTCATCCTCATCGCCCCAGTCGTTTGGTCGGAGCTCACGGGCATCGTAGGCTTTTGGCAACGTTTTGCGAACTACCCGCGCCTCCTTCGTCTCGTCGTCCGCTTATCGCTCGAACCCGGTCGCCTCAATCGGCGCGTGTTCACCTCCTCGATGACAGCCTTTATCCGCGATCGCGAGGGCTTCTACGGCAACGAGCGGGTTGCTCTGGCGATCGAGGAGGGCTATGCCGATATGCGCAAGACGCAATTGGCCGCCATCGCGGGCACCACGCGTGTGTTGACGAAGACGGATATGCGCCCGCTTGTGCAGCAAAACCCCACGACCATCCCAACACTGCTCATCCACGGCACCAAAGACCCGATCGTCCCGTACGAACAGTCGGAGTGGCTCCATCAACACCTGCCAAACGCCACAATGGCCTCGATCCAAGGGGCCGGGCACTTGCCCTACGGCGAGCAAGAGGAGAACGTCAATCAGCTTGTGCTCGATTGGCTAGCACAGCACCCCGTCTAACCTTCCCTATCATCAACAAAACAGCCTGGCTGTTTGTACAGCCGGGCTGTTTTTATGACGTGAATTTAGGACGGGATCGAGTAGCATCACTCCACAGAACAGCGAATCCAGCAGGGCTGGATCGATTCGATCGGGCGATCGAACAGGCCAAGTTGCTCGTTGCGCCGAAACAGTTGATCGAAATCATCGGGGGCGAATGCCTTGCGCAAGCGGCTCACATACGAGGTGAGCAACACCTGAATGTAGTGCTCCACATCGTAATCGGTGTTATCGGGGGCACCCACACGCACGCCCTCGGTGACTGTCTCCTGCACATCGCCCGTATCGGCAGCGCCCGTATCGCCCGCCGATTCGCCATTGCTCTCGGGAATCCAGACCGCCGCACCATCGGCGGCGCGGTAGAAGCGCACCCGCTCGCCCCTCTGCCAATGCGTGCGGCCAGCCGCCAGCAACGCCTCGTAGGGCGCCTCGCGCATACGCACCCGCGAGGCTTGATATTCCTCGGGGGTCTTGGAGAGCCGCGCCTGCGTCGCCACATCCAGCGCCGTCAAGCGGCGTTCGCGCAGCGCCGCCACCGTCTCATAGTAGATGCGCTGCAACCCTGCGATATCGCCAGTGAGCGTGCAGCGCAACGCATCGAGCAGGAAGCGCTCGCCGAACGGCTCGGAGCGGCTCGAACGCAGCGCCACGCCCCGCACAATGAGCTGCCCATCGTAGGTCAGCAGCGCATAGTTCTTGACCTCGTGGCTGAGCATGGCCTGGTAGCGACCCTCATATTCGAGGCGGATGCCATAGGGCAGTTCGGCGGCGACCTCGGCGACCAGCGCCCGTTCCTGCGCGGCATCCCAGCCGAGCGGCACTGCGAAGTACACGCCGTCGGTATCGGCCTCCAACAGCGCCATACCGCGCCTGCGCAGCGCCTCCACCACCTGATCGAGGATTTCGCGCCCACGCCGCGTCACTTCATCGGCGGCGGCGCGGTCGGCGAACAGCGCCATCGAGCCAGCGCCCATGTAGCCGTAGGCCGAATTGATCAGCAGTTTCATCGCCGCCTGCACAGCGTTATGCTGAAACGCCTCGGGCGAATTGGGCGGAGCGGCGCGGGCGGCGTCCTTATGCTGCAAACGCAACTCGGTGAGCCGATCGACCAGCGAGAGCAGCGCGCCAAGTTGATCGCAGGCGGGACCAACCTGAAACACCCGCATAATCGACGGGTACATCGAGGCGATATCGGCCTTCACGACTCGTTGCGCCACACCCTCGGCAAACAGGTGCGTCGCGCCGCCAGCGTGATTTCCCATTTCTTCGCCTTTGACCGATTGACGGGGCAGCGCGGCGCGGTTGTAGAAGTAGGCGCGCACTAACATCGGCTCAAGGATGCCCATCGCAGGTCCGGCGGAGGCGAGCCGCTCGTAGCGACGAGGGGCCATGCCCGCGAGCGCGAACGGCGCGCCCAACAGTCGCTGCGAGAGTCCATCAACTTCGATCACATCATCGAGGGCGTAGCGCCGCACCAGTTCCGGCTCGCGTTGGTAGGTGGCGTACACCTCGGTACCAGCCAAGTAGGTGCGCTCGGGGGCCGCCACGCCGAAGTAGCGCGCCGCAGCCTTCAGGCCGTGACCGGGCATATCGCGCGCGGCGAAATCGTGCCGCCACACCGCGTCGAGCGTATCGATCAGCTCGCGGCCCGCCACAGTGAAGCGCACGCGCTGGCGGTTGCGGAACGTGCCTGGCTCCTCGAAACGTTCGAGCAGTTGTGGGCCTTCGGCGCGACCAAGCCGGAGCGGAACCCCGAGTTGTTGGGCGCGCTCGTAGAGAAACGGCAGGTCGAAGCCGAACAGATTATGGTTCTCGATCACATCGGGGTTGCGTTCGCGGATCAACGCGCACAGGTCGGCGATCAACTTGGCCTCATCGTCGGGCTCGGGCGCTTCGAGCACCGCCGAGAAGCCCCGCGAATCGAGCACCGACACGAGGAAGATGCGCCCACGCTTCGGGCTGAGCGATGTCGTCTCAAGGTCAAACTGCAGGCGGTGCAGGTCGCCGTAGCTCAGGCCACGAAAGTAGACGCGCCCACTGCTCATCAAGTATTGCTCCACCGCCCCAACCCAGTAGTAGCTATTGTCCAGATCGTAGAGGCTTTTGAGCGGACGACCCAAGCGTTGACTCGCACCGTTCAGGATATTGCGCTCAAGGAGGCGGCCATCACGGGCGCTGATCAGGTAACGGAAGCTATCGGCGGGGCCAGGCAGTTCGCGATAGCTGAATGGCGCGTGGTTCGGCTCACCATCGACTTCGGCGCGCAAATTGGAGCCAAGGTGCGCGAGGTCGTCGAGATGTGCGGCGAACAGCCAGGGGCGAAAACGCTCCTCCTCGCAGACCACTTGCTGAGCAACACGACGCCACACCAGCGCGCGCCCGCTGCGGTCGGCCCAGACGGAGACAATACCGGGTGTGTCGTCCCAGCCGAACAGCCAGGCGTCGTTATTGGAATGTGTGGGCATTCTTGACACGTGTTGGCTCCCCTGCAAGCGATGTCGAGATTTGAGCATAGCATGGCTACAGTGTCATGGCAAGGGCACGCCGCTCGGCATCGGGGCTGTAGGGCGTTGTTAGGATAAGCAAATCGTAGGCTCAATAGTTCGATACAAGATCGTACATTCGTAACTATTTTTCAAAATTGCTTCTCCATTCCTGTCGATTTTCCTCTTCTTCGTTCGACAATACATTAGGAAGCAACAAAACGGCTGTCCAATGTTGTATGTAAGGAGATAAACCATGAGCGCGAACGAACGAGTCAAGGGGCCAGCAAGCTATTTTCCGTCGATCGAGAAGAAGTACGGGCAGCCGATCGAGCATTGGCTGAAGCTGCTGGCAGCGCAGGGCGATAAGAAACATATGGATCTGGTGAACTGGCTCAAGAGCGAGCACCAAATGGGTCACGGCCACGCTAATGCACTGGTTGCCTACCACCTCGCCAATCAATAAGGCGAAACGACATACAAAAGCCGCGCTGTAGAAACGGCGCGGCTTTTGATTCACCCTATATAAAGGTTAGGGCCCATTCACCCCGCACCCGCAAGCACCCAAGTGCGCGTATTCCCGCCTCTGAGCGCTTGCAATGCATACACACGAACGGGTATCCTCATATCTATGTAACAGAAAGGGGTGATGGGCATCATCAATCTCCTCTCCCTGATGTAATCGGTGAGGAAACGCACAGAACACCGACACCCCCAACAGAACCGTCAACTTGCGCGTCCATTCGGAGCCGTTGGGCGCCTAGGCGAAGGGCAATTTGCTTGGGTTTGCCCCTGTCAAGCATCTATGCTATACTACGCGACGGTGTGCGTTTTACACCAATACACACATCCCCTGATCTCATCAGTTTCCTGCCGATTCGAAATCGGTTCTGATGCGAAATGATGGGGATGGCGGCACGTCTCGTGTAATTTGTTAAGGAGCAGCTCAGTATTATGACTCAAGGAACCCAACGCCTCGTCTCGATGAAGTCGCTCTTGGAGGCTGGCTCGCACTTCGGCCACCAGACCAACCGCTGGAACCCGAAGATGAAGCCGTACATCTTCACGGCCCGCAACGGCATCCACATTCTCGACCTGCAGAAGACGATCGTCGGCCTGTCGGCTGCGTATCGCTTCGTGGTTGAGACGGTCGCCAGCGGCCAGAAGGTACTGTTTGTTGGCACCAAGAAGCAGGCTCAGGAGGCGATTGCGGAAGAGGCAGAGCGCAGTGGCCAGTCGTACATCACCCAGCGCTGGTTGGGCGGTACGCTCACAAACTTCGTCACCATCCGCAAGCGCTTGCGCTACCTGGCTGATCTCGAGGCTCAGCGCGATCGCGGCGACTTCGCCAAGCTCACCAAGGCTGAGGGCCTGAAGTTGGAGCAGGAGATCGAGAAGTTGAACCGCGTCTTCAGCGGTATGAAGACGATGGATCGGTTGCCCGGCGCTCTCTTCATTGTTGACCCGCACAAGGAAAGCTTGGCGGTCCAGGAAGCGCGCAAGATCGGTATTCCGATCGTTGCAATGGTTGATACCAACTGCGATCCCGACCAGATCGACTATGTGATCCCATGCAACGACGACGCAATTCGCAGCATCCGCTTGATCACCGCGAAGATCGCAGATGCCGCTATCGAAGGCCAAAACCGCCGCGAAAGCTCGCAAGCCGATCAGATGCAGGGTGGCCGCTACGATGAGCCACAGGCCGAAGCCGAAGAAGAGACCGAGGCTGAAGAGTCGGCTGAGTAAGATGTTGTGGCGTGATGCGCATCACGCCGTCGGTGAGGAAGAGCGAAAGCGGCGCGTCAGCGGCGCGCGGCTTTCATTCTTTCCTCTTTTTATGTCTATTAAAGAGCGAAAGAACGAAAACGCTCGTGTGCTACAAAGCCCGCACGTTTTGAATTTGCTTTACTCTTTACACCCTATCGTAAGGAGCATGTTATGCCTGAAGTTACAGCTCAGTTGGTGAAGGAACTCCGCGAGCGCACCGGCGCTGGCATTAAAGAGTGCAAAGATATCCTGGTTCAGACCAATGGTGATATCAAGCAGGCGATCGAGATTTTGCGCGAACGCGGTTTGAAGGTGAGCGATAAAGTGCAGGGCCGCGATGCACGCGAGGGTCGCATCGAAGTCTATGTTCACCCAGGCAACCGCATGGCCGCTATCGTCGAGCTGAGCTGCGAGACCGACTTCGTGGCTCGCACCGATGATTTCATTGCGCTCGCCAAGGACCTGGCGCTGCACATCGCTGCGCTCAACCCGCGCTACATCACCACCGATGAAGTTCCTGCCGAGGAGATCGCCAACAGCGGTGAGCCAGCCGAGAAGTACTACGAGCAGGTCGTCTTGCTGGCCCAGCCGTTCGTGAAGGATGGCTCGCAGACCATCGAGGACAAGATCAAGAGCGTGGTTGCCAAACTGCGCGAGAATATTGTGGTTCGACGCTTCGTCCGCTACGAGATCGGAGGATAGTCCGAGAACCAGATGCTAAGAACCAAAAGCCGATCACCGTCGGTTTTTGGTTCTTAGTCTATCTTTGGTTCTTGGCTTGCACCTATGGCCGAAGCACATTACCGACGAATTCTCCTGAAATTGAGTGGTGAAGCCCTCGCAGGCGATGGCAGCAATTCGATCTCGCCCGAGGTGCTCGATTATTATGCCCAGGAGATTCAGCGCGTCGTAGCCCACAATGTGCAAGTTGCGGTGGTCCTTGGCGGTGGCAATATCTGGCGCGGCAATCGAGCGATCTCTCGAGGTATGGACCCCGCCCAATCGCACTACATGGGCATGCTCGCGACGATCATTAACGCGTTGGCTCTGCAAGATGCACTCGAACGCCAAGGGGTGATCACCCGAGCAATGACCGCTATCAAAATGGATGAGGTGGCCGAGCCGTATATTCGGCGCCGTGCGACACGTCACTTGGAGAAGGGGCGCACAATCATCCTCGCGGCAGGCACTGGCAACCCGTACTTCACCACCGATTCTGCCGCAGCATTGCGCGCAGCCGAGGTGCACGCCGAAGTTATTCTGATGGCGAAGAACGGTGTTGATGGCGTCTATAGCGCCGACCCACGAATCGACCCTACAGCAACTCGCTTCGATCAAATCACGTACATGGATGCGCTCAGCCGCGGCCTCACCGTTATGGACAGCACCGCACTGACCTTCTGTAAAGACAATCAGATCCCGATTATTGTCTTCAACCCAATGGAACCGGGTAATATTGAGCGCATTATCTTGGGAGAGCAGGTTGGCACGCTCGTGTCCGATACACCTCGTCCATAAGCCTAATCTGCACTCTCAACCGTGCCGGGAATCGGCTTCTCATCATACCCGAGTCCCATGCATCGGCTTGAATAATTGACCATAAGCTGACACGTTGCACAGTTCATCGCAACTGTGTTTGCTTGATTAAGGAGAGCAGCAATGATCAATGATGTCTTGCGTGAAGCTGAAGGCAAAATGAAGAAGTCGATCGAGGCGCTGCGCCAGAATCTGTCGGTGATCCGCACTGGTCGTGCATCACCCGCACTGGTGGAGCACCTGCCGATCGAGGCGTACGGCTCGACCATGCCGCTCAACCAGCTTGCCGGGATCAACACTCCCGAAGCACGTATGATTGTGATTCAGCCGTACGACGCCAGCACGATCAAGGCGATCGAGAAGGCGATCCAGAACTCGGAATTGGGCCTCACCCCCAACAACGATGGGCGCTTGATCCGGTTGATCCTTCCGCCGTTGACCGAGGAACGCCGCCGCGATCTGACCAAGCTCGTACGCAACCGCGTCGAAGAAGGCAAAGTCGCACTCCGCAATATTCGCCGCGAGGCGAACGATGATCTGCGCCAACTGGAGCACGAAAAGCTGATCTCGGAAGATGATCTGCGCCGTGGCCAGGAGCAATTGCAAGATCTGGTGAACCGCTACATTCGCGATGTTGATCAGATCGGCGCAGCTAAAGAAGCCGAGGTCATGGAGGTCTAGGTTATGCGTTTCGGCATATGTCTAGGCCGATATATGCCGTAAGCCCACCTCAGGCACTCTCACTTCTTGGGGGACAAGATGAGTTCGCAGCAGGAAGCCGCCCCGCGTATCCCACAGCATATTGCAATCATTATGGACGGCAATGGACGCTGGGCCAAGCAACGAGGACTGCCACGACTCGTCGGGCACCGCGCTGGCACCGAAAACATCCGCCGGATCGTTACTGAATGCGTTGAGCAGGGTGTACGCTATCTAACGCTCTATGCCTTTTCGACCGAGAATTGGTCGCGCCCATCGCGCGAGGTCGATGGTCTGATGCGCATCCTCAGCGAGTTCATTGATCGCGAGACCGACAATCTCGACAGAGAGGGTGCCCAGATTCGCCATCTTGGTCGCTTTGAGGGCGTTTCGGAAGCACTCCAGCGGAAAATCACTTCGGCTGTCGAGCAGACGCGGCATAACAACCGCATTACTCTCGCGGTTGCCTTCAATTACGGTGGGCGTAGCGATATCGTCGATGCGGTGCGCTCATTGCTTGCAGAGGGCGTGTCGCCTAATGAGATTACCGAACAGTCGATCAGCGAACATCTGTCAACTCGGGGTATGCCCGATCCTGACCTGATCATTCGCACGAGCGGCGAGTGGCGCCTTTCTAATTTCCTGATCTGGCAGGCTGCCTACAGTGAATATTGGACAACGCCGATCTACTGGCCCGACTTTGGGCCAGATCAGCTGCGTCAAGCGATAAGTGATTATGGACAGCGCGAACGCCGCTTCGGCGGGCTCTCCAACCAATAAAGGCTCGCTGTTGGTTCGTGTAACGAGCGCTTTGATTCTGCTGCCGCTCCTCATTCTGCTTGTGTGGTGGGGAGTATTGTCGGTGGCGTTCACTGTCGCCGTAGCTTCAGTGATCTGTCTGTTGGAGCTGTATAGTGCGTTTACGGCAGGTGGTTTTCGCCCGCGTGTTGGCGTCGGCATCACTGTCGGCGTCGCGTTGGTGGCCGCAGTCACAGTGCAACCTATGGTCGCGCTCGACCTACCTCCCCTGGTGCTGGCGGGCGCGATTATCTTTAGCCTGATCTCCGAGCTGTTCCGCTCCGAGCAGGACCCTACAACGCTGCCCTCCTGGGCGCTCACCTTCACCGGCGCGATCTACATCTCCTGGCTGCTCAGCCATTTCGTGCTGCTGCGCTCGATCACTGCGCCTCTGAACCCTAGCCCGCTCAGCTTCCTGCGGATCGAGCCCGGCACCGCTTGGGTGTTCCTGGTGTTCGCCGTCACCTTCCTGCAGGATACGTTCGCCTATTTTGTGGGGCGTAGCTTTGGCCGCCACAAACTCGCGCCCATCCTCAGCCCGAAGAAGACGTGGGAAGGGGCGATCGGCGGGATGACAGGCGCGATCGTGGCGAGTCTGCTGAGCGTCTTCCTGATGGGCCTGCCGATCAGCTACGGCTCGGCGATACTTATCGGCATCATCGGCGGCATCGTCGGCCCGCTCGGTGATCTCTCGGAATCGCTGATCAAGCGGATGGTCGGCGTGAAGGATATCGGCAAGATCATTCCCGGCCACGGTGGCATGCTCGACCGCGCCGATAGCCTGCTGTTCACCGCGCCGATCCTGTACTACGTGGCGCTGCTGCTTCTGCGGTAATTCCTCGCTACTCCTTCTCGTTTGGTCGTGGCCTTTACAGTGCCGTCTTTCTGCTATACGACGCGATTTTCTTCTCAAACAACACTCCCCAAAACGTGTGATGTCGATGCCCTGCACGTCGCAGCACATCGACATCACAACCATGGGTAGTGCAAGCGCCATTGCAACGCTCTCGCCGAGTTTGGCAAACCCTGCCCTCACGCGTGCTGCGCCTCTCGCCCACATCCCGCATCAACCACCAACAGTGGCCTGAAAATACATACAGCTAACAGTTAAGCGCATTTCGAACATTCCGGTATCGTGTTGACAGGGCAAATTCAATCAGGTACACTACCTTCTGACACGTCCACTCAGAAGCTGACAAGCAACACAAACATCGTGTTTTCCGCATGCTTGTCATCACGACGCACATCAACCACTTTGGGAGTCACTAAGCGTCGCCCAACACATTAAGGAGCTCTTGGACGTCTATGGATAGCATACTAAACGGCTTGGTCACTCTGATTGCCTTCCTGCTCATGCTCGGTCTGTTGGTACTGGTTCATGAGCTTGGTCACTTCTTCGCAGCCATTCGCCTTGGTATCAAGGTTGATGAATTTGGCATCGGCTTCCCCCCTCGCGCACTCGTCCTCTTTGAACGCAATGGTGTGAAGTACACTATCAACTGGCTGCCGATCGGCGGCTTTGTGCGATTCGGCGGCGAGGGCGAGACGGTCTACGGCGTCGGGAGCCTTTCTGCCGCACCACCCTGGAAGAAAATCATAGTGCTTTTGGCCGGCCCGTTGATGAATCTGCTGCTGGCGATCATCATTTCAAGCGCGATCTTCGCTATCAATGGCGTTCCAACGTTGCTCGATGGTGTTGAGATCAGCAATGTGTATGATCGAACACCTGCACAGGCCGCTGGCTTCCAAAATGGCGATATTATTCTCGCTCTCAACGGCCAACCGATCGGCCAGAACCCCGAGATCATCAGCGCAATCGCCGATCAGAACGCGAACAAGCCCATAGAGGCGCTGGTGCAGCGCGGCGATCAGCAGATCACCCTTTTGGTGACGCCAGGCCCGTGGGTCGCCCCCGATGGCCGTGAATTCACGGTCGGCTTCGGGTTTATGTACGGCTCACACATCACCATGTCCCCGGTTAACCCGCTGACCGCCTTGGGTCACGGTATCAACTTCACGTGGCAAACGCTGAAAGCCTTCGTCTTCGGCCTCGGCCAAGCGCTCGGCGGCCTGCTGGGCCTGAACGAGCCGATCGAGGGCGGTGTGACTGGTATTGTCGGTATCGCACGGGGCACTGGCGAGATCATCGATCGACAGGGCATGGTCGGCTTCTGGCAGTGGACGGCCTTTATCAGCCTGAACCTGTTCTTGGTCAACTTGCTGCCCATTCCCGCGCTCGATGGCAGCCACATTATGTTCTCGCTGATCGAGGTGGTGCGGCGCGGCAAGAAGATCCCGCCGGAGCGAGAGGCCCTGGTGCATGCGATCGGGTTTATGGCGCTGATGGGCCTGATGCTGATCATCACGGTCGCCGATGTGGCAAACTGGATCAGCGGGGCGCCTGTGCTCGGCCAATAACACGTTTGCTGACTGAAGGCGATCACCATGGCACGGGAACGACCGCCAGTCATTCGCGCCAGTGAAATCGGCGAATATGTGTACTGCGCACACGCTTGGTGGCTACGACGTGTCGCTGGCCTCGAACCAGATGGGCACGAACGACGCGAACTCGGCACCCTGCTGCATCAGCGGCACGGTCGCGCGGTAGCCACCAGCAAGTTCGTGATGATCCTTGGCGTGAGCCTGCTGCTGGTAGCCATCCTTTTGATTGTGCTTTCGGGGCGCTGATGGGCATCACAGTTGGGTTGGCGGTGCTGTTGCTGGCGCTGTTGCTGATCGCCTGGAGCATGCGCATCCGTAGCGCAACAGGGTTGCCTTGGGTGCCAGTCCTTGCACAAGATACCGATGGCTACACGCTCGAAAAGCCGATGTTCGCACGGCGCATCGGGCTGACAGGCAAGCCAGATTATTTGCTCGATATTCGTGGTGCGACGATCCCCGTTGAGGTCAAGCCCAGCCGTCGCGCGACACGGCCCTACGAATCGGACCTGATGCAGTTGGCCGCCTATTGCCTGCTGCTTGAGGAGACGCGAGGCGAGGCACCGCCCTACGGCTTGTTGCGCTACGCCGAGCGAACCTTCCGGCTCGATTACACCGAGCGTGTGCGCGAGGAAGTGCTTGATCTGCTCGATGCGATGCGCGCCGATTTACAAGCAGCGGATTCGTACCGTAGCCACGACGATCCGCGCCGTTGTTTGAATTGTGGTTTCTTTGAACAATGCGATCAAGCACTCGAGGATGATCGAGACGATGACTGAATCTCAGCTTTCAGCTACTTCAACTTCCAATAAGGTTCTTACACGCAGTGCTGTGATCGCCAAAATTGAGGCTCGACTCGCCGGACAATTGAGCGATGCGGCCCTCGCAGCTTGGGCCTTCGATCGATTTTATGCGATAGAATTAGAAAACGAGGTGTATGAAGAAGGAATGGAAGATCAGATCGCCGATGTCCTCGATACACTTATGTTCGACGACGATCCGAGCTTCCAACTTGATGAGGAGGAGTTGCGTGGCCTGATAACGCAACTGGCAAAGGTATGAAGATTTATCAACATCCACGAATGCGCGATATTAGCATTGGCGACGAGGTGTATTCGTATCGTCAACAACTTTTTGCGCGTGTCGAAGAAGTCTTTCCCGCAGCCGTCTGCGTCAAACTTGGGATCCTCTCAGCGACTAGCCCACTTGAGCTACAGATCTCGCCACAACTCTGGCGCGCCGACGATATCGAGAACCTGAGCGTTTGCCGCTACTGTGGTGCTCGCAACGATCTACGCACCGAGACTGGCACTGGCATCCCGTTCCGCATCTGCAATCGCTGCTGTGTCGTTCCTCCCAAGCGCCACGCCCGTGAAGTGGGTGCTTGGTGGTGAGTCGCTGAAGCCCTACGCGGATTTTCCCATGCCCCCGCCCGCAGAGCAACCACGCCTCAATCGAATATGCCGCACTGAAGCGGATTGCCCGTATGGCGTTGCCATGCCTTGTGCTCGCCTGTCCCGTGTCGTTTCTATGTAGGAGAGGATGCGTTCATGACATCCCACCGCGCTACTGCCATTGCGCCCGCGAATATCGCTTTTATTAAGTATTGGGGCATGCGAGATGCCACGTATACGCTGCCTTACAACGGCTCGATCTCGCTCAACCTCGACTCGTGCCTCACCACCACCACGGTCACGTTCGATCCGTCCTTTCAGCAGGACGAAGTGACGCTCACCCTCTTCCAGCAGTCCGCCCAACAGGCCAGTGGCCGCCCGCTGGCGCGGGTTGTGGCGCAGCTCGACCGTCTGCGGGCGCTCGCGGGCACCGATATGCGCGCCCACGTCGAATCGAGCAACAACTTCCCCGCCGATGCGGGCATCGCTTCGTCGGCGGCGGCGTTTGCAGCGCTGACATTGGCCGGTGTCGCTGCGCTCGGCCTTCAGCTCGACGAGCGCGAACTGACCCGCCTCACGCGGTTGGGTGGCTCCGGCTCGGCGTGCCGCTCGATCCCGACGGGCTATGTCGAATGGCGCATTCCAGAGGGCGAATTTAACGCCGAGGAGTGGGATCGCGAGTCGTACGCCTTCTCGCTCGCGCCGCCCGAGCATTGGGCGCTGGCCGATGTGGTGGCGGTGGTCGATACGAGCGCGAAGAAGATCGGCAGCGCCGAGAATCACCATCTCGCCGCCACCAGCGCGTACTTCCCCACACGCCTGGCCGAGATCCCGGCCCGCTTGGCCGCCACTCGCGAGGCCATTCGCACCCGCAACCTCACGCTGCTCGGCGAGACGATGGAGGCCGACGCGGTGTCGATGCACGCCATCTGTATGACCTCGCAGCCGCCGTCGTTCTACTGGAACGCAGGCACGATGGAGATCATTCAGGCGGTGCGGCAGTGGCGCGAAGAAGGGCTGGAATCGTACTTCACGATCGACGCTGGCCCGAACGTGCACGTGATCTGCGCCGAGGCCGACCGCGCCGCTGTGGAACAACGGCTCCAATCGCTACAGCACGTCAAGTTCACGATCGCGAACGGCGGCGGGATCGGCGCGCGCGTGGTGGCGAGTTAGGGCTACAGAAGGCTGTTTGCAGGCAGGAATGTTGATGATGTCGTGGTTCTGGTTGCGCAGAGCCACGACATTCGTGTTTCTTCACCACCCCAGGAAGGTCCCATCGCTGTCGCGTTGGGCGGGGCGCACCTCCGTCACGGCTGCCAGGTCGATCGGCCCATAGATGTGCGGGAACTGCGAGGCCAATGCATCCTCCGACTGCTCCCACTTGAGCGGCGAGGTGAGGCGCTCGGTGTCGATCACCAGCAGCACGTAGTCGCCGGGCGTGGTGCGGTAGAAGGTGTTCGCCACCCGCAGCATCAACTCATCGCCCGCAGTACAGTGCACAAACCCATCGTTGGGGAACTCCGCAGGTAGGTACGGCTCATTAGAAGGCCATGTACGCCAGCGCTCGGCGGGCGCTAGATGATAGATCGTGGCCATTCGCTCTCCTTTCGCCTCGCTCCGAGGCTCCGTGTGTTGCGCCATCCGATTGGCAAGCCATTGTACCTTATTCTATCCAAGCCCGTAGATTGATGCTATAATCGCCGGTAACCGCCCGGTACTTCAACCAACACTCCCATCACGAAGTTACGCTGAACGCGGTGCAGTTGCGCAATTGATACAATAAGCGAGGTTGTTGTGTCAGAGGAAAACAAACCCTCAGCCGAGGAAGCCAAACCCTCAGATGAGGAAGCCAAGCCCTCAGCCGAGGAAACGCCAGCCCCTGCAAAAGCAGATGGTTTCAATATCACAGCGCTGCTCGCTGAGTGCGCGGGAGGTATTGTCGTCGGCCTGCTCTGCTCGCAAATCGGCGGGCGGATTGGCGCTGTGATCGGCGCTACCAGCACCAATCCGTTCGGCGACCTGATCGGTGCGATCATCGGCACCTTCATCGCCTACATCTTCGGCGCCACCTTGGGCATTGTGCTGGTTGGCTATTACCTCAAGCAAGGCGGCTCGGCCTGGCGGGCATCGCTCGGTAGTATCCTTGGAGGCTCGCTAGTGGTGTTCCTTGCGGAACCACTTCGTCTCAATCGTTCTACCACCCTACTCAGCTATTCGATTTTTTTTGGGGTTTTGCTCCTGGCGCTGCTCGGCTACAATTGGCAGCGTCTCAGAGCGCCAAAACCCACCAATCAACCTGTAGAAGAAGCGAACGCTTCGGAATAACGCCTTCGTCACCATCTTGAACCCCGAGGACTGGAAGAAACAATGAACGTGATCATCATCGGTTGCGGTGTCTCTGGCTTAAGCAGCGGTATCCGCCTTCTCGAAGCAGGCTACAATGTCGAGATCTGGGCCCGCGATCTCCCACCCAAAACAACGTCGAACATCTCTGCGGCCCTCTGGTACCCGTACCATGCCTTCCCTGCCGATAAAGTCGCCGCGTGGTCAGCCGCGACCTACGATGCCTTCTTGAAGTTGTTGGATCAGCCTGAGGCTGGCGTGATTATGCGTTATGGCAGTGAGATCTTCCCGTTTAAGGTCGAAGATCCCGAGTGGAAAGACGCCATTCCGACCTACCGACGCCTGAAGCCGGAGGAGATGCCCGAAGGCTATATCGATGGCTACACTTTCGAGACGCCAGTGATCGTGATGTCGATCTATCTCGAATATCTGATCAAGCGCTTCCAGTCGTTGGGTGGCACCATCCACCAGCGCGCCCTCACTTCGCCAGCGGAGGCCCTTGAGGCCAGCGATATTGTGGTGAACTGCGCGGGCCTCGGCTCACGCGAATTGGTGAACGACTCGTCGATGGTGCCCATCCGTGGGCAGATCATTCGCGTGTCGCAGTGCGATGTGACGCGCTTCTGGATCAACGATCACGCGCCGGATGGCATCGCCTACATCATCCCGCGCATCGACGACATCATTCTTGGCGGCACCGCTCAGGAGGGCGACGAGAATCTGGAGATCGATCAGGCGACCACCGAGGGCATCCTCGAACGCTGCATCAAGCTTGAGCCGAACCTGCGCAACGCGACCATCCTGGAGCATCGCGTGGGGCTGCGGCCTGGCCGCCCAACCGTGCGCCTGGAGGCCGAGCGCCCCGCTCCCGGTAAGCTGCTGGTGCACAACTACGGGCACGGCGGCGCTGGCGTCACGATGTCGTGGGGCTGCGCCGATGTCGTGGCCCAACTGGTCGCTGCTGGCTAATCACCTCGCCTTTGGTACGGCATGGCGTACTTCTGTGGCGCTGTGCCGTACCTGATCAAACGAACATCCCCCAATTCCGACTAATGTGCGAGACGTTGGCACCCCCACTGTGCTATACTCCTTACAACGTTGATGTACATACACAATCAGCAGCACAATGCAGCAAACGAGATCATGCCCGTATTCTCAGCGAAAGGAGGGCCACGATGCGTATCGCTGTGATTGCTGATATCCACGGCAACGCTGTCGCGCTCGATGCGGTGCTCGACGATATTGCGCACGCCAATGTTGAGCATATCGTCTGTTTGGGCGACGCTATTCAGGGTGGAGCGCAGCCCGCCGAAACGATGCAACGCCTGCAGGAGATCCAGTGCCCCGTCCTGATGGGCAACGCCGATGCATGGCTGCTTGATGGGAAGGATGACGAAGACGACCCAACGCCGCCCCACATCCTGCAGAAGATGCTCGCAATTCGTGAGTGGACGCTGAGCCAACTGGATCAGAATGCGCTCGATTGGATCGCTTCGTTCCCCGCCACCATCGAACTGCCGCTCGAAGGCGACCTTTCGCTGCTCTGCTTTCACGGCTCGCCGACCTCGTTCAACGACTTTCTATTGCCAACCACGCCCGAGGACGAGTTTCAGCGACATCTTGCCCCCTATACGCCGCGCTTGCTCACGGGTGGGCACACGCATTTGCAGTTCATTCGGCGGGTGTACGGGAGCGATAGCTTCTTCTTCAACCCGGGCAGCGTGGGCCGCGTGTTCCGCTCCCGTGGGAGTGATGCGCCGGTACACTACGATCCCTGGGCCGAATACGCCATCCTGACCGTCGATTCGGGGCGCATCTCGCTCGACCTGCGGCGCATCCCCTACGATCACGCGGTGCTCGCCGAGCGTTCTCGGGCCAGTGGTCATCCGTATGTCGAGGAACTGATTGTGCAATAGCGAGAACGCGTTCAGAGACAGAGGAACATTCAGTATCGCCGATTGACCCAAGGAGTCCTATGCACAAATGGCGCACCTACACCGACGAACACCCGAACCACACAGTTGTGGGCAACCTTCAATGGCTTAAGAAGTTCCGTAGCCCACAACTGCGTAATTACCGAGATTTGTTTGTGTGGCTGCCCGCATCGTACTCGGAGGGCCAACGGCGCTACCCCGTCATCTACATGCACGATGGTCAGAATCTGTTCGACGAGGCGCTGAGCTACGCAGGCGAGTGGCGGGTCGATGAGACGATGACCGAACTCGGCACGCAGCACGAGGCGATTATCGTGGGCATCGCCAACGCGGGCCGCCACCGCCTCGACGAGTACAGCCCGTTTCGCGATACGCGTTTGGCGGCGGGAGGCGCGGGGGATGCGTACCTCGCGTTTCTGTGCGAGACGGTCAAGCCGATGATCGACCGCGAGTTTCGCACGCTGCCCGGGCGCGCGCATACGGGCCTGATCGGCTCGTCGATGGGCGGGTTGATCAGTTTGTACGCGCTGTTCCGTCGCCCCGAGACGTTCGGCTTCATCGGCGCGTTCAGCCCGTCGATCTGGTTTGCGGAGCACGCGATCCTTGAGTATGTGGCGGCAGCGCCGTTCGTGCCGAGCACCATCTATCTCGATATGGGCACGCACGAGGGCCGCGATGATACCGACGTTGATCCCGATACCGCTACAGCACCGAGCCGACACCTGCTCGATACGCGCCACATGCACAGTCTGCTCTTACAAAAGGGCTACCGCGACGAGGTAGACCTGCGCTACGTCGAGGACCACGGCGCCGGACATCACGAATCGGCGTGGGCGCGCCGCCTCCCCGAGGCGCTCCGCTTTCTGCTCTCACGTCCGAGCGCCTAATCACTCAGCTATTCATCTCCTCCGCTGAATGCAGTGGAGTTGTAAACCTTTTTGATTCTATCGCATTAGTGCGAATGCGATGGGTTTGCTTCCGCCTGCCTTAATTTCAGGAGAAACAGTATGCAACACACCATCTGCATCACCTGTGGCACACAATATCTTGTGGGAGACGAGGGCCGTAACGAGTGCCCGATCTGCCTCGATGAACGGCAATATGTGAACATCAACGGCCAGCAGTGGACCACGCTCGAAGAGCTACACTCCACGCACCGCAACGTCTTCACCAGCATCGAGCCATCGCTGACCACCATCCGCACAGAACCGACCTTCGCGATCGGCCAGCACGCCCAGCTCATTCAGACTAAGCATGGCAATGTGCTATGGGACTGCATCAGCTTCATCGATGATCGGACGGTTGAGGAGGTGCAGCGGCTCGGCGGCATCAGCGCGATCGCAATCTCGCACCCGCACTTCTACAGCTCGATGATCGAGTGGAGCCGCGCCTTCGATGCGCCGATCTACCTGCACGCCGATAACCGCGAGTGGGTGATGCGGCCCGATGAGCGCATCCAGTACTGGGAGGGCGAAACGCGCGAGATCGTGCCGGGCATCACGGCGATCCGCTGCGGGGGGCACTTCCCGGGCAGCAGCGTGCTGCATTGGGCGGAAGGCGCTGGAGGTAGAGGCGCGCTGTTCACTGGCGACACGATCTTCGTGGTGAACGATCGGCGTTATGTCACCTTTATGTACAGCTTCCCGAACTACATCCCGCTCAACGCCAAAGCCGTGCGCCGGATCGTCGCTGCCGTCGAGCCGTTCGCATTCGACCGCATCTATGGCGCGTGGACGAACAGCGTCGTCGCAGTCGATGCCAAGGCCGCCGTGCAGCGCTCGGCGGAGCGGTACATCGCTCACATTCAGGATACGTAGGATCGAGAAAGAAATGAGCAAGTGCGGCACGGAAGCGTGAGACTTGCTCAAAAGAGGCGATACCACCGCATCGCCCAGCCGCACCCATCAATGCGACTGGGCGATCGTTTTAATCCTCATCGAGCGGTTGGCGACCGGCGAAGCCACTTTCGAGTGAATGCCAAAATGCGACCTCAGGCTCGTCGTACTGCCAACACAAACAAACCTCAACACCGTTACGAAGCGTCGGGAAGTCGATCAACCCAGTCACTGGGTCTTTGAGGTCCACACCCAACGCCTGAATCGCCATCATAGCATTCTGCGAACGAATCAGGTCTACAGCGGCTTGTGTGAGAGGTGGTCCTCCGAGATCGACATGGGGATGGTCTTCGAGGATTTTGCTTACCTTGGCTTGCGAAGCGGTTAAGCGCCGCCATGCTTGGATCAACTGAGCAATGTGCGGACGTAACACCGGCAGCAGTGCGTTTGCTTCAGCGACCGTAAAATAACGAGACATGATCGCACCTCACGAAGATAGCAGAGGCCGTTGCCGCATTATAGCATACTGCTGCTGCCAAACGAAGCTTTCAAGCCAACAGATCGGCGATGAAGCGCAGATCGAGCGCTCGTCAACGAGCGCCGCCGAGCCGTGGGTCGCTTCGCCTCGCAGCAGAAGAGCGCTTGCCGTCTTGGGTGATGCTGAGCGCTGCGCGGGCGATGACTGAGCCTCACATCTCCTTGACACGTGATATGATGCCTCACGTAAGCGTTCTCTACCAGCAAAAGTCGTACTGTGCGATTAGCAACGTTATGAGCGGATTGCTTGCTCGGTTCTCTCCATAGCACGCTACTTCAATGCGTTTTATATCACTAACATCAGTTTTATGCAATACCTTGTCGCCCAACGTCGTAGCTACGAGCGTTTACCCAACAGTTACCACAAACATCACCTGCACCTTGTTCAATGCGACCCAGGCGATGGTTATGCACCAATATTTACGATACAAACAAGATTTGAATAGCGAATATGATGCATAGTGAGACCAAATTTAAACACGGGGAGTTACTAAAATACTATCTATTATTCGTTTTATACTATGACATCATGTTACGATTCCTTGAAACTTATCATCATACTAGGCTATAATAATGCACAGTTACTCGCCAACTATAACACTATGTCTACCTCTCCGTCGTTGTGTAGTTCGACGTGACTCAAGGCAGTTATCATGAGCTCCCGATTACGCTCCCCACTCGCAGGAATCGAGACACGTCTTCGTTGGTTATTGCCAGCGGATCTCTATGCAACCACGTGGGTAGATCCATCGCCTGCAGCGCTCACCCGTGTGTTTGAGCATCTGCGCTCACTGCAGCGCAATCTTCAGGATTATCTACCACGCCACGTCGTTTCGCAGGCCGTAGCAACCCAACAGGATACCGACTATTCTTGGCAGTCGGGGACGCTGATGTTCACGGATCTAGCCGGCTTCACGCCGTTGCTAGAGGCGAATATGGCGCTTGGGCGGGCGGGCGCAGCCACCCTGCACGAGATATTGAGCAGGTACTTCGCGACGATGATCGAGATCATCGGTATGTCGGGCGGGAATCTGCTCGAATTTACTGGCGACGCGATGCTCGCGATGTTCCCCGCCGATAAGCGCCGCAGCGACATCGGGCGGGCCATCCGCAGCGGCTTGCGCATGCAACGCGCGATGTCGCAGTTCGCCCAGATCGAGACGCCCCGTGGCGCGTTGAGCCTTGGCATGCGGATCGGCATTCACAGCGGGCGATTCCTCAGCGCCTCGATCGGCACACCGCGCCGGATGGAGTTTGTGCTGTTGGGTGGCGATGTACAGCGCACCAAACTGGCCGAAACGGCTGGCGAAGTGGGGCGCGTCTGTCTCACGTCGGAAGCACAGGCGCTTGCAGCCGACCAGTTCCGTTACCAGCCTGGGCGCGACGAGCATGTGCTGGTGGTGGATGATTTCAGCACCGAGGCGCTCGGTGAGTACGATATCGCACCCGCAGGGCGGCGCATGTCGCACCCGGTGCTGTTGGATCGCAGCGTGGAGGGCTTGGTCAGCGCGATCACGTCGGCGCTCGACATGACCGAGCCGCTGGCCAGCTACTTCCCACAGCCGATCCTGAACCTGCTGGTGGAGAGCGTCGCACAGCGCCAAGTGAAGCTCGAATTCCCGCCGCTGGCGGTCTTATTCGTGAACCTTGTCGGGCTGTCGCAAGCCGTGGATCAGGCCCAAGCCGAGGAGAAGCCCGAGATCGTCGCGGCGATCTCACGCTTGTTCGCGCTGATCAACGCGGCGGTCGAGGCGCGTGGCGGCGTGCTGAAGAACGTCACCTACGAACGCACCGGCTCCGATATTCTGATCTACTTTGGCGCGCCAACCGGCCATGTGGATGATGTGCACCGAGCCGCCGATGCCGCAATCAGCATTCGCGACACCATCATCGCGATGCCGCCGCTAAAGGTGAACGGCGGGCCGCTCCAGGTGACCTGTCAGATCGGCTTGACGTATGGGCCAGCGTTCGCCGCCGAGATCGGCGAGCCGCGCGGGAGGCGCGAGTTCAACGTGTTGGGCGATACCGTCAATACCGCCGCACGCCTGATGAGCCGCGCCGAGCCGAATACTATTCTCATTAGTGATGATGTGCGCCAGGCGATTGAGAATCGGTTTACCACAACAGCATATGGCACAATCGCGCTGAAGGGCAAGGCTGCGCCGTTGCTTTTGCACACGCTCGACGGTTTGCAGGAACCGATCACTCGTGATAAAACTCACAGCGGCCCGTTCCACGCATCGGAATCGCGGGGCAAGCGCCTCTAGGGACGCTAGGTTACAGGGAACATAGAGCACCAGCACGCGCTTGGTGATGGCATACAACCTCTTATTTGGTTCGACTAGGTGAGGAGCACCCGCATGTCGAAGATTATATCGGTTCACTCGTTCCGCGGTGGAACAGGCAAGTCGAATACGACAGCGAATCTTTCAGCATTACTAGCGCTCTCTGGTTTGCGCGTTGGTGTGATCGATACAGACCTCCAATCCCCCGGCATTCACGTACTGTTTGGCGTCGATGAGGAGTTGCTTTCGCCCTCCTTGAACGATTATCTGTGGGGCAAATGCGAGATCGAGGAGGCGGCGAAGGATGTGACCGACCTGCTCGGCGTCAAAGTGCCAGGGCAAGTTTTTCTGATTCCTGCCAGCATGAAGCCGGGCGAGATCACGCGGATCGTCAACCAGGGCTACGACCCAGGCTTGCTGAGCGATGGGTTTCATCGGTTGCTCGAACAACTCGAACTCGATGTGCTGCTCGTCGATACGCACCCTGGCCTGAACGAGGAGACGCTGCTCTCGATCGCTGTCTCCGATGCGCTCGCCATTATTATGCGCCCCGATAAGCAGGACTTCCAGGGCACTAGTGTCACGGTCGATGTGGCGCGACGGCTCGGGATCGAGCGCATGCTGCTGGTGGTGAACAAAGTTCCGACGACCTTCGACCTGACCGATGTGCATCAGCAGGTCGAGAAGCAGTACGAATGCACGGTCGCTGCGGTGCTGCCGCACTCCGACGAGCTTATGCTGCTCGCGAGTTCGGGCATTTTCACGCTGCAATACCCAGATCATCCCGTCACGCTGTCCTTAAAACGAGTGGCGCAAATGCTGATTGCCTAGCCGATCGTCGCCAGAGCGCCGTCAACGCGCTCCATACCCATTCGCCACGCACTTCAGCAAGAGCGGCGATGTCGAGGTTCTGCGCGAACGGGGCCTCGGCATCTACAGGCGACATTGCCGCGTCTATTGGCGTTTCCTTGTTGATGTGCTCGAAAGGCGCGCAGATACCGCCCCACGATGGTTGTCTTTCATCCGATCCTTATTACGTAAGAGTACACAAGACCATCCATGGTGCGATTGCTACATCAGGCCCTAAACATTCGCACTGGTGAGGGATGGCAGGTTTTCCTGCTGTGCCTGATCCATTTCATCGCGAATGGCGGAGTGATCTGGAGCCTCATTATCACTGAGGCTGCATTTCTTCAGTATATCGGCGTGACCTTCCTGCCGTGGGTGTTTGTTGCGAGCCCACTGCTCTCGATCACGGCGATCGCCGTGTACAGCGCATTCGCAGATCGGGTGTCCGAACGCAACCTGTTGATCGGAATCACGCTGGTGGCGGTGTTCGCCTTCGGCGGCGGCTACATGCTGTTTATGCTGGGCCAGCAGTTATGGGCCTTCGCGATCTGGTATCCGCTCACGCTCATCTTCATCGACATTTTCTTCACGCTGCATTGGGGCGCCTACGTCAACAGTTTTTACGATACGCAGGCCGCCAAGCGCATCTTCCCGATCGTCTCGGCGGCGGCGCGGATCGCGTCGATCGTGGCGGGTGCGACGGCCATCGCGTTCAATCGCTTCGATCCGGCGACCGGCATCCTGTTCTGGATCGGCCTGTTGCTGATGGTGGTGGCGTTGGCCTGGGCTATGCCGCATCTGCTCAAACAGCCACCCCCAACCAAGCGCGCCCCGACAACAGCCGCCTCCACGAACTCGGCCATCTCGTACATCGCCACCATCCGCGAGGGCTTCCAGTTCGTGCGGCAATCGCAATTCCTGCGCTGGATGGCGTTTGCGACGCTGAGCATCTCGATCTTGTTCGCCCTGCTCAGTTATCAGGCTGGCGCGGTGTTCCAGGCCGAACTGCAAACGGTTGATCGCATCTCGAGCGTGACGGGCATGCTCAACAGCTTGGGGAACCTGCTGATGTTCCCGCTGCTGTTGTTCGGCCTGAGCCGCATCATCGGACGGATCGGCGTGGGGAACGGCAGTCTGATCTTCCCATTCGGCACGTTCGCGATCAGTGGGGCGCTGATCGCCGCGCCGAACGTGACTACGGCGGGATTGGCGTATTTCGACCGCACAGCGTTTCGCGTCACCTTCCACGCCACCTTCGACAGCCTACTGTACAACGCGGTGCCGCTGCGGGTGAAGGGCCGCGCGCGGGCCTTCATCACTGGCCTGGTGGTGCCGCTGGGCACGCTGTTGGGAGGTCTGCTGCTGCTGGCGCTACCCAACCTGCCCGCCGAGTGGTGGTGGGCGCTGCCGAGCCTGATCGGCACGCTGGCGCTGGCCTATGTGGGCTGCGCCTGGATGGTGCGGCGCTACTACGCCCACGCGCTGCTGACGATGCTTGAGCAGGAGGATTACTCGTTTCTGCTGGAGCAGGACGCCTCGGTGGTGGCGATCGGCGATACGTACGCCATTTCGACACTGGAACAGCGCCTGAGCCAGCAGCATAGCCACGAACTGACCTTACTGACGGCCAAACTGCTGTTGCAAATCGGCGGGGCGGCGACTGCGCCTGCCATCGAGCGGGCGATCACGCAGGCGAGCGAATCGCGCACCCGTGCGGCGCTGCTCGAACTGTTGGTGGCAGCCGATCTGCGCAGCGAGAGCCTGCATCAACTCTACATCGACCAAGTGCGCGACGCCGACCCGCAGGTGCGGCGCGTGGCCTTGGCAGGGCTTGAACAGTTGCTCGGCTCGCAGGATGAGGGGTTCCTGGCGCTGGCGCTGGAGATGCTGAAGGACCCCGACGTGGCTGTGCGAGTACAGGTGCTGCCAGCGCTGGCCCGCTCCGGCGATTTCTTCTACCTCGCGCCGGCCATCCATATGCTGAACGACCTGCTCGAAAGCCCCGATGCGCAGCAGCGCTCTCAGGCGGTGTACGTGCTGGGGCAGTTCGAGGATGCGCGCGTCATTCGCAGCCTCACGCCCCACCTCGACGATCCCTCCGACGCCGTGCGCTTGCAGGTGCTTGAAGCGATCGCGCGCTTGTCCCAAACATCGACGGATCGCAAGACCCCGCCGCTCAGCCTGGAGCGGCTCGCCTCGCTGCTGCACAATCCAGTCGAGCGGGGGCGACAGATTTCGCTAATGTTGTTGCAGCACTACGCCTCGCCCCAAAGCTACAAATTGCTGATCGAGGCGCTCGGCGACGAGAGCGAATCGGTCCGTTCGACGGCGATCGACCTGTTGGCGCAGGTGGGCCGCCCCGTGCTGCCGTTCGTGTACGAGGCGCTGACGAACAGCACGTCGGGCGTGCACCGTATGGCGGTGGTGGTGCTGAGCCGCATCGACCCAATGGTGGCGCAATCGCTGGTCACTGGGCAGATCGAGCGTGATCTTGAGGCGTGTTACCGCTACCGCTGCTTCCTCCACGGCCTGCGCGACGCGAAATCGTGCGCGAGTATCGATGTGTTGCGGAGCGCGTTGAGCGAGCAGCAGCGCAGCCTGGTGCACGATATCTTCTTCGTGCTGGCGGGCGCTCACGATGCCCAAGCCGTGCGGGTGATCGCCGAGTCGTTCACCAGCACCGATGCGCGCATTCGGGCGAACGCCACCGAAGCGCTGGAATCACTCTCGTCGCCGCAGGTGGCCCGCCTGATCGCCACGCTGTTCGAGCCGGAGCGCGAACCAGCACTGCTCGCCATCGCCGCCGAGCGCTGGAAGATTCAGCCGAGCGATGTGCTGGGCACGATCAGCGATATGCAGCAGGCGGCGATCCCCGTCTGGCTGCGGGCGCTGGCCATCTTCGCGCTGGGAGAATTGGGCACGGAGCAGCAACCGCCGCCAGCGCCGCAGGAGCAACCCGCGCTAGGGGCGCGTCGTGGGCGCAAGAACGGCCTCGCTGCCCTCCAAGCGCTCTACGATGAGGCCACACCGCAGCCGCCAACCACCAACGGCGAAGCACCACCCGCGCCGACCGATCCGCGCTTGTTCGAACTGCTCGATGCTGCGGAGCGCGATGCGGAGGCGGAAGTTCGCCAAGCGGCAGAACTCGCGCGCCGCATGCTGAGCGGCCTGCGCATCGGCGAGCGCACCAACCAGGAGGAAATCCTCGTGTTATCGACAATTGAGAAAGTGTTGTTCCTCAAAGAAGTGCCGTTCTTCCAGGGCATGACGGTCGAGCAGTTGAAGGCGTTGGCGACGGTCTGCGAAGAAGGCATGTTCGAGGCGAATAGCCACATCTTCAGCCAGGGCGATCCGGGTGGGGCGCTGTACGTGGTGGTCAATGGGCGCGTGGCCCTAGAGCAGGAGCGGCGCAAAGGCTCGTTCGCCCGTCTGGCGACGTTGGCGGCCCACGCCTACTTCGGCGAGATGAACCTGTTCGACGATAGCCCGCGCTCGTTCTCGGCCATCGCGCTGCAGGACACGCTGACGCTGCGGCTGCGCCGCGAGCCGCTGATCGCCTTGGCGCGCCGCCAACCCGATCTATCGCTCGAATTGATCAACGTGCTAAGCCAGCGGCTGCGCGAGGCCAACGATCGGATCGCCGAGCTCACCCGCACCAAGCCGCGTGAGCTACACAAACTGTACGATCAGTTCGAGCACGATTGACACGAAAGCCAAACAATCGTGCAAAAGCGTTCGGTTTGAAACGGTGCCAGCAGATGTGTACAGTTGCATGACACATCAAACATCGTTGAAATGCTTGTGAAGGTATAGGTCGCTTTGAATCAGAAACGTACAATCTCGAATACCCAACGAATGCAATGCGTTGTCATCGGCGAGGGCACGCTTCCGTTGCAGTGCGCGGAGATGATCCTGAGCTACGGCCACGAATTGAGCGCAATCGTTTCACCAGATGCGCGACTTATACGCTGGGCCGAAGAGCGCAACATCCCCACTGCATCACATCCCAATGCGCTGCTAAGCCTCTTGGATGGGCAACCGTTCGATTATCTGTTTAGCATTGTCAACTACCAGATCCTCCCGCCCGAGGTGCTGGCGGCGCCCCGTGGCTGGGCGATCAACTACCACGACGCGCCGCTGCCCCGCTACGCTGGCAGTTACGCCACATCGTGGGCACTGATGCATCAGGAACGGAACTACGCGGTCTCGTGGCACCTAATGAGCGCGCAGGTCGATGCTGGCGCGATCCTGGTGCAGTACCCCGTTGAGATCGCTCCCGACGAGCGCGCCCTGACGCTCAACGCGAAGTGCTACGACGCGGCGCTGCGCTCCTTCGCGCTGCTGCTCTCCGACCTCGCGACGGGCCGCGCGCAGCCGCAACCGCAGCAATTGTCCGAACGCACCTTCTTCGCGCGGCGGCAGCGGCCACCGAATATGGCGATCTGCGATTGGCGACAGGATGCCGAGATCACCTTCGCCATGGTGCGCGCGCTGCAGTTCGGGCCGTATCCGAACGGCTTGGGATTGCCGAAACTCGTCATCGGCCAGGCGCTCTGGCTGTTCGATTCGATGATCGTGAGCGCGGCGCACTCGCAGGATGCCCCCGGCACTGTGGTCGCCTACGACGACAACAGCCTGACCATCGCGACCGCCACCGCCGATATCGTGGTCTGCGGCCTGCGCACCATCACAGGCGAACCAACCCCAGTCGTCGCGCTGGTCGAGCAGGGCTTGATCACCCTTGGCGAGCCGTTGGACAGCTTCCCCGACGCGCTCGTGCAGCAGATGACCGAGCAAGCCACCAAGTGGAGCAGCGACGAGCCGTTCTGGGTCACGCAATTGTCCGGCATCCAGCCCGCTACCCTTCCAGGGATTCAGCAGAGCACCGCTGTTCAGACTGCCTACCAACGGGCGGATGTTCCACTGCCCTCCGCCGTTCGGGCGCATCTGGAAGCGCTCGAAGCTGGGCAGCGCGCCAACTGGCTGATCGCAGCGTTCGCGCTGTACGTGGCGCGCCTGAACGATGCCTCCGACATTGCGCTTGGCCTGTGGGATGCCCAACGGACCGCGCAGATCGGTGATTCGGCGCCGCTGTTCGAGAGCGTTGTGCCGTTGCGCTGCGCGTTCGATACACTGCAGGATGCCGAGCCTCAATTCGCCATTACGCTCGCGCATATCGAGCGCGTCCGGCGTGCGGCGAGTTATCCGCGCGAGATCGCACTGCGCTACCCAACCATCGGCAGCACACCGCACTGGCCGATCGTGATCGCCGTGGGAGAGGCCGATAGCGCAGCGGCGGCGCACGAATCCGCAGCCGCGCTGGTCTTTCACGTCTCGCCCCAGGCGGATGCGTGTTGGCTCACCTTCGATCCACAGCAGATCGAAGAGGCCCAGGTGCCGCGGATCGCCAATCAGTTGGCGGTGCTGTTCGGGGCGCTGCTCGACGAGCCACACACACCCATCGCGCACTTGCCCCTGCTGACGGCAGCCGAGCGCCAGTTTTTACTGGGTGAGCTCAACCGCACGGCGGCGCCGTTCCCGCAGGATCAGTGCATCCACGAATTGTTCGCTGCCCAGGTGGCCCGCACGCCGGATCTGGTGGCGCTGGTGGCCAACGATCCCCACGGCAACGTGGTGACGCTCACGTACCGCGAACTGGAGGCCCGCGCGAATCGGTTGGCGCATCTGCTCCAGCAACACGGCGTCACCAACGAAACACTGGTCGGCGTGATGATGGAGCGCTCGGTGGATCTGGTCGTGAGCCTGCTGGCGATCCTGAAAGCGGGCGGGGCGTACGTGCCGATCGACCCAGCCTACCCCGACGAGCGCATCGAGGTGATGCTGGAGGATGCCCGCGCAACGGTGGTGCTGACCGAGCCGCACTTGGCCCAGCGCTTGGGCGGCACGACGGCGCAGATTCTAAACTTCGATGCGCAGTTGCGCGCCACGCTGGAGGCGCAGCCGAGCGACCCGCCAATCAGTGGGGCAACCGCCGAGCACCTGGCGTATGTGCTGTTCACCTCCGGCTCGACGGGGCGGCCAAAGGGCGTCATGATCGAGCACCGCAGCGTGGCCGCGCTGATCGGCTGGGCGCAGAGCGTCTATTCGCCCGCCGAATTAGCGGGAGTGCTATTCGCCACGTCGATCTGCTTCGATCTCTCGATCTTTGAGCTGTTTGTGCCGCTAAGCAGCGGTGGCACTGTCTTGCTGGTCGAGAACGCACTCGAACTGCCGAACCTGCGCACACCCATTGCGGTGACGCTGCTCAACACGGTGCCATCGGTGATCGCCGAACTGCTGCGGGCCGAGGCCATCCCACCCACGGTGCGCACGCTGAACCTGGCGGGCGAGCCGTTATCCACGGCGCTAGTGCAGCAGTTGTACGCCGTGCCGACGATCGAACGCGTCTACGACCTGTACGGCCCCTCAGAGGACACCACCTACTCGACCTACGCCCTGCGGCGCGCCGACGGTCCCGCCACTATCGGGCGGCCCGTGGCCAACACGCATGTCTACCTGCTCGATGCGCATTTGCAGCCCGTGCCGCTCGGCATGCCCGGCGAACTGTACCTCAGCGGCGCGGGACTGGCGCGCGGCTACCTGCACCGCCCCGATCTCACGGCGGAGCGCTTCGTGCCGAACCCGTTCAGCGCCTACAGCGACCAACCCACTCCGCCGAGCCGCATGTATCGCACTGGCGATCTGGCCCGTTACGCCGCCGACGGCTCGCTGGAATTTCTCGGTCGCATCGATCATCAGGTGAAGATTCGCGGCTTTCGGATCGAGTTGGGCGAGATCGAGGCGACCATCCGCCTGCATCCCGCCGTCGCCGATGCGGTGGTCGTGGCGAGCGACGGGTCGGACAACAGCAAGCAGTTGGTGGCCTACGTGGCGCTCAACAACGACGTGAAGGACAGCAGCGCGGCCATCCGCGAACAAACGCTCGACGCGATCGGCAATCTCATCCGCGAGCGCCTGCCCGCCTACATGATGCCCGCTCAGTTCGTGGTGCTTGAGCAGTTGCCGCGCCTGCCGAACGGCAAGCTGAATCGCAAGGCGCTACCCAAGCCCGAGCGGATCAGCGCGCAGCACGGCAACACCTACGTCGCCCCGCGCGACCATGTGGAGACGCTGCTGGTAAACATCTGGCAGCAAGCGCTCGGCGTCGAGCACATCGGCGTGTACGACAACTTCTTCGCATTGGGCGGCGATTCGATCATCGCCATTCAGATTATTGCCCGCGCCAGCCAAGTCGGCCTGCGCCTGGCAGCTCGCCAACTGTTCCAGCATCAGACCATCGCGGCGCTGGCCGCCGTCACGGGCCAAGTGGCCACGGCGCGAGCCGAGCAGGAGCAGTTGGTGGGTGATGTGCCGCTCACGCCGATCCAACGATGGTTCTTCGAGCACGAACTGCCCGAGCGGCACCACTGGAACCAGGCGATGCTGTTCGAGCTACTGGAGCCCTGCGACAGCATGCTACTGGGCTGGGCCTGTGAACAACTGGTGCATCATCACGATGCGCTGCGGCTGCGTTTTGTTGAAGATTCGCAGGGCTGGCGGCAATTCTATGCAGCGTCGAGCGAGGCGGTGCTGGTGCAGCGTGTCGATCTGTCGGTGCTCGCGCCCGAAGCGCAGCCGCAGGCCATGCGCGAAGCGATGGAGGCCGCGCAGTCCAGCCTGCACCTCGAATTTGGCCCGTTGCTGCGGGTGGTGTGGTTCGATCGGGGCGCGGATGTCAACGGCCTCCTGTTCATCGCCATTCACCACCTTGCGGTCGATGGCGTCTCGTGGCGGATCTTGAGCGAGGATTTGGGGCGGCTCCTGCGCGATCGCTCGCCGCTGCCGCCGAAGACAAGTTCGTTCCGCGCCTGGTCGAACGCGCTGCTGCGGCATATGGAGGGCGGCCAGCGCCTCGCGGAGCTCGACTACTGGCTGCGCATCGGCGAGACACCCATGGTGCCGATGCCGCTCGATTTCGCCGCGCCACCCGAGGCGAACACCGAGGATACCGCGCAGATGGTGATCGCAGCGCTGGATCGGGCGGAGACGCAGGCGCTGCTGCAGGATGTGCTGGCGTTGCTGCACGTGCAGATCAACGACGCGCTGCTGACGGCGCTGACGGTGGCCTGGTCGAATTGGACGGGTCAATCAACTGTGCTGCTGGAGCTCGAAGGGCACGGTCGCGAGGATATCGACGATCAACTCGATCTCTCGCGCACGGTCGGCTGGTTCACGGCGATCTTCCCCGTCGCACTGCGCATCGACCCGGCAGCCGATCTGATGACGAACGTGCAGGCGATTCGGGCGCAGTTGGCGGCGGTGCCGCAGCGGGGCATCGGCTACGGCCTGCTGCGCTACTTGGGCGGGCCGCAGGTGGCCGAGCAACTGCGTGCGCTTCCACAAGCCGAGATCAGCTTCAACTACCTCGGTCAGTTCGATCAGGGAGCGCAGGCCGAGCGTGGGCTGCGCTTCGTGCATGGCGATGTCGGGCCACTGCACAGCCCAAAGGGATTGCGCTTCCATCGCTTGGAGATCACGGGCCGCGTGATCGATGGCCGCTTGCAGTTCGAGTGGGTGTACAGCGATCGGTTGCACGCTCGCCATACCATCGAGCGCTTGGCACACGACTTTATGGCTGTGCTGCGCCTGCTGATCAGTTCGAGCGATGTGCTTGAGAGTCGGCGGCAGATCCCTCACGCGCCACCCCAACCGACGAGCGCCATCGAGGCGATCGGTCGGGCGACACCCGCGCAACAGGCGCTCTGGGCTGCGCTGTGCGGCATACCCACGACGCAGGCGTACCGCGTGCTGTGGCACGGCATGCTGCGCGGCGAGGTGGACAGCGAGCGGTTGCGCGAGGCGTGGCAGACAATGGTCGTGCGGCACGCGGCGTTGCGCACCACCTTCGCGGAGCAACCCGATGGCACTCTACAACAGATCGTGCATCGGCAGGGCGACGTGCCGTGGGTGCCACTCGATTGGCGCGCTCTGCCCGCCGAGGAACAGCAGCGCCAACTGCAGCGCCTCATCCACGATGATCGGCTGCAGGGCTACGATCTCACGCATGGGCCGCTGCTGCGGGTGATGCTGGTGCGCTTGGCGGAGGAGCAGTGGTGGATGGGCGTGGGCTTCCATCACCTGATTTTGGATGGCTGGTCGATGGGCTTGCTGATGCGGGATCTGCTGGCACAGTACGATACACAGCCACAGGAATCGCCCGCAGTAAGCGTGCTGCCGTACACAGAGTGGTGCGAGCGCCAAGACACGACGGAGGCGCGTGCGTTCTGGCGGCGCATGCTGCAGGATGCCACACCCACACGGGTGGCGCACAACGCGCAAGGTGAGCCATCCTACCACGAGCAACAGCGCCAACTCTCGGCGGCAACCACACAGGAGTTGCGGCAATTCGCCCAGCAGAGCCATATCACGCTGAACACGCTCGTTCAGGGCGCGGTTGCGCTGTTGCTGCACCAACTCACGCGCCGCCACGACGTTGTGCTGGGCGTGACGCAGGCGGGGCGGCCCGCAGAGTACGCGGGGGCCGAAGCAATGGTGGGCATGTTGGCGAACACGCTGCCGTTGCGCGTCTCGCTCGCTGGCGAGCAACCATTGGCGGCGTGGCTGCGCGAACTACAGTTGCTGCAATCCGAAATCGCGCAATATTCGTTCGTTAGCGCCGAACAAGTGCACGAATGGGCCAATGGAGAGCCACAAGTGCCCTTATTCGATACGATTGTGCGCTTTCAAAACTACCCATTGCAGCAAAGTATGTGGAAACGCAAACAATTCCAGATACATACTATCGAATGGGTCGATCATTGGCATTATCCCCTCTGTTTTATCGTTGTGCCAGGAGAAACATTGTCGCTGAGCATCACATATGATCGGAGGAGTTTCAATGATCTACAGATCAATACGATTTTCGATCGTTTTCTCAGTATTCTTAGCACTTTTTCTATCCACAATGGAAAATCGATACGAGAAGTGCTAGAATTAATTGATATGGTGGGAGTATAAACACCCACACAACGATATACATTTTGATGCAGTCTGCCTGCGATGAAATCGCATAATCCAAACCAGTTCGCAAATTCATCTCGTAAACGTGGTTAGTGGTTACGATTGGGAGCGTTTTGTATGCTGCGGACCGTGACGTTACGTCTGTGGATATATGTACTGTTGAGTGCGTGGCTTCTGGGCAGTTGCGGCACAGCGGAGCCACAACCGCAGGCTGTTCTGGAGCCAACAGAAGTGCCGACGCCAACATCGGAGCGTGGTACGGGCGATACGTTGCGCATGATCTTGTGGCAATCGCCGACCACTCTCAATCCCTACCTCTCCACGGCGGTGAAGGATTGGGTGGCGGCGCGGATCACGTTGGAACCACTGGCGAGTTTTGATCAGGATAACGTGACCTTGGTGCCGTTCTTGGCCGCCGAGATCCCGAGCCTTGAGAATGGTGGCATCTCAGCCGACTGGCGTTCGGTGACATGGCGCCTCAAGCCTGGTATTCGCTGGTCGGATGGAGAACCGCTGACGGCGGAGGATGTGCGCTACACCTACGAGTACATTAAAACATCGGCGACAAGCTTCAAAAACGCCTACGACGCGGTGGCCGATGTGGTGGTGCTCGATGAGTTGACGGTGCGGGTGGAGTTCGCCGAGCCGACTGCGGCTTGGTCGCTGCCATTTGTCGGATCGCAAGGGATGATCCTGCCCCGCCATGCGATGAGTAAGTACAACACCACAGATCCGAACAAGATCCGCAGCCTGCCGGGCACGGGGCCGTACTACGTGGTGAGCTTCGAGCCAGAGGATCAACTGTTCATTAACAACGAGCTCATCGAAACCTATAAGATCGTCTATGAGCCGAATCCGTACTTCCGCGAGGAGGATAAGCCCTTCTTCCGACGGGTTGAGATACAGGGTGGCGCCGATGCTGGCGTGGCGGCCCGTGCTGTGCTGCAGAACGCGATAGCCGATTACGCCTGGAATACACAGATTGATAGCACCGAGCTCGAAAAGCTGAAGGCAAAAGGCAAGGGACAGGTGTTGGCGAACCTTGGCTCGAATGTGGAGCGCTTGATCTTGAACCGCACCGATCCCAATCCTCTCACGAGCGATGGCGAGCGGTCGAGCGTGAAGAACCCGCACCCGTTCTTGAGCGACCTGCGCGTGCGTCAAGCGCTCTCCTACGCCATCGACCGCAACAAGATCGTGAAATCATTATACCCCGAGAGCAAGGTCGCAACGAACATTTTGGTGGCCCCCGACTATTACGTCTCACCTAATACCAGTTATGCCAACGACTTAGTTAAGGCGCGGGCGCTACTCGATGAGGCCGGTTGGATCGATACGGATGGCGATGGCATCCGCGACAAAGACGGCATCCCGATGAAGGTACAGGTGAATACCACGCTGAACCCAGTACGTAGCCAAACGCTGGATATGGTCAAAGAATCGTTCGCGCAGATCGGTGTGGAGTTGAGCGTGAACTCGATCGAGGTCAGCAAATTCACCAGTACCGACCCGAACGAAACCGACTCGTGGACACACTTCTACGCCGATATGCAGCTGTTTTTCCACGGCAACCAAAGCCCCGATCCCGGCGAGTATATGGGATGGTGGACGAGCGAGCAAATCCCGCAGAAGGCGAATGGATGGACCGGTTTTAACTTCCAACGTTGGAATAGCCCACGCTACGACCAACTGTACAAGCAATCGTTGCGCGAGATCGATCCAGAGCGGCGACGCCAATTGTTCATTCAGATGAACGATCTGATCATCAATGATGTGGTGCTCATTCCCTTGGTGCACCGCGCACAACTCTCCGCTGTAAGCAACACGTTGGAGGGTGTGCGCCTCACCCCATGGGACGCCGATACCTGGAATATTAAAGACTGGAGGCGTTCGCGATGACAACACCCACATTGCCGTCAGACTCGCGAGGCCAGAGTTTGCCGATACGTTTCCTGAGTCGCTTGAGCATCGGCAATAAGTTGAGGATGGGGTTCGGAATCCTCGTGTTGCTCACCGTCGCAATGATCGTGCTGAGCGTGTTGGGCGGCAATAGTGCGACGCGCGAGATCAACCGCACCAATACGGTGCGCGCCCCGATCGCCCTGACAGCGGCCAGTGCCCACGCGAGTTTGCTCCGCATGATTAGCGATGTGCGGGGCTACCTAGCACTGGGCGACAAAAGTCTGCGCGACGATTATCTCGCGGCGGAACGCGATTTCACGCAATATTTGGAGAAACTCGAAGGGTTGTCGCGCGACACCAACACGCCGATCGAAGGGCTTGCCGAGCTACGGCAGGAATATGTGCAATGGCAGGAGATCACACCACGCCTGTTCGATCTGCACGATGATCAGTTGCAGCGCGAACCTGCCCTCAACAAACTGATCAAGGAAGGCAGCCCGCTGATCGCCGAAATCACGAAGCTTACGAAACAGTTGATTGAAGCTCGCATGGAGAGCGAACAGGATGCTAAGGGCATAGAACTGATCCAGGCTCTGACCTCGTTCCAAGGCTCGTTCACGTCGATGGTATCGGGGTTGCGCGGCTGGGTCACGACACAGCGCACGGCCTTCTACACCGAATACGTCTCGAATCAAATCGTCAACGAAGAGGCGTGGCAGAAGTTGAATCAAGCACGGACCAGCATGACATCCGAGCAGCAGGATTTACTCATAGAGATCAAGAAGAATCGCCAGCAGTTGATACCACTGGCCGACGATATCATCAGCTTGGCGGCAGGCGAGCATGTGCGCGAGGACCTCTACCTGTTCCGCGAGGAGGCTCTGCCTCCCGCCGAGCGCATGCTGGCGACACTGAGCACGATCACAAGCGAGCAGCAGAATCTGTTGGCGAGCGATTTGGCGCAGGGCAGCGCGGACCTCTTGCTGGCGCGGCGCCAAGTGTTGTTCGCGGGTGTGATTATCGCGATGATGGCGTTCGGGCTCGCGTTCCTGTTCGGTGGCATGATCGTCGGCCCGATCCGGCGGTTGACGCGCGTAGCCGAGCAGATCGGCGCGGGCGATCTTGATCTCGAGGCACGGGTGGAATCGCAAGACGAGATCGGCCAGTTGGCGACGACGTTCAACGGCATGACTTCGCAGTTGCGCCAGACCTTGAACCAAGTGCGCACCGAGAAGAAGCGCGCCGACGACCTGCTCGATGTGGTGATCCCGATCGGCGCGGCGTTCTCGTCGGAGAAGGACTTCAACCGATTGCTCGAGAAGATCGTGTTGGCAGCCAAGGATTTCTGCGGTGCGAGTGCGGGGGCACTATTCCTGCGTACCGATGATGCAGCGCTGAAGTATATGATTGTGCGCAACGATGTACGTGATGCAGCGTTCGGCGGCACCAGCGGTAATCCCATTCCCTTCCCGCCCGTGCCACTGTACGATCCGCAGACGAGTGTGCCGAATATGCGCCACCCAGCGGCCTACGCGGCGCTCACCGGCAAATCGGTAAACATTGCGAACAGCGACGCCGCGCCGGAGTTCGATGTGCGGGTGCCGCTCGATTTCGATGGCAACGTGGAACCGATCTCGCTGCTGCTGATCCCGCTGAAGAACAGCCGTGGCGAAGTGGCGGGTGTGCTGGAGTTACTCGACGCACGCGATCGCACAACCCACACAGTCATCCCATTCGATGCCAATCTGCAGCGGTTGACCGAATCGTTCTCGCTATTGGCGAGCGCGGCCCTAGAGGCCTACACTCGCGAGCAGAATCTGCGGCAGGAGATCCGACAGTTGCGCATCGAGATCGACGAGGTCAAGCGCAAGCAGCAGGTGGAAGCGATCGTCGAGACGGATTTCTTCCAGAACCTGCGCACAAAGGCGCTCGCTATGCGGCAACGCAATCGGAACGAAGGGCAGCAGCAGCCCGAGAAAGAATCGGCTGTCTCGCTAGCGGCGAAGGCGCAATCGGATGAACAACCATCCGAATAGGACGAACGGGTGATCGAGGCGTGAAGTGTTGGCGTTTCTTCAAGGAGTTGCTATGTTCGAGCAACTGTTGAGCGACATTGCCGAGCGGCCAGTTGTTCAAGGCATTAGTATCATCGAACTACTCGATCTGCCCGCGCCGTTAGGCGCTCTGCTGCGCCGTATGATGCGTGTTGGCCCATTTCCGAATCGCCAACTTGCGGAAGCGTTGGAGATCTCCGATGAGCAAGCCGTGCAAGTTGGGCGATTGTTGGTGGATAAAGGGATTTTGCTCATCGATTCAGACGAAGGTGGGTTTCCGACCTATCGCGTCTATTTGGCTCCGGCGCGCCGTAAGGTGGCTCCGCGCAACCCGTTACTCTCGTTCGATGAGGAAAACTGAGGCGCTCGTTTGGTGGCGCTTGGGGGTGTCGTATGGCGAGCATAGTCGCGTTTCAATCGTTCCGACGAGGCACGGGTAAATCGCTGTTGACGGCGAATATCGGTGCGCTGCAGGCGCAGGCGGGGCGACGCGTGGGGTTGATCGATGCCGATTTTCCGGCACCAACGCTCCATTTGCATTGTGGTTTCGAGGATTTATCGGCTGGCCGCACGCTGAACGACTATTTGCTTGGTCGTTGCGACATCGAGCAGACAGTGTACGATGTTTCGGCGCTAGTGGGCGATGAGAGCGGCGGTCAACTGTTCCTAGTGCCGGCGAGCACCGATCTCCACGAGATCTCGCATATGCTGCGCAAGGGCTACGATCTGCGCCTGCTCGATGAGGGCTTCCAAACGCTGATCGAAGTGCTCAACCTCGATATGCTGATCATCGATATGTTCGCTGGTCTGCACGAGGAAGCGCTGATGCTGATGGCGTTGGTCGATGTGTTGGCCCTGGTGTTGCGCCATGATCAACAGGATTATCAGGGCACAGCGGTGATGGTGGATGTCGCGCATCGCTTGGGTGTGCCGCGCGTGGTGCTGATCGCCAATCAGGAGCCGCCGAGTTTCGACTTGGAGGCGGTGCGCTCGCACGTCGAGCAGAGCTATCACTGCGAGGTCGCGGGCGTGTTGCCGCATGACATCACGCTCCTGCACGACTCGAATCAGATGTTCGCGGTGCGCCACCCCGAGCATCCGTTGATTCAGCCGTTGCGCGAGATCGCGGCGGCGGTGGCGAATTAGCCGATGACAACAAGGTTTGACGTTTATTGTGGCGTTGATGCGCTGTACTACGCAACACATCGACGCCACTTTTTCATGCAGATTCTGGTATCGCTTGAAGCGCGATAGGGTGCTGTATCTCTAGCGGCGGCGCTCGCTCATCACACCGCGCAGCATAAAGAGCAGGTTGGCGGGGCGCTCCGCAAGGCGGCGCATCAGGTACGGGTACCACTCGCTGCCGTAGGGCACGTAGATCCGCACGCGATAGCCCTGCCGCACCAACTCCTCCTGCAGATCGCGACGAATGCCGTAGAGCATCTGGAACTCGAACTTATCGAGCGGGATGCCCTCGCGGCTCGCGAACTCCTTGGTGGCCTCGATCATCCGCACATCGTGAGTGGCGATGCCCGGGTAAGTGCCCTCACTCAGGAGCAACTGCATCAGTCTGATGTAGTTGTTGTCGGTGTCGGCCTTCTTGGCGAAGGCAACCGAATCCGGCTCGTTGTACGCGCCCTTGCAAAGCCGCACGCGCGCACCGAGCTTATTGAGGGCACGAATATCATCTTCGCTTCGGTAGAGATACGCCTGAATCACTACGCCGACGTTTTTGTACCGCTCAAACAGCTCCCGAAACACCTTGAGCGTGACATCGGTATAGGCCGAACTCTCCATATCGATGCGCACGAAATTGTTGAACTGGGCCGCCTGTGCGAGCAGATACGAGAGATTGCGCATACAAAGCTCGTGATCCACATCGAGGCCCAGTTGGGTGAGCTTGAGCGACACATTGGCATCGGCCTGCTGACGCTCGATCGCGTGCAGAATACCGATGTACTGCTGTGCTGCGCTGTTGGCTGCGGCGACGCTATTGACCGCCTCACCCAGATAATCGAGCGTCGCGCTGAGATTCGCCTGATTGAGACGCTGTATCGTGCTCATCGCATCGGCCAGCGTCTCACCCGCCACAAAGCGCCGCACCAACGGCTGCGCCAACGAGCCGCTGAGCAAACGCTTGAGTTGTGGCTGATTCGCCAGATACAGGAGTGAACTACGAAGCATAGGTGTATCCTTACGTTCTATCGTTAGCCGCGCCCGGAATACGAGTTGTTGGCGAACGTCGTTGGCGCGTGCGTGCGCCAATCGCGCCGGGAATCACATAATCGCGCAGCACCATCGTGAAAGCACGACTGCGGCGCGATACCGACCGTAGCGACGATGCTCAAGGGAGTGTTTGGCATAAGGTGGCTGCTGCGCAATTGAGGGTGAACGAGCGTTGTTGGTTGCGGCAACAGGGCATACGCGTTCTGTTGCTACGGAAGCGTGATCAACGCCAACGTTAGGATAGATTGGCGCTAGGTTGTTCAATTGCTGCGTTTAGTATAGCATGAGAGATGCGATGTCCCTTGTTACACGCCATTAACCCACAGTTACAATACGCAACTTGAAGCATTGCACGTTTTGCCGCACCAATACGCCTATCAAGCACGCTTCTGACTGTTTGATGATGGAGATGGGCGAATATACCGATCTAACCAGTCGTAAGATGTAAAAAGACGCGAGATGGCATCATCCCGCGTCGCTGGTTGATCTATGTCTTTGGCCGAATACGATTAAGACAGACTTCGTACAAAATCGTAGAGCGCGCCAGGTTTCAGGATATCGTCGGAGGAGTGTTGATCCTTCACATCGCAAAGGGTCGAGCCACACGATGGGCAAATTGGTTCGCTAGCCGCCACAACCACATGCCGTTCCCCAAAACGGTCGGTCAGATGCCACAATGGCGCATGTTGTTGCGAAGGTTGTACGAGCCAAAAATCCACCACACAGTCTGGGTGTGGACAGAAACGGTATTCCCATTCCATAGGACTATTCTCCAGATGTTCGCCGAAGGCCGCCTTCGAGCGAATATCATAAGTATTGATTGTCGTTAGCAAGGTGCTCATTCGACAACCGTCATGTGAATACGTATTGCAGTATTCAAGCCATAACTCGTTGTGATTGCTGCATATTGCGAAGCGATTTGCAAGACAACAGCAAAAAGCCGATCTTCAATGATCGACGAATGGCATCTTGACCATAGTTACATATTCACTTAGAACATAACGGAGAGCAACAACAGACGCCTTTGATGTGTTGAAGCGCCGCGTTCTTGTTCGCACTTACCCAACGATACGGTTCTGTGCGTACGATATATTAACTAATGTTGCTACTAGCTAAATGGTAAATGCGGCAAGTGAGCGTTTCTG
>CALKHR010000104.1 GCA_937988885.1 uncultured Roseiflexaceae bacterium | reverse complement strand
GGCGACGGTGAGCGGTGTGGCGGGCACGTGGAAGGACCTGACCGACAACGTGAACTCGATGGCGAACAACCTCACCGATCAGGTGCGCGGTATTGCGCGCATCGTGACGGCGGTGGCGACCGGCGACCTGACACGCAAACTGACGCTGGACGCCAAGGGCGAGATCGCCGCGCTGGCCGACACCATCAACGAATTAACCTACACGCTCGCCACCTTTGCCGATCAGGTTTCGACGGTTGCTCGCGAGGTGGGTATCGAAGGCAAACTCGGCGGCCAAGCCAAAGTGCCCGGCGCATCGGGCACCTGGCGCGATTTGACCGATAACGTGAACCAATTGGCGGCCAACCTCACCACGCAGATCCGTACCATCGCCGAGATCGCCACCGCTGTGACGAAGGGCGACCTGACGCGCTCGATCGCGGTTGAGGCGCAGGGCGAAGTGGCTGAGTTGAAGGACAACATCAACCAGATGATCGCCAATCTGCGCGACACCACCAAGAAGAACACCGAGCAGGACTGGCTCAAGACCAACTTGGCGCGCTTCACGCGGATGCTGCAGGGCCAGCGCGAACTAGAGATGGTCTCGCGGCTGATCCTGTCGGAATTGGCGCCGCTGGTATTTGCCCACGTGGGCCTGTTCTACTTGCTCGATACCGAGGGTGATGAGCCGCAACTCAAGTTGCTGAGCAGTTATGCCTACCGCGAGCGCAAGCACCTTGCTAACCGCTTCCGCTTTGGCGAAGGGCTGATCGGCCAGTGTGCGCTTGAGAAAGAGCGCATTTTGCTAACCGAAGTGCCACCCGATTACATCAAAATCAGCTCGGGTATAGGCGAGGCCTCGCCGCTCACGATCGTGGCGCTGCCCGTGCTGTTCGAGGGCGAAGTCAAGGCCGTGATCGAGCTAGCATCGTTCCATCGCTTCAGCGAGATCCATCTCACCTTCCTCGACCAGTTGACCGAGAGCATCGCCATCGTGCTGAACACCATCGGCGCGAACACCCGCACCGAGGAGTTGCTCAAGCAATCGCAATCGCTTGCGGAAGAACTCCAGGGCCAGCAGCGCGAACTCACCGAAACCAATCAGCGGCTGAAAGAGCAGGCCCGCTCGCTCCAAGCCTCGGAAGAATTGCTCAAACAGCAACGCGAGCAACTTCAGCAGACCAACGAGGAACTTGAGGAGAAGGCCGAACTCCTCGCCCGTCAGAACACCGAAGTCGAGCGGAAAAACGCCGAGATCGAGTTGGCGCGCCAGGCGATCGAGGAGAAAGCCGAGCAGTTGGCGATCAGCTCCAAGTACAAGTCGGAGTTCTTGGCGAACATGTCGCACGAGCTGCGCACTCCGCTCAATAGTATGCTGATCCTCTCCAAGCTGCTCTCCGAGAATCACGATAACAACCTGACGCCGAAGCAGATCGAGTTCGCGCAGACGATTTACGCCTCGGGCACCGATCTCTTGAGCCTGATCAACGAGATTTTGGATCTGGCCAAGATCGAGTCCGGCACGATGTCGATCGAAACGGGGGAAGTACGCTTCAATGAGGTGTGGATGGCGATGGAGCAGACCTTCGCGCAGATAGCGCAGGAGAAGGGCCTGAAGTTCATGCTGTCGTTCGACTCGACGTTGCCCACCTCGTTCTACACCGATAACAAGCGCTTGCTGCAGATCCTCAGGAATCTGTTATCGAACGCCTTCAAATTCACGCATCAGGGGAGTGTCGAACTACAAATACGCCGAGCGACAGATGGATGGAGCTACGGGAATCAGGTGCTGCAACGGGCCGATGAAGTGATCGCTTTTGCCGTCGCGGACACAGGAATTGGGATCTCGCCCGATAAGCAGCAGGTCATCTTTGAAGCGTTCCAGCAGGCCGATGGCACCACAAGCCGCAAATATGGCGGCACGGGCTTGGGCCTCTCGATCAGTCGCGAGATCGCACGGCTACTGGGTGGCGAGATCACGTTAGTCAGCGAGCCAGGCAAAGGCAGCATCTTCACCGTGTTCCTGCCGATGCGGAGCCATATGAGCGTGTTCGAAACGTCTGAGCCGCGTCCACACAATGGAACTGGATTAATCCAGGAACTCGGTGGGCAACGGCCATTACTCAGCGGTCCGTCACAAGATGGCTACGCCTCCCACGCTGCTGAATATGATGACGATCGTAATCTGATCATGCCGGGCGATCGCGTGCTCCTGATCATCGAGGAAGACTCCTCGTTGGCGAAGATGCTGCTCAACGTAGCGCGTCAGAGCGGCTTCAAAGGCCTCGTGGCGCTGCGTAGTGAGCAGGGGTTGGCGTTGGCGCAGCAGTTCAAACCCGCTGCGATCACCTTGAATATGGACATGCCCCCGGTCGGCAGTTGGACGCTGCTCGACCGCTTGAAGTATGACCCTGTCACACGGCATATCCCCATTCAGCTCATTTCGGGTCGTGCCGACCGTCAGCATGGGCTGCAGTTGGGCGCTACGGCCCATCTCCACCAACCGGTTGTGCAGCAGGGTATTGAGGCCGCGCTAACCGAACTGAAAGCGATGATCGATGAGCAAGTGCGCAACATCTTGGTCGTTGAGCACGATACTGAGCGGCGCGAGCACATACTGGCAGAGATTAGTCAGGGCGAAGTGCTCACCCACGCGGTGGGCAGCGGCGATGAGGCGCTGCGCGTACTCCAGACCTCGCAGTTCGACTGTCTGCTCACCGCCTTGGAGTTGCCAGATATGAGCGGGTTCGAGCTGATTCGCCATATTCAGTACGAGATGAGCTCACTGACAATGCCGATTGTCATATACACCAACCAGGGCTTGGATGCCCAACAGATCGATGAGCTACGCCACATGACAGATACGGTCACTATGAAGCATGTTCATTCCCCCGAGCGTCTATTAGCAGAAACAACGTTGTTTTTACATCGGGTGGCCACAAACCTCAACTATGCGAAGCACGATATGGGAATGCCGACGAACACTCAAGTGTTGGTTGTTCCCCCGAAGAAAGTGCTTCTGGTGGACGACGATGTCCGCAATATCTTCGCCCTGGCCAGTGTACTCGAACGCTACGACATGGAAATTCTGTATGTCGAGAACGGCCTGGATGCGATTCGGATGCTCGAACAGACCCCCGATATCGATGTGATCCTGATGGATGTGATGATCCCAGAATTGGATGGTTACGAGACGATGCGTGCGATTCGGAGTATGCCAAAATACCGAGATCTGCCAATCATTGCACTGACGGCGAAGGCTATGCAGGGTGATCGGGAGCGCTGCCTAGCGGCAGGAGCTTCGGATTATATCACCAAACCCGTCGATACCGAGCGTTTGCTTTCACTACTGCATGTCGCTCCGCCCAACTCATCTCAGCCGAGTTAAGGTGTGATGCTACGACTCGTCTGCGGAGCGCTCCCACACTAGCCACATAGCAGACCAAAAGGTGAATGTATGCCAGTTGATGAGACAGTTTCCATTTTGTTAGTTGATGATCGGCCAGAGAACCTACTGGCCTTGGAGGCGATACTCAAACCCCTTGGCCATCAGTTATTGAAGGCGCTTTCGGGCGAGGAAGCCTTGAAGCACGTGTTGCAGCACGATATTGCCGTGATCCTGCTCGATGTGCATATGCCCGGAATGGATGGATTCGAGACTGCGGAATTGATCCACAGTCGTAAGCGTTCGCGCTATACGCCGATCATTTTCCTAACAGCCGTCAATATCAGCGATACATACATGTTTCGTGGCTATGAGGCTGGTGCAGTTGATTACGTCCTGAAACCGTTCGTGCCCCAGATCCTGATCTCGAAGGTATCGGTACTGGTCGAGCTTTTCTTGCAGAATCGCAAGATCAGGCAGCAGACCGAGCAACTGAATGCGACGATTGCGGAGCTTGAGAATGAGGTGGCGCAACGCAAAAGCACCGAGTTGGCGCTGCGCCAGGCCCAAGAGGAGTTAGAGCGACGCGTGCGGGAGCGCACCGCCGGACTCGCCGCCGTGAACCAGGCGTTGCGCGCCGAAATGACGGTTCGCCAACAGGTCGAGGAGGAGCGGGCGCGGCTGTTAGTGCGGGAACAGCAGGCGCGCGCCGATGCCGAGGCCGCGGTTTACGTGCGCGATCAGTTCTTATCGATCGCCTCGCACGAGCTCAAAACGCCGCTCACCGCGCTATTGGGCAATACGCAACTGTTGCAGCGCTGCGTGGCCAAGAATAATCTGTTAGATACCAAAAATCAGCATGTGTTGGATGTGATCGAGCGCCAAGCGAATCGGCTGAAGAAGTTGATCGACGCATTGCTCGACATTTCGCGCATCCAGCATGGCCAGTTGGAGCTAACGCACAAATCGCTGGATCTTACGGCCCTGACGAAGCGTATGATCGCGGAGGTGCAGCCGTTCCTGCATAATCACACCATCACGGCGCGGGGCCTAGACGAGCCGTTGATGATCGTCGGCGACGAACTGCGTTTGGAGGAAGTTGTGCAGAACGTGTTGCAGAACGCCATCAAATACAGTCCCGAGGGCGGCGAGATCGAGGTGCGGCTCGATGCGGATCCGCCGTTCATTGAACTGTCGATCTGTGATCCCGGTATCGGCATCCCGCCCGAAGCGCTCGATCAGCTCTTTCAGCGCTACTACCGTGCCGATAATGCCGAGGTCAATCGCATCCACGGGATGGGCGTGGGCTTGTACTTGGTGAAAGAGATCGTGAAACTGCACGGCGGCACGGTTCACGTGAGCAGCCAGGAGGGCATCGGCAGCACCTTTACAATTCGCTTGCCCTGCACGGTGCATGCCGATGCTGTGGGATCATGAGCGCTCGAACAGCGCGATCTGCCAGGGCCACGTGCCGATCGATTGCACAGGTCGCAGCCCTGCGCTCACGGCCACGCGCTCGATCTCCTGCGGATTGTGCACGTAGAAGCGGTAGCCGGAGCGCTGTAGCCACATTCCGGCGTTCAGCACGCGCCGCGCCAGCCGCATATACCAGGCGCTCTGCGGGAAACTCAGCGCCAGCAAGCGGTTGGCATGCTCGGCGGCGGCGCGGATCAGCGCAGGCATATCGGGGTAGCAGCAGACCACACGGTGCATCACCACGATATCTGCGGGCGGCAGCGAATCGGCGATACTGGCGAAATCGGCTTCGTGATAGGTGACGCGATCGCGCAGCCCGTTCTGCTCCGCCAACCGCTGAGCGGCGGCGATATACGCACTGGCGATATCCACATCGATAGCGTTGCTCGCGCCGCGCTGCAGCAGCGTTGTGTGCAGCCCGCCGATGCCCGCGCCCACTTCGAGCACGCTCTGGTCAGTAATGCCGCGCGCAGCGAGTGCATCGACGATCCGCTGGGCATGGCGATCGAGCCCCCGACGCGCGTATTGGCGTAGTTCGGCCTCGGCTGTGCGCTTATTGAACAGCCGATTGATACCCCGTGACTGAGAGCAGCAGTCCACATCGCCTCCTTTTCCTGGTGCTATTCAGGAATGTTTGCCGATAGGGTACAGCGAGACGAACGTCGGCGCAAGTTCCTTCTTCCAATCGATTCGCTACTTCACAGCCTTCTTTGGCAAGCGCATAGCGGTCAGCATGCCGAGCACCAACACGCCGATCATCAGCATCGAGTGAATCGTGATGCCCAGTTGCGGGCCATTGCCTGTGTTGGTGCCCGCAATAATCACGCCGCCGATACCCGCGCCTAACGCGACGCCAAGCACATTCCCAAGCTGGAGTGCTGCCGAGGCCGCACCTTCTTGGCCGGGTTGCGACTGTTCAAGCACTACCAGCGTATGCGTCGAGAAGGAGAGGCCGATACCCAGGCCCGCCACGCCCCATGCGAACGGGGCCAACCAACTAGGAACCGTGGGGAGCAGCACCGCCAAAAAGCCGAGCGTGCCCAGCACAATCAGCATTAAGCCAGCGATCGACACCTGCCGTCGTAGGCCGCGTGGCGCGAGGTACGCCTGTACCCACGAGCCAAGCGTCCATGTGATCGTGGTGGCCGTCAGCGTGATGCCTGCCACTGAGGATGTGAGGCCGCGCACTTCGGTGAGGCCGAGCGTGATGAACGATTCGACGCCGAAGAAGGCCATATTCAGCAGCGTTTGCGTGGCGACCGCGGCTGGCACTCCCGCCGCAGCACGCAAGGTGCCTGCAGGCAGCAGCCGCTGAAGCATCGGGATAGCGATCACGACACCGACTACGCTCAGCACAACGCCAAGCACAAGCTGCATAGTCGCGACAGATACGCCGTTGCTTGGGGCCAGAACGCCCAATCCACCCAGCAATAATCCGGTGCCGAGCGCCAACAGCGAGGCTCGCACAGCGGCGGTATAATCGCGCGGCGCAGTGCTTTTTTGAGAGAGCCGTCGCATTGAGGGGGCGGCCATCACCACGGCCACAATCAGGAACGGCAGTAATCCCAGGAAAACCCAGCGCCAGCCGAAGTGGCCGCTGATCGTGCCTGCCAACGCCGGACCGATCAAGCCAGGAACGACCCATGCGCTTGATGTGAGCGCCAGCATTCGCGGACGGTCGGAATCGCTGTAGCCGCGTCCAATCACCACATACGTCACAGAAGAGACGAAGCCCGCGCCAAAGCCTTGCACGGCGCGTCCCATAATGAAGATGATCATGCTCGGCGCCAAACCCGCGATCAACAGACCGACGCCGAACAGCACCGAACCGAGCAGGTACGGGCCGAGTGGGCCTTGTCGGTCGGCCTCCACGCCAGCCAGGGTGATGCCGATCAGGTTCGCGAGCATAAAGGCGCTGAAGCCCCAACCGTACAGTTCTAACCCACCTAAATCGCGCACAGTATCCGGCATTGTGGCGGCCACGGCGAGCGACTCAAAGGCAGCTGCGACGATCGTGAGCAACAAGCCAATGGTTAGACTGCGATTAGTCTCACTCCAGATAGAATTACTTTGAGAATCGCTTGAAAGCGCAGGTGTTACCAGTTGTTCCGCCATACGAGACAAATCCTTACAAAAAGTTCCTACGCTTGGGCAAGTGGCACCATTCTAACGGGCAATGGCTGCATCACAAGGTTGCGTAGATGAGTTGAAGATGACAACGTCGCCCGATCCCATGTTCAAGCGCGTTCGAGTAGTATACCGAAAAGTGCATTGGTGTAGATCGGCCTTGAGATTGTGTTACGGTGCCCGAAGGATCAGGTTTGAGTAAGATCGCCGGAACGTGTATCATTACGCAGCATGCGGCATAGTTACGCACATTGTGCAGGAAGGAAACCGCTTATGATCGCCACACAACCATTTGGGCGAACGGGACATCTCAGCAGCCGCACGATCTTTGGCGCGTTTGCATTGGGCAAACTCACGCAGTTGGAGGCGGATCGGGCGTTAGATCTCCTGTTTTCGTATGGAGTGAATCACATCGATACCGCGCCGAGCTACGCCGATTCCGAATTGCGCTTGGGCCCTTGGATGGCGCAACATCGCAAGGCATTCTTCCTCGCGACGAAGACGGGCGAGCGCACCTACGCCAAAGCTCGTGAGGAACTGCACCGCTCGCTGGAACGCCTGCGGGTTGACCAGATCGACCTGCTCCAGATGCACAATCTGGCGGATCCGCAGGAGTGGGAAGTCGCTATGGGGCCGGGTGGCGCGCTAGAGGCGCTGATCGAAGCGCGCGAACAGGGCCTCGTGCGATTCTTGGGAGTGACGGGCCACGGCATCACGATCGCCGCGATGCATCGCCGCAGCCTCGAACGGTTCGATTTCGATTCGGTGCTGCTGCCCTACAACTACGTGCTGATGCAGAATCCGACCTACGCCGCCGATTTCGAGGCGTTGTTGCAAATCTGCCAGGAGCGTAACGTGGCGGTGCAGACGATCAAGGCGATCGCGCGTGGGCAGTGGGGCGCTCGCGAGCAGAACACCGCAACCTGGTACGAGCCGCTGTCTGAGCAGGCCGACATCGATCGGGCCGTGCATTGGGTGCTCGGGCGACCGAACGTGTTCCTCAACACCGCGGGCGACATCAACCTGCTGCCCAAGGTGCTCGACGCCGCCAACCGCTTCGAGGCACGCCCAAGCAACGAGGTGATGGATGCGATGCACGCCGATTTAGCGATGGAGCCGTTGTTCGTGTAGCAAGGGAACGTGGCGCGGGAGCGGTTAGGCTGCCCCGCGCCCGACCGCCAGAATATGCGCCACAACGCCAGCCGGGCCAATCCGCTCGTCGAGCGCCAACACTTCCTCTAGCAATGGGCGATAGGGGTGCTGCGAGGTCAGCATCCGCTGAGCCGCTTTGGTGCAGCCCAAATACAACAAATGGCGGTAGGCGACCCACTCGGCAAACCCCTCGCGCAGGCGGTCGTCCTCAAGCAGCGGGCACGTCTCGCCCTGCCACGCGTGGGCATACTCGTGCGCCACCACCGTGCGGAAACTCAGCTTGGGCAAGCCGTACAACACGTAGATGGTGCGAATGCGCCCATTGCGGTGGTACAGCCCAAGCGTGCGCTCCTCCCCTACGAAGCCGCCTTCGGCACGCATGCGGGCCAGCAAAGGCGCATCGGCCAAGCGAAAGTCCACACCCACCCGCAATTGCAGGCCAAGTTGGCGCACCACCGCCTCCACCGTCTCGTTGAACAACTGCGTGGCGATCGCAGTGTCGTAGATCGCCGTGCTGTGGCAGCGCGAGCACTGCACCCGACCGTCGTGCAGCGTCCAGTGCTGCGGCCCAACAGGCGCCGAGCAGGTATCGCAGCGCGGTCGATTAGCGATGCAATCGGCGCAATAACGCTCAGTACGGTGCTCGAGATAATAATAACCACCTATCAAGAGGCCGCCGCAAGCAGCGCAGCGAGTCTCGGTGGTTGATCGGATTGGTATTGAGAGAATTGACATAACATTTATTTTGGTAAAATCTCTTTATCGATAGCATAACATGTTCGTGTATGAACGTCTACCATAAGACTATCGGCGAATGCCCGAAGTTGCAGCCCTAACAAACCAGCAACGGCTGCCTCAACGGGCAGCCGTCACCTCATGATGAGCGTTATGGCACGATCACCGTGCGCACATCGCCGCTGAAGCCCTCCAGCGCGTCGAGCGTCTGGTTGATCGCCTCGGCATCCAGCGGCACCACCCGCGTGACGATCTTCGACGTATCGAGCACGCCGCGCCGCGCCATATCCACCAGCAACGGCAACTCCTGTAACAGATGGTCGTTCGAGCCGATGATCTCGGCCTCGTTGCCCAACAGTTCGCGGTACGTGTCGATCTCCAGCGGCAGGTCGCTGATGCCCGCGATCACCGCGCGGCCCATCACACCCAGCGATTGCACCGCTTGGCGCATCGTCAGCGGCAAGCCGATCAGTTCAAGCGACACATCCACGCCGCGCCCGTTGGTCAAACGCCGGATCTCAGCCACAGGATCGAGCTCCTTGGCGTTGATCGGGATCGCGCCGAACTCTGCGGCCAACTCCAACTTGCGTGGGTGAATGTCCACCGCGTAGACCTCCAGCGCGCCAAAGGCCCGTGCCAACTGGATCGCTGACATGCCCAGGCCTCCCACGCCGAACACCGCCGCCGTCTCACCCGCACGCAAGCGCGACTTGCGCAGCGCGTGGAACGAGGTCGCCGACGCGCACATCAGCGTCGCGCCCTGCTCGAACGGGATCTCATCGGGCAAGCGGATGGCGTTGCGAGCTGGCACAGCGATATACTCAGCATACCCGCCATCGGTGAAGTGGCCGAGCATCTTCACATGCGGGCAAAACTGCTCGTTGCCAGTGCTGCAGTAATAACAATCGCCGCACGAGATGTTGTAGTGCAGACACACTCGGTCGCCCACACTCACCTGCGTCACCTGCGCGCCCACCTTCACCACCTCGCCCGCCACCTCGTGGCCGAGCGTCAACGGCAGCGGCTCCACCCGCGAGCGCCCCGCCCGATAGTGCGCATCGGAATGGCAGATACCCGCAGCCCGCACGCGCACCAGGATATCGCGCTCACCAGGCTCGGGGATCGGAATATCGTGCAGTTCGAGCGGCTGATTCACCCCGATCATACGGACAGCTTTCATATCACATGCTCCTCAATATTCAGCATTTCGCGGACGATGTTGTGGTATGCCTATTGGCAGATACGCCGTTGACTCAATGGAGGTAGGCGCAGCCCGAAGGCACAAAAGCAGGAAGCGAGCGCCACCATTATACTCGTTCGGCAATTGTTCGCGTTTGTCGCTGAAGCGTGAATGTGCGGTACAATAGCCGAGATTTACCAGTCACAGTTGCAATCATAGCGCGAGGGAGACACATGAGCGAACGAGTAGGCTTCATTGGCCTTGGCATCATGGGCCGCGGCATGAGCCACAACCTCCTGAAGGCCGGATTTGAATTGCGCGTGTGGAACCGCAGCGCCGCGCGAATGGACGAATTTGTTGCCGCTGGCGCAACCGCTACCACCAGCCCGAGCGATCTTGCCGCCCAATCCGACATCATCATCACCTGTGTCAGCGACACTCCCGACGTGGAGCAGGTGATTTTGGGCGAGAACGGCGTGATCCACGGCGCAAAGCCAGGCGCGTTGGTGATCGATATGAGCACCATCAGCCCGCAGGCCACCAAAGAGATCGCCGCCAAACTGGCCGAGAAGGGCATCCGCATGCTCGATGCGCCCGTATCGGGCGGCAGCGAAGGCGCGGCGCGTGGCACGCTGAGCATCATGGTCGGCGGCGACGCAGCCGATGTCGAACGAGCCATGCCCGTCTTTCAAGCCATGGGCAAGACGATCACCCACGTTGGCGAACTCGGCGCGGGCCAGACCGTCAAGCTCGTGAATCAGATTCTCGTGGTGGGCAACATGCTGGCTGCCGCCGAAGCGCTCCTGTTCGCTCAGGCTGGCGGCGTCGATCTCGAAAAGGCGCTGGCAGCCGTTGTTGGCGGTGCAGCGGGCAGTTGGATGCTGGCGAATCGTGGCCCGCAGGTGCTCAAGCGCGATTGGCGGCCCGGCTTCACCATCGACCTTCAGCAGAAGGACCTTCGGCTGGTGCTCTCCGCCGCCGATCAACTTGGCGTTCCGCTGCCGGGCACTTCGCTGATCTTCCAACTCTACCGCACGCTGCAATCACAGGGGCTTGGCTCCGAGGGCAACCACGCCCTGATCAAGGCGCTCGAACACTTGGCAGGCTTCGAGGTCGCTGCACCTGCCAGCGAAGCGTAGGCTGTTCCCTAATAAACAAAAGCGGATGATAGGCCAAACGGCAGATCATCCGCTTTACTCATTACGCGTCGCGCAACACGCTCACCTCGCGCAGTGGGCGCGCCTTGGCCGCCTCGGTTGTGCGGTAGAGCTGGAGATCCATCGCCCGCTCCACGAACGGGAAACTGAAGTTGTGGCGTCGCTGCAGTTGCTCGGCCCGCCGCCGAATCTCGGTGGGTGCGCGCTGGTCGCTGCCGAACATCACCATGCTCCGCTTGTATTCGGCCACCAACACATGGCGGAAGCTCTCTAACAGCGTCTTGGCCTTCTCGAAGAAGTGCTGATCGGATTTGAGCAGGTTCACCGCTAGCACCCCGTCGCGCACCAAGCACCGCCGTACATCCGCATAAAACTCGCACGTCGCCAAATGATCGAGATCATCGCTCGAATCGCTGAAGGCATCCATCACCACGATATCGTAACTGTTCGGCACCGCCTGCTCGTGCAGGAAGGCGCGCGCGTCGCAGAGCGTCAGCCGTTGGCGTTCATCGAACGTCAGCCCGAAATAGGTGCTCGCGATCGTGGCGGCGGTCGGGTCCACGTCGATATTGTCGATCAGCATCTCGGGGAACAGATGGTAAAACAGCAGCGACAAGCGCCCACCCGCTAACCCCAGCAAGCAGACGCGCGCGGGCTGAGGCCGCCACAACAGCGTGAGCATCGCCGACTGCGTGTACTCGGCCAGCAAATGCAACGGCGTATCCAACGCCAAGCGCGACATCGGCCCGACCAAGTCGCCAGTGCCTGCGTCGATAAAATAGAAGAAGATCTGTCCCTTATGCTTCACGATTTGGATGTGATGAGGTCCGTCTGTTTGTTCAGTGAGTATGCCATCTGGCAGTGCCCGTAGTGCATCGAACCGATGCTGGAGTTCTTGGAGGTGTTTCTGTTGCCAAACGAGAGTATTCATATAGGTTGATGATGCCTAGTCACTTCGCTAGGTTTTGTACGCATTGCGGTTCGATATTGTAGCGCAACCTGATGAGCAAATTGCAGGAAAAATACATACAGAAGAATTGGCTAGTTGGCGGATATGTTGTTTGATGCATCGTGATACACTTGTTTCACTTTCTCTTGCCTGCCCGCTCTCTCTGGCATTGTGGCTATCAACACACCAACCACGGAGAACGTGATGCTTGCAAAAGTCTATAGTTGTGCGGTTGTTGGCCTTGAAGGCAAGCCTGTCGAAGTCGAAGTTGATATCAGCCAAGGCCTCCCCGCCTTTATGATCGTTGGTCTACCCGATACAGCCGTGCAAGAGGCGAAAGAACGAGTACGTGCAGCCGTCCGCAATTCTGGCAATACGTTTCCGATGAAGCGCCTCACTGTCAACCTTGCGCCCGCCGATCTGCGCAAGGCCGGCCCCGCCTACGATCTGCCGATCGCGATTGGCTTGCTGATGGCCAGCGAGCAGATCTGTGGCAATGTGGAGCGTTCGTTATTCGTCGGCGAGCTCAGTTTAGATGGCACACTGCGGCATACCGACGGCATCCTGCCGATGGTCAGTATCGCAAAACAGTACGGCATCGAGACGGTCTACGTGCCGCACGAGGATGCTCCCGAGGCTGGCTTGGTCGATGGCACGACGGTGATACCCGTGCGCTCGCTAGCTGATCTGGCTGCCCATATTCGTGGCGAACATCAGCTTCAACCCTACCTCGCTCCCCCTCAAACATACGACGAAGAGCCGCAGTACCCAGTCGATTTCACCGATATCAAAGGGCAGGATCACGTCAAGCGGGCCTTGGAGGTCGCAGCAGCAGGTGGCCACAACCTGCTTATGTGTGGGCCTCCTGGCTCCGGCAAGACGTTGATGGCACGGGCGGTGCCCTCGATCCTGCCGCCGATGGAGCTTGCGGAAGCGCTCGAGGTGACCAAGATCTACTCGGTGAGCGGTATGCTGCCGCCGAGCACGCCGCTGATACGGCAACGGCCATTCTGCGCGCCCCACCATACTATCTCGCAGGCTGGCTTAGTGGGTGGCGGCTCTCGAATCCGCCCCGGTGAGATCACTCGTGCCCATCGGGGCGTGCTCTTCCTCGATGAGTTGCCTGAGTTTGGCCAGCAAACGCTTGAGGTTCTGCGTCAACCTCTGGAAGATCGCATCGTCACGATTAGCCGCGCCAGTGGCACGATCACCTTTCCGGCCAATTTCATCCTGATCGGCGCGATGAATCCTTGTCCTTGCGGCTATTACGGCGATCCCGAGAAGCAGTGTACCTGCTCTCCAGGTGTGGTGGCTCGCTATCAGAAGCGGATTTCGGGGCCGTTGATGGAGCGCATCGACATTCACGTGGAGGTGCCGCGCGTCCAGTACGAGAAGCTCAGCACCGCGCGGCAGGGCGAGGCTTCGGCGAGCATCCGGCAGCGCGTGGCTGCCGCGCGCGAGATCCAGGTGCAGCGCTACGCTCACACCAATCGGCTGCGCACCAATGCCGATATGGGGCCAGCCGAAGTGCGCCGATTCTGTCAGCTCGATGAGCCAGGTCAGCGCTTGATGCAGGCGGCGATGCACCAACTTCACCTGTCGGCTCGCTCGTATCATCGGGTGCTGAAGCTGGCGCGCACCATCGCCGATCTGGCTGGTGCTGAGCATATCGCGCCAGCGCACCTTGCCGAAGCGCTTCAGTATCGGCCTCGTATAGCTGAGTGACGGTGCAAGGCATAGTTGAATCGAGCCACACACAGCGAACGTACTGTGCGTGGCTCGATTTGTTACGCGATATACGCGTGGGTTTACGACTTGAGGTGCAGTTGTCTGCTATGGGTTGCGGCGTAGCGAACACCACTGGCGAGATCCGCTTGGGTGGTGAGACCTGAGAGGTCGAGGCCCAACCCAACGATGACTTGTGCGAGTTCGGGGCGGATGCCCACCAAGATCGGCTTGGCGCCTAGCAGCTTGGCTGCCTCCGCTGCCGACACGAGCACCCGAGCGATTTGGGTATCGATCATCGGGACACCCGTGACATCGATGATGGCCACATTGGCGCGGTGCTGCTCGATAGCCTGCATGAACGAGTTGATCAGCAATTCGGCACGGGTGCTATCGATCGCTCCGATCAGCGGCATCACAATCACGCCTTCGAGAACTGGTAACACAGGGCTAGAGAGTTCTTGAATGGTCTGTTCAAGCGTTTCGCGGGCATCGATGGAGGCGCGCAGTTCATTGAGTGTGGTGTTGCGTTCATCGAGTGCCTGCTGCAATTCGGCTGTGCGCTCGGTGACACGTTGCTCAAGCTCTTGCATATTCTGCTCAAGCCGCGCAAGCATTGTGTTAAAACCCTCCGCTAATACGCCAATTTCGTTGCGCGTCAACACCTCAGCACGTTGGCTGAAATCGCCTTGGCTGATACGTGATGCTGTTTGAGTGAGCGCCAAGATGGGGCGGGCAAGGTAAGCAGCGATAGACAAACCGATACTCAGTGCGATCAAGCTGATCATAATCAGCAGCAGTTGATTATTCTGTTGAATTTCGTTAATCGACGCCTGAGCTTCGGCCACCTCAATCTCCGCTAACAGACCTGCCTGCATCTCGGGGATCCAACGGTACACACCCATAACAGATTCGCCCGGAATGCGATAGTTGGTGTAGATATTGGAGCCGTTGAGCCCTTGCAGCGCTTTGTTGATCCCTTCGCTATGGTAGGCCCGTGTAAGCGGATACCCCTCAAAGCGGCTGGGTGTCAGCAGGTACCGGCTTTCGAGGCTGACCAAATACGTTTCGCCTGTTTCGCCGAGGCCGCTGCGCGATAACATGATCTCACCGAGAATGGAGAGGTCCAACTGCACGCCAACCACTGCAATTAGTTGCTGTTGTGCGTTGTACAGCGGCTGTGTGAGAATCATCTGGAGTTCGTTGCTGCTCGGGCTGTAGTAGGGCGATTGGACGTAATTCCCCTCTAAGCTCGCATTGAAATACGGTTGACGATTCACTATCCGCCCTAGCAGCGATTCGTCTGAGGCCGCGATGATACGCCCATCGGGGAGATAGAGAAACACTTCTTGGAAGTGGATCGATTGTTCTGTCTCTGTGCTGGTGGCCTGCTTGAGTAATTGATTGATTCGCTCTTGCTGAGCCTCATCGGGCGCTTGAGCGAATTGAAGCAGTTGGCTGCTCACAGGCTCAGAGAGGAACAGTTGTAAACTGATCGCGCTATCCTTGATCCACGTTTCGATCTGATCGCGTTTGATATCGGCGATCGATTCGAGCTTCTCGAAGACGTGTGTTTGAAGCTCATCACGGGTTCGGTTGATCGTGAGCGTTTGGATCAGGATGACCGGCACGATGGCCAGCACAACATACGATGCTATCAAATGCCAGCGCAACTGGCGCCAAAAGGGTAATGAGGCACTGATTGTAGGTGATGGGCGCAGGTCCATAGTGATCCTATTTCGCTATGCTTTGATCATGAAAGCTGTTGGTATATGCCTGCTCGGGGTTGAGGGTGAGCACTGATGGTTCGAGTTGGCTCACGATCTGATGGGTGAATCGCCATACTTCGGGGTCCATATGGCCGAGTTGAGTGCCTGGAGGGTTGAGTAGAGGTAAGGTGGCATGCAGTCGGCGTCGTTGACCGTCTCTATCCAGTTGATCGTTATACAGCATAATGAAGTCGACGGCTTTGTCTGGATCGTTGATCGCATCTTGCATGCCTTGGAAGGTTGCGGTTAGAAAGCGTCGTACCAAGTCGGGCCGCTCGGCGATCGTCTTTTCGGTTGTGAAAATCGTGAGTTCGTAGCTCTCGACACCATAGTCGCTCAGTAACATGACATTGTAGTCAGCATTCGCTTCTTCGAGCAATACGCCTTCGTTGATCACCCATGCCGTCATTGCATCAACTTCATCATTGACTAACTGCTCGATCCCGTAGCTTGTGCGTGGCACAATCGAGATATCTTCGGCATTCATGTTTTGAAGCATGAGAAAGCTTTTGAGTAGTTGGTCCGAAGTTGCATCGTTGCTGGTAATACGCTTGTCGATCAACTGTTTTGGCTGTTTAATACCACTTTTTTCAAGTGAGATGATCGCAAACGGGCTACGTTGAAAGATGGTTGCGATCGATACAACAGGCTTTCCTGCCGCACGCGCAAGCAAAATATCGCTTGCACTGGTGATGCCGAAATCTACGGTGCCGTTCAATACCTCGTCAATGGGCGAAATGTATCCATCGGCGACATATCCACCCGCTTTGAGCTCGATATCGATGTTTTGATTGGCGAAACGCTTGTTTTGTTCAGCAGCATAAAAGGCTACTGATGAATATTCGTGTATCCAGGAGAATTGAACGCTGACTGATGTTTGTTCGGGGGTACTAGTCGTTGAGACGGGTGAACTGCAGGAAACGATACTCAGAGAGCAGATGGAGAAAAGGAGCAGTAAAAACCACATGCGGCGGGGCGCGGCGAAGGCTACGTGGCACATGCCTTATGGTCTCCTTTATGTTCATAGATGAAGTCAACAGCGTTTCGTGTATACCAGATACACCATAGACCATTTAAATATAGTATGATGATTCAATTGTTTGCGCAAGGGGCAATTTTGATGTTGGTTTCGTGGAGGATATATTCTAAAAACATACTATCTATAGTAGTTTAATGGTTAAATACATGTAAATGAAATATGTTGTAGCTCGTTCGTAAAGAAATTTAGAATGAATCTTCTTGATTTTTATCATCCACGGATGCGTTGAAGCAGTTTCTGCGAGCTTTTCTATAAAAAAGGACCTACGGACATTGTTTCGTCCGTAGGTCCTTGCGGTGTACGCTATCGGTTTCTACCTCCCCACGAACGGCGCAAACAAGCGGAAGGACGCGGCGCTGGTCTCAGGCAACATGCGCGTTGGACCGTACTCGTGCGTGTCGTCGTTCACCTCAACCTCGTGTAGCCAGTAGTAGTAAGTCTGCCCTGCTTGTGCACTGCTGTCAGTCCAGCTGTAGCTTGCGCCACCAACTTGGCCCTGGCTCAGCACCAGCGACTGGGTCACGCGCACAGCTTTCTTAACTATGGTAGTTCGAGGCCGTGCGCTTCGAGTAATGATGTATCCTCCAACAGTGTTGCAGTCGGCCCATCGGCGACTATGTGCCCCTGATCCATGAGCACCATACGGGGAAAGAGTTCGCGCACCATCAGCATATCGTGGGTGGAGACGAGCATTGTCAGTGGCAGCTCACGCAGTAGGTTGATCAGCGTGCGGCGCGCCCGAGGGTCGAGCCCCGCCGATGGCTCATCGAATACTAGGAGCTTCGGCTGCATCGCCAAGACTGTCGCGATAGCGATGCGCTTCTTCTCGCCGATGCTGAGATGATGCGAGAGGCGATTCTCGAAGCCTTGCATACGAACCTGCGCGAGTGCCTGCGCGACACGCTCGCGAACTTCGGCCTCGGGAAGCCCCATATACAGCGGTCCGAAGGCTACATCCTCAAAGACGGTTGGCGAGAACAGTTGATCGTCTGGATTCTGAAAGACGAGTCCCACCATCGCCCGAATCTGCGGCAGATTCGTGCGGTTTAGCTCTAAGCCCGCGATGTTGATGCGCCCCTGTCCACTTAGAATGCCGTTGAGGTGCAGCAGAAGTGTGCTTTTGCCTGCGCCATTTGGCCCAACGAGTGCTACCTTTTCGCCCTCTGCAAGCTGAAGATGCACGCCACGAAGTGCGGGATGTTGGTCGGGGTAGGAGAAGGTGAGATTCTCGATCTGTAAAATTGGCATATTTATGCTCGATGGATGGTCGGTTAGCCCACAAACCTGGTGAGTTGGACGAGCAGCAGTACACCTGCTGCGATGAGGAGCGCGGCCCAATCGCGGCGCTGCATGCGGGGGTGCGTGAGGCTGCGCAGGTCTCCGGTGTACCCGCGCGCCAACATGGCTTGATACACTCGTTCGCTGCGCTCGTAACTACGCACAAAGAGTTGGCCTACCAGATTCCCCGCCACACGCGCCCGCCAGATCAGCGAGCCGCCGCTGCTGCGTCCTGGCAAGCAGGCGCTGCGTGCCTCGCGGGCGCGTAGCAGCCGCTGCGCCTCGTCGCTAATGACGCTGATGTAGCGGTACATCAACCCGATGACCGCCACCAAGATATGCGGCAGCCCTAGCGTGCGCAGGCCGTTGAGCAACTCGGGGAACGGAGTGGTTGCCGTGAGGATGATCGCCACCTGTACGGCCAGCCAACTCCGCAGCACAATGCTGAAGAAGCGGATAGCGCCGTTGTCGGTGATGCTGAGTTGACCACTGCCGAACGGCAGATGGGCGATCGGTTGGCCGGGAACCGTGAACAACAGGGTGATGGCGGTAAGCAGGAACGGTAGCGCGATCAGCGAGCGGCGCAGCATAAAGCCAAGCCTCACATTTGCGAACGTGCTGTAGGCGAAGACAATCAGCGTTGCGAGCACGAAGCTCACCCAGGCTCCATCCGGCAACATAAGGTTTGAGAGGATGAAGCCCAGGCTGATGATCACCTTGGTGCGGGCGTCGAGTTGTTGAACGATACCGCTGCTGTGTAACGCCTGTTCGGGTTGGTAGGTGATTTGCATTGATTAAGCCGTGCGTTGTTGGATCAGTCGAACGGCAGCGATGGTGAGCGCGGCCACGATCACCACTCCTACCACACCTGCCGCGATAGTGGAGAATCCTGTCTCGCCCAAGAACGGGAAGGTATAATCGGGGATCAGTTGGTACGGCGCATCTTGGCCTTGCTCCAGGAAGCCCAAATCTTCGGCAACACGCTCAAGGCCATCGGGGTCCGCCGAGGCGAACGGGGCCAGCAACACGACCGCCAACGACGCTAACGCGCCACCGATGATCCAACCGCGACCGCCTTGATTCGCGCTTTCGTTGAGCAGATCGGGGCGCGTGCGCTGGATGAACATCAGCGCCGCAACGGTGATCAGCGCTTCGCCAATGCCGATCAGCATATGGATACCCAGCATTGCGGGCAGTACGATCTGCAAGGGCGAAGTGCCGCTGAGCCATAGCTGGAGGGCGGTGAGCAGCGCGCCAGCAACGACCGACAGCCACGCGCCAATGCCGACTCCAACCAGGCGCAGCCCCGGTGCGCGGTTGGCCATACTGCGGTACAGCCCGTAGCCGATCAGCGCGGTGATCAAGCCCATGTTGAAGATGTTCGCGCCCATCACGACGAGGCCACCATCCTGGAACAGCAGGGCTTGCACGCCGATCACGCACGTCATCACGAGCATGCCCGCCCACGGGCCGAGCGTGACAGCGGCGAGTGTGCCACCTAGCAGATGCCCCGATGTTCCGCCAACGACGGGGAAGTTGATCATCTGGGCGGCGAAGATGAAGGCCGCCATCACGCCCATCAACGGTAATTGGCGTTCGTTGAGGTTGCGGCTCCGTCGCAGTGCTACGCCCACTAGCATGATGGTGATCGCCCAGAAGATGAGTGAGATCGGCAGGTTGAGAAAGCCATCGGGGATGTGCAAGGCTGGTGGTTTATTGGGCGCGCTTGGGCTAGCGAGAGCGAACAACGACATAGGATACTCCTTGACTACTGGGTTCAGAACAAGAGCTTTGCTCGGGCACGAAGATGTATGCCTTTGCCGTGCAGCAATCGACAATGGATCAACATAGTAAGATGCTGGGAACACTTAATGCAATGAATTGCAGGTGCAATGAGTAGAGATAGTATACTGAGGCTGGATGCAACCGTCAAACGCTTGGGTGAGCGAACTACTCCGCCTTTTGGCTGATTTGCGCGTTGTATGTCCTTGATGCTGGGCGCGTTGACAGGTTATCTATTCTCTATTTACAATGACAACCGTGAAAGTGTACTGTTTGTAAATAGTGTGCGTTATTGATGGGGTGCAAACACACTCCTTTTGCGGCGATTCGCAGGGCGAAAAAAGGAAGGTCTTCCTCATGGAACTGTTAGATGAAATTGGGTTTTTGCGCCAACAGGGCCATCGCCTCACGCCGCAGCGCTTGCAGGTGCTTCAGGTGATCAAGGCTGCGGGCCGTCATATAACAGCAGAGGAGATCCACGCTGCAATCGTGCCAGAGCAACCGTTTTTGGATATTGCGACCGTGTATCGCTCATTGCAGTGGCTTCAGAGCGTTGGATTGGTGGCGCCGATCGATATGGGCGATGCCAAGCTGTTGTACGAGTATCACGCGCCGGGCGACCATCATCATCACTTGGTGTGCCAAGGCTGCGGCTACCAGATCCAGATCGCCGATGAGGAGTTGGAGCCGCTGAAGCATTTGATCCAGCAGCGCTATGGCTTTGAGTTGCAGATCGATCATTTGGCGCTGTTGGGCCGTTGTGCTCAGTGCGCCGATTTTGAAGATGAGCGCTGAGTTGTTCTGCTTGTTGATGGCCTATGTTGACCTGTTTGTTTTCAGGGCCATATTTCTTCGGATTGCGCTGTAATGAGGAAAATGGCCTTATCGATTGCTGTACTTGGTCCGTTGCGCGTTGCGCTCAACGAAGGTGTGCTGCTCGAGGGCGGCGGCGGTAAGCCCTGGGCGCTGCTCGCATACCTTGCGGTGGAATCAGATCGTCCCCATACTCGCGAACGTTTGGCGGCCCTGTTGTGGCCGGAACAACCCGAACAGAATGCGCGGCAGAACTTACGTTGGGCGCTGAACACGTTGCGCCGCGCGATCGGTGATGCCGAAGCTTCCCTCCCTTATCTGCTCATTTCTCGAGAGACACTGCAATTGAATATAGCAAGTGCGATCGATGTCGATGTGGCCCAGTTTCGGGATAGTGTTGCGCTTCCCGACGATATAGAGGCGTTGCAGCGGGCGGTTGACTTGTATCGTGGGGATCTGCTGGATGGCATACTCTTGGCCGATAGCGAGCCGTTCGAAGAGTGGCTCGCTCAGACGCGCGCTCGGTTGCAGCATCAGGTGGTTGAGGCGTTGGCGCGCTTGGTGGCCGATGCCGAGCAGCGGCGCGATAGTGCGATGTTGGAGCGTTATGCGCGGCGCTGGTTGGTGATCGATCCCTGGTGCGAGATCGCGCATCGGGGCTTGCTGCGGGCGTTGTTGTGGAGCGGACGGCGTTCGGCGGCGCTGCAGCACTACGAGGCGACGCGCGCGCTGTTGGCCAACGATTTGGGTATTGAGGTCGAGCCAGAGACGCAGCAATTGTACGAGCAGATTCGTCTGGGTGAACAACCTGTGCCGCGCGCGGAGCCGAGCGCGCCTCCTGAGGTGGTGGTGCATCCCGATCGGCAGCGCATGATCGAGCGGGTGGGCCAATTTTGGGTCGATGGCGTGTTGGCGCCCTCGCGGCGGAGTCTGCCGGAGTTGACGCCCGATTTCACGCTGCGGCCTGGGCCTGGCCACCCACTGCCCGCCGATGCGCACCGCGATCATACGCAGATCATCGCCGCCTACGATGCGTACGAAGGCGACCTGCTGGTGCTGGGCGGGCCTGGCGCTGGCAAGACGCACCTGCTGCTTGAACTGGCCTACGTTCTGCTGCAACGCGCGGCGGCTGATCCGACGTGTCCGATCCCGGTCGTGTTCAACCTGGCGTTTTGGGATGCACGCAGCTCCACGCTCGATGAGTGGCTGATCGCCGAGTTGCAGGCGCGCTACCAAGTGCCATCGCAGTTGGCCAGTCAGTGGGTGGCCTCGAATCAGATCCTGCCGTTGCTCGATGGTTTCGATGAAGTGGGCATCGCGGAGTACGAGCACTGTCTAACGGCGATCTGTCGCTTCCGGGCGGAGCGCTGGGCTCACGGCATGCTGATCTGCTGCCGGACGAGCGACGGCGTGGCGCTGGCCGAGCGCGTACTGCCGCGCGGGATTATCGAGGTGCTGCCGTTGAGCCGCGCACAGGTCGATCACTTTTTGGCGCAGGGCACACAACCCACCGCGCTGCGACAGCTTTTGGATGCCGATGAGTCGTGGTATACCTTGACGACGACACCGCTGCTGCTGCGTTTGTTGAGCGTCTCGATCAGGGATGCGCATTTGGCCGAGCAGTTAGTGAGCGGTGGCGCGCAGGTCGCGCAACAGCAGATCTTCGCAAGCTATGTGCAGGCGATGCTGGAGCGCTCCGGCGGGCGAAACATGGGCGATGTGGATGTGCAACGGAAGTGGCTGCACTGGTTGGCCCGCAATATGACACAGCATCAGCAGAGCATGGTGTTTGTCGAGGGGTTGCAGCCAAGTTGGTTGCCCGACCTCTCTTGGCGGCGTTGGTATGCGTTTCTGGAGTTGCTGTTGTTAGGGATTGGCTTCGCCCTGCTGGTGGGGCTTGATGCAGGCTTGCGCCTATGGCTCAACGGCGTGGAGGGCGGGCTTTGGCGCGGCCTATCGACAGCCCTCACGATTGGGATCGCTGTTGGTGGCAGCTTGGGCGCGGTTGCGGCGGCGACATTGCATCGCACGGAGCAGTTGCAGCGCACGCGCTGGCAGATCTTGCGTCAGCAAGCCTTTGAGCGCGGGGGCGTGGCGGGGTTGACGTTCGGCCTATCGGTGGCGCTGCTGTTCGATACCGCATTGAGCTACGGCGTCGGCATCACGGTTGGGCTGATCTTCTTCGCGTTGACGGTGCTGTTGGGCCGCGAACAGCCGATCGCAATGGTTGAGCATGTAGGATGGTCGATGGAGACAGCACGGCGGCGCGCTTGGGTTAGCGTGGTGGTGGGCCTAGTGTGCGGGATGCTGTTTGTGATCGGTGGCAATGCGCCGATGGGCTTGGTGATGGGCTTGGCGATCGGTGTGGTGACCCTCGCCTGCAGCGGCTTGACGAGCGGCATGCTGCCACGGCAGGCGCGCCCCACCGAGCAGCTGCGTCAATCGGCACAGACATCGCTGCGGGTGAGCGTGTTGCTGGGCAGTAGTGTCGGGCTGTTGTTTGTGTTGGTGCATGGCCTAGCGATGCTCTGGCAGGCGGATATGCTGGCTGGCATACAGTTTGGCTTCACGAATAGTTTGCACAGTGGTATAGTGAACGCGCTTGCCCCTGCGCTAATCGGCGTGGCGATCGGCCTGCTGTTTTTTGGCGGTCTCGCCTGCCTGCAACATGCTGTGTTGCGTCTGCTGCTGTGGCGGGCTGGTTTGGTGCCGTTGCGGCTGGTGCGCTTCCTGGAACACGCCGCGAGCCTGTTGCTGTTGCGCAAAGTGGGCAGCGGCTATATGTTTATGCACGGCCTGTTGCAGGAACATTGCGCCCAAGACGAAGTGTTTCTGAAGCCCAATGTATAGATTTTCGCAAACCTCGTATAATAGCAGCGGTGGTGATCGGCGAAGGTAGTGAGTCCTCATACCCGACGGTATCGACGAAACACGCACTCGACGTTTGGGCAATGTGGTTGAATAGCCCCAGTATGGCTCGTGGTATGCAAGTGCTGGTTCGCGGTGCTTGTTTTTTTTTCCTGTTTTCCTGCGTTATAGCAGTTCCTATTGAACCTTGGCTCACATCTTTTGGGAGGAATAATGCTTTTCCGCTATGCGCAGGGTTTGCGCAGAATGAACCCGACGTTGTTGCGTTATTTCGTGGCTGTATCGCTGATTGGCTTCGCCGTTGATGGTGGTATCTATTCCGTTCTGTTTAATCTCTTTCTGGTGCGGTTACAGTACGGCCCCGAGGCGATCGGCGCTATCAATGCCGTAGCGCTCCTCGTATTTGCCTTCATCAGCTTCCCATCGGGATTGTTGGGCGAGCGGTTCGGTCTGCGCCGCATTATGCTGATCGGCATAGCGGTGATGTGTTTTGGGACACTCTTTATCCCCATGGCCGATCTGATCCCCGAAGCGATCCGCATGGTTTGGCTGATGGTTGGTTACTCGGTGATGTATATCGGCCTATCCTTCTATTTCGTGAATGCGGCCCCATTCATTTTGATGCTGACGGTCCCCTCGCGGCGCTCGGTGGTGTTCGCCCGCCAGACCGCGCTGATGTCGACGTTCGCCTTTGTTGGTAGCCTCGTCGGTGGCGCCCTGCCCCCGTGGTTCGCCACGCTGCTGATGTCCTCGGTCGAATCGCCGATCCCGTATCGCTATGCGCTGATCTTCGCTGGCCTAATGCTGTTGCCTGCGGTGCTGATGGTTTGGAGCATCCCTCGCGATGTGGAGGCGACTCAGCGCGTGAAAGAGACAGTCGACGATGAGCCATCGAAGCAAGAGGTGGTGCCGCTGAAGTCGATCATCGGCATTCTGGCGATGCTCGCGCTGGTGCGCCTGCTGCAGGTGAGCGGCGTGGCGGTGACGACCACGTTCTTGAATATCTATCTGGATACCGAGCTGCTGCTCTCGACGGCGCATATCGGTGCGATTATCGCGACTGGCCGCTTGTTGGGTGTGCCCGCCGCGCTGGTGACCTCGATGCTCGCGAGCCGCATCGGTAATCGGCGAGTGGTGATGATTGCGGCGTTTGGTTCGATGCTGAGTCTGCTGCCGTTGGCGCTGATCCCCCATTGGGTCGCAGCTGCGATCGGATTTGTGGGTGTGGTCGCGTTCTCGTGGATGCGCTACGCTGCCTCGGTGGTGTATTTTATGGAGCAGGTGCCACGTTCGCGCCGCGCCACGCTCTCCGGCGCGACAGAAATGGCGTCGGGGGTATGCTTCACCGTCCTGTCGTTTGGCGGCGGCTTCTTGGCCTCGCTGTTTGGCTATCGCATCCTGTTCCTGTTGGGCGCGGTGCTCGTGTTGTTGAGCGGCGTCGTGTTCTGGATGTTCTTCCACAATCGGCCCGGTAGCGATGAGTTGGCCCGCAGTGCTCGATAGCGCACAAACAAAAGAGCACGGTGGTCATCAAGACCGCCATGCTCTTGCTTTCTCATACCTGGTTTATGAGCTAACGAGGCCCGACATACGTGACTATGACGTTCGATCCAACACGTGAGCCCATCTATGACTAGGTGCCGAACACTGGCGCGGTGCCCGAGCACTCGATGTGAGGGTTTTCAGCGGCAGCAGCATTGTGGTGTTACTGCTGCCAATGCCCGATTTATCGTGTATTAAGGCTCGTCGCATATCGACAAGCGTATCATCTATGACTAGGTGCCTTCGCTTCGTAACCTGTTGTTTGCGTTACATCAGCAGCACTCGTTGTTAGTAGAATAACGCATGGGGCTGATCTCATCATCGCTCGTGTGTCTGATATGCTAGATGATTCGCCGTCACCCTGAGATGATCCGTATGATGGTGCGCGGTTGAATCGATCAAAGCTGCGGATGTGTGACAGATTAGGCTTGCAGAAGCGCAATCTATTGATGCTCGTTAGGTGGCCTACACCCTGCGAAGGGACCGCTACACCTGTTGTGGATCACCGGAGGGTGTAGGGATCATCGTGGTTTGTGCCAATTGTTGTAGCACTTGTTGTGGCGTTACAGGCGGTGTGTTGGGTGGGGGAAAAGGGCGCTGGAGTTGTATTGGGCGCAGGCGGCGCATGCCCACGATGACCTACGGCCTGCGCCTCACAAGGATGCAGAGCTACACCTTCACAGTGCACGGGGCGATGAGCGTAACTGCTCGCCGCCCCGCATTCATTCATCCGCAACCCTACGAAGCGAACTGTGCCTTGGCGTGGTCGAGCGCCTGTTGGTATAGCTCGATCAGGCGATCCCAGCGCTGTTCGAGGGCGTGGTCGATCTGTTGGCGGGCCGGATCTGCTTCGAACCAGGCGATGCTGCGGCGGATGCCCTGCGCGAACGGCACGGTTGCGCAGTAGTCCGGCACGAACCGCTTGATCTTGGTGTTGTCGAACACCACGCTGACCGACTTATCGCCCACCAAGCTGCCCAGCATCTCGGGCATGCAGGCGACGATGAAATCGGAGGCGATGTGGATGATGTTCGGTTTCACGCCGACCGCCTCCGCGACGATCGTGTAGATCTGGTCCCAGGTGAGCGATTCGTCGGAGGTGATGTGGAAGGCGTGGCCGATCGCTTGGCGGTGGCCCAGCAGCCCCACCAGCCCCTTGGCGAAATCGCTGTTGTGGGTGATCGTCCAGAGCGAGGTGCCGTCGCCGGGCACGATCAGCGGTTTGCCCTGCTTCATACGGGCGATGATGGTGTAGGGCAGTTGCCAGCTATTGGTGATCAGCGGGATCTGCGTGTCGCCGTAGGTGAGCGAGGGCCGCACCACGGTGAAAGGGAAGCCGTGCTCGCGGTAAGCTTGCATCAGGCGCTCTTCGCAGGCGATCTTGTTGCGCGAGTAGTCCCAGAACGGGTTAGCCAGCGGCGTATCCTCGCGGATGAGGTAGTGGCCGACCGGCTTCTGGTAGGCGCTCGCCGAACTGATGAAGATGTACTGGTCGGTGCGCCCGCTGAACAGCTCGATGTCGCGCTCGACATCCTCGGGTTTGAAGGCGATCCAGTTGACGACTGCATCGAAGTGATGGTCGGCGAGGGCGCGGGCGGTTGCTTGGGGGTCGCGAATATCGGCTTGAAGGCCGGTGGTGCCGGGTGGCAGCGGGTGTGTGCCACGATTGAGCAGGTACAGGTCGATGCCGCGTTCGACAGCCAGGCGCGTGCAGGCCGTGCTGATAATGCCAGTTCCTCCGATGAACAGGACTTTCATGGTCTCGATCCCTTTCCTTGATCGCGTGGACTTGAGGGTTGGGTAATCGTACCATATTTGCCGATGGTTGCTACAACGCGCGGCGCCTGCGCATCACCATCGCTGATCATCGGATTGAGCGCACACCACTTTGGATGTGCGCTCCGTAGTGCATGTGAGTTAGGAAGATGCTCGGCGGCTGCGAGCTGAGGCGGTCATGAGGCTGAGAAGAGCCGTGATGATCGTACCGAAGATGATAATACCCAAGCTGATGTACAGTGCCCGCTGCTCCTCCTCGGGGCGGACAGGCATCGCGAGGGTGCTTACCACGTAGAACAGCACACCCATCAGGAAACCGAGGACACCTCCGCTAATGAGTGCTTCGATCCGGCGGCGTGATGGGTGGCTGCGCGACCGTGCTGCAACATAGTTGCCCACCCATAGACCAATAAGCCATGCTATTGGAGTGGCACACGCAACACCTGGCGTGCCCGACCAACTGGCTAATCCGACAACTACGCCCCACACGATTAAAGGAGCTAACACCCCTCGAACCATTATCCCCGTGTCGAACCCTGTTCCTGCTTGTTCTGTGTTGTTTTCCTCTCGGATCATGTTTGCTCCTTCGCATCAGAAAGGGAAATACGGCAACTGGAATATAACATTCAAATCATTTAGAAAAAAGATACTTTTGAAGGATGTTTTTACTTTTGGTTTGGTTTATCATTTTATGAATAAGATGCTTCGGGTTGTTGTGAGATCGAGACGCTGTGATGTTGAGGAGATCACATCACAAATTTTTTGGGGAAATGTTGAGAGCAATTGGATCGTTGAAGCACATCGTTCGACAGATGAGTCTTTTCCCTTACGTTTATCCGGTTTGGATATTTCTTTTGTTCTGATAGCTATTTTTGAGGATGAAAAGCGGCCACGAAGGGATCATCCCTTCGTGGCCGTGGTTTGTGTATGAGCGTGTGAGTCTATTCGACGGTTACCGTAGTGTGCGACACGTACCAATTGCCGTCGTAGTCCTCGGCGATGAAGCCCACCAAGTAATCGCCACTGGGCACCATCACATCCTCCCAAGTGAAGTTGGCAGTGCCGAAGGTGAGCGTCTCGCTTTCGGTCACGAAGGTGCTGACTGTCTCGCTGAGTTGGCTGCTATCCTCGATCCAGTCGTCGTAGATGGTGAAGGTATCGCCTTTTTTGGGCTTGAGTTCGCTGAGCGAGCCGCTGGCATTCTCATCTCGGTAGGCGAGCACCTGGATGAGTTCGCCATCTTGGAACAGCAGCGATGCCCAACGTTCCTTCTTGCTCTTGGCACTGGTGTAGATGCCATCGACGGAGTAGATCGCGCTCTCGGGGCTAGAGCCGAAGTCCTGCGGGAACAGCATGGCCATGTGCGTATCGGTGCCATCGCTGATGCCGAACGCCCAACCATCCCACTCAAACTCAATGTCGATCGGCTCGCTGCCCCAATCGGGGTAAAAGACGCCATCAACTTCTTTCGTCTCCTCGGCGTCGATGAAGTCCACATCGATCATGCGGATGGTGTCATCGTCGTGGTCGATCTGTCCGACGAACAGGTAGACGTAGCTGATATTGTCGCCCTGGATTGTGGTGCTGAGCGTGATCGTCTCGTCGTTATTGGGATCGAAGGAGTCGCTGCTCACCTGAATCGGCGCGATCGTAATCGGCTCCGCAGCGGGCGCGGCTACGGCATCGAGGTCCGGCAGGACGGGCGGCTTGACCGAGGCCAAATCGGGCATCGGCTGTTTGGCATAGTGGAAGGCCAAGAAGTCGTCCCACAGCGAGTGCAAGGCGAAGGCTTCGGAGACGGTGGTGTACGATTTCGCTCCCGCGACCTTGTCTTTGTACAACTTGGAGTTCGGGAAGTAGATCGAGATACCAGTCGCGCCTTTCTTCTCGGAGCCGTGCTTCTCAGCGATCACCGCTCGCTGGATCGATGCGAGCAGTTCGTCGACGGCGGCACTGATCTTCTCATCTTCTGCCTTCCGTTTGAGCAACTGTGCGAAGCTGCCCATGTCGATGTAGGGCTTGGGCTGATCTTCGTCGAAGACGGTCTCGAAGGCTTGCGCGTAGCGGCGCGCGGCAGCGACCGACTTCTGCTCGCTATCGGCCATCAGGACGGCGAGCTTATTGAGCGAGTTGAGGACGTTGGGCACCTCGCTCAGGTTCACACTGGTAAGCGTAATGGTCTTGCTCTCCTCGGCGGCGATCTCCTCGGCGGAGATCTCCTCGGCATCGCCGGAGAACTCGTAGGCGCGTTCGATGTACTTTTTGCGCGCTGCATCGTCGATGATCAGTTGGTCCTGATCGATGTAGCTTTTGACGATCGCATAGGCCAGTTGGCCGCCATCGATCTCGGGGTTATCGGTCAGGTGGGCCAGGAACGATGCGTAGGCCCAACCCAGCGACGGCTCCACCTCTTGGGAGGCGACGGCGTAGCGGGCGTAGGGCGCTAGCTCGGTGTACACCTCGATCGAGCTCATCAAGCAGGCGTCGAAGCCGATCAACTCGAACTGATCGATCGCTGTGGTCGCGATGATCTTCTCAAGCGCATCGCCGAGCTCCATCAGGAACAGCATATCGCCGAACTCTTCGGCCAGCGCGATATCGTGGGGGCCATCTCCGCCGGAATCGGAGTCGTTCCAACCGCCGGGCCAACCTGCGCCGTGATCCGACATAATCAGCACATAGTTGTCGGCGGGGTATTCCCTCGCGGCCCACGACACGAAATCGACCAAGGTTTCGCCATCGGCCATATTCACTTCGCCTAGATCCATGAGCTCTTCTGAATTGATATGATCGAGGTCGAAGTCCTGCTGAATCAGGAAGCGTTTGGCGGTCGACCAATCACCATCGCCATCGTAGCCACCCTCGTAGCGATCGACCTGGGCGACGATGGTGACGCGCTCGCTGGAACCGACCAACTCAGCCTCGTTGATATCGATCAGCATATCTTCTTCGAGGACCTCATCGTCGGCGTTGCTATAGATCATCACAAGCCAAGTTTGATCGTCGCGTGAGACATCGGGGCGGGCCGGGCGGGGTGTTGGCGGTGCTCCGGAGACAGGAGCATAGCCGGAAGAATCTTCATCAGAAACGTCATCATCATCGAGACAGGCGACGAGGAAGGTTGATAATAAGCATAAAATGAGGAAGGATAATAGATGTCGCCGAAGACGCTCTACTGGCTGCATTGATAAGCTCCCGTATGATAAATAGACGGGCTTCCTGACGGTGGAAGCCCGCTGCTGGTCCCTTCTGTTCTGAATTACGTTTTGTTTTTGCGAGGCCGTCTGCGCTGCGTGGTTCCCGTGCTTTCCGATGAAGGTTGAGCTTTGCTTTTTACGGGTTGTTCGCTCTCCAGGTCATCTTTCCACAGATCCTCGTTCGAGTAGACAATCCCCTGGCTGAAGCGCGCTGCGGCGCCATCAGCAGCATTGCTACTTTGTTTCCCGGCTTTTTTCATGAGAGTGGCTCCTTAGATTGATTGGTGGTTGAATCCACTGCTTCTGTGAGAACGTTCCCAATGTAGCGATGGATCTGAGAGCCTCGTATGCAACGACCCTTGCTACTCTGCTGTTCGCGAGATGCAACATCGTCGCGCATAATCAAGAGTATAACAAGGAGCGGTGTGTTCCAAGATTGCAGTTACTTTACGAAGTTAGTACGGCTTAGGTTGCGTTGTACGATTGTCTCTTCGCTGTGCCCGCCAAGGTTTGTTGTCCCAGACAAAATGGCAGTAATCGGCTGATGTTGCGGGCATCATCGAGGCCGCGGTGGTGGTGCCCCTCAAAGTCGAGCCCTGCAAGACGGAGCGCTTCGCGCAGCCCTAGTCCTTTGCGGGTGCCTTGCTGATTGATGAAAGCTTGCCGTAGATTCAGGTAGGGCGCATCGATTGGGTTGCTGATCTGGTGGAAGGCGCAATCGTGCGCGAGTTGGCGTTGATCGAAACTGCCCCACGAGCCGAACACAAACGATGGGTACGTAGCGAGCCACTGTGCGAACGCGCTGATGACGGCGGGAAAGCGCGGCGCGTCATCGAGATCGTGTTGCTGTATGCCGGTGAGCCTACTGCAGAATGCGGTCAGGAACGGGTGTCGCACCGCTTGTACGAAGCTCTGAAACTGATCGACCAGCGTGAAGGTGGCAGATTCAACCATCACCGCACCGATCTCGATGATTTCACGCTCGTCATCCGGGATGCTCTTGCGGTCGCAACAGGTTGCTTCGAGATCGATGATCAGATAATGGTCGGGCATAGAAGCCTTACAATCGTTGGATGCCTACACGTAACATGTGAAGTATATCACAAGAAACGTAGGCGAATCGTAGACCCGCAAGCAGCGTTGATTGCTTGCGGGTCCGTGTATACGAGTGTATGGTTGACCGAGGAGCTAGTTCCTAGAGATGAATGGGAGGTAGATCCACGTCTCCGATAGTGTATTGTTCAGCGTAAAGGAGGCCTGGATCGACCCCGACGCGCCGGACGCACTGGCGGTGACGCTGTAGCTACCAGCGATAGTGTTGGCCTTGGCGGTCACGCTCGCCTCGCCGTTCGCGTTGGTGGTGGCGGTCGCTCCGCTGGGGAAACTGGCGCTGGCACCGCTGCTGGGCGCGCTAAACGTGACAGTAACCCCGCTGATCGGGTTGTTGTACTGGTCAACTGCCTTGACCTTGAGCGGGCTGGCGAAATTGGTGTTCACAAGCGTGCTCTGGCTGTTGCCACCAGTCGCTGTGAGCATGGCCAGATCGTCGGGCTGGTTGGTGAGCGTAAAGGCCGCGCTACGTGTTCCTGATGCGTAAGTTGCACTGGCGGTGACGCTGTAGCTACCAGCGATAGTGTTGGCTTTGACGGGCACGCTCGCCTCGCCGTTCGCCCCGGTGATCGCGCTCGCTCCGTTGGGGAAGCTGGCGCTGGCACCGCTGCTAGGCGCGCTAAACGTGACTGTCACATTGGGCAAGGGGTTGCCTGCATCATCGGTGAGTTTGACCCGCAGGTCGGTCGCAAACGCGGTGTCCACCACGGTGCTCTGATGATTGCCAGCGAGAAGCTGGACTTGATCGAGCGGGCCGAATGTATGGTGGAAGTCGATCGTGTTGCGTCCGAATATGGTGTTCGTGTTTGTGTCGCGTAACTCGTACACACCGTACCAACTATCGCCGATTTGACTGCTGGGCACGTTGATCTGGTGCGTGACTGTGAGATCGCCACCACTGTGGACGTTCGGCACGTTAACCGTCAGACTGCCATCATTGTTCGCAAGAATGGCCGCGTAGTTAAAGCTAACTAAATCAGCGCCTCCAGGTGTTGAAGATTCGTAATTCATCACATCGATGTAATACCAGTTAGACGGTGGTGAATCGAGTGTACAGTATCCCAGTGTTAATCTGTAGACATGTGAACAGACCAATGTTGCGCCTTGATATACAAACAGGCCAACTAACGGCGAGGTTGTGGAGCGTATATCAACAACCAGCCGTTGTGTATTGGCGGGTATTGATAGGATGATTCTGTGAAACTCCCTTTCATTGACCATTGCCTGAACGCGAGTGCCCTTCTGTAGGCTGTAGGTCTGGGCGACGATGCTATTGGCAGCAACGGTTCTCACCCTCTCATTGACCGTAAACGTGTTTGTATTGTGCTGATAGTTGAAATGCTTTGGCAGGTCGCTCGAGGTGGTTTTGATGGCAACAGGCAGGCTGACATCGGGAGCAAGCCTATCCTCATTGGTGAACGTCACGCGATTAAAGCTGTAGGTATTCAGCGGTTTGCTGGTTGCATCCATGGTGAAGGTGACAGTCTGCGTGCCACCAGCCGGGATGGTGAATGTGGAGGGCGAAGCGCTCAGACTACCCTCCTGATAGCTAGCCGTCCAGGTCACAGGCACATTCAGCGTATTGCGGAAGGTGCGCGTCCACGAACAGAAGCCGATACACTTGACATTCGCCATACTAGGGAGATTGAGGCTGGTCAGATCGCCCTGTAGCTCTGGGTTAGCCGCCACGAAGTTATCGTAGGTCTCGTCCATCACCAGACCTGCCAGCGCAGCCTTCGCCACCTCTATGCGTCCGCTGTCCACATCAAACGGTGTGGCGGGAGTGCTGCCATCCTCTTTCAACAGCGTTGTATATGCGGTGGTCATCAGTGCCGATTGGATCTCGCCGGGTGTCCAATCGGGGTGCAGTCCCTTGAGCAGCAGAGCAGCGCCTGCAGTATGTGGCGATGCCATCGATGTGCCCGAGAGCATAGCAATGCTTGAGGGATTGCCGTTGTTGAAGTAAGCCGCAAAGACATCCACGCCGGGTGCTGCGAGATTTGGCTTGATGATATTGGCAAAGATGGTAGGAGCAGGCCCACGCGAACTAAAGTCTGCGATCCTTTCTACACTGTTTGGATCGATAACGGTAGTTGTTTCGGAGATACGTGCGGTTGCAGGGCCGGTGACGTTTGCGAGCCAGTTCTTCAGCGTTTGCCCATCCGTGTAACTGATGTTGATACCAGGGAGGGGGTAGGAATCAGCAACTAAGCTATCGCCACTGCTCGCATTATTCGCCAGAACGAAGCCAGCGCCACCCGCAGCTTGGACATTGCTTGCTTTTACAAAACGGTCATAGGAGCCCTCATCACAGATCACGATTTTGCCATTGATCTGTGAGTGGAGCAAGGGGTCAAAGGGGCCACAGAGCGGATTACCGAGAGTGCCAGCATAGAGAAGTTGGGTATCGTTGGGGAGTGAGGTGCTGTAGCCGAGGCCTCTGATATCTGGCAGTGTGCCAGAGCTTGCGGTAAGAGCGGTGAGTTGTTTGCTATAGAGGCGATTGTGTTCGATCGCCGCTGTCGAGAGGTGCCACGGGCCGAGGTGCTCGACGGTCGATGCGGTAGGGCCATTATTGCCCGCCGAAGTGCTGACTACTATGCCTGCCTTACGCGCATTGAGGAAAGCTAGTTCGATTGGATCCCTCCAAGGCTCAGTGCCTCCACCAATCGAATAATTGATGACATCGACCTGATCTTCGATTGCTTGGTCGAGCGCTGCTAATATGGCTGTATTATGGCAATAATCGGTGTATACACCGTTATCAAGAAAGCCACAGACGTCGTAGACAATGATATTGGCGTGTGGCGCTATGCCGGATATGTTCAGATTAATGCCATTGTAGGGCATGTTCGTCAGAATATTCCCGGCAGCAATACTTGCGGTGTGCGAACCGTGGCCAGTGTCATCCTCGGGGCTTGGCTCGTTTGTATAGGAGTTGCTGATGACCGACGTTTCGGGGAATGTCCAAGCGCCGATCAGCTTATTGTTGCACTGAAATTGGCTTGAATAGTACTCATTGGAGGGATCACAAACACCCAGGAAGGTGCCCTGGCCGCGCGGGTTGAGGTGGCGATAGCCATCGCCGCCCACTTCGGCGAAGGAAGGATGGCGACTGTTGATCCCACTATCGAGCACACCAATCACCACGCCTTCGCCCTTGTAGCCGCTGATCAGGCCGCCAACCTCACCGTTGGGGTGCGTGCTGGTCTTGACGAGCACCGACAACGAATCATTCCTGAGCAGGTCGACCTGGCTGCTGGTGAGCACGATGGTGCCCGCGTAGGTCTTGCCGCCATCGCTCGATGTCAATGCAGCGACCTGAGTTTGTGTGGCGGTGTTGATGATCGCCGCGCTCTGGCTGGTGCTACTCAACTCAACACGGTAGCTGAGATACGCTCGACTGCTGTCGAAGCTGAAGAGGCCGCGCCCCGTGAGCGAACTGCTCACAGCGGGCGAGAGGTTGTCACCTAAGAGTGTGGCCGCAAAAACACCCACTGCTGAGCCATCGTGGATCTGGTCGGCTTCGATCCAGGCGGGGCCAGCATCGGTGGTGAGCTCGTAGGACTGCTCCTGCTCGACCATCAGCACATTCGGCAGGTTGGCGATCTGCTTCGCTTCCGCCGCCGTCAACTCAAGCGCCACGCCGTTGAACGCGGTATCGTAGATCGCCTTCACACGGGGCGCATGCTTGATCTCGCGCTGGATGGCTTGGAGTGCGGCATGGCGCTGGCTATCCAATCGACTCCTATAGCGCTGGACAGTGCTATTCGCGAAATTCAGTTTGGGTGAGCGGGACGATTTAGCCAATTGAGCGGCGATATCCACCAATGGCTCGCCCACCAATTGCACGATGTACGTGCTGACGGTCGAATCATCGACATCGGAGTGGAAACGAACGGTTTTTTCGGGGGGTGTTGGGAGTGCCGGAGTTTCGGCTTGCGCCTGCATTGGCGCGGATGTTCCAACAACGAGCATCACGATAATAAGGAGGATGCTCCAGAGACGTGGAGTTACATGCAGCATCGATGTTCCTTACAAAATGAAAGCTTTAATCGTGTATGGACGCGGCCCATGCGGAAGGATAACAAGTGAGGTGTTGTTTAACCATATCTGTGTACTGTGGTGTGAAAAAGAATAGTGACAGAAGATGCAATGAGTACATAGGTATTGATACTTTAGTATATAACAATTATAACTGTCATGAAAAGTATTTGTGATGAGCGAATCGTATTATAAAAAGTTTAGAGAAGTTTAAAATAATGATTAGCGAATCGTAGACCCGCAAGCAGCGTTGATTGCTTGCGGGTCCGTGTATACGAGTGTATGGTTGACCGAGGAGCTAGTTCTTATGGATGAACGGGAGATAGATCCACTTCTCCGATTGTGAATTGTTCAGCGTGAAGGTAGCCTGGATCGACCCCGACGCGCCTGTCGCGCTGGCGGTGACGCTGTAGTTGCCAGCAATGGCGTTGGCTCTCACAGGCATGCTCGCTTCGCCGTTCATCCCAGTGATCGCGGTATTGCCGCTGGGGAAGGTGACGCTGGCTCCGCTGTCGGGCGCGCTAAATGTGATGGTGACGTTTGGCAATGGGTTGCCAACATCATCAATGACCTTCACCCGTAGAGGGGTGGCGAATGGGCTGTTCACCATGGCGCTCTGATGATTGCCATCAACGGCCAAGAGTTGCGCGGGTGTACCAAGTGTGTGATGGAAGGCGATCAGGTTGTACCCAAAGGTGATATTCGTGTTTGTGTCGCGCAACGTGTAGATACCATACCAACTATCGCCCGGTTGGCTGCCTGGCACATTGATCTGGTGCGTGACCGTGAGATCGCCGCCACTGTTGACGCTTGGCACGTTCACGATCAAGCTGCCATCATTGCTGTTGGGGATGATCGCGTAGTTATAGCTGATCAAATCTTCGCCATGCACTTTCGTGCCAGTGTAATTGAACACATAGATCTGATACGTGCCTGCTGGCGGTGAATCGATGAGACAGTGATCCAATGTGATTGAACTGCTGCCTTCACATACCAGCATATCGTCTTTATACACGTAGATGTCGACATCTTGCGCGGTTGTGAAGCGCATATCGACAATCAGTTGTTTCGTATTGGCGGGTACTGTGATGGTCGTAATGTGAAATTGTCCCGCTACAACCATCGCATTGACGCGAGTGCTCTTCTGTAAGCTGTATACCTGGGCCGTGATGCTGTTGGCAGCGATGGTCCGAATCGTCTCATTGGTGGTGAAAGCGTTTGTAGACTGCTGATAGTTGAAATGCTTCGGCAGGTCGCTGATGACTGGTTTGACAGCGACAGGCAAGCTGACATCGGGCGCAACCCCACCCGCAGCACTGAACGTCACGCGGTTGAAGCTGTAGGTGTTTAACTGTTTGCCGGTTACATTCATTGTGAAGGTGACAGTTTGTGTGCCACCAGCCGGGATGGTGAACGTGGATGGTGACGCACTCAGACCAGTATTCTGATAGCTGGCCGTCCAGGTCACGGGCACGTTCAGGGTATTGCGGAAGGTGCGCGTCCATGAACAAGTGCCGATACATTGAGCGTTGGCCATGCTGGGAAGGTTGAGGGTCGTCAAATCGCCCTGCGCGTTGGGATCGGCGGCCAAGAAACGCTCGTAGGTCTCATCCATCACCAAGCCAGCCAACGCCGCCTTGGCCAGCCGAGCACGCCCGCTGCCGACATCGAACGGCGTAGCAGGGGTGAAGCCATCCTCTTGTACCATCGTCGTATATGCGGTGGTCATCAGCGCCGATTGGATCTCGCCTGGAGTCCAATCGGGGTGCAGGCCCTTGAGCAGAGCCGCAGCGCCCGCGATATGTGGTGATGCCATCGATGTGCCCGATAACACACCGCTGTTCGAGCTATTGCCGTTGTTGTTCAGAGCCGCAAAGATATCAGAGCCAGGTGCTGCAATATTCGGCTTGATCATATTGGCATAGGGGCTAATGGCAGGCCCGCGCCCACTGAAGTCTGCGACCCAATCGGCAAGGTCCGCATCAGGAACGATAGTCGTGTTAGAAATGCGCGCGGTCACAGGGCCTGAGGCGTTCGCGAGCAAATCCTTCAACGCTTCGCCTTCGAAATAGTCGATATGAATGCCGGGAATGGGATATTGATCGGTAACTAAGCCGAAGATGAACATGATCGTATTGGCCAGAATAAAGCCAGCACCGCCCGCAGCCTGGACATTTTCTGCTTTCTCAATCCGATCGATCTCCCCCCGATCACAGAGCACGATTTTGCCAGCGATCTGGGAGTGAAGTGATTCATCGAATGTGTCACAGAATGGATTGCCCAAGGAGCCAGCATAGATAATCTCGGTATCGCTATCGAGTGCTGGGCTGATACCCCTGCCAGTGATATCTGGGAGCGTCTTAGCGCCTGCGGTGATGGAAGTGAGTTGCTTGCTGAAGCTGCGGTTATGCGTTGTCGCCGCCGTCGTGAGCAGCCACGGGCTGAGGTGGCGGACGCTCGATTCAGTGGGACCACTGTTGTCTGCCGTAGTGCTAACCACAATACCGGCCTTACGGGCATTGAGGAAGGCCAATTCGATCGAGTCACGCCAGGGGTTGTTGCCACCACCAATCGAGTAGTTGATGACATCGACCTTATCCTTCACCGCCTGATCGATCGCTTGTAAGATGGTCACAGTTGGGCAGCTAGAGGAGTACTCACCGTCCTTGAGATATCCACAGACGTCGTAGGCAATGATATTGGCATGTGGTGCCACGCCAGATATGCTCACATTGATGCCATGTAACGACATATTTGGCACGATATTTCCCGCAGCCGTGCTAGCAGTGTGCGAGCCGTGGCCATCCTCATCGTCGGGACTAGGCTCATCCGTATCGAAGTTGTTGATAACCGCCGTCTCGGCGAACGTCCAAGCGCCGATCAGCTTATTGTTGCATTCAAACTGACTCGAATAATACTCGTTGGAGGGATCGCAGGCACCCAAGAAAGTGCCCTGGCCCAGCGGATTGAGATGGCGATATCCATCGCCGCCCACTTCGGCGAACGAAGGATGATGGCTGTTGATACCACTATCGATGATACCAACCACGATACCCTCGCCCTTGTAGCCGCTGATCAGGCCGCCGATCTCACCGTTTGGATACGCGTTGGTCTTGACGAGCACCGACAGCGAATCGCTCGTGAGTTGGTCGGCTTGGCTATTGGTGAGCGTGATGGTGCCCGCGTAGGTCTTGCCGCCATCGCTCGATGTCAATGCAGCGACCTGCGCTTGCGTGGCGGTATTGATGATCGCCGCGCTCTGGCTGGTGTTGTTCAACTCAACGCGGTATGTAAGCTCCTTGCTGCTGCTATCGAAGCTGAAGAGGCCGCGCCCCGTGAGCGAACTGCTCACAGCGGGCGAGAGGTTGTCACCTAAGAGTGTGGCCGCAAAAACACCCACTGCTGAGCCATCGTGGATCTGGTCGGCTTCGATCCAGGCGGGGCCAGCATCGGTGGTGAGCTCGTAGGACTGCTCCTGCTCGACCATCAGCACATTCGGCAGGTTGGCGATCTGCTTCGCTTCCGCCGCCGTCAACTCAAGCGCCACGCCGTTGAACGCGGTATCGTAGATCGCCTTCACACGGGGCGCATGCTTGATCTCGCGCTGGATGGCTTGGAGTGCGGCATGGCGCTGGCTATCCAATCGACTCCTATAGCGCTGGACAGTGCTATTCGCGAAATTCAGTTTGGGTGAGCGGGACGATTTGGCCAATTGAGCGGCGATATCCACCAATGGCTCGCCCGCCAATTGCACGATGTACGTGCTGACGGTCGAATCATCGACCTCGGAATGGAAGCGGACGGTTTTGTTGGGTGGTGTTGGAAGTGCCGGAGTTTCGGCTTGCGCCTGCATTGGCGCGGATGTTCCAGCAGTGAGCATCACGATGATAAGGAGGATGCCCCAAAGACGTAATGTTGGATGTGGCATTGTAGTTCCTTACGACAGAAAGACACCATTATGGAACAGGTGCCCCAACCTAAAAACGAATAGGAGCTATCAGGCATCTAAATCCTGCAAAGCAGTGTGATAGTTGCATATGGTGTGATGACACCGCTATGTAGAATGTCAATGCCATGAATAAATTGTTTAATGACATTATAGATCGAATTAATTGCAATAAAAACGTTTTCAAGGTTATTTTTATGAATAATGAGATCTTTGTAATAAAAAACAAAGCGCTATCGAAATTAACGTCATAAATCATGTACACCACTGCTGTTGACTCATACAAAATGGTTCGTGGGACGCGCTTGTCACAAAAAACACTCACGGCCAGCTCGGCAGATGCCAAGCTGGCCGTTTTACTCTGTATCAGCACTGCGCCTACGGCTTCTTCACCTCGGCGACGCGGTATTGCACGAGCTTACTGATCAACTCCAGCGGCAGCGGCTTATCCAGCGGTAGGCGTATCGTGCCCGCGCCCGCCCGATACCGCTCGATCTCCGTCTCGAACGCCGCATCGCCCTTGGGGATAGGGTAGATGCTGAGGTGCCCCTTGTATCCGGCGAAATGCACCACATTGCGACCATTCAGCTTGAACGTGGGGATTTTGTAGCTGATCGCCTCGGTGGCGTCGGGCAACAGGTTGTGCAGATACTCGTGGAGCGCCTGAAGCAGGTGCTGTGTTGCTTCGGGGAAACTGGCGATGTAGCTATCGACGGTCAGCGGCGATTGCGAATCAGAAGTGCTCATCACAAAGCCTTTCTGTGCTGCCCGCCAGCACACGTATGGGGAAATTGGCGGGGCACGCCGATGCGCACCCCGCCACAGAGGTTAGCGTGACACCACGAACGCCTCGCGGGCGGCGGCGATCGTCTGCTCGATCAACTCATCGGTGTGGGCCAGCGACACAAACGCGGCCTCGAACTGCGAGGGGGCCAAGTACACGCCGCGCTCCAACATCGCGTGGAAGAAGCGACCGAAGCGCTGCGTATCGGCGTGCTGCTTGGCGCTCGCGTAGTCGGTCACTGGTTCGGCGCTGAAGAAGAAGCCCCACATACTGCCCACCGCTGCGGCTTGCAACGGCACATCGGCGGCGCGGGCGGCCTCCAAGAAGCCATCGCGCAGGCGGGCGGTTGCGCGCTCAAGTTGCGCGAACACGCCGGGCTGGCTGATCGCACGCAGCGTGACGATGCCCGCCACCATCGCCAGCGGGTTGCCCGAGAGCGTGCCAGCCTGGTAGACCGGCCCAGCGGGCGCGATCTGCTCCATAATATCGCGCCGACCGCCGTACGCCGCCGCAGGCAGACCACCGCCGATCACCTTGCCCAAACAGGTCAGGTCGGGCCGCACGCCGTAGTAGGCTTGCGCGCCACCCAACGCCACGCGGAAGCCCGTCATCACCTCGTCGAACACCAGCAGCGTGCCGTGCTGATCGGCCAGGCGGCGTAGGCCGGGCAAGAACTCAGCGTGCGGCGGCACCAGGCCCATATTGCCAGCCACTGGCTCGACAATGATCGCCGCGACCTGCTCTGGGTTCTGCTCAAGCGCCTGCTGCACGGCAGCGAGATCGTTGAACGGCACGCTGATCGTATCGGCAGTGACGCTGCTGGGCACACCCGGGCTGTCGGGCAACCCCAGGGTCGCCACGCCGGAGCCAGCCTGCACCAAGAACTCATCGGCATGGCCGTGGTAGCAGCCCGCGAACTTGATCACCTTGGCGCGCCCGGTGTAGGCCCGTGCCAAGCGCACCACGCTCATCGTCGCCTCAGTGCCCGAGGAGACGAAGCGTACCATCTCCACCGCAGGCATCAACTTCGTGACAAGCTCCGCGATCTCGCTTTCGAGTTGCGTGGGCGCGCCGTACGAGGTGCCGAGCGCTGCCTGCTCACTGATCGCCGCCACCACATCGGGGTGCGCGTGTCCCAAGATCAGCGGCCCCCACGACAAAACATAATCGATGTAACGGTTATCGTCGGCGTCGTACAGAAACGCGCCCTGGCCCCGCGCAATAAAGCGGGGCGTGCCGCCGACGCCACGGAACGCGCGCACAGGACTGTTCACGCCGCCGGGCAGCAGGGTGCGCGCCTGCTCGAACAACTCGGCGGAGCGGGTGGTTTTGCTCATTGGAAACTCCTTATCGGTTGCGAAACGATCATCGGTTCGCCGTCTCTTCGTTCAATCGGAATGGTGTGGGTTCGGCGCTTGGGAGCGCAATCGGGCGATTGCAGCCTCGATCGAAGCGAAGAGCGCCTCATCATCGAGCGCCGCAAAGTCGTTGGTCAGCACATCAATGCGCTCGCCACCGATATCCAGAAAATCGTTGCGTGGCCCAGCGCCCTCGGTCGCGATCGGCTCGTACACGCTGATGTTCAGGTGATCGAGATGCCCTGGATGGCGCTCGCCGCTGGCGACCCGCTGCTTAAAACGCTCGAACAGGATAGGCCCATCGGCCATGCAGCGTATCTGCAACGGCAACAGCGGATACCGCTCTGCCAACTGACGGATGCGCGCGGTATCGAACTGTGGATCGAAGTTGCTCTCGGCGATCAGCGAGACGTTGGCCCGTAGCAGCGCCTCGATGGTGTGGTACAACAGTTGATAGCTCGCCCCGCCTAACGTGTTCGACCACTCCAGATCGCGCCAACCTAGCGTGTCGAACAGCACTTCCTTGAAGCCATCGCGGTGAAAAAGCGGCAGCCCGAGGCGTTGGGCTACTCGGCGTCCGAGCGTCGTTTTGCCCGAACAGGGCGGGCCGGAGATGAGAATCAACAGCGGTGTTGGCATAATAAGCACCTTCGCCACAATCGAGCGGCGCCCTTCGCCGATGGCGGCTTGGGGCGCAGCAGATACGCACCTGTCTGCCAGATGGCGTATCTGCCACGTATCGTGTGACGTTAACGCGGGTCCTCCGCCAACCAGCGTACCACTTCTTTGGCGTAGTAGGTGATGATCATCCCGGCACCGGCGCGTTTGATAGCCACCAAGCTCTCGATCGCCGCGCGGCGCTCGTCGATCCAGCCGTTCTGCGCGGCGGCCTTGAGCATCGCGTATTCGCCGCTGACCTGGTAGGCCGCCAATGGCAGATCGAAGTTGCGGCGCGTCTCGGCGATGATATCGAGGTACGGGCCTGCTGGCTTCACCATCAGGATATCGGCGCCCTCCTCCACATCCAATGCCACCTCGCGCTGCGCCTCGCGGGCGTTGCCGGGGTCCATCTGGTAGGTCTGGCGGTCGCCGAAGCTGGGGGCCGATTCCGCCGCCTCGCGGAACGGGCCGTAGAACGCCGAGGCGAACTTGGCGGCATAGGCCATGATCGGGACATGCCCGTAGCCACTGCTGTCGAGCCGCGCCCGAATCGCCGAGACCTGCCCATCGATCATGGCGCTCGGGGCCACGATGTCGACACCCGCTTCGGCGTAGGCGAGCGCTGCGCGGGCCAGCAGTTCGCGGCTCGGATCGTTCAACAGATAGCTATCCGGCAGAGCGGAGGTGTAGTGCGGGTTATCGTCGCCGGGCAGGTTCAGCAGGCCACAGTGGCCGTGATCGGTGTACTCGCACATACACACATCGGCGATCACCACCATGTGCGGGGCGCGCTTTTTGATGGCGCGAATGGCGCTGGGCACCGGGCCGTTGGGGTCCCAAGCCGCCGTGCCACTGGCATCCTTGTGCGCCGGAATGCCGAACAACAGCACCGAAGGAATCCCAAGCTCGACCAACTCGTCGATCTCCTGATCGAGCTGATCGACCGAGCGCTGGGCGTGGCCGGGCATCGAGCCGATCGGTTTGACGATGCCCTGTCCCTCCACGATAAACAACGGCGCAATCATATCGGCGGCATCGAGCGTGGTTTCGCGAACCATGCGGCGCAACACGGGCGTGTGGCGCAGGCGGCGTGGGCGATGCAGCAAAGTCATAGTAACCTCGTGTCTACTAAATCAGACGCACCAAGCAGAAGGGCGAGCCAAATCGATACTGCATCGCCGGAGTGGGTTGCGCCTGGGATTTGAACAAGACCAATTATAAAGTATTCGACTCGTCCTTGGCGAGCACCCACGAGAGCAACCCGCAGCCAGCGAAGCCGACTGCGTTCAGCCAGCCGTGGAACTGCACCATGCTTGGGATACTGATCCAGGTCGTGCCGCTGAACTGCCCAATCGCGTAGCCGATCGCCAACAACATCGAGATAATCAGCGATGCACCGGAGATCTGCAGCAGCAACTGTCGTATCACGCCGTTGATGGTCGGCATCACCACCAACAGCAGCAGCAGCGCGCAACCCAACATACTGCCAGCGAACAGAATGGCAGCGATCAGTTCGACGATCGGCGCGTATTGTGAGACGGTGATACCTATCGCCAGCATGCCAACGCCAAAGATCACGCCCCATGCGATCGGTTGGTACAGCGTCCAACGCTCTGGGTGCGCCTGCGCGATGTGGCGGCCCACCAATCCAGTGAGCAGCGGCGCGACGAATCCCGCATAGTGAAAATGAATGGCGGTCAACAGCACGATCGTGGCGCTGAATCCCATCAACTGGTAGCCGAACCGCGCGCTCAGCATCCAGATTGCGCCGACGGCGATGTAGAGCAACCCTGCATCGATCGCTAGCTCATCGAGCTGGAACGAGCCACGCTCCCACAATCGCAACAGCCCGGTGAGCGTCATGAGCACGCAGGTGATCAGCCAAGGCAGCAGCATCAGCGCGGAGGCGGCCCCGATCGGGAAGAAAAAGCCACAGGTGGCCGCGATGGCCGCAAAAGGCTGCATCAGCAGTGCGATCATGTAGCAGCGCCACGACAAGCCGTTGACTTGCGGCGGTGCGGCCAACGACAGGCCCATCGGCACGATCACCAACATCGCCAGCAACAGCAGGCGATTCAGCAGGGTGGTGGTCTCATCGGAGACTGGTAGCACAAACCACTGTACTAGCCAGATCAAGCCGCCGAGGTAAGTGCTGCCGCGGTTCCAGAGCCGAAGCGTTGCGGGATCAAGCTGCTCGATCATGGTGATTCCTTCGTACAGGCAACAAACTGCGGCATAACTGCTACAGGGTCGTCTACGAGTAGAGTGACACGTTGTGCGGCCCAAAGTGAGCGTCGATCTGCTCCGTGGGCAGCATCGGCACGAACATTAGTGAGCGGGCGGATCATTCGGGTGTTCCTCGAACCATTGTTGTAAGGCGCTGATCAGCCCTTCGGCGGTGAACGATTCGGCCACGGCGGCGACGCGCAGCAGCTCGGCTTCGGCTGTGGCGGCGGTGATCGGCCCGATGCAGATCAGGGCCGATTTGTTCAGCAGCGCGACAGCGGCACGGCGCGAGAGGCCCGCCGTTTGGCTCGCATTGAGGAGGTAGCGCACGGCGGATGAACTGCCGAACAGAATCGCATCGAACGGCTGTTGGCGCTGTTGTTCGAGCAGTTCTGTCGCGGCGGGGCCAGGGATGGTGCGATACGCGGTGACATCATCGACGAGCGCGCCCCGTTCGCGCAGCCCATGGACGAGCATATCGCGGGCGATATCGGAGCGGGGCAACAGAATGCGCTGGCCTTTCACGTCGCCGATCTCGGTGAGCGCCGATTCCGCCACGTAGCGCGACGGCATAAAGGTGGGGTGGATGCCATGCTCTGTGAGCACTTTGGCGGTGCTCGGCCCGATCACGCCGATCTGCAGGCGCGAGAGTGCGCTTGTCGGGATGTTACGCTGCTGCATCCGTTCGAACAGCGCGTTCGCGCCATTGGCGCTCGTGATCAGCAGCCAATCGTAGCTATCGAGCGAATCGAGCGCAGTATCGAGTGGGCCAAAGTCGAGCGGCGGTACGATCGCGATCAACGGATAGACCAGCGGAATGGCTCCGTAGGCGCGTAGGGCATCGATCAGCGTGCCCGCCTGCGCTTCGGTACGGGTGATCGCGATGCGTCGGTTGTGGAGCGGCTCTGTCTGCATGCTTCGAAACCCCCGTTCTCTCACGCTGAGATATAGTTGTGGGCGAGTGTGTCGTCGCACAGCGCAGCACGGTTATCCCAGCAGCGCGCGTCCCCCTTCGTCGAGCAGTGTGTTGGCGAGGCTTGCGCCGAGTTCGGCGGGTTGCGATGCGGGGCCACTGCGCGTACCGCGCACAGTGCGGCCATCGCGTGCGCCGATCAAGCCCGTCAACGTGAGCGTTTCCCCTTCGAGCGTGGCGTAGGCCGCTACGGGCACCTGGCAACCGCCGCCGATCTGGGCCAAGAAGGCTCGCTCGGCCACAGCTGCGGTGCGGGCAGCCGGATCATCGAGCGGCGCGAGCAACGCAGCCGTGCGCTCGTCGTTGGCGCGAGTCTCGATGCCGAGAATGCCCTGACTGACGGCGGGTAGCATCACGCTCGGGTCGAGCAGTTCGCTGATCTCATCGGCCCGACCGATGCGCACCAACCCCGCCGCCGCCAACACGATCGCGTCGTACTGGCCCTCGTGCAGTTTGCGCAGCCGTGTGTCGATGTTGCCGCGCAGATCGCTGATCTGCAGGTCGGGGCGCAGCGCGCGCAACTGGCAGGCGCGCCGCAGGCTGCTTGTGCCCACCCGTGCGCCGTGCGGCAGTTCGGCTAACCGCAGCCCACCCTGCGAGATAAGCGCGTCGCGGGGGTCCTCGCGCCCGACGAACGCCGTCAAAGCCATATCGGGCGGCAACTCCGAGGGAAGATCCTTGGCGCTGTGCACGGCCAAGTCGATCCGCCCAGCCCGCATCGCATCCTCGATCTCGGTGACGAACAGACCCTTATCGCCGATCGCGCTCAGCGGACGGTCGAGGATCACATCGCCCTTGGTCGTGATATGCTCGATGCCGACCTGCAGGCCCGGATGCGCCCGTTCGAGCGCGGCGCGGATCATGTCTGTTTGTGCGAGCGCGAGTTTGCTGGCGCGAGTGCCGATGATCAGCGAAAACGCGGCAGCGCGCGATTCAGCAGTGGTGTTCATGTCTCAAAGCCTATCATTCGGGCGAACCGTTGCTTTCTAGCCGATGTGGTCGCCCGTTCTATGTAACACTGCGAGGCAGGCACCTAGCACCTGCCTCGCACAGAGATCAGCAATTAGTAGTCGGCCAGCACCGCTGCGATGGTATCGACAAACTCGGGGTCGGCGTTCGGCATGCGGATGCGGTGCAGTGTCATGCCGAGCTCGGTGGCCTTCTGCTGCGCCTCGGTATCGATATCCCACAGCACTTCGAGGTGATCGGCCACGAAGCCGAACGGCACGCTCAGCACGTAGCGCACGCCCTCGTCATGCAGAGTTTCGAGCGCATCGAGGATGTCTGGTCCCAGCCACGGCTCGCCCGTCATACCCGCGCTTTGGTAGCAGAAGCGGTAGCTCGGCAGCCCCAGTAACTCGCTGATACCAGCCGCGCTATCGTGCAACTCCTGCGGGTACGGGTCGTTGTTCTGGGTGATCTTCTCGGGCAAGCTGTGCGCGCTGAACAGCACCACCACCTGATCGCGAACTTCGGCGGGGAACTTCGTCAGCGCCTCGCGGATGCGATCGGCGATCAGCTTGCGGAACGCGGGGTGGCCCTGCCAACTCTCGATAAACGTGAACGAGAAGGGATTCTCAACCTTCTCCAGCGCCTGCGAGATGTACTTGCGGTAGCCCTCAAGGCTGTAGCGCGAGTAGTGCGGCGCCAGCGCCAACGCCAAGACATCCTTCACGCCATCGGCGGCGATCTGCGGCACCACATCGGCAATAAACGGGTGCCAGTGCTTCATCGCCAGGTACACGCGATGGCGACCCGGCGCCTGCGCATCCAAACGAGCCTGGATCTGCTCGGCTACCGATTTCGAAAGGTCGAGCAGTGGCGTGCGACCGCCGACGAGCTTGTAGCGTTCGCGCAGATCGGCCAGCGATTGCGGCGAAGGTGGCCGCCCGCCGCGGATATGCGTGTAATACGGCTCCACATCGTCGAGCGTCTCGGGGGTGCCGTAGGCCATCAGCAAAATGCCTTCCGGCAATCTATCTTTCTGCATAGTGCAGTCCTCATCGAACAGCATCACCAGTGCATGAAACCTGTGTGAGCGTTGATAATGCTATATTTCAACAGAATGAACGTATTCGGCCAGCCGCGCCACGTTTTCGACCGGAGTTTCGGTCAGGATGCCGTGGCCAAGGTTGAAGATATGGCCTGGACGGCCCGCCGCACGGTGCAAGATATCATCGGCGCGGCGTTGGATCTCGGGCCATGGCGCGAACAGCACATGCGGGTCGAGGTTGCCCTGTATCGCGAAGCCTGGGCCGATCTGAGCCCACGCATCGTCGATCGGGATGCGCCAATCGACGCCGATCACGTCAGCGCCGCACTGCCGAATCTGGCCGAACAGCCCGGCGGTGCCCGTGCCGAAGTAGATCACGGGCGCGGCCTGCATGCTGTTCGGGCGACGGTACGCCTGCACACTGGCGATGATCTGCTGGATGTACGGCAGCACATACTCGGCGAAGTCGTTAGGGGCCAGCGCGCCGACCCAGCTATCAAACAGTTGGATGGCGTCGGCACCTGCTTCAAGCTGGGCCTGAGCGTAATCGGTGATCAGCTTGGTGAGCTTGCGCATCAGCAAGTGCCACGTCTCCGGCTCGCGATACATCAGCTGCTTAGTGCGGCGGTACTCGCGCGAGCCGCCGCCCTCGATCGCGTAGCTCGCGAGCGTGAACGGCGCGCCGCTGAAGCCGATCAGCGGCACCCGGCCATTCAGTTCGCGCTGCACGAGCTTAATCGCATCCAGCGTGTAACTGACCGTTTCGCGCGGATCAGCATCGCGGAGCGCCTCCACATCGGCATGGGTATGCAGCGGATTGTGGATCACCGGCCCTTCGCCTTTCTCGTAGGTGAGCTGTAGGCCCAATCCTTCGAGCGGCGGCAGAATATCGGCATAAATAATCGCGGCATCGACCTCGAAGGCCTTGATCGGCTGCAACGTGATCTCCGCTGCGATTTCGGGCGTTTTGACCATTTCGAGAAAACCGTGGCGAGCACGGATCTCGCGGTATTCGGGCATATAGCGCCCGGCTTGGCGCATAAACCACACTGGTGTGCGGTCTACATATTCGCGGCGGCAAGCCCGTAGGAAGCGGTCGTTCAAAATATACCTCAAGGTGGTTGAACGGTGCTGCCGCGCTCGAACGGCACAGCAGCACCAACAACACTAACCGATCAGCGACAGCGCTTCGCGCAGCGGGCGGTGGATGGCGGTGATGATGGGCGTATCGCGCAGCGTGTAGCGGCGGGCCTCCGTGGCGCGCAGGTCGATCACCAAGGCTTGGAAGCGCGGCAGATCCTCAGTCTCGTAGGCGACCACGAACTCCTGATCATCGATGCCGGTGGCGTACAGCAGCACCTGGCGCACATCGGCGTACTCGTGGCCGACGCGCATATGCTCGTTCATCATACCCTGGCGGGCATCGCGGCTCATCAGATACCAATCGCTCGTCTTGGTGAAGGGATAGACGATCAGGTAGGTCTGACGGTCGTCGAGGTCGATGGCCTGCTCCTGTGTGGTGGGGCGGCGCGTGTAGGCCGACGGTCGCGTGAAGCCGAGCAGCGAGTGCTTCTGCTCCAGGTAGGTGCCCATGCCCGTCTGCAAGATGCGGCTAGTCATCTCCTGCATTGCGATGGGCGAGGTGCCTTTGCGCCACAGCAGCAGGTCGGCGTCGGCTCGCAGGCCGATCGTGCTGTAGGCGTAGGTCTTGATCTCGGGGTGCGCCTCCTCGATCACGCGTACCAAGGCTTCGCGGCCCTCTTCGCGGGCCGCTGGCGATAACCGACGCCAGGCCGGATCAGCTTTGAAAGTCAAATAATGGACGAAGAGTTGTTGGCCTGGAGTCGGATTCTCTGATGACATGACGATCTATCCTTTAATTGCAATAGAACGAATCCAGCGTGCGTTGTGCACGATACGCGAGGAATCAGCGATTCAGATTGACCGAGCGGGATTCCTCATCGAGTTGGAATAATTGATGGAGCGCCTGCACCAAATGATTGCCCGTCTGCGGATTTTTAAGCGTGGCAATCGGTTGATGCAGCAGTTTATTGACGATCGCCGTACTGAGCGCGCTAATCGCCTCCTGTTCGCGTGGCGACAGGTGCGAGAGGCGCGACAACGTACGTTGCAATTCGTTGGTGCGAATGGCCTCGGCGTGTTGGTGCAGCGCTCGGATGGTCGGCACGACCTTTTGAGTCTCCCACCACTCCATAAACTTCGTCACCTCCACCTCGACCAACAGCTCAGCGTGCGAGATCTCGGCGGTGCGGGCCTGTCGGTTTGCCTCAGCGATGGGCTGGAGCGCATCGACATCGTACAGCTGCACATTGGGCAATTCGGCAGCCTCCGCCTCGATATCGCGGGGCACCGCCAGGTCGAGCAGCAGCGTCGGCCCAGCTTCGCGCAGCATCTCCGCGCTGATCACCGTGGTGGATGCCGACGTGCAGCTCACCACCAAGTCGTTCTCGGCCAACGCCTGCCCAAGTTGCTCAAACGGCAGTGCGGTGGCCCGATACGTGGTGGCCAGGTTTTGCGCGCGCTCGAAGCTGCGGTTGGTGATAGTCAGCTTGATGTTTGGCTCATCGTGCAAGTGCTTGAGCGCGAGTTCGGCCATGCGACCAGCCCCCACAACCAGCACCCGACGACCGTTCAGGCCGTTGAGTTGGGTGCGCGCGATGCTCAGCGCTACCGACACCACCGAGAGTTGATGGCGTGAGATGCCTGTGGCGGTGCGCACCAACTTGCCGGCAGCCAGCGCGTTCTGCAGCAGTCGCTCGACCAGTTGACCCGACGCGTTGGCGGAGCGGGCCGAGTGCAGTGCGTTCTTCAACTGGACTTGGATCTGATCCTCGCCCAAGACCATCGAATCTAAACCAGCCGCCAGGCGGAACAGATGCCGCACCGCCTCGGCTCCAGTAAATGTATACAGATGCCCAGCGAGTTCCTGCTGGTCGATCTGGTGGTAGTCTGCCAAGAAATGTATCAACGTGTGCGTATCGTCGGCGACAATGCCACCGATCTCGACACGGTTGCAGGTAGAAATGATAAAACCCTCGTCAGCGTAGGAGCGCAGCGAACGCAAGCCCGATTCGAGGTTTGTTTCATTAAAGGCCAGCCGTTCGCGCACAGACACCGGGCAAATACGCTGATGTGTGCCGATGATGACCAGTTGTGCCACGTCTCAAATCCTTCCAACCCAGAATAGAGATAATACTCATTTCTATGTTAGACGTCTACGAATGAAAAACGATGCATCATCCGTATGGATCTAGCATATACAGTTCATAAGCCGACCGATGCCGAGGCATCGCGGCCCTGACCTGTGCCTTTATGGTGCTTTCGCTGCGTCTGCACCTTCGTAACCAGCGACCATGCCCAACAGGATCGCATCCATGAATTGATCGATGCGGACATGCATACTCATCGCAGCGCCGAAGTCCGTCGGTTGAGGGATGCCGGGCAGGGGCATCTTCAGATGGGAAAAGGCGCTACGAAAGTACAAAAATGCCTCAACCGCGTCGTGGAGGCTAATATCGGCTTCCTGGGCTTCGCGGCCATAGGTCTCCCCCACCGTCCGGGCCTCGTTGAGGAAGCGACGATCGCTTTCGCGGCGATTAAGGTACTGTATGAGCAAGCCCAACAGGCGTTGGCCTAAGCCTCGCATTCGCTCGGTGACAGGGTTGGTCGAAAAGCGTGCGTGCCATTTTTGGTTGACAAGCTCGTGGACATCAAAATTCCAGTTTGGCTGAGGTTCGAACGCTTGCATCGCCACCATGTCGGAAGGTGGCGCTTGGATGAGGCGGTCGATCGCCTCACGAGGAAAACGCCGATGACCACCGAGTGTGCGTTTCATCGGTACGCGCCCACTATCGCCCCAGCGCCGCAACGTCGAGGTTGTAACGCCAAGCTGCATGCTCGCTTCCTGAAGCGATAGCCAGTCGCTTGTTTTGTCGTGTTCTTCAGCGCTCATAACACCAAACGTGCTTTATGAGGATTGGCTTACGCTCAATCGCTCGCGCCCGAAGGCTACGGCGGCATCGGCGGCCAGTTGGCCCTGCCGCACACAATCGGGGATGCCTACGCCACGGTAGGCGCTGCCCGCCAAGTAGAGCCCAGGCGTGCAGAGCGCATCGAGCGCATCAACATGCGCCAAATGCCCAACATCGTACTGCGGGTTACCGTTCATCCAGCGGAAGATCCGACCCCAAAGTGGTGTGGCGGTGATACCCAGGATATCGCGCAGCTCGGCGCGGGCCAGCTCTTCGATCGCGGAATCCTCCAGTTGCAACACATCGGGGTTGCGGGAACCGCCCAGGAACACGCGGATCTGCGTGAAGCCTTGGGGGGCGCGGTTGTCGAATTTGCTCGACATAATCGTGATGGCGTTGATGCGCCGCTTGGCTCGCTGCGGAATGACCAATCCATAGCCATCGAGCAGCGCGCCGACGTCGCCAGTGCGGTAGGCCAGCGTCAGCGTGCCAGTGCTCACGTAGCGGATCTTGCGCAGCGATGCCGCCAGCGAGGGACGGAAGGCCGACACCAGATGCGCGGCGGTGTACGCCGGAGTAGCCATAATCACCGCGTCGGCGTCGATCGTCTCGCCGTTCTCCAACAGCACGCGGTACGCGGCATCTTCGTTCGGGGTGTAGTTCAGCGCGGCCACACCCTGCCCACGGATCAGCCGACCGTTCAGTTGCGTTTCGAGCGTGCGCACCAGCTCGCCCACGCCGCCCCGCAGGGTGACGAACGGCGAGACGGGCCTGCCGTTGGTCTTGGCGCGCCGCATAGCCAAGCGCTGCGCGATGCTGCCACGTAGCAGGCTGCCGTATTGCGCTTCGAGGTCGCGGAAACGGGGGAAGGTGGCCAAAATGCTTTGGCGCTCTGGCTCGGAACTGTGGATGCCCGCCAACAATGGCTCGGCCAAGCGCTCCAGCGCCTCGCTGCCCAACCGACGGCGCACAAAATCGGCCATCGTCTCATCGGCCTTGTCGCGCTTCGGTGGGATCAGCAGGTCGAGGGCGAGGCGCAGTTTGCCACGAGTAGACATAATCGGTGAACGGGCGAACGGCAGGAACTGCGAGGGCACGATCAGCGACATCCCCGCGGGCATCGGCACTGGTTTTCCATCCACCAGCACGTAGGTGGGGTGCTTGGCGGGCTTGGTCGATTGGAAGGACGATTCCAGTCCTAAATCGCGGGCCAAATTCATGCCCCACGGTTTCTGGGTCAGGAAGGAATCGGGGCCGCCCTCCACCACGAAATCATCGATATATTCAGAGGCGATTTTACCGCCTAAACGTTGGTTACGCTCGATGAGCGTGTAGTCCACCTTGATGCCTGCCGCTTGCGCTGCCTGCTCAAGATAAAAAGCCGCGCTCATACCAGTAATGCCGCCACCGATGATGGCGACACGTAGGGTTGGAGTTGAAGAAGTGGAGGTCATCATAGGGTGGGAAGTTTTCAAATCTATCAAATCTTCCAAAACTCTCAAAACCTCTCTTAGTGTACCGCCTAACGGTGATTGTGTCAAGCTGCACAATCTTTTGTTTCACCGCATCAGCATACTGAAGATCGAATGATAATTTGCTGAATTCTTGGGCGGGCTAGCGATATTTCGTGAACGAAATGAATGTGCGTCGAGCGCATCAGAATCGGCAATTGCGTTTTTGGGGAAAAAACGAGCGCGATTCGATTCGAGATCGAGGACGATTGGGCCACCTTCAGGGCACAATAACCCGTGCTAGAATGCCAGAGCGTGCTCCATCACGCAGTTGTTTTTGCAGCGGAATCAAGCCGGAACATGGCGGATTCTGGCTGCTTGAGCAAGCGTAAGGAGAATCTATGCCTTACGATATTGAAATGAGTCACCGTATGTCTATCGAGGAATTGGATGCCATCGCGGGGCGCTCGGCCTGGGCCGAAGTGGATGAACTGGCGATCGCAGGCAACACCAGCGCCCTCCAGCGGATCGTGGGTGAGCATGTGGCTGTGATGGGCTTGGTGAAGGCCAACGGCTACGGCCACGGCATCGTTGCTGCGGCGCGGGCCATGCTGCGGGGCGGAGCCTCGCACCTAGGTGTTGCCACGGTTGGAGAGGGGCTTCAACTGCGAGCCGCCGGTATCAGCGCGCCGATCCTAGTGCTCGGCATCAGCCAGCGCCCCGCGATCAACGCCGCACTGCGAGCCAACCTCACGCTCTCGGTGAGCGCCGTCGAGACCGTGTTCGAAGTATCGCAGGCGGCCCAAGCACTCGGGTGCCAGGCCACAGTTCACGTCAAAGTAGACACGGGTATGCATCGCCTGGGCCTGCTGCCCGAGCAGGTCGTTCCGTTCTTGCAGGCTGTAAGGGATCTACCGAACCTGCGTTGGGAGGGCATCTACACGCACTTCGCCACCGCCGATGAGCTAGAGCGCCCCGAGGTCAAGCTGCAACACCAGCGCTTTCTGCGAGTACTGGAGCAAGTGGAGGAGCTGGGCTGGCGCTTCCCGATCCGACATGCCGCCAACAGCGCTGCTGCGATCTGGCACCCCGAGACGCGCTTCGACATGGTGCGCGCCGGTATTGCGCTCTACGGCGTCACCCCCACCGAGCTGCCGTTGCCCGGCGATTTCCGCCCAGCGCTCTCCTTCCACACCAGCATCGTGCGCATCGTCGATCTGCCGCCCGGTAGCCCGATCTCCTACGGCGGCGACTACGTTACCACCGGGCATCAGCGCATCGCCACGCTGCCCGTCGGGTATGCCGATGGCTTCCGGCGCGGGCCGCCCTGGCGCGAGGTGCTGGTGCGCGGTCAGCGCGTGCCCGTGGTGGGCCGCATCTGCATGGATTATGCGATGGTGGATGTGACAGGGGTTGCGGGTGTCGCGCTGGGCGACGAGGTGACGCTGCTCGGCACGCAGGGCGACAACACCATCGGCGCAGCGGAGGTGGCCTCGTGGCTGCACACCAGCGCCTACGAGGTGCTCGTCACGATTCTGCCGCAGGGCCGCCGTCGAGTGGTCGCGCATGCCCCACAGCCAGCCACTGGTGAAACAGACTAATGTGGGCGAGCGACGGGAGCAACGAGGCTTCCCGGACGCATCGCCCAGGCATTCCAAGCTAGAGATCGAGTTGTCGAGGCATCAGGGGCAACTCATCGACCCGCAGCGAGGGCGGCAGTGTACACGTCCACAGGACGGCCTCGGCCACATCGTGCGCCGTCATCAACTGGCGGCGGAACTCCTCGTTCGGATTGAGCGGGTAGATGTCGGTGTTGATCATCCCCGCGAAGATGGTGGTGACGTACACGTTGTAGGGCCGCAACTCGGCGCCCATCGCCTGGCCCAAGCCCGCCAACGCGAACTTCGCCGCGCTGAACGGCGCGATATTCGCCACGCCGATCTTGCCCACGCGCGAACCGATATTCACAATCAAGCCGCTGCGCTGGCGCTTCATGTATGGGATGACGGCCCGCGCCGCGTAGAAACTGCCGTTCAGATTCGTCTCGACGACCGTGCGGAAGTCGCTGTCGCTGAACTGCTCGGTTGGCGCGATCTTGTGCACCACTCCTGCGCTATTCACCAAAATGTCGATCCGACCAAACAGATTGTACGCGCTCTCGATCAGGCGGTAGATCTGCGCCGAATCGGTGACATCGGTTGGGATAGCGAGCGCCTTGCCGCCTTCCCCGGCGATCTCGCCAACCAGCCACTCAAGCTTATCGCGTCGCCGCGCAGCCGCAACCACCTGAGCACCTTCGCGCGCCAGTAGCCGAGCAGTCTCATAGCCAACGCCACTGGAAGCGCCAGTGATCACCGCTACACGCCCGTGTAACTTCATAAACGCCTCTTTGTATTCTCTAGCCGAATGTTTGAACTGTGTCGCGAGGCGATATGATACCATAAGCCGTATGGCTTGGTGGAAGCGCACCGCCTACAGCTTCGGCATGTGATCGGTCAACACCATCGCGATCTGCGCTGGATCGCGGATCAGCACTCCCTCGTCGTGTGTTTCGGTCGGCAGACCCGCCGCCTGCACCCGCGCCACCAACTGCTGCAACTCGGCGGTGCTCGGCAACACAATCGTGAAATACCGAATCCCCAGCGCGTCCGGCGGCGCGGGCGGCAGATTGGGGCCTTTCCAGGTGTTGAATGCGATCACGTGCGGCTGCTCGGCATCCAACCCCACCTCGCCCATGCGGAAGCCCTCGATCAGCGGTCCTCGCTCGAAGCCCAACAGCGTGTTGTAGAAATCGTACGAGGCATGCAGATCAGAGACGTAGAGGTGCATATGGCCGATCTGCGTGCCATCGGGCAGCGGCAGGTCCAGCCGATCGCCCTCTTGTAACTCGCTGAACAGCGCCTCGACATCGAGCGGATCGCGCCCGTTGCCCACCCGCCCATCGGCGTAGCGCACCACCATCTGCCCGTTCACCAACTCGAACACGGCATCATCGAGCGAGCGCACGTACAACTCGATCGTATTGCCTTCAAGATCCTCCAGGTACGTCGTCTTGGAGACGCCGTGATCGGTGGGTGCGTTCGGGTAGCGTAGCGCGAACAGCCGCGCAATCGCCCGCGCCAACTCCTTGCGGCTGGGGTAGAGCACCGCGAAATGGTACATGCCCGTTGAGTGCTGTACCCGCCGCGCCGAAGGCACCTCGCTCAGCCGCAACAGCATCTCGTTGGCGGTGCCCAGCGCCGCCTCGGCCCCCTCGCGCCAGAGCAGGTGGAAGCCCAGCACTTGCGTGTAGAATGCGATCTGGCGCTCTAGGTTCGCCACTGTCAAATGCACAAAGCCTAAGCGGGCTGTCGAAGGCATGCGGAACGCGCTTGGATGTGCGGATTGTGTTGTAGAAGCCATTGAAGTATCGTTGCCCCATATGCGCCGAACATCCTGGGCAGTGGATGCCCAAGATGTTCGGCAATCTTGTTACGGTAAACTACGTGTTACGAAGCGGATTCGTTCGAAGGAGCGCCGCCGAATGTGTGCACCTTCACCGGATGAATCGTCACCACCACGCGCTTGTGGCCCGGCGCGCCGATATTGCGCAGATTCACGCCGCCGTACTTTGCACCAATGCGATCCGCGAAGGCGAAATCGGGGTCGGGCGTGATCTCGGCATCGCCCCGCAACTCAAGCGTGCGGCCTGGATTCGCCACATCGATCACAAAGAACGAGCAGTGCGGGTCGCGCTCCAAGTTTTTCACTTTATAACGCTCGGTGTTCAGCGAGATCTTCACTAAACCATCGGCTTCATCGTATAAAAACCACAGCGCTGTGACCTGTGGGCGACCGTCTGGCCCGTTTGTTGCCAGGATGCCTACGCCTGCGTTGAGTAAATCCTTGTGTGTCTCGGGGATCGTTACCATTGGATTATCCTTGTCTTGCAAACACTACGCTCCGTGCCCTCGTGCGCAGGAGCTCCTAGCGGGCCAGTCGCCTGATACCAAACCCGAGCGCGAACACCATCAGCGCGGCAACCGCCCACACCCACGCGGTTTCGGAAGCGCCACTGGTGCGCGGCAGTTCGGCTGGTAGCGGTGCACTCGGTGCTGGTTGCGCCTCGCCCGTTGTAATACGCCCGTCGAGCTGCGCGCTCACCGGGCTGTGATCGCGGATATACGCACGCAGCGTATCGCGAATGTCGGTGATACCCGTTTCGCGGTAACTCGCCGATGCGAAGATGCTGCTATAGCCACCCGCGACTTTTCCTTGAAAATCGCTGGTCGCAACCGTGTACTCACCGTTCGGATCGAGCGGTGCGTACCCAGCGGCGGGATTCGCGGCATCCTTGAGGATCTGAATGTCGGTGGCCTTGCCCTCGACGATCCGGAAGCGCACTCCCGACACCTGCGAGAAGAAATCCGAGCCAGCGCGCGAGACGCTGTAATCGAGCAATTCTTGGATCTGCGCGCCGCTCATCGTATAGACCAACACCGCATTTTTGTAGGGAATCGCGGTGCGGAACGCCTCTTCGGTGATGGTGCCGGGCGGGATAGGCTCGCGGAAGCTACTCGACGTTGTGAGCGCCATCTGCGCCTGTGCGGCCTCGCGGAAGATATCCATCACAAAGTTGCCCAGAACCGCCTCGCCGACGAATTGGCCCTCGGTCGATAGCTCGACGGCGGCGGTGCCGATCGGCTCGAAGAGCGCGGCGTATTGGGGATCGGCCTCCAGATCAGCCTGCATCTGCGCCACACGCTCGGCGATGCGTGGATCGGGCTGCAGATCGTTGCTCATCCGCACCAAGCCGCCCGTGACGCCGCTGAGTGCACCGTCGTTGAAATGCAACTGGACATGGCTCACGTAGGTAGCATACTGGAACGGCGAGATCATCCAGGTGTTCGTGTTCGGGATCTGGAAGAGATCCTCTTTGCGGTGGCTGTGCGTCCCGAAAATAAGGTCGATGCCGGGAACGGCCTGTGCCAGCGCAATATCATCCTCACGGAGCGCGTGGCCGATCAGCACTACCGCATTGACATGCTCCTGCTCGCGCAGGGCGCTCACCACTTGGCGGGCCGTGGCGATGCGGTCGCCGAAGGTTGCGCCGACCGCCGGGCGTAGCGGAGCTGAGATCAGTCGCTCGAAGTCCGGCCCGGCCAGCGCGAACACGCCGATCTTGATGCCGTTCACCTCGAACACGCGGTACGTCTTGCCATCGTACTGCAAGAGCGGCTGCCCGTTGCTATCGAGGATGTTCGAGCCGAGAATCGGATAATCGAGCTGTTTGCGGCATTCCTCAAAGACTTCGGGACCATAATCGGAATCGTGGTTGCCATACGCCATCGCATCGACGATCCCGTTGAACCAGGGCCACTCGGCGCACTGATACTTATCCGACCATGCCGGAGTGCCGAGGTTGATCGTGTCGCCGCCATTGAAGATCAGGGCGTTCGGATCATTGGCGTAGGGCTGCAGGTACGCAAACAGCCGAGCGATACCAGCCGACTCCGCTTGACCTTCGGAGTAGAAAGGAACCGCGTGCGAGTGGTAATCCGAGAAGTGCAACAACGTGAGTGTTGTGCTCTGTGGAGCGGGTGCTACGGCGAGGAGGTTGATGCTCATCAGAAGGAGGAGGGCGAACTTTTTCACAACATTCCTTTCTGAAGTTACACTACCGATGGAAGGATACAGTGGAATCATTGTAGCACACTCGCCAAGTGCGCACCCGCCTCTCGTCCACGCTCCACTCGCACTGAGCCAGAACTTGGTGAGCAACAACATTCAACCAACCCATCTATGAAACTTGGCAAGTTATACCAAATCCGAATGATTACTTACACCAATGACATATGAATTTTAGGGCGTGATACTCCTTTTCAACCGATACTCACATCTCCTGAAACAGGTGATGTCGAGGCGCTGCGCGTAGCAGCGCCTCGACATCACAAAAAGAAGAAAGAACCTTGCTGCCGCAGGCTAAAACTGCTTTTAATGACAACTGTCCAACCGGATTTAGTATTACAGAAAAGGCGGCAGAAAGGCCCGTGCCTTTAGGTCGGGGATGAATGCCGTCCTCGATAGCCAATGAAACGCACTGGCACACACGGATAG
>CALKHR010000103.1 GCA_937988885.1 uncultured Roseiflexaceae bacterium | reverse complement strand
CGACTGGCTGAAGCGACCGTCGCCTCAACTGCCTGACAACTCATGCGCGCACCCTGCAATTTTCTTCGGGTTGCAGGGGGTTGTCGCGTGTGCTATACTCCGCCTGTATTTGGCGCCGCTGCGTTTGGCTGTCGGCGCATTTTCGTGGTATAAAACCTGCAAATTATCAGGTGAGGAGTTGATGATGAAACGAGCAAACAGTGATGTCACGTTCCTTCTAGGGATTGTCGCTGGCGCGATTGTTGGTGGTATTGTTGCAGCGTTGTTTGTTCCCCGCAGCGGCACCGAGACCCGCGAGCAGATCATTGAGCGCGGGTTGGAGTTGAAGAGCCAAGCGGAAGATGTGGTGGATCGCGCTCAGCGCATCGCGAATGAGGCGGTTGCTAAAGTTCAAACCTCCGCTCAAGACCTGATCAAGCAGGTTCAAAATGGCAATAGCGCACAAAGTGCATAATCATTCCGCACCACGCTGGTTGCCTCACGTCGTTCTGGTTGGGCTCGTCTGCATCGTCCTACTGAACCCACGCACTCGTGATCGACTGCGCAACCAACTTGCCTACACTATCGACCAACTTTTAGCGAAGTTGAGTTCTTTCATTTATCCTTCATCAACTGCTTAGTTCTACCTACTTCTAGTAAATTTTTAACAAAAAAGCATACCGTTGTAAGCATAAAAATGCTATATTTACGGTAGATATTTGGCAGTTTATGAATTCTGCATGGCTTGCTTCAGCGAGCCATTGTTCTCTCGATAGTTTGGCGAGGAGGCCCGTATGCCATTTCTATTTGATATTCGCTATATCATTTTTCTGTTGCCCGCAATTCTGCTCGCTCTGTTCGCGCAATGGCGAGTCACATCGACGTACCGCAAGTTCTCGCAGGTGCGGAACATGCAAGGTATGACTGGTGCGGATGTGGCCCGTGTGCTGATGCGCAACGAAGGGCTTGATCATATTCAGGTTGAGATGATCCCTGGCGATCTGACTGACCACTACGATCCGCGTGGCAAGGTGATGCGCTTGTCCGAGGGGTCGGCGCGGCAGCCTTCGGTGGCTGCGATGGCGATCGTGGCGCACGAGCTTGGGCACGCTCAGCAGGATCGCGAGGGGTACTTCTGGCTCCAACTGCGCTCAGGCATGGTTGGGATCGCGAATATTGGTTCGCAGCTTGGCACGTTGCTGGTGTTCATCGGTCTGGTGATCGCTGGTGTTTCGGCGCGCTCTGGCGGCGGTTTGGGCATTATGGTCGCTTATGCAGGCATTATCCTGATGGCTGCTGCAGTGGCGTTTACATTGGTCACGCTGCCGGTTGAGTTCAACGCTAGCGCTCGCGCTCGCCAAATGCTCACACGGAGTGGCTTAGTCACTGTGGAGGAGTCCGAGGGCGTGAGCTCGATGCTGAATGCTGCGGCGCTTACGTATGTTGCGGCGGCGGCTCAGGCTGTGATGCAGTTACTGTACTTTATTACGCTTGTCTCCGGTCGCGATCGGCGCTAGAATGAAGTATGCCTAGCATCGAGTTTGATGGGATGCTGGCTGTAGGAGGGGCTATGGACGACGAAACTAAACGCAGGTTAGTATACGGCTTGCTGAGTCTCGTACTGAGCGCTTTGGCCGCACGATTAGCGCTCTATCTGACGAATAAAATCCTTGGCGAACCCGAACAACTCGAAGGTTAACACGAATAACGAAGCCGGAGCGATCGCTCCGGCCTCTTTTTTTCGATAGACTATTGGGATTATACCAAACCCGTTTTAGCCTGTAGCAACAAGGTAGTTGACGTTTTTTATGGTGTCGAGGCGCTGCGCGTAGCAGCGCCTCGACACCACCTGTTTCGGGAAATGTGGGTATCAGTTGAAAACCAGCACTACGCTCATCACATTCACATGCCGTTTGTGTAAGTAATCATTTGGATTTGGTATTACTCGTTCACCACGCTCTCGGATTGGCTCTTCCGCTGGGCCAGCCGCTCGCGATAAAAGCCGCGCTGCTCCTCGGGCAGCAATTCCGCGATGCGCAGCATCATATCTTCGGTGAGCGCGCTCATCTGCTCCACAGGGATCTTGTCTTGGGGCGCGATATCGACAGTGTAGGGCTTACCAATGCGGAGGGTGATGGGCTTGCGCAGAAACGCGCCCTTGAGGCCACCCGAAGTACCCGAGATGCCGATCGGGACGATGGGGGTGCCGCTACGAATGGCGAGACGCACAGTACCACCACGGCCCTCTTGCAGGCCACCCTCGCGGCTACGATGCCCTTCGGGGAATACCGCCAAGACAGCACCCTCTTTGAGGCATTCCTCCGCAGCCACAAGCGCCGCAATGTCGCGCTGACCACGCTTGATCGGGATGACTTGCATCTCGGTGAACCACCAGGCCAGGAAGCGGTTCGCGAAGATCTCGACCTTTGCGATCCAGTGCAGCCGATGTGAGAACGGAAGCGAGCCGCCGACGATCAGGATATCGAGCCAGTGCAGGTGATTAATCGCCAGCACCATGCCTTTGCCACGCGGAGGCAAATTCTCAAGCCCTTCAATCTTCCAGCGCCAGATCCTGAGGACGCGCAACGTTTGAAGGAGCAACCAAATGACAAAATAGGTAACTGCACCGAGCATGAGCCCTCCGCATTGTGTGAATGAGAAATCTATCCTGTGCGAGCACGTACCATTCCCCCGCCTTAGGCCGATACCCCTAGGCGCAGTGTGTAGACCAAGTGACCGCCGAGCCAGCCATCGATCACGAGAAGCACCACGCCGAATGCTAAACGGGTGAGGTAGCTGTTACGCGTCTCTGGATCGAGCAGAATGGTTGGGTTGCGTCGGCGCAACTGCCAGATCTGCCAGTAGTAGACGATCAGCACAAGGCCCATCAGACCATGCGCATTGATCCAGACCAATGCATCATCACGAGGCGCCACGGGGTCGAACAGCTGCCGAGCGGCATCCGCCATACCGGTCACAACCGCGCCAGCAACGCCAATAAGCCCAAGCCACAAACAATGGAAGGCAGCAGAATCGAGCGTTGGGTCGTTGCGGCGAACGGACAACAACGAAAACAGCGCATTCGCGAGCAGTAGCCCGATCGGTAAGTGAGTTAGTGGTACGTGAAATGGATACATGTGATGAGTGAAGAATCTTAAAGGCTCAGTCGCAACCTGAGCCAAACGTCAATCTGTGTAGTTGGGTTGATTGCTCGGCGCTATTATACCACGAGCCTTTCGTGATTCTGCAATCGCGAAAGGCTCGTAAGGCACTCAAACATTCAGACAGCGGCATTACATACTGAAATATCTGATGACTGGCAGCCAGAGCTGATGCGGTGCCTTCTGATGTTCGATTCGCACGGGCACCACGACCAGAGGCTTGCGAGGATCGCTATTGATGATATGGATGCGCCCACGGAAGGGGAAGTCCAACAGATTCTTTGTCCACTTGACCCGCACCCGCACCACGCTCTGCTGGTTGGGTTGCAGCGTTCCGGTCTCGCTCCCACTCACGATGCTCAGCCAATCGGACGATGGCACCTGCGGACGCAACTCGATCGCGAGGTTATTCTGCAGCGGCATCGAGACGCCACAGCCGATCTGCTGCACCTCCTGTGGCGATAACTGCACCCCTGCGCTCAGTTTCACAGGCAAATCGGCCAGCGTTTTATATTGGAAGATAATCCGCCCATCGCTGAACAGCAACACTTGGAACGTGTAGGTTTGTGAGAGCGGGCCTTCGTGCAGCGGGATGTTCTCGTAGCTCAACACGAACATGCCACGATCCGCGAATGTGCCGTAGCGGATCTGCCCACCCCGCGATGGATCAAGCTCGGCGCGGAATGGGGCGATCAGGTAGAAGAAGATCGTGTTATCGGGCAAACACGTGGAGAGCGGCTGCTGCGAAGGCAATGGCTGCGAGAAAGAGATCATCCCGTTCGACAATACGAGCGTCTCGGTAAACTGGTAGCTCGCAAATGGGAAGGTGATTTTGAGCGGGATCGTATCAGTGTAACTGTTGTAGGTCATCGGGATCTTCGTGGCGTTCGCAGGCAGATCAACCCAGGAATAGGTTGGGCCGCCTGGCTCATCGCTGCGCGACACGCTAAACGTATCGACCGGGATGTCGAGTTCGTAGGTGAGCGGGCGCAATCCCTCATTCTTGATGTTGATATCGAACACACGCTGCTCGGCAAACCCAATCGTGCTGGAGATGGCGCTCGTCGCTACGCTGATCTGCGGTAATTCGGCTGTCATTGGGAAATCGAGCGTGTGGGTGAGCGCGGTCACGGTGAGCGTGCGCTGCGCCGACACGTACGACGATGCGCTTGCGACGAGTTGGTAGGTGCCGGGCGCCAAGGTGAGCGTGTACACGCCCGTGCTATCGGTGCTGACGCCCAAGCCGTTGAGCAGGCGCACATTGGCTGCCAAGGGCTGATTGTTCTCGGCGTCGTACACGCGCCCTGTCACCTGTGCTTGCGAAGGCGCAGGCGACACTGTCATGGTCACGTTGATCGTGGTGGGTGCTTCGGTGAGCGTTTGGTAGACCTGCAAGCGTGCGGTGTACGTGCCAGGGCCGGGCACCCGTGAGGCATCCAGCGTCACGTTGATGTTGGTGGTGCCGCTACCAGTGATGGTCGCGACGGAGGTGGGGGTGATCAGCCAGGGCACATCAACGCGCACTTTGCTGACCGCTTCCATCGCATCGATGCGCCCGTAGCCGTAGAGGTTATTCGGCACATTCTGGCCGCTGGTGCAGAGGTTCGAGCTGATCTTGTGGGCGCTCTGACGCAACGCATCGACGGTCGCGTTGTAATCGCCGATCAGGGCGGGATTCGCCGACCACATCAGCGCAATCGTGCCTGCGACGTGCGGGGCGGCCATCGAGGTGCCATTGAGCGTGTTGTAGCCTCCGGTGTTCGGCCAAGCCGAAAGCACACCCTCGCCGGGCGCACTGAAATCGGGCTTGATCCGACCATCGACGGTGGGGCCGCGTTGGCTGAAATTGGCGATATTGTCGTTCAGATCGGTTGCGCCCACTGCGATCACATTCGCGTAATCGCCCGGTGAACCGATCGAGCTGCAGGACGCGCCACTGAGGTTGCCAGCAGCAAACACAGGGAAGATCCCAGCCGCTCGCCAAGCAGTCGTATAGCCGGCGTACCAATCGTCGCCACCTGGCCCGGACCACGAGTTGTTGATGATCATCGGGCGCAAGTCGGGGCGCGGATCTGAGCCATTGAGCGCAGTCGGTGCCAGCATCCACTGGGCGGCGGCGCTGAGGTCGGCCAAGGAGCAGATCGAGGAGCAGCCCTGCGCGGCGATCCAGCGGGCGCCCGGCGCGACGCCGATATGCGGCTTATCGGTGGTGCCACCGCCTTTGCCGACCATGGTGCCGATGGTATGTGTGCCGTGGCCGTTCTGATCGGCGGGCACCGTTAAGCTATACCGAGGTTCATACCAGTTGTAATCGTGCTTGAACTGCCCTCCACCCAAATTGCCTCGGTAACTCGACTGCAGCGCCGGGTGCGTGTAATCGGCGCCAGTATCGATGCTGCCGATCACCACGCCTGCGCCATCGACGCCGAACTGCTCCCACACTTGCTCGGCACGAATCTTTCGGATATTCCAGCAGATCGGGTCGGTCTGGTGGCATGTGGCGAACGCCGCCGGGGCCGGCGATACCGTGGGCATCGTAAAGGTCGTGTTTGCGCTGATCATCGCCACATCGCTGCGCGCGACCATCGCCTGCGCATCGGCCAAATTGCCATGCACCAGCACGGCGTTCACGATCCAGAAGGGCTGAAAGGGCAGGCCACGTCTACGCAACTCGCGCCGCAGATCGGCCTGATGCGTCTCGGCCCACTGCGTCAACGTCGAATACACGTACTCGCCACGTGCATTCCAATCGCTGATCGTCTCGGCTGCGCTGAGATCCGCCTGTTCTTGCAGAAAAATCAGGAAATCGCTGCGACCATCGCTCGACTCTTGAAACTCCTGCAAGAGTTTACGATCCAGGCGCTCGCGCTGCGGTGGGAGCGGCACCCGTAGCGGGCCGGTCGGCGCGCGACGGGGAGTAGTTTGCGCGGCGGGCCAGGCTTCGTACAGGAGCGGCGTCACTGGCGTGGCCGAAGTGTTGGTGAGCGTAATCGTGTGATTGGCTGTTTGCCCCAGCGTGACCGTAGCAGTGATAGCGCTCGGCGAGACGCTGATCGTAGTAGCGGCACGGACCGCAGGCGTTGACGGCGGTAATAATGCGAGAAGAAGCAATAATGCAATCAAACCAAGGAACGAAGGATAAAAACGCGACGTTGTCAATCGATGCATATTTTGCCTCTTCATATCAAAACCCGTTTAGCAAGCCTTCGAAAATAAGTTAACTGACAGCATAGCATTTTTAGATGCATACTTCAAGGAATCGGGAAACGCTGCAAACTACTGTAAATGGAGATAAACGGTATACCCTACCACTCGCTATTCTTGCTATTCGGTTGTGATGCCCTATTATTTCGAGGATCATGAAGATGAGAGCTTATAACCCTTTACAATCTTTATACTCTTGCGTACAATGGATTGATCGTAACACCCTTTTTTCAGATTGGCGGTTTTTTGATGGTCACCATCGGTCAGTTGATTCAACAGCGTTATCGCCTGATCAAGCCACTCGGCAGTGGCGGGTTTGGTGCGGTCTACCTCGCGGATGACCAGCGCCTCAACCGGTTAGTGGCGATCAAAGAGATGAGTAAAGCGCGGCTGAGCGCCCAAGAGAGCGCTATTGCGCTTCAACTGTTCGAGCGCGAGGCGCTGATGCTTGCGCAACTCGATCACCCCAGCCTAACGCGCGTATGGGACTATTTTCAGGAGGACGAGCACGTTTTCCTGGTGATGGAATATGTGCAGGGCTTATCGCTGCGTGAACTGCTGCGGCAGCACAACGCGCCATTGCCCGAACAGTTCGTGATCGCCTGCGCCATCGAGTTGTGCACCGTGCTGACCTACCTGCACACACAGCAGCCGCCAATCATCTTCCGCGATCTCAAGCCCGCCAATGTGATGGTGACGATCCCCGAAGGCATGACGGTCAACGAGCTCTTGAGCCTACCGGCTGCCGAGTTGCACTTCAAGTTGATCGATTTCGGGATTGCGCGCCTGTTCAAGCAGGGTCAGAGCGGCGACACCGTGGTGATCGGCACGCCCGGCTACGCTGCGCCCGAACAGTACGGCCAGGGCCAAACCAGCCCGCAGAGCGACATCTACAGCTTGGGCGCCACTATGTTCAACCTGTTGGTCAACCAATCGCCCAACGAATTGCCGTTGCCGAATATCGCCACTATCGCGCCCCATGTGTCGCCGCAACTCGCGTATATCGTGGGGCTCGCTACGCAACTCGAACCTGCCAACCGTTATCCGGATACCGAAACGATGCGTCTTGAATTACAGACGCTACTGACGAAGCCATCATTTCCCTATCTTTCCAGCAGGACAACCTCCAGCGAACTGCGCCCGCCCCGACCAAGCGTGCCCCGTGCGCCCGCGCTCACGCCCAGCCGACCGCAGCAAAGCTCACGCACGCCGCTGCTCCTGCTGATCGCAGGGGTGCTGATCGCGTTGGTGATAGGCGTATTCGCATTGGGAGGGCTTGGCATCTTGTTCATGCCCACCGAACAATCGGCCAGTGCGCCAACCGCTCAGCCACCCCAACCAATCAACGGGGAGTGGTTCCTACCGAATGCGCCGGGCACGATCGCGTTCGGCCAGGCCGAGGAGGATGGCTATACGCTCTACGTAACGAAGCTCGATGGCAACGCGCCACAACTGCTGGATGTCGGAATTGGAGCGATTGCCCCGGCATGGTCGCCCGATGGACGCCTCGCCATCACTAAAATCATCGGCGAACGCCAGGCGATCCTCGTGGGTGAGCCGGATGCGCCGTTCGAGCAGGCGATCACCTCCGACGATCAAAACGCCCGCTACCCGGCTTGGTCGCCTAATGGCCGCCAGATCGCCTTCGCGCTGCGCAGCGAGAACCGCTGGAAGCTAGCGCTCAGCAATCTCGATACCGGGCAGACCACACTCGTGGGGCCGGAGCATGTCGCGTGGATCTCGTGGGTCAACGGCTTGCTGCTGTACGCCGCGCCACCAAGCCCAGGGATGGCGCAGGACATTTTCACGCTCGATGTCAGCGGTACACCCCGCAACCTCACCAACACGCCCGACTTCGAGGAAGATTTCCCGGCTCGCTCGCCCGACGGCAACCGCATCGCCTTTGTGGGCAGTCCGAGCGGCACGGCCAATCTGCCGCAGCGCCAGATTTTTGTGATGAATGCCGATGGCAGCAACCGCGTGCAACTCACTCAAGGGGCCGGGCCGCACACTAACCCCGTTTGGTCGCCCGATGGCCAGTGGATCGCCTATCTCTCCAAGGCGGCGGGCGGCGATTGGCAGGTCTGGGTGATGCGCGCCGATGGCAGCGAGCCTCGTCAACTCACCTTCGGGCCGCAGCAGAAGTTTTACCTGGCCTGGGGGCCGTAACAAAGCGCGTGGCCGCATCCAACGACCACGCGCCCTTTCAACACGATACCTAGCGCGAATCGCGCCACTCCAGCACACGCTTCAATACCGTTGTATCCCACGGCGCATCCCAGTTCAGGATCAAGTGTCGAGCGCCAGCCTCCACCATCGCATCCAGTGTCGAGAGGTCGTTGGGATTCACCGCGCCGACCCGCTCGATCTCCGCCGGATCGCGCCCGATCTCGCGGCACCAGCCATCGAGCACCTCGTTTTTGTGCTTGAACACATCTGGCCCGCCGAAGCCGTGCCACATATCGGCGTACTTGGCGGTCAACTTGAGCGTGACCTTCTCGCCGCCACCGCCGATCAGGATCGGCAGCGGCTGGCGGATCGGCAGCGGATTCAGCTTCGTCAAGCGCTCGCGGATGATCGGCAAAGAGCGCCCGAACTCCTTGAGACGGCTCGCAGCCGTGCCGAACTCGTAGCCATACTCGGTGTAATCGCGCTCGAACCAGCCCGCGCCAATACCAAGGATCAGCCGTCCGCCACTGATGTGATCCACCGTGCGCGCCATATCGGCCAGCAGATTCGGGTTGCGGTAGGTGTTGCAGGTCACCAAACAGCCGACCTCGGCGCGCTTGGTCAACATCGCCATTGCTGTGAGCAGCGTCCATCCCTCGAAATGCGCCCCATCCGGCTCGCCCGATAACGGGTAGAAGTGATCCCAGTTCCAGATCGTATCGACGCCCAACTCCTCGGCGCGCTGCACTGCATCAGCGAACGCCTCGTAGGAAGTGTGCTGGGGCTTCAACTGCACCCCAATGCGAATCCGGCTCATAGCTCAACTCCTTCGCCACCAAGCGCACTAGAACGGCGTTGTACAGATTGGCTTGGAGGTCAAAAACAAGCGGTCAACCAACTCGACTGCCTGAGGATCGGAAATTTCGGCCAAACCGTAAGCGTGCAGGCTGCGGAAGCGCGCCGTGCCCATCACCAGCGCCGAGAATACGCCAACCTCCATGCTGATGGTGAACTGCGGCGTCCCATCGGCCAACACCTGCGGACGGCCATCCTGAATCTGCACCAACGTGCTGCCCGCATTCTCGGGGAGGAAGCTATCGTGGATGGTGAGCTGAAAGGTGCACGAATCCACGCCGAAGCGATGCTCCGCCAAGGTGCGGAACAGCCCTGGCGTATCGATCACCCGATACATCACGCCGATAGCATGCGTGGCGCTCTCGTGGAAGACGCTGGGCAGCAGGCGTCCACCGCCATTACGCGGATCTGCGAACAAGTGATGAAAGTCCTCGTCCTGCGTGTAGAAGATCACGCGGTCGATCTGATCGGCCTGGCTGTGCAGGAAGGTGAACAGCTGCGAGAGCGCGGTCGGATTCTCGTAGAACAGCTCGTGCACGACGATGTTGTTGTGCAAGAAGTTGCCACCCGCCTCGAACGAGAACGCCGCGTAGCCCTGCACCTGATCGCCCTGTTTGTAGGCCGCCACATAGCGCTTCGGCCTGAAGAGCTGCTGCAACTCGTGATCCGACTTCGCGATCAGGCCGTGCGTGCGGGCCATACAGCGATGGTAGCAATCGCGCACCAGTTCGCGCTCCTCCGGTTGCAACAGCACCACCTGCGCCTTCGATTCGCCCTTCGGCAGATCAGCGGCCCGCACGCGGTACTCCAGCAACGGCGTGCCCGCGCTGAAGCCCATTTTGCGGTAGAAGTCGGGACGGAAGGGATAGAGCAGGGCAAGCGGCGCGCCCCGCTTGCGGTAGTGCTGCAAAAAGAAACGGAGCATCTCGAAGGCCACGCGCTCCTTCTTGTGCAGCAGGTCCACCGCCACCATGCCCACACCGCCAGTGAGCGCTTGCACCGAGAGCAACTGCATCGGCAGGTCGTAGAAGATCATCCCGCCGAGCAACTGACCTTCGCGATACAGGCCGTAGACTCGGCGATTCGAGCTATTGTTCGCGTCTTGCAAACGCGCGAACATCCTCTGGCGATCTTCCTCGGAAACAATACCCATACTCGGGTACGCATTCGCACAGATCGTCACAAACGCTTCGTAATCGCTCTCAGGAAGTTGCTTGATTTCGCTCATGAAAACCTCAGTATCGTTGCAATCGCAGCGTTAACCAGTTGTGGGTGTGAAGGCCGCGACCAGCATCCCATAGTAGGTCGGCGCTTCATAACTCAGCAGTTCGACCTGCATCGGCGTGTGCTCTTGAGCGCCAGCCAGCATCAGCGCCTGCCACAAACCATCGATCGCGGCATCCTCCGCCAACTGGTCGCTCAACGTGCTCAACTGCGCCAAGCGATTCGTGCGCACCGCCTCCAACACGATCGCATCGACCACTGCAGCCGCCGGATGAAAGCCGTACGGCCCGCTCGCCTTGTGCGTGTGGCTCCAATCGCACGAGGCGACGAACGCGACGCGGCGGCCATCCTGCGCAGCGGCCTCGGCCACCGCCCGCCCGAACGTCAGCATCGCGCTGCGGGGCAGGCTGCGCGAGGGTGCCACCAGCACCACGGGCGGCCCCTGTGTCTCCGGCGGATCGGCCAGCACATCGCCCGAACCCGCCGGATGATTGCGATGGCCGAGAAACCAGAGCGGCGTGATCGCGCCCCAATCCAGCGGCAGCACACTCTGATCACGGCGATTCCCGGCGTAGCTCGCCCGCGCGATCGGTACGCCCAACTCACGGGCACGCGCGCAGATCGCGTCGGTGAGTTCGGCATCGACGGGCACGTGCATATCGACCGAGCGCCCATTCCAGGCCAACACCCCCGCCGCCCGTGCGGTTGCTGCGACACAGATGGTATCATCGACCCGCAAGCCGTGTGGCGTTGCCAACACGATCACATCGGGCTGCGCCGCCACACAGCGCTGCCCCAACTCGAACATCGCCGCGCGGGTCGCCAAAGCGCCGTCTGCATCTTCGCTCATGCTTGGGATCAGCGTGAAGCCGTGCGGCGCGATACAGGCAAACACCAAGCCAGCCATCATCTACCTCCTCGATCTCGCTTGGGCTAGGCTCAGCCAATGCCCACGCGTAGCCGAAATCATGCGAGATCGGCTTCACGTAGGCTATAACAAAAAGGACGTACTGGGGGGATTGTGCGAATGCTAGGAAGCATCGCTTAACACGGACTCTTCGCGGTGCAGTACCGAGCGTAGCGCGATGATCTCTTGTCGCAACTGTCGGCACGATTCTTCAGATTGTGGGCCATCGAAATGCACCTGCGACTTGCGGAAAGCCAATTTTGTGGTGAGATAGTGAAAACGGCACACTTGGCGGTAATGCGTCCATCCACCCGAGAGCAGCGCGGTAAACTGGCGCTGCCCACGCATCAACGAGGAAGTCACCTCGGCATAATCATCGAGACTGATCACGCCATTGCGCACTTCCTCACCAAGTTGCTCCTGCATCCAGCGCAACTCGTGACGCCATGCCAGCACTGCAACTGCCAACACTACGATCACGCCACTCGACTGGATCAGCCACGACAGCAGCATGCCCGTGAACTGGTAGCGCACCACAAAGTTGTGCAAGGCGTGGAACAGGATCGCCAACGCCAACCCGCCAGCGATCGCCAAAAACGTGCGTTGGCGCGAGCGACTGTAGCGCACCGCCCCGAGCGATAAACCGAGCATACTAGTGAAGAACGCGTGATTCATGCCGAAGATCACGCTGCGCAACCAAAAGATCGTGTCGAAATCGGGATAGTGCAGAAAATACAGCAGGTTCTCGGTCATCGAGAAGCCGAAGCCGATCAGCGCGCCGTAGACGATCCCATCGAGCGGGCCGTCGAACTCGTGGCGGGCCATCGAGAACAGTGCGATCAGCGCCAAGCCCTTGATCGGCTCCTCAACCAGGGGAGCCAGCACCCAAGTGCGCATACTCGGTCCCAATGAGGATTGATCTATGGGGGCCGCAAGCACGAACTCGAACAGCACCGCCAGCAGGATCGCGGGGAGCGCGCCCCACAAAAAGGCCGCCACCAATAAAGGGAGCGGCTCTTTCTCATAACGATCTAGCCACCACAACAACAAGGTATAAATGGCGGTAGGGAAAAATGCTGCAACAAATGCATGTATAATCGGCATGTCCACTTTTAAAGCCTACCTGAACCGCAGCACAATCGTATGGATCGCGCAGGAGGCGCAAGCATCATCGCATCAAACATCGTTATAACACGAAGCATCTGATCGCACAATGCAATTCAAGCAGACATTCTGGGTGGACAACGGCAGCGAGCTAAATACCGAGCCAACCCCCTAAAACGGCGTGATCTCTAATTCTTCAAGACGCTGCGGAGTCGGGTCGCCCTGCTCGTCCCAGCCGTGGCGCCGATAATATTCGGCCAGCAGATCGTCGAGCGCGGGCAGGTGCCCAGCAGCGCGTCCATCGGCGAGCGCATACTCGCGCCAGCGGGCGGGCAACGTATCATCGATAGCATTGGTGCCGTATTGGCGGGCGAACACCCGCTCCACAGTGATGATTCGCTCACCAATGCGAGCAAGTTCACTTGCGTAGAACTGGCGGCCCAGCGCTCCCGAGAGCAGTTCCGTCAACTCAGCCGGCGTGACCTGGTAGGCCATCAGCGCCAAGCGGCGGCACAGGCCAGCCGCATCAAGCGCGGCAGCGAACCGCTCGTGCCAGATGAGCCGAGGCGCTTTGCCCTTGATCGCCTGCGGATGCGACGGTTCATCGGGCAGCCAGGAGGGCGCTTCGGTGAGCAGTTCCTCGTAGGCCATCGCATAGCGATAATCGCCGCCGATCGGCGAGGTTGCCATAGCCAGGGCCACTTCGTGCAAGGCTCGCGAATCGAGCGCGGGCATCGCCAAGCCCTTAACTTGGGGGGCGAACGCCTCGCTGCCGAAGAAGATCTCCTTCATCTCGCCAACGCCCAGCGACAGGACATCGCGTTTTTCCTGCTGTTGGCCAAGGCGTTCGATCGCCGCGAGCACCGCATCATCGTCGCCCCAAGTCAGCGTCCCTGCTCGACTCAAGCCCTGCTCCTGGCACTCCATCATAAATGCGATGGCCGCGCTGGTAGACACCACATCGAGGCCCAAGCGAACGCACAGGTCGTTGGCGACAATCACAGCATCGGGGCTCGCCACGCCACATCGCCCGCCGAACCCAGCAACCGCCTCAAGTTCGGGGTACGCGAGCGGCTCGCCGCTGCGACGGACGTACACGCTATGGCAGGGCAATGGGCTATGGGCACAACCCCGCGGTTCGCGCTTGCCCCGTTGGGCCAGCCGCGAGCGCGAGATCGCCTCCATATGTGAAACACGCCCCTCCTGACCATTGCGGCCAGTCAGAGCGCCCCATTCATCGGCCTGTGTGGTGTAGAACAAGCTGCCGTACTGACGAATGCCAGCGGCCAACTCGCTCCCGGCCACCCGCCGATTGATCAACTCCACTGCTGATGCGGCACGGGCGGAATCGGCGATCGGCACCGTCGCGGAGCCACGAACCGCGATCGCCTTGATGCGCTTGCGGGCCATAATCGCGCCAGTGCCGGCAGGCTCGGCCATATAGATGCCTTCGGACACGATGGAGGCATAGGCGACACCCGCCTCGCCCGCCGGGCCGATGCACAATACCGAATAATCTTCGCCGAGCGCCTGGTGGATCGCGTGAACGGTTGCGAGCGTATCCAAACCAACCAATTTATGAGCCGATCGCACATACGCCTGGTTGCCATCGATCTGGATATAACACCATTCTTCGGCTTGACCATCGCAGGCGAGCACATCATAGCCAGCGCGTCGCAGCGCGTTGCCCCAATTCCCATGCCCCCAGCTATGCGCGATCGCGCCAGTCAGGGGGGAGCGAGTACTTACGACGAAATTACCAGTCCCTGGGATATCGGTTCCCGCTAACGGCCCCGCACTAAAAATCAACAAGTTCGCGGGCGAAAGCGGCCCGGTGTTTGGGGGCAAACGATTAGCGAGTAACCAAGTAGCGGCACCACGCCCACCAAGGTACATTTGCTCAACGACCGTGGGCAGTTCTTCCAATTGCGTCTGGTGGGTATCAAGCCTGATCCACAGCGCGCGCAGAGACATGATCTATCCCCCGCTTCAGACAGGCCGGCAGAATTTGCGCTTATTGTACACTACTACCGACCCTAGAGCAATGATGTTACGTTATGCTCGTGCTTTTACCGGCTGAGCCAAATACAACGGCTCCAAACTCGCAAGGTTATCGACCATGCCCGCTTGAAGTCGTTGCCAGGCAAGTTCGGCCAGGTAGCCTGGCCTGCGTACATTGGCCGCCGCCGATGGGAACTGCGCCCGATCAGCTAAATAGTGGCGCAATGTATCGCGCACTTCTGCATCGATGTCTCCGCAGAAGAATACACGCCCATTCACCTCGGCGCAGATCTCGGCCAAGCTCACATTGCGAGGCTCGCCTGCGCCAGGAATCGCGAATCGATCACGGCCTAGCCGGACCAGCGGAATCACCAATTCGCCGCGCCGTTGATGTTGATAAGCGAGCACATCCAGGGTGCCGACACCAATCAAGGGCAACCCCCGCGCGAGGGCCAAGCCTTTCGCGCTGCTCAACCCCACACGCAAGCCACTCCAACTACCCGGCCCAAGCGCCACGCCAACCGCCGTGATCGATTCTGGAGTGCGACCCAAATGGCGCAACAACAAGGTCAATTGCGGCAGCAACTGCGTGGTATGCTCACGGCCCGATTGCCAGACGCACTCGCCTAGCAAGCCCGTGGCATCGTAGCATGCCAAACCTGTTACATGGGTCGATGTATCAATAGCCAACAACATTATTTGTTCAACTTCCTGGTACGGCTGTACTTGTCAGTAAGCGTAACCACACTCACAGCCAGCACTAGGCAAACGCAACCTTCTTAAATTCTCCAACCAATTCCTCGTACCGGCGCCCTTGGGGTACAAAACGCAACACACGCTTGGTATCGCTTAGGAACCGCAAGTGGATCGTTAAGTGATCCTGAGGCAGCCAACCCTGAGCGCGCTCGGCCCATTCGATCAGGCAGACACCATCGCCCGACCATGCTTCCTCAAGGCCAATGCCCTCCAACTCGCCGATATCCTCGATCCGATACAGATCGGCGTGGTAGATCGGCATGCGCTGGTGGGCTGGCCCAGCACGGTATTCGTTAATCATCACAAAACTTGGGCTGTTGACGAGGTCTGAGGAGCCGAGGCCCTGAACAATTCCCTTGATCAGGTGCGTCTTGCCACTCCCGAAATCGCCGATAAGCAGCAGCAAATCGCCGGGCAGCAGCAATTCGCCCAGCCGTTGGCCCACGCGCAAGGTTTGAGCCACGCTATGGCTGATAAAATCTAGTTCGTGAGGCGATTGAATAACTGGCGATGTTGGTTTGCTCATGGCTTGTATTCTAGCACAAGAACATGGCATTGATGCACATCATCGCCGGAATAATAGCGCAGATTTGCATGCAAACACGACATGCTCTGATTCAAACAGGCATCTGCGCCTGGTGATCGCCTAGAGGGAGCTTTTGATCGCCGCACCAACCGACTGAGCATCGATGTGCTCGAGCTTTGATGCGGGCGGTAGTGCCGTACAGAGTCGAATTTGGCCATTGGCCAGTTCCTGATGCGTACGATGTGCGGCTGGGCTGAATGTGCCATCGATCGCCCAAAGAATGCCTCGGTCCAACCGTCGCAACCGCACAATTTCATAGAGATCTAAAACATCCGTCGAGTTAATGAGTGGACGCGCCTGCGCTAAGAGAGCGATCTGTTGATCATCGCTATCCTTCAAGATCAACAACCACCGATTTGGCCGAAGTTGCTCAGCTGTGAGCACCTGATAGCCAGCCTGCCGTGCCATATGAGCTAAATTGTGTACTGCGGGCTTTGCCATCGTCTCTGCCTCCTCATTATGCAGACCACATGGATGAACAAACTCACCTGAACACAAATCGCAGGGGCGTTATATGCAACGACCCTGCGATAAATTACGGCGCAAACAGGGCGTCTGAGCAAAACTGCTCAATATGTACTTATATTAATAAAGATTATACCACATCTTGTAGTCTTCAATGGCATAATACTATCACAAATTCGTTGTGTAGTTCAGAAAAAAGCCCCCATAAATGTCATTAAATTGCAATCTACTCATGGGGTTGGCGAAACACGTGTGTACTGTTAGGATAAGCGCATGACAAAACAGGCATCGATCCCACCGCGCGCTGTGGGTGGGCTCGATTGGTTCGCGCTCTGGCAGCAGATGTACGATAACGAGCGCAACCAAGCCGAGCAACTCACTCCGCCGGAGTTTGAGCGCTTCGCCGACTTTTGGGCAGGCCAGGCCGGACGGTTCGCGCGCGCTGCTCAGTCCGCGCCACAGCCCGATGGCTTCCTCCAATTCCTGCTGCCTCGGCTGCGATCCACTGATCGGGTGCTCGATATCGGCGCTGGCACGGGCCGCTACGAGCCGTTGCTGATGCAGACGGTCAGCGAGGTGCTGGCGCTGGAGCCTTCGGCAGCAATGCGCGCCAAACTCGAACAGCGCATCGCCGAGGTGCCCCACGGGCGCGTCCGCGTGATCGCGGAGTCGTGGCCGACCGCCGATGTGCCACCCTGCGACGTGGTGTTCGCGGCGCACGTGCTCTACGGCGTACGCGATGTCGCGCCGTTCCTGCAGCGCATGCACGAGGTCGCGAAACGCGCCTGCTACGTGCTGTTAGGCGTTCAGCACCCTACTGCGTTCATCGGGGCGTTCTGGGAGCGCATCCACGGCCAACCGCGTCTGCCGCTGCCTGGCGCACTCGAATGCCTGAACGCGCTGTACCAGCTCGGCATCCCTGCACAACTGAGTTTGGTGCCCATCCTGCGCCCCTTCACCTACCAGGACGCCGAAGAAGCGTTCACCGATATCTGCTGGCGGCTGCGGCTCGCCCCTCATTCGCCGCACGAGGGCGCCGTTCGCGAAGCAATCGCTGAACTGCTCGACCAAGATGAGGCTGGTCGGCTCACACCACGCAACCAACCGAGCCACTCAGCCGTATTATGGTGGGAGACAGAATAACAAGCCCTATCCCTTCATCGTTGTTTCGGGGCGCATATCTTAGGTAAGGATAATCATATGTCAACTAGTCTTGCATTGATTGGGCTGATATTCTGCGGCATTATTCTGCTCGGCAGTGTGGGTCTCGGCATTTTTATCTTGCTGGTTAAGCTCGGCGTGATTGTCCGCGAAGCACAACGGCCTCCGCATCAGGACGCAGGTGTCTACACTCTGAATCAGGGCCACGAGGTGCGCGCAGAGGATCAACAGTCACAGCCGCCAATTGAACGCTCATGATGCGAACAGAACTGCAAGAAGGTATCGTACTTGGAGTAGCCATCGGCCTTGCTGCGCTCGCGATCCGCGCGTGGGCCGATGGTTCCACGTTTTGGCAGGGCGTCCTGCTCCTGCTGGTCGGCTTGGTGTTGAGCGGCGTCCAGTTGTGGTTCTCGTTTCGGCGCGCCCGCGCCAACGAGCTCACCTCAACAGATACCACGCGCTCCGGCTCATACGCCTCGAATCCATTCGCACAAGAGCTCACACGCAACTGGACGGGCCTCAACGATCAAGCGATTGAGCCGACCTCGTTGGAGACGCCCAACCGAGACGAGCAAGACGATAGCATCGCTTCTCAGAACAGCTCACGACTTTAGCTCTTGCTGCGCACAAGCTGAGGAAACGCATTACACTGTGCGTGCTTCAGCGTATCCGAAAACGCATTCCCAACAACTACACATTTTTTGCCAGAACAAATAGAGATATTCGGCAGATAAACGCAGCATGCGACGAAACGTTATGGTATAATGCAGGAATTATGAGATTGGAAGGATTGAGGAGGTGAGTGCAACTGGTAAGTTGATATCAACAGACATCAACTTTTCGAGTTGGTCACTCTGTACACCAACCCTACAACACAACTATCCCTGATAATGACCCTAAGCAGCCCGATAGCTGCATTTGCTCCGCCAAGCAGCCTCAAATGATCATTGCGCATCTATCGCAGCCGATCACTGCTGCTAGGCACCTTTGGAAGACTGATACGCTGCTTGGTCACAACCAATCAAGCTTACGTAGTCAATGAAACAGGGTTCTCATTGGTTGATGATGTACCCCACTCCAGTAACCTCACCAGTCTCACAACAGTCTATCGTCCATAGCCAATGTTCGATTCTTGCCCGATCCCTTCGTGCAAGTCGCAGGCAGTTGGCGCATTTCGCTCAGATGCATTCTCACGCGTCGTGAGGCTTGATACGTTTTGTGGTACCCATCGCACAACGCTTTGAAGATTGCCACAGTTAGTTTGTAAGATACGTGATGAAAACCTACAGTCTTTCACCATCTGGTCGTCGTACGGCTCTGCTCCTGCTGATTGGTTCGCTGGTTATTTGGGCGTTTGCACTTTGGACATTTCGCCGAACATTAGATATTAGTTACAATCCTTTATACTTCTGGGGTTCACTCCGCACTGCTATCCAATCTGGTTTAACACTCGGGCAACTTGTACCAGCGTTATTGATGCTGGTGCTGATTGTTGCCACTCCTCTGGTGATCTGGAATATCCTTGAAGAATGGGCCGCTTCCTACACACCAACCGAAGAGGGCCTGCGATTCGTGTCGCTCGGCATCGACGTCGTATACCCTTGGTCGGGGATCGATGCGATCAGGCAGCTCGACCAGGATTCCGACGAACCGATCGATGAGTTGCAGCTGCGCGAGGATTACACCAACCAAATCAAAAACCCGGTGCTTCGGTTCTTGCACGGCCAGGCGTATGGCCGCAAAACGCTGCCTGTGTATGCAGGGCTGCAGGAGCGCGAAGAACTGTTGGCGCAAATTCAGCAGTATACCAAAACCGCTCGTGCAGAGGCGTAAGCACGTTTGATAGGCGTGGCTTCGAGCGCGAGACGGCATGCATCAACCTTCTTAATGGGCAAAAACCTGTTTGTGAACAGGTGTTGATACAGGCGCAAGGGTGGCCTGAGCGAGCCGCCTAGCAATAAACAAAATATGGTGTTCATGGCGTTTCTGATGCCATGAGAGATGAAAGAAAGGGGGCGAAGTACGGCCTTTACGTCGTTTGACTAGTGACCGACTTCACACAATTATATGGCAAAAAACCGATTGCGCGTAATTCCGCTTGGTGGGGCCGGCGAGGTTGGGCGCAACATGTGGGTGATCGAGTGCGGCGAGGAGATTCTGCTGCTTGACTGCGGCGTCATGTTCCCCGAAGCCGAAATGCTCGGCGTCGATTTGGTGTTGCCCGATATCTCTTATTTGCAGGATAAGAAGAGCCAGATCAAGGCCATCCTGCTGACACACGGCCACGAGGACCACATTGGCGCGATCCCACATTTGCTTGCTGAACTTGGCTTTCCACCGATTTACGGTACACCTCTCACTATCGGCATGGTGACAGGCAAGCTGAAGGAACATCGCCTCTTAGATCGCGCAAATCTTATTCGTTTCCAAGCACGCGAGACACTGACGATTGGTTCGTTTATTATTGAGCCATTCCACGTTGCGCACTCCATTCCCGATACCGTAGGCTTCGCAATCACTACTCCTGTTGGATTGCTGGTCTATCTCACCGATTGGAAGTTCGATCACACTCCGGTGGATGGCCGACCAACCGACATCACATTCATTGCAGAACTGGGCCAGCGCTCGCCGTTGGTACTGCTGACCGACTGTGTGCGTGTGGAATCGCCCGGGTACACGCCCAGCGAGCAGGCGGTCGGCGAGGCTTTCGATACGATCTACGCTACCGCACCGGGGCGCATTATCGTTGCAACTTTTGCCTCGAACATCTCGCGTGTGCAGCAGGCTATCGACTCTGCCGAGGCGTATGGCCGCAAGGTGGTGTTGGCGGGCCGCAGTATGGAGAACAACAGCCGTATTGCGATGGATCTCGGCTACTTGCGCGCCGAGCCTGGCACGCTGATCCGCCCGCACGAGATGGGCAACTATCCCGATGATCAGATCGCGGTGATCTGCACGGGCAGCCAGGGCGAGCCGATGGCGGCCTTGGCCCGTATGGCCAACCGCGATTACCCACACGTCAAGATCAAACCTGGTGATACGGTAGTGGTCTCGGCCACGCCCATCCCAGGCAACGAGATCTCGGTGGGCCGCGTGATCAACAACCTGTTCCGTTTGGGTGCCGATGTGGTCTACGGCGGCAGCGCTGGCGTCCACGTCTCGGGGCACGCGGCGCAGGAAGAGCTGAAGATGGTGCTCACGCTGATGCGGCCCGAGTTTGTGGTGCCGTTCCACGGCGATTACCGCCATATGGTGCTGTACCGCAAGCTGGCACTGGGCATGGGCGATCTGTTCAAGCCCGAGCAAGTGTTGCTGGCCGAGAACGGCACGATCATGGAGTTCAGCCACAACTACGGCAAGGTGACGGGCAAAGCACCGGTTGGCTATGTCTATGTCGATGGCACAACGGTCGGCGATGTCGGTCAAGTGGTGGTGCGCGACCGTCAGATGCTCTCTCGCGATGGCATCTTGATGGTGGTGGTCAGCATCGACCGGGCGACCGGCGAGTTGGTGGCCGGGCCGGATGTGGTGTCGCGCGGCTTCGTCTACATGCGCCAGTCCGATGATCTGATCGATGCGACGAAGGATGTGGTGCGCAAAGCGCTGAACAGTCGCAATGGCGATGGCCAGACCGAGACTGATAGCTCATTTGTGAACCGCAAGATCAAGGATGTGGTGAGCGACTATCTGTACGGCCAAACCAAGCGCCGACCGATGGTGCTGCCAGTGGTGATGGAAGTCTAACACACCACGGCCACATTTGAAGCAACCGAGGAGGTTTGGTGGAAACCAAGCCTCCTCTTTGTTATGTCATCTTTAGGGCGATGTGCGTCACGAGGACTGTTCGGACGGATTGGTGGGCTGAACTGGTTGGACGGGCTGCACAGGCTGAGCGCGCTGCGGCGGTTTGCCGATCGTCGGAGGCGGCACGCTAGCCTCCTCGCGCAGCCGCTCAAACAGTTGTTCGCGCAGTTGGCGCAAGTGGTTGCGATAGGCGGCCGAGCGCATCGAGTCCGTCCACATAATCAGGGCGTCCTCGCCGTTGTCGGTGTAATAGCGCGCCCGCGTGCCCGAAGGGCGGAAACCGTACTTGAGGTACAGTTGTTGGGCGACGATATTGCTCACCCGCACTTCGAGCGTCAACATATCGGTGTTGAGTTCGAGCGCTTGGTCGATCAAGCCGTTCAGCAGCAATTCACCGATACCGCGGCCCCGGTACTCCGGTGCGACGGCGATGGTGGTGATATGTGCCTCATCGACGTTGAGCCACAACCCAGCGTACCCCACCAGCGTGTAGGGGCTGCGCTGCGTTTGGGAGGAGCCGAACAGTGAGGGGAAGAGGCTAGCAAGCAAGCCGCGCCGTGGTGGCGGCTCGGGGCTACGAGGCGGCGGAGGCGTCATCGAGGCGCGAGCAACCACATAACGGCTATTGTTCGCATCTCGCAATTCGTGGCGATACGTGCTTGCCGACCAAGGCGTGCTGAAACTGCGGCGCTCGATCTGCTGGACTTGCTCGATATCGCTTTCGAGCATTGGTTCGATGAAATAATACACCACGGGCCTCATCGACCGTGAAGCAAACTGGTGCCGTTCGACACCAGTTGTGCTTCACCTGGGAAACTAGACGAAACGACTAGTTTACGGCGTTCGCGGCAGTTACCTGGATGTGTTCGGTATAGGCACCATCCTTGCCGAACGAACCACCACTCTGTAAAACACCTGTTACCTCTATTTTACCCCAAACATAACTATTGTTCGGACCCAAATTGAGCTGCGCTGATAATTCGGGTGGGAAGCCATCGATCCACATCATGCGACCGATCGGCTGGGGGCTGCCGCCATCTTCTTCGGTTGAGATGCCCTCGGCCAGCACAGCAAGCGGGCCATTCCAGAAGTAGTAGCCCTGGGTTGTGATCGTCTGACCGTTGTAAGCGCCAGCATTATCGAACAGGGTTGGCAGAGCGATCTTGCCCTCGCCAAGCGATGCATTCGACACGCGAGTCTCGGTTCGCACGATCCGCTGGATCGGCGAGGCAGAGGTGACCTGAATGCGGTACTGGTAAGCGTTGTTCGGGCCGTAGTTGCCATCGGCCTCGAAGCGACCATTCACCCGCACCCAACCGTACACGGCATCGCCGGGCTGATGCAGGGCTTGGGCGGCCTCCTGGGGGAAGTTCTCAAGCCAAATCTGATCACCGATCGGCTGGGCATCGAGACCGTTATCGAGGGTAGTAATACCCAAGGCCAAAACAGTTAAAGCAGGCTCACCGGGGCGACCAATATATGCGCCATCGACGGTGATATCTTTACCGTTATATTCCTGTGCATTCGCTATCAAATTAGGGACGTACAGGCCGGAGTTAGCGCCACAGGCCACTAATAACGTCGATACCAACACAATCAACACGAGCACATATGGCATCTTCCGAGTAAGCATCATTACGATTCCTTCTTCCTTCGGCAATTCGAGTGTGGGCCACGCAGGCCACAAGGCAATGCACGCCGCTGCTGCCACATCTAGCCTGCATTGCTTCTGTGCGAAAGAGCGTATCGGCGCGCCATATCGGGCAGCATTATAGAAGCGTGGGCGCGAGTTGTCAACGCAGCATCTAGATGCCACGTGGTGTAATCGAGCTGTCATCCTCATAGGCCGTTTTTGATTGACCTATAACCCTAACCCTGACTATAATCCTTATAGACAGGAGGTCGTTATGACTGCTTTATTTGTCGCTTTAGGCATAATGGTTCTAGCTCTGCTGGCGCTGTTACTGTGGTTTGTACCGCATTTATTGCAACAACAAGCAATGCGCGTCGCTGGCGAAACATCACAACTTCGCGAGATGCTTCTCGATCTATTAAGCGAACAAGAAGCAGTTACGATGCGACAAACACAGCTTGGATCATCGTTAATGTATTTGCAGGATCAGTTGACGAACATTGCAGAAAATGGTTCGCAAAACCTGCTTCAACCGCAACTGGCTGCAAGTACCACTCAACAAATCGAAGCTCGGCTGAGCGAAATGCAGCAACAGATCGAAAAGTGGATCAGCCAAGGTTCTCAACAAGCATCAAACCGCTCGATACAAGATAACGAAGCTTGGAACAAACTGATTGAGCTGTTGACAAATATCCAAGAACGGGTTGGTACTATCTCTCAAGATCGTTCAAGTGTTCAAGCGGGCCTGCAAGCGCGTGAATTGCTCGAAGAACTTGAGCAAGAAATGCAAAACCTTCGCAGTATCTCAGAAGAGATCGCCATGCTGCAATGGCGACTGCGACGCTCACTTCACGAGCGACAATCAAACTTATCGCTCTTACGATCACATGCAGGAAACGGCACATCGTAGTAGAGCGTGATCCTGATTAAATTGGGCGTAAAATATTGATAGAGAGCCGTATCTCGTCGCAGAGCCATAGCGGTATTATGGTATAGTAGGGTCGTTGCCGAAAGCCCCTCTCTCAGGCTCAAATCTATCACCAGACAGATTTCGGAAACCCATATGAGCATCATGGTCGTCGATCGTCAGATGGTTCACTACGAAGTGTTCGGTCACGGCCGACCGGTTGTCTTCCTGCACGGTTGGCTCGGTAGCTGGCGCTACTGGTTTCCCACGATGGAACGTGTGGCCGATCACTTCCGTACATACTCGTTTGACTTCTGGGGCTTTGGCGAATCTCGCCGCAAAAGCACCTATGAAAGTATCCAAAACTATTCAGACCAAGTGATCCGCTTTCTGGATGAGTTGGGTATTGATCGGGTTCTGTTGGTTGGCCACTCGATGGGCGGCATGGTCGCCCTTAAGACGGCGATCAACCACCCCAAACGAATTAGCCGCGTAGCTGCGGTTGGTGCACCGATCGTGGGCGATTCGCTATCATGGCTGCTGAAGCTAACCGATCGGCCCATCCTCGCGGATGCATTTGCGCGCGTCCCTTGGTTCCGTCGCTTTATGTTCAGTCAATTTTTGGGCGAAACCAACGACCCGCACGTGCACGAGATCCTCGACGATAGTGTGAAGTCTAGCTCGACAACCCTTCGCAATGCTGTTGCCTCAATGTGGCGTACCGATCTCCGGCCTGAGTTACCGCGCCTCACCGTACCTACCTTGATCGTTCACGGCGGTCGCGATGAAATTGTGCATCCGAACCAGGCCGATCTGTTCGACAATATCCCGAGCGCTGAAGTTGTGGTGATGCCCGAGAGCCGCCACTTCCCCTTCCTGGATGAGGCCGATCTGTTCAACGATATTCTGCTACGGTTCCTGCGGCAGGATGCGCCACGCACCATGCCCCGTGTTCAGGTGCGTCAGCACAGCGCAGTCTCGTAGGGTCGCTCCGCAACGCACCAAGAGGAGAAGAGGTTGCCCGGCGGCAATCTCTTTTTGATTCTCCCCGTTGGTAACACTTGAGATGTGGGGTGAGTATCGTTTTGTTCCTCGGTATGGTCCTAGTTCGGTGGTCTGCATGCACTTTTTGCTTGCTAACACGCACGTGTCTCTGTACACAACCTCCTGATGCTTTTCAGAGACATGATGCTGGTTTTCAACAGATACCCACATCTCTCGAAACAGGTCACAAGAAGAAGAAAGTATCTTGCCGCCGCAGGCTAAAACTGCTTTTCAACTGTCCAACTCGATTTAGTATCGCATCTTGACGCGCTAGATTCTGACAGCTATAATAACCCTACCCCCTAGGGTGGGGGATATGAGGAGGCGATATGGGCGATAAACAACTGCTAATGAATCGGCTGAAAACGATTGAGGGCCATGTTCGCGGGATTCAGCGAATGGTCGATGAAGATGCCTATTGCATTGATATTTTGAAACAGACGAAAGCTATTCAACGGGCGCTCGATAAGTTTAACGCCATTATATTGGAACGCCACTTGGCTGGCTGTGTGACTACTGCGATCCGCAGCGACGATTCTAGCGAGCGCGAACGTGTGATCAACGAGCTGTTACAGGTGTTTGAGGCGAGCAACAAGCTGTAATCGAGCTACGCGCTTGGGGCCATACGTAACCGCCGTACAGCATCGTGTATCCGCCAAGCTGCCGTTTTAATGTCCGTTGCATAGGTGCGCCCTGGGTGGTCGGGCGGCAGATCATCGAACAGCATCTCGGCCAAACCGATGATCGGCGTCAGTGGATTGTTGATCTCGTGCAGCAGACGCGCGAACTCCTGCTGCGAGAGTGCATGGGGCTGAGGCTGCGGCGCTTGGGCAGCACAACGGGCGCGTGCCGCGCGATACGCGTGAGTCAAGGCCTCGGCCAATTCGGTTTTGCGTAACGGTGTGGGGAGGTAATCGTCGGCGCCGTGGCGCACTGCAGCGAGCGCCGTGGATTGCTTGCGATCTCCGAGTAGAATAACAGGGGTCGATTGCGAGTGACGATGTACAACGTCGATCAAATCGAGGCCGCTGCCATCACGGAGTTGATACGCAATAAAGACGGCAGCCCAAGTCGATTGCTTCAATACCGGCGGAAGATCCGTACTACATTCAACGTGAACTACGCGATCTGTGTGGTTGGTCAGTAGTGTTTCAAGTCGCCTGCGCGTCGGTGTGTCAGAGACGACGACCAACATTGGCGCTTTCTCTGCTTCCATTCCTTCCTCCACAACAACCACTAACAGCAGAAAGCTCACTTTTCAGTTTAGAACACTCTCTGTCGCTGGTGAGTGATTTTCGGCGATTACGTCATATTGAAGCGCTAATCTAACGATTTATTAACCATTATAACAACCTCATGAGCCCATGTCAATAATTTACATTCAAGAAATGTATTCATTGCATACTATCCCCGAGTAAATAACTAATCAAATATTTTAAGTTTCAAGATAATCTGTAATACTATGACCAGTTGAACCGCTATTATTTCTAGCACGTTTTGCTTTCCTTCTCTCCTTTTGTGATGCCTGCCACATAACGCATCATCTTTCCGCGTCGTGCAGGCTCGCGAACTGTCGAAGATCGTCCACAACCACACAGGGTTACAGACAACAAGAGGTGCTTCGCCCAAAGGACAAAGCACCTCTGTTGATTCTCATTGCGTGCGCTAAGGCACGTGCACCCACTTCACGGCGTCGAACCACAGGACGTTCATCGCATCGTTGGCGAGATCGTGCAGTTCAACGGCACTGCCCGAGCCACTGCTGAATGTGAAGCGCCCGAGCAGGACCCATGTGCCTGCCGCCGCAGCCTGGTCGATCACGACTTGCTGCTTTCCATCGCGGTGCTGCACGGTGTAGTGCGCGCTGGTGCTCAGTGATTTGCTCGTTGAGCAGTCCGGCACAAAGGCGTAGAGCTCGTACTGACCATCGACTGGCAGGTTCGGCTGCCAACGGGCGTGGTTCTCACGCGAGTCAGGGTCATTGGTGCTGTAGGTCCACAACGCATCATCGCCGTACCCACAGTTGTTGTCGCTGTGATACCACGTAATCTCAGCGTGCTCCGTGAAGCCATCATCGCGGTTATCGACGATGATCTCGCTCGGGATCGGCACTGCAGTCGGCGCTACCGCTTGCTCTGCCACAGGCTCCGGCGTCGGCTCTGGCGGCGCTGGCGCTGCCGTCGGCTCCGGCGTCGGCTCTGGTGGCGCTGCCGTTGGCTCCGGCGTCGGCTCTGGCGGCGCTGGTGCTTGCTCTGGTGGTGGCTCAGGAGGTGGTGGTGATGCTGTCGGCTCTGGCGGCGGCGGTGCTGCGGTTGGCTCCTCAGCAGGCGCTGGTGCTGCCTCTGCGCTCGGCTCGGTGGGAGTAGGTGCCGCTTCGGCCCCTGGCTCCTCAGCAGGCGCAGGAGCCGCCTCTGCACTTGGCTCCGCTGGCGGTTGCTCCGCACCCGAATCCACCGTTGCCTCTGGCTCGGGTGTCGGTTCTGCGAGGGGATCGGTGCCGAGCCACAGGAAGGTCACTTCCAGAATCGCTCGGTCGCCCTTGATGCCTAAATCGTCCCACCATACGCCATCGCCAACATCGATCGCGGTGGGGAATCGTACTTTGCCCTTCTCGGCCCAACCACCATTGTAGTTGTCGAAGTACGCTGCATGATCTTGGGGATAACCACGCTCCAGATCCTTGTAGCGTTCGCGCTCGACATCCCAATAGTTGTCGCGCACATTCCAAGGGCCAACGTCGTAGACGGGAGCCACCGAGCTTCGCCCGTTGTAGGTGATCCGAACCATATACTCGTTGCCGCCCTTGCTCGAAAGCGAGCGCCACGAGGGCAACGATACAAAATGATCGCGAGGGGTAATGCGATGACCGTTGGCAGTCCGACCTCCAACCATACCCATTCGGGTGCCGTGAATACGGAAGGTTGGCGCGACGGGTGGTGGCTCCTCGGCCTGTGCTCGCGGAATGCCAGGCTCGCGCCAGGCCATCAACTGCACATTCTGAATCTGGGGTTTGCTCTGCGCATCACCGAGTAACGTCACACGATACTGCGCAAAGCGCCCAGGCGTATCGAACGTTACCCATGAACCATTTGCTAGACCAGGCTCCCATTCCTGCCATCGAATGCCATCAAGGCTGGTTCGCACATCAACACGTAATGCTGAGCCGCGCGGTACGGCTGACTCATACGCAATGTTGAACGTTCGAGATGGGAGAGAGAAATGCTGAGTCGGAGAAGTATAGAGGCCAAATTGCGCGTAAGAGCCATAGACTTGCGGTGCTGGTTCTGCGTTAGCGTGTAAACCTATCACGCCATCACTGCTGATCCGTACCCCCTCCAATTGGCCTTCTGAAAGCGGAGGAACATAGGCCGGAGCGAGTGCCCCTGGGTTTAGCGAGGCGATCACATTACCGAGCGCTAAACCGACGATCAGCCCACCAGCACGTACAAGGTGCTTGATCCTTAGCATATATGCCTTTCACGAACCAATAACAGCGCCACATTGCTGCGGCCGCGTGATTATATCATACTTTTTTCACCTCGTTGTCAGGAACTTGTGAGGAAACGCAAATTGGCTCCGCCTGCTTCTGCAAGCGAAGCCAATTCAAAGCATTCCAGAGGCCAAGAGCACTATTGAAGCACGCCCCGGATCTCGCGTGTGCTGAGGACCGACCACTGGCGCACGTTGCGGAAGCGGCTCTCACGACCGATCAGCAGATAATTGCTTGCTACATCGACCGTATCGCCGTGCTCCTCCGCCATCGGGTCGGATTGAGTGGTGTTGAAGCCCAAACCCTCGAGTTTCGTGCTTGTGGCGTACACAAACAGCGGCTGATACAGCGTGATGCTCGGCGCAAGCTCGATCCAACGGTGCTGGAAGGCCGAATAATTCTCGTTGCGCATGATCGGGTCCAAATCGGTGCGCGCCGCCGAGAGCAACTCGTCGATCTCGGTATCCTCCAGGCCAGCGTAATTATCGCCGACATCCGCCTGCGAGGAGTGCCACAGACTGTACACATCGGGATCGGAGCCCAAGCGCTGCCAACCGTGCAACGCCATCGTAAAATCGCGTTCGGTCAAGCGCTCACTCAACTGCACGCCATCGAGCGACTCAACCGTCACCGCCACGCCAATACTGCGCCATTGGCTGGCGACCGCCTCCGCCGCCAATATACGATCCGGCGACGTATCGGTGATCAGCGTGAACTCCAGGCGCACGCCATTCTTCACGCGCACCCCATCACTGCCAAGCTCCCAGCCCAAAGCCGTGAGATCATTGCCAGCGCGCTCGGGGTCGTACAAATACCAGAGCGCCTGCTCCTCCGCACCCTCCCAGCCCAAGAGGATCGGCGTATCGAGCTTCACAACCTGGCCAGCCAGCGTATTGTTCACAATCGACTGCTTATCGAGGGCACGCGCCAACGCTCGACGCACCTCCAAGTCGGCCAACGGTCCCTCGCGCAGATTAAACGTCAACACCGTGTAGCTATCGAGCGGCAACTGATGGCGCGCCACCGTGCGGGGCAAATTGCTGCGCCCCAACTCGCCAGTGCCCAAAAAGCCCAAGCCCATAATATCGCCGCGCGTCAGCGCTGCAAGCGCACTCGGGGCATCATTAAAAATACGGAACTCGATCTGCTCGATGAACGGGCGACCATCGTAATAGTTCGGATTCGCCCTCAGCAAGACCCGCGAATCGGTCCATTCAACCAACTGATACGGCCCTGTGCCCACAGGCTGGCGGTTGAACGGCACCAACGGCCACTGCTCTGGCGACAGATCGCCCAACAAATGGGCTGGCAAGATCGGGAAGGTGGCATAACTCAGGAAGGGCGCAAATGGAGCATTCAACACACAACGAACCGTGAAGTCATCGACCTTCTCGACCAACACGCTACGCCACAGCGCCCCAGCCACCGGATCGCCGGTGTAGCCACGCCCACCGACCGCCCGCAGCGTAAACACCACATCGTCGGCGGTGAGCGGCATACCATCGTGCCAACGCACATCGGAGCGCAACGTGAACGTGTAAACCGTCCCCGAATCGTTCATCATCGGGCGCGTCTGCGCCAACGCCGGCTCAGGGCTACCATCGGGACCAATCCGCATCAGGCCATCGAACAGCAGCGCACGCAGGTCCGCACCACCGGGATCACGCGCACTATCGCCAAGCAGCGGGTTGACCTGCTGTGGCGCGCCCACAAGCCCTTCAACATAATCGCCACCCACCAGCGGCTGCGAAGAAACCACAGTTGTGAGCGCCAAATAGCTCATCAGCCCCAACACGAGCAACGAGCTAAGCACAGCAATAAAGATCTGCCAGCGAATACGACGAGCCATACAGTTTGAAAGAACAAAGAGCCACCATATCCAGCCAGCGTCAACGAAACATCAAAGACTGAATACGGTAGTCTTTAGCCCTCAATAAGCATAGACCAGCGGCCTACGAATAGCGGAGAAGCCTAGAAAATAGGTAAGCTTGTGATCAGCGAGAGCAGCAGAAACACCACCGCCAACACAATCGTCGTCTGGTGAAGCGTCTTCTCGAAACCACGCTTCGTGCGATACAGCGAGTTCGCATTCTGCGACTGCAAACCAGCGGTGCGGCCCTGCAAAATCACTAAAACAATCAACACAAAACTAACGATGATTGTCGCAATATAAAGACCAGTTTCCACCCAGTCCTCCTTACAATCTACGGCACTATCGGCGGGCCATTATAGCATCCGAAAGCAAGCGCGGCAAATACCCACGCTTTTTACACCACAAACAAACCATCATCTACCAACCAGCATCAATAGTTTTGAGAAAAAAGAAGCAACCCCGATCCGCCCGCCCGTCGCTGCGGGACAACAACGTCGTGCACAACGTGCGCGCGCTCAGACAACTGTGGCGCTTCGCGCCAAAACGCGCGCGCTAGAGTCGCAACCCCACATATTGATAGTACATTCAGATTTTCTCATCGCACTGTTCTGATTGTCATTCCGAACGAGCCGTTAGGCGACGTGAGGAATCTCATTGCTCTGCATTGTATTGCGCTTTGAGATCTCTCCCCATTCGCTTCGCTCAGGGCTTCGACCGTTCGAGATGACAGCGCTTTTCGTTGAATGGGGGAGTAACAAAGACTTCCAAAACAAATCGCCCATAACAAATCTGAATAATACCCATCCTAAATAATCTGTGTCATCTGTGTAATCTGTGGATTTCCCCTCAATCTTCTAACCAGCCCATCACCCGCCACTCGGCGAAGCGCGCCCGCACCGCCAAGCCCCAACTCGGCGCAGCACGCTCGGCTAAGCGCAGCAGCGCCACGCGCCCCGCCACGCCCAACCGCCGCCCCAGCGCCGCCATCGCCGCCGCCCCGCAAAAGCGCAGATAATCGCCGATCCACCGCCGGATGCCCGCCGCGCCCAGCACCTGCCACGCGCTCACCACGATCAGCGGGTGCCGCCAAAACATCCCCAAAATGATCGGGTGATAATCGCCCCACCGCATCTGATCGCGGAAGAAACGTTGCGCCGCCGCCTCGCCACGGGCATTCAACACCTGCAAAAACACCTGCTGCAAGCGATTCACATCGCCAGCGCTGCGCCAAGGCTGCATAAACCGACTGAACACCCAATGCAACGCCACATTCGCCTGATAACTGCTGATCCAGCGCAAATGCTGCGGCTCCAACAAGTCCTGCCGCAGTGCCACATCCAACAACGAGGTGGTGCGACCCAAATTGCGCACATGCGCCCCGAACCCGCAGAACGTCAGCGGCGATTGCTGGGCCGCCGAATCGCCGATCGGCAGCACACCGCGCAACAACGGCATCTCCTGGCGCTGCAAACTGTGGCGCGCCGGAATATAGCCATACACCGGCTTTTGATGCCGGAACGATGGCCCCAACTGCTTGTAGCTCGGCAACAGCGCGAAATAATCCTCGAACAACTCCAACAAACTGGGAGTCTCCTGCGGCCACTTCGGATTCGCGCGCTTGGCCAGCGTATCGTAGTAGAACAGGTACACCGTCAGATCATCGCCGCGCCCGGGGAAACCCTCCCACAAATACTGCTGACCGCGCTGCGCATCGGCCACGCTGATCAGGATATCGCCCACGCTCGGGTCGTGCGTATCGGGTGTGGAGCCAGCCACAAAGCCGCTCGCCACCGTGCCCACCGTCGGGCAGACCCCCGCGAACGGCGCGCCACCGAAGCGCTGCTGCGCCAACGGCGACGTGCTGCCCATACCATCGAGCAGCAAACGCGCCCCGTAGCGCTCCACGCTCCCATCTGCGGCCCGCAACTCGGCCACCACCTGCAGCAGCTCGCCCGAACTCACCAGCACGCGCTGCAACTCCCGCTGATCGCGCACCACACCGCCCGCCGCCAACAACTTCCGGCGAGCCAAGCGCAGCAGCGCGCCAGCATCGAGCGCCACATTCAGCACATCGCGCATCCACAGCTCGCTCGAACGCCCCTCGGCGGCCCAAAAGCGCACCACGCCCCGCTCGTACTCGGCCATCACCACATCGGCCAACTCATCCCACGAACAGAAGCCTACCTCCACAAGTTGCGCCAACTCGACCTGCGAAATATTCCACTCGCGGTGCGCGCAGCCCACCTCGCTACGATCGAACACCAACACTTGGTAGCCGTAGCGCTGCGCCATCACCGCCGCGTGCAGCAGACCCAAGCCGCCACCCGCGTAGATCAGGTCGAACGAGTGCTCGACGGCGGGTAAGTCCATCGGCTCGCAGAGCGTGTGCAAGCGCGGCAGCGCGGATGGCGGAGCCGAAACATCGCGGATCGAGCGCCACACCGCATCCAAATGCGCGATCCGCTCCAAATGCTCCGTGGCACCCATCGCCGCAAACGCCGCCACCGTGCGAGGGAAACGCTCGGCCAGCGGGTGCGGCATCGCAGACTGAGACATCGATACTGATCCCTCTAGCTATACGAAGTGGTGGGGCAGCGCGGCCACCCCACCACCAACATCACCTACAATCGTTGGAGCTACGCGTTGGCAGGCTCTGGCTCTGGCTGCGGCGCAGGCTGATCGGAACCTTTGTACAGCAAACCGATCGCGCTCAACAACAGCAGCGCGCCGAACCAGCCATACTGACTAAACTGCTCACCGAACAAATACCAAGCCAGCAACGTCGAAGTGAGCGGCTCGATCAGCGTCAAGATACTCGCCACCGTAGCGGTAGTATACCGGATGCCGGTCAAAAAGAGGATATACGCCAGCGCTGTAGGCACCAAACCCATATACACTAGCAACAACCACGCCTCGCCCGGATACGTGGACACCAAGCCATTCGCCAATGCGAACGGCAGCAACATCAGCGCACCAGCACTAAACCCGATGCTGATCGGCTGAATCGGGTGATAGTGCCCAGAGAGCGAGCGGCTCACCAGCGTCAGCACCGCATAGCCAAGCGCCGAGCCGAGCGCCAACAACACACCCATCAGCGTATTGCTGTTCTGGCTGGCCGTGCCAGGCTCCACCCACACCAGCATCGTAGTGCCCGCAATCGCGCAGACCAGCGCCAACAGCACCATGCCGCCCAAGCGCTCCTTGAGGAAGAACGCGGCCAGCAGGGCCACCATCACCGGCGCGGTGCAAAGCGTCACCAACACGGCGATCGAGACACCAACATACGCAATCGAGGCGAAGTAGCACACCTGATACAGCGCCATCATCACACCCATCAACGCCATTAAACCGAGGTCGCGCAGCGATATCTGGAACATGCGCTTCCCCAACAGCAGCCAACAGGTCAGCAACAGCGCAGGCGAGGCGAACATCAGGCGGAAGAAGCCGATCGACAGCGCATTCGTGTCCGACAGCGTGTATATTCCTTTAGTGGCAACACCAACCGTGCCCCACATCAGAGCCGACATCAAAATGAGCATAATGCCGTGCCGAGCCGTGAAACGGAACGATATATTGGAGAACATAGAAAGATCCCTTTCCTCACAGAGAATCGCAAGACGACGAACGTGAGGGCAGGATCGGCAGCTCAAAGCGGCGCAAACTATTGCGCAACACAGGGAATACGCACAGAACCGCTACGCAACGATACCTAGCAGCAACGTGAGTATACGTTTGAGGGGATCAGCCGCCTGCCCTAGCGGGACACGACGACTGTGGGAGGCGACATATTGAGGCGTGTGTAACCCATTGATGTGCTCACTTATTAGTGTCAAGCGAAAAACCGCCGCGCATACTATACCAAACATTGCTCAAAGTGACAAAAAGTGGATGAAACGCGCACCTCTGTGGTACAATCGCGCAGTTCCCCACCGAAAGCAACGTATCGCTATCAAGAAAGGAACCCGCTCGTGATCACCGATATTGGCCACGCCGCGTTCGCCGCCCACGATCTCGAACGTACACTCGCGTTCTACGACAAGCTGGGTATCCGCGAAGCATTTCGCCTCCACCGTGAGGATGGCTCCCTGATGCTGATCTACCTGCACGTCGCAGGCGATCGCTTTATCGAGGTGTTCCCCGGCGGACCACCGCCCGACCCGAACCGCAAGGGCAGCTTTATGCACCTCTGCCTGCTGACCGACGACCTGCACGCCACCGCCGAGCAGCTGCGCCAGAGCGGCATCGCGATCGATCGTGAGCCAAAACTTGGGCTCGATGGCAACTGGCAAGCCTGGATCAGCGACCCCGACGGCAACGCGATCGAGTTGATGCAACTCTCCGAGGATTCCGAGCAGCGCAAAACCGCCCGCGCCAGCCAGGCGTAAAGAATCGTTTCCACACAAAAAGGCGATCCTCGTGCGCACACGGGGATCGCCTCTCTGATCTGTCAACGATTAGCGCTGTTCGATAAACCGCCACAGCGCATCGTACAACTGGCCCAAACTCGCGATCTCAACCCACTCCTCATCGGAGTGCAGCCCCGCGCCCGTCGGCCCGAAGCAGACCGCCGGAATGCCAACCGCGCTGTAGAAGCGCGCGTCGGAGGCGTAGTGCTCGCGGTAGAAGCGCGTCGGCTGGCCCAGCACCTCGGCAGTGCAGGCGGCCAACTGTTGCACATTGGTATCCTCAGGATCGGTCAGCAGGGGCGGGCCGGAGCGCAACGTCTGAATCTGGGCGGTCGGGAAGCTCGCACGCAACGCATTCGCCACGTCCTCGGGCGTATCGTTGGCGGTGCGCCGAATGTCGAACGTGACCGTAATGCCCTCGGGCAAGCGGTTGCCAGCCTCGCCACCCTGCACCTGCGTCGGCACAATCGTCGTGGCCCAAGCCGCCTCCTTGGGTGTGGGGTAGCGCTTCTCCAGCTCGATCAGCCCGGCGGCGAAGGCGGCGAAGGCGTTGCGGCCCTCCCACGGGCGCGAGGCGTGCGCGGGTTGGCCGGGCACACGCATCTCGACCCACATCGCGCCCTTCTGCTCGAAGCAGATCTCAAGATCGGTCGGCTCGGCGGCCAAGAAGAAGTTGCAGCGCCAACCCTGCTCCAGCAGGTAGCCGGTGCCATCCATCCCACCGATCTCCTCATCGCTCACGAACATAAAGCCGACATCGGGCCGCTCGTCGAGCGCGGCCAAATCCTTCATCAAACGCAGCAGCACCGCCGCCGCGCCCTTCATATCCTGGCTGCCACGGGCGTAGATGCGGCCATCGCGAATCTCCGGCTTGTACTGCTCGGGCCGCCCAGGCACCACATCCAAATGCGCGTTCAGCATCACATCGGGGGTTTTGGTATCGCGCAATGTGACGATCAGATGCGGCTTCCCAGCGTATTCGCCACGGTGCACAAACACACCCGGCACCGCGCGGGCGTAACGCTCGGAATAATCGATCACTGCGCGCAATTGGTCGGGGTCCTCGGCCACCGAAGGGATGGCCACCAAATCGCAGGTGAGCCGAACAACTTCATCGAGCAATTCTTGGTTGGACATCACGGCATCTCTTTCTATGTTCACGCTTCCACATATATCGGGTTGCTGTACAACCAAGGTCGTCCCTTCCGATACGCCTCCAGCCGATACACGCCAGGTTGCGTAATGGTGTGGCGCAACACACGCCGCCCGCGCACCAACAGCTTTCCGTTGTAGATCAAATGCAACTCGCATTGGCAACCTGGGTCGGCGCTCATCGTCAGCGGGCCATCCTTGAGGCAGGGCGTATCGCCCACCTGCCAACGCTGGCCGGGGCGCTCGGCCACAAACTGGAGCGCGGCACACTCACCATCGATACGGTTGACGAAATAACTGCGGCCAGCCGCGAGCGCCGCATAGACCTGATGTGTCGCCGTCTCGGCATCGGAGGAAAGCTCGTTATCGAGCAGCAGATAATTGGTGAGCGTGCGGAAATTCCAGTAGTAGCTGAAGATCTCCACCTCGCCCCACGGCGCGCGCTTCTTGAAGGCGTGCGCATCGACGCCGCCGACGCCAAACGTGCGCTTGCCGCTCATATTCAGGCGATCCCACCAGGCCAGCGTATCGGCGGTCGGGCCACTCAAGCCCAACCTGGGGAACATAAACAGCAACTCCTTATTGCGCTGCGTCAAATGCTCGCCCCAATCGCTGAGCAAGTTCCACAACTCGATCCCCACGGGCTTGCCCTCGCGCTGCCGAGGACCATCGACCGACCAATCATCCCAGCGGTAAATATCCTTGAAACTATTGGCGACCTGCTCATCGGGGTGCGCGATTATGCCGAAACCACCTCGATCGTACACCGCATCCACGAAATCCTGCGGCGCGAGCGTATTATCGATCACCTCATTCACATTCAACGCCAAGAAGTGATTATGATCGGGCGTGATCTCGTGGCCCACAATCACCAACACATCGTGCATCCAGCCAGCGCTCGGCGCGGCCTCCAGCGTATCGTGATCGGTGATGATAATCCAGCGCAGGCCAGCGCGACGGGCTGCAAGCGCCAGTTCCTCGACAGTACCCGTACCATCGGAGAAGAGCGTGTGCATATGCAGCGCACCAGGGCTAAACAGCATCGAGGTTCCCCTCCTAGCTCAACAAGGCAGATCGCCTTCACAGAGCAGAACGTGTCAGAAAATCGTGGATTGGCAGAGCGATATCGCCGACACCAATCAGCCAAAGCAGAGGCTTCTGAGAGCAGTAGTATACCAGATGCGCTCTTGTACCAATTTCGACACTTCGTGTATCATAGCGCCACGTATCATCCCTGCCAATGGAGGCCCTATGAGCAACTCATCAGTCGCGATTGTAACAGGTGCCGCTCGCGGGATCGGCAAAGCGATCGCCGAGCGCCTGCTCAACGATGGATTCACCGTCGTCATAGCCGACCGAGACTTCCAAACAGCCACAAACGTAGCCGCCGAACTCAGCGCAACCAACGCCTTCGCTGTCGAAGTCGATGTCACCGACCCAGCCAGCGTCAAAGCGATGATCGACACCGTGCTAGAGCGCGCGGGCCAGATCGACGTGCTCGTCAACAACGCGGGCATCGCAGGCACCGCCGCGCCCGTCGCCAGCTACCCCGTCGACGAATGGCGGCGCATCCTCGCGGTGAACCTCGACGGCGTGTTCTACTGCTGCCAGGCTGTGCTGCCGCACATGCAAGAGCGCAAATCGGGCCGCATCATCAACATCGCATCGATCTCGGGCAAAGAGGGCAACCCCAACATGTCGGCCTACTCCACCTCCAAGGCCGGCGTGATCGGCTTCACTAAGGCGCTCGCCAAAGAGGTCGCCACCCAGGGCATCCTCGTCAACTGCGTGACGCCCGCCGTGATCGAGACCGAGATCCTGCAACAACTCACCAAAGAAGCGGTCAACTACATGGTCTCGAAGATCCCAATGGGCCGCACCGGGCAGCCCAGCGAGGTCGCCGCGCTCGTATCGTGGCTCGCCTCGCCCGATTGCAGCTTCTCGACCGGAGCCGTGTTCGACATCAGCGGCGGACGCGCCACCTACTAACGCACACCAAACAGCGCGGAGCATCGTACTCCGCGCTGTACCGTCACCTCAGCGACATCGCCACCTCATCACCAGTTGTTTTTTGGGGAAGAGAGAAGCAGCCGCCGCCTCAACACCCGTCGCTACGGGCAGACTCCGTCGTGCACAACGTTGCCGCTTAGATGGGATGAGGGCGAACGCCTACATGAGCGTATCGCGCTGCAAGAGCAACTGCCGCAACTCGGGGGGAGCGGTATCCTCCAACGCCAGCGCCGCCTGCAACTGCACCGGCAGCCCGACCGTCTCCTCCAACAGCGCGTAATCCGGCGCAGCCATCGCATTCCAAGCGCGGTCGAGGATCACCTGGCCGTCGCGCATCAGCACCACGCGATCCAGCGCCTCGAAGCAGAAATCGAGGTCGTGGCTCACCACCACCACACTCTTGCCCTGCGCCACCAGATCGCGCCCCAACTGCTCCAACAGCGCAATCGAAGGATTATCGAGACCCGCCGTCGGCTCATCGAGCACCAGCAGATCGACATCCATCGCCAGCACCGCAGCAATCGCCGTTAGGCGGCGCTGCGCGGGCGAGAGGTCGTAGGGGTGCAGATCGGCCACATCCACCAACTGCAAGCGCTGGAGCGCCATCTCGACTAACTCCTCGATCTTGCGAGCGTTGTAGCCCAAATTGCGCGGCCCAAAGCGCAACTCATCCCGCACGGTGCGGGCGAACAACTGGTTGCGCACATCCTGGAACACAATGCCGACATGCCGCGCGCAGCGGGCTACCGTCGTGCGGCGGGTATCCTGCTGCTGCACCAGCACCGTGCCCGCGCTCGGCTGCAACAGACCGTTCAAGTGGCGCACCAGCGTGCTCTTGCCAGCACCGTTACGCCCCAACAACGCCACCCGCTCACCAGCGCCGAACGCCAACGAAACCCCACGCAGCGCCTCAACACCGCTCGGATAGCTGAAGCGCACGCCATCGAGCGACACAATCGGCGTGCCCGTAGCAGGCGGGGTCGGCGGAGTGGGAGCGGTAGGCTCAGCAGCACTCGACGAAGCAGCGGGAGCGCGCTTGGCATCGGGCGGCACCGCGCGGAAGCCATCGAGCAGACCGTCGAGCGTGATCGGCAGCGGGCGCTGCGCCGGCCACAGCTCGATCGCACGGGCACGATCGGCCAGGTACGCCGGACGCGGCCAACCGATCTCACGCTCGCGCAACAGCGGATCGTTGAGCACCGTGTCGGGCGGGCCATCGAGGATGAGTTCGCCCCGATCCAGCACCAGAATGCGCTCGGCCAGGCTAGCCGTCCATTCCAGACGGTGCTCGGCGAACAGGATCGTGGTGCCCTGTCGGGCCAGATCGCGCAACAACTCGGCCAAATGCTCGATCGTCTGCGGATCGAGTTGCGCAGTTGGCTCATCGAGCACCAACACCGGAGGGCGCATCGCCAGCGTGGCCGCGATCACCATACGCTGCTGCTGCCCGCCCGAAAGCTCGTAGGGCGAGCGGTCGCGCAGTTCGCTCAGTTGCAGCGCCTGCAACGCCCACTCGACGCGCTCCAGAATCTCGTCGCGGGGCACGCCGATATTCTCAAGCCCAAAGCCAACCTCCTCGAACACGGTGAAGCACGCGCCGGAGATCTGGCTAAACGGGTTGCTGCTCACCAACCCCACATGGCGCACCAACTCGGCGACCGGACGGGCCAACACATCCTGCCCATCGACAATCGCCGTACCGCTGAGCTTGCCAGCGTAGAACTGCGGAATAAACCCGGCGCACAAGGCCGTGAGCGTACTCTTGCCCGCGCCCGTCCGTCCGATCACGCCACAGATCTGCCCAGCGGGGATGCTCACGCTCAGGTTGTTCAGAGCAGGCTTACGCGCCAAAGTATGCCGAAACGTCAGCGCAGAAAGTTCGACGATGGGATTCATAGAAACGTGCTCACAAATAGACTCAATCGCCAGACAATCAGCGCCACAATCGCCACAATCATCAGGAGGCGCACCCAGCGTTGTGCGGCAGTATCGTGCAATTGACGCAAACTCGTCTTCGGGCCGCGCACCATGTACGCCCGCGACTCCAGCGCCATCGCCCGCTCCTCCACATCGGCCAGCGCGCCGACCACCAGCGGACCCGTCAGCGGCAACAACGCCAACACTCTGCGCCAACCCTGCGTATCAAGGCCGCGCGAGCGCTGCGCTTCGAGGATAGCGGTGGCGCGCGCCACCATCTCAGGGAAGATCTGCAGCGACACAAGCAAAATATAGCCAGTGCTGTGCGGCAGGCCGCGCTGCGTCAGGGCGTAAACCAGATCAGCAGGGTGCGTGGTGCGCAACAGCAGCAGCACCGCCGAGGTGAACAACAACAGGCGCGTACTGACGCTGAACGCCAACGCCAGACCCTCGTAGGTGAGCGTCAGCGGGCCAAACGTGAATGGAGTGGCGTCCGCAGGAGGGAACAACAGACCTTGGATCAGAAAGACCGAGATCACAATCGGCAACATGCCGAGCACAATCGTACGAAGAAACGAGCGCCCTACACCACTAGCAAACGCTAGCACCACAATCAGCGCAAACAGTGTGATCGGCCACCACAACCAGGGGATGAGATATGCCGCAAGGATAAGCAGCACAACCATCACAGTTTTTGTTAGGGGATGCAGAGTAGAGAGCATCCGCGAGTTGGAAACATACGCAGAGCGCATGGGCACCTAATTCGTGATAACAAACGCTATATGATCGAACCTGTATAGCATTTGGCAGGCCGAGATTTCCACGTAGACAGCATTATGAACCGCAGAAGGGGCACTTCGCCACACTTCACGCGAAATCGCTGCTATTCTACTACAAGAGACGAGGCATCAAATTGCAGCAGGCGCAGTTTGATGCCTCGTTTCACTACCTCTGATACAAAACCCGGCTGAACAGTTGAACAACTGTCCAACCGGGTGATGCTCCCATCAAGTCCAACACAAAAGCGAACCTACGGTAAGGCGGTATTACGCGTCGCTCTCCTGATCGAGGGCATCTCGCGTGTTCGGGAAGCGCGCCAGCAAGCGTCGCGGCAACGATTGAACGATTAGCCACACGATCAAGAACGATGTCATTTTGTCGAACGGATCGGATACCACGCCCTGAGCGAACGCCGATTCAAAGATCGAGGCACCACTGTTGCGGAAGGCCGCCACCAGCAGGTCGGTGCCCGCGCCCGTCACACCGCCGTACACGATGGTCGCCATTGGCGCCGAGAGGATCGCCGCGACGATGCCCGTCACCAAGCCGATCGCACCAGCATAGCCAGCATTCTGCAGCACAAAATAACCTGCCACCATACTGGCAAGCGTTGTAACGGTGAAGATCGGCCAGTATTGCTTAATCAAGTCGACTGCATGGGGGTAGGGCGGCCAAGCATCGGGATCGGGATTGCGATTCACAAACATCAACACGAACAGTGTCAATGCGAACACGAATGTGCCGCTCACGAGAGCGGACAATATGCGGGGAGAACGACGTTGAAAGAGATTAGCACGCCCCGCAAAACCGGCAATCATACCGATGACTGCCGCCACATACGCGAAACTGATCGCCGGAGCACTGTTTGGCAGACCAGTCGCCGTCCATACCACATTCGAAAGTGCACCTGTAATCAAGCCCACCCAAGGTCCAATTAATGCTCCCACCAGCACCGTACCAATACTGTCGAGGTATACGGGCAGCTTAATCGTTTGTACGATTTGTCCGACAGCGATATTCAGGGCGATCGCGACAGGAATCAACGCGAGTGCAGTACTACTAAGCCTGCCTCCCTCCGAGCTGCGCATCTTGCTCTCCTTGTGATAGTACTGGGCTTCACACAACACGAATGCGGTACTGTGTCAACTTGACACTAACGTAGCGGAGGATTATAGCACAAACACTCTTGTTCGACAACTCAGAGGAAATACCTTGCGAAAGATCACGTATAATCTGCGTACGATGAACGATGTTTTAGAAGAGGTGGTTGTTGTTAGCTGAGCCACCGTTGGCGGCGTTACGCTGGCCACAGATCGGTATCCTGCTGTTCGGGCGCCTGTTGCTCAATACCGCATTCCGCATCCTTTACCCCTTATTGGGCTTTCTCGCGACAGGACTCCAGGTCGAAATCACTACCGCGAGCCTGCTATTGTCGGTCCAAGTCGCTGCGACGCTGCTCAGCCCGGCGGGTGGCAGTTTAGCCGACACCTACGGCGAGCGCTTCACGATGCTGTTGGGGCTTGGGTCGTTCTGCTTGGGTGCGGCGTTCTGCGCCATCGCCAATGCGTTCCCGGTGTTTCTGCTGGGCTACCTGCTGATTGGGCTGAGCAATGCGCTGTATCAGCCCTCGATGCAGAGCTACGCGAGCGCCCGCACGCCCTACCAACGGCGCGGAAAGATCCTGGGCCTGCTCGAAACGAGCTGGGCGCTGGCGGCGTTGGTGGGCATTAGCGTGCTTTCCGCGCTGATCCAGTTGACGGGCACGTGGCACGTGGCGTTCGGGGCGCTGTTTGGGGCGGGTGTGCTCGCCCTGCTCGGCACGTTTGTGATGCTGCCGCCCGTGCAGCGCACTCATACCGCAACACAACGCGAAAAGCTCAAACGCTACGAGTTGCTGCTTCAGCGCAATGTAGTGACGATGCTGCTGAGCGTCTTCTGCTTGCTGATGGCCACCGAGTTGATCTTCGTGGTCTATTCGAGTTGGCTCGAACAAGACTTCCAAGCGACTGTCGAGCAGACGACGCAGGTCTTTGCGATGCTCGGTTTTGTGGAATTGGTGGGATCGCTCGGCTCGATGGTGTTGGTGGATCGGTTGGGCAAGCGCCGCACGGTGCTGATCGCCTTCGGGATGGTGGCGCTGTTCCAGGGACTGCTGCCGTTTAGCGCGGGCAACTGGGTGCTGTTTATCGTCCTGTTTTACCTGTTTGTGCTCTGGTTCGAGTTTGCGATCGTCTCGCTGTTCCCGCTGGTGAGCGGTATCCTGCCGCAAGCGCGCGGCCTGATGATCTCGCTCTGCGTGGCGACGATCGGGATGGGGCGCTTGGTCTCGACGCAGATCGGCCTGCCGATTTGGGAGCGCTGGGGCTTTATGGCTATCGGCACGCTGGCGGCAGCCCTAACGATTGTCGGGGTGCTGATCTGCTTGGTGTTTGTGCGCGAGGGCGAGTAGTTGTAGGTCCGCCCTTCCGATGGTTGGCGACAGGTGCGGGTTTGGCGAAGCGGTTGCGCATCGCGCAACAGACCCCCGCGCGTTTGGCGCGGCAGCGCCTCCTGCCCGAGCGCGCAAACGTTGTACACGACGGCGATCGCCCGTAGCGACGGGCGCTCTCAACGCGGTTGCCTCTTTCTTCTCCAAAAACAAGCGGCTGCCCAACACCATGGCCGATAATAGTGGCGTTTGTTCGCTTCTTTACGCAGATCTGCGCGCCGAAAAGCAAAAGCTTGTGTTAGAATCAGATCACTTGCTTGCATCCGCCAATTCGGGAGATCGCTGGACGTGTCTACTGCAACGTGCATTCATTGCGGCGCAACGCTTAGACGTGCGGGTATAAAGTTCTGCCCTGTGTGCGGCCAACCGCAAACAGTTACCCCTGTTCAATCAGCTTCATCGCCTTCGGCACCCACGCTCGTGCCTCCTAGCGTTCCACAAGCTAGTTCGGGCCAGACGGTGCTGCAATCGCTCAGCCAACAGCAGACTCCGCACCTGTTGATTGTGGAGGAGGGCCAGAGCCGAATCGTGCCGCTGGGCAGTACGCCAATGACGATCGGACGCGCGCCCAGCAACACGATTGTGCTGCAATCGCGCTTCGTATCGGGCCAGCACGCGCGCATCGAGCCGGAGGGCAATCGACACACCATCACCGATATCGGCTCCACCAACGGTATCCTGTTCGAGGGCCAGCGGATGCCCGCCAACACCCCGTTGAGTTTGGCCAATGGCGATGTGCTGCGCATCGGCGATCCGGCGACGGGTAACTTCGTCTCGCTGACGTACCACAACCCACAGGCGGTGCGCGTGACGGCGGCGGCCACGGTGGCCAACAGCTATCCGCTCGACCCGAACGACCCGCAGATCACGATTGGACGCGAGGGCACCGAGATTCGTCTCGATAACCCGCAGGTGTCGCGCCGCCATGCGGTGATCGACCGCGTGAACGGCCAGCACGTGCTGCGCGATGTGGGATCGGCCAACGGCACGTTCGTGAACGGCCAGCGCATCACCCAGCATACGCTTGTGCGTGGCGATGTGATCCAGATCGGCGCGTTTAAGCTCGTCTACAACGGCGATAGCCTCGATGAGTACGATCAGCGCGGTGCGTTGCGCATCGACGCCCGCAACCTGAGCCGCGTGGTTTCGCGTGGCGGCAAATCGCGCATCATCCTCAAAGATGTCTCGCTCTCGATCGCGCCCCGCGAGTTTGTGGCATTGGTGGGTGGCAGCGGCACCGGTAAGAGCACACTGCTTAATGCGTTAGCAGGTTATGTCAAGTCAAACACGGGCAGCATCTTCATCAACGGCGACGATTATTACCGCAATTTCGATGCGTACCGCACCCTGATCGGCTATGTGCCGCAGGACGATATTATCCACCGCACACTGCCAGTGGAGCGGGCGCTGAGCTACGCGGCGCAGCTGCGCCTGCCGAACGACACCGCGCCATCCGAGATCAAGCAGCGCATCGAGCGCGTGCTTGAGGATGTCGAGATGACCATGCACCGCGATAAGTTGGTCGAGAACTTATCGGGTGGGCAACGCAAGCGCGTGAGCATCGGGGCCGAGTTGTTGGCCGATCCATCGCTGTTCTTCTTGGATGAGCCGACCTCGGGGCTCGACCCGGGCCTTGAGAAGAAGATGATGTACACGCTGCGCCGCTTGGCGGACAGCGGGCGCACGGTGGTGCTGGTGACGCACGCAACGGCGAATATCACGCAGTGCGATCACGTGGTGTTTATGTCCGATGGTCGGATGGTGTACTTCGGCCCGCCCTCCGAGGCGCTGGCGTTCTTCAACGTGAACAGTGGCGACTTCGCCGATATCTACACGAAGTTGGAGGGGTTGGCCGATCCCGCCGATCCGGATCGCTGGGCGATCGCGCAGCGCGACCTGAAGCAAGAGTACGATACGTTGATCGCCAATCGCCCAGCCGCCAAGCAGCAGCCACCTACGCTCGCCGAACTGTGGGAGATCAAATTCCGCAATTCGGCGCACTACCAACTGTACGTCGCTCAGCGGCTGGCCCAAGCGCCGTCGTTGACCGATACAAACAGTGCTCGCCAAGAGGTTTCGAAACCGCAGCAGGTGTCGCTGATCCGCCAATTGGGCATTCTGACGCGCCGTGGCGTTGATCTGCTGTTGCAGGATCGCCGGAACTTGCTGATTCTGCTATTGCAGGCGCCGATCATTGGCCTGCTGCTGATGTTGGTGAGCAAGGCCGATGCAATTGTGGGTGATAATGCGGTGGCCAGCGAGGCGAAGAAGATCCTGTTTATGCTGGCGACGGTGGGGGTGTGGTTCGGCATCATCAACTCCGCCCGCGAGATCGTGAAGGAGGCGGCGATCTACAAACGCGAACGGCTCGCGAACCTGCATATCGGCCCGTACATGCTGTCGAAGATTTTGGTGCTGGCGGTGCTGGTGGCCATCCAAAGCGCGATGCTGCTGGGCTTGGTGATGCTGAAGGTGAAGTTCCCCGAGCAGGGCGTGTTCCTGCCGATCACGGTCGAGTTGTACATTACCACGCTGCTGACGGCGCTGGCCGGGTTGGCGTTGGGCTTGCTGCTCTCGGCCTTCTCCTCCACACCCGACCGCGCCACGTCGATCGTGCCGATCGCGCTGATCCCGCAGATCCTGTTCGCTGGTGTGATCTTCAGTTTGGGCGATGGCTACAGCATCCAGCGCATCCTCTCGTGGCTCACGATCAGCCGTTGGTCGATGGATGCCTACGGCACGAGCGCCAATATCAACGATCTGCCGTTGCAGCCTGGCTTCGGCATACTGCCGAACCCACCCGAGGAGTACACCTTCACGACGGCGCATTTGCTCTCGCGCTGGGGCATTCTGCTGCTGTACATGCTGATCTGTTTGGCGCTCACGGCCTGGCAACTCAAACGACGCGATCGGCAGATTTAGCGCTGCTGCACGGCGTGCATCAGTTTGGCAACTTCCACTCGCTCAGGGTCGCCGCTCTGAGCGAGTTCTTTTGCGACGCGCTGCTGATCGGCGAGCGGGCGGTTCTGGCTGAGTTTGTACTTACCCTCGAGCTTGGTGATCTCGATCTCGAAGCCGACGATCGCCTTCACCATGCGCTGCACATACTCGTTCGTGGGGCTGTTGAGGTGCCACGGCTGCTCAAACTGCGCCTCGTAGGTATCGACCAGTTGCTCAAGCATCAGTCGCAGGCGCTCTGGATCTTCGATCACACGGGGGATGCCGTAGGCGTGCACAATTGCGTAGTTCCACGTCGGCACGCTCGCGACCGTCGGATCGTACCACGATGGGGTGATGTAGGCGTGCGGGCCTTGGAAGATCACCAGGGCCGGCTCGCCCGAGGCGAACGCCTTCCACTGCGGGTTCGCCCGCGCCATGTGCGAGATGAGCGTGCCGTGCGGGCCGCGCTCCGCCTCCAACACGAACGGCAGGTGCGTGGCGAACGGCGCGCCCTCGTGCTGGGTCACCAACGCCGCGAAGCTATGGCGCCGCATCAGGGCGTGCAACTCCGCCTGCTCCTCCACCTGAAACGCTTTTGGTAGATACATTGCTCCCACCTCTACGAAGCTATGGCCTGCGCAGGCTCCAATTTGACGAGCAGATTCTGCTTCACCTGCGGCCATTCGGTGTGCAAAATGCTGTAGTAGGCCGAATCGCGGAATGTGCCATCGCGCAGGGCGATATGCTGCCGCAGAATGCCCTCGAACTGACCGCCGATCCGTTCGATGGCCTGCCGCGAGCGCGTGTTGCGCTTGTCGGTCTTGATCTGCACGCGAATGGCGTCGAGCGTCTCGAAGGCGTGGCGCAACAGCATCAATTTGCACTCGGTATTGACGGACGTGCGCCACACTCGCGGCGTCAACCACGTCCAGCCGATCTCTAGACCCCGATCCTTGGGACGAATGTCCAAGTAGCGTGTGCTGCCAACCGCTTTGCCGCTGCTCAATTCGATGATCGCAAACGGCAAGATCGTGCCCGTGCGCTGCAATTCAAGCGTATCCTTGATCCATTGGTGGAGTTGCTCGGGTTGCTGCAGCGGCGTTGGCATGTAGCGCCAAATCTCCTCATAATCGGCGGCCTCGATCAGATCGGCAGCGTGGCGCTCCTCCAACGGCTCCAACCGCACCCATTGGCCCGTCAAAACAACCGGTTGAACATTCATGGGAAACCTCACTATTCGCTTACGGGCAGCGTGTAGCGCAACCACGCACGATGCGTGGTCGGCAGGCTGTTGTACAAACGCTGCGCCCGATGATTATCCTCTGCGGTCTGCCAGGAGATCTGGCGGAAGCCCTTTTGTTTGGCGTATTCAAGGCAATGCAGGATCAGCGCTCGACCAACGCCTTGGCCGCGCGCTTCGGGAACCGTGAACAGATCGTTCATCAGGCAGTACGCGCCCGCGCTCACTGAGCTAAGCGGGAAGTAGAGCGTCGCAAAGCCCAACGCTTGTCCCTGCTCATCCAACGCCACAAACTGAATGCCCTGGCTGTGATCGGTGAGAAACTGCCCAAAATGCTCCCGATTGCGCTCGGTATCCGGCTCCGTCTGGTAAAAGCGCTGATACGCTGCGATTAACGGCAGCACCTGCTCGAAGGTGTCCCCGTTCACTGTCTCGATCCGCATGCCCTATCCTTACCCAGCCTACGCTGGCAAAAACCATCCATACCGATTCGAACGACAAGGTCGCTGAATGGATGTATCATAGGGCGATAAGTGGTCTGCCACAAGAACCACTTTGCAGCAAATGGAGGGAACCACTTTATGCAGATCCTCACCTCGCTGTTCGAGCTCGACCCGCAGCAGGGCACACCGCTCCACCGCCAGCTCTACGACGCTTTGCGCGAGGCGATCCTCTCGGGGCGATTGGTGGCGGGGACGCGCCTGCCCGCGAGCCGTCGCCTCGCCGCCGAGCTGCAGATCGCCCGCAACACAGTGCTCGACGCCTACGATCAACTGATCGCCGAGGGGTACATCGAGAGTCGGCCCGGCTCCGGCACGTACGTCAGCCGTGCGCTGCCCGAGGAACTGCTCCAGATCCGCGCAGCGCAGACCGAACAGCCCGCACCCGCCACACAACGCCACCTCTCGAAGCGGGGCGCACTGTTGGCGGCCACACCCGTCACCCACTGGCGCGATCGCACGTTGGCCTACAGCTTTCGGGTTGGGCAGCCCGACACCGCGCAGTTCCCCTTCGGCATCTGGACGCGCATCCTGCAACGGCACTGGCGCAACGCCACTCACGCATCGCTTGGCTACGGCGACCCCGCCGGGTACGGGCCGCTGCGCGCCGCCATCGCCGATTATTTGGGCGCGTCGCGGGGCGTGCGCTGCACCGCCGATCAGGTGATCGTCGTCTCCGGCTCGCAGCAAGGGCTTGATCTCGCGACGCGCGTACTGCTCGACCCAGGCGACCAGGTTTGGCACGAAGATCCTGGCTATATCGGGGCGCGTGGCGCGCTGATCAGCGCCGGAGCGCAGGTGGTGCCCGTGCCGATCGATCAGGAAGGACTCGCGGTGGAGGTGGGCATCGAGCGCTGCCCGCAGGCGCGGCTGGCCTACATCACACCCTCGCACCAATACCCGCTGGGAGTGACGATGAGCTTGGCGCGGCGGCTGACCCTGCTGGAATGGGCGCAGCGCAGCGGGGCATGGGTGCTGGAGGACGATTACGACGGCGAATACCGCTACATCGGTCGCCCGCTGCCATCGCTGCAGGGACTCGATACGGAGCAGCGCACCGTATACCTGGGCACGCTCAGCAAAACCATGTTCCCCGCGCTTCGGCTCGGCTACATCGTGGTGCCGCCCGATCTCGTCGATGCCTTCGTGGCCGCCAAGGCGCTCGCCGATCGCCATGCCCCAACCATCGAGCAAGCCGTGCTGGCGGACTTCATCGCCGAGGGACACTTCGCGCGGCATGTGCGGCGAATGCGCCAGCTGTACGACACTCGACGTGTCACCCTCATCGACACGGTGCAGCGCGAACTCGCTGGCCTGGTTGAGCTGGGTGTGGCCGAGGCGGGCATGCACGTGGTGGGTTATCTGCCGGAGAGTGTTGATGATCGGCAGGTGGCACAACGGGCCGCCAAACACCAACTCGATATCGCGCCACTCTCAGCGTTCGCTCAGCGCCCTCTCAGGCGCGGTGGGGTATTACTCGGTTATGCTGCACTCGATGAACGAACCATTCAAGAGGGGATTCGTCGCTTAAAGACGACACTACTCGGCAACTAATACGGAATACAGCATCAGAATGCCGAAAGACGGAACCTGACACAACTGACAACCGTCGGATGAGCCGACCCAGCAACGAATTTTGTCATCTGAGATGTCAATTTTGTGATACAAATGACCACTCTAAATACTAGGAATTATCGTATAGATACGCAAGAAAGGCCATTTCGTGTACTTTCTTTCATCTTGGGAAAGCATTTTATACGGTATAGTATCAGTGATCGTATATCATATAATACAGCTAGGCTCTCAGTGCTAGGCAATAAGTTGGGTAATCGACGCGGCTCAGTAGAGGAGTGATAGATATGCACGCCGTTAATGGTATGCAAGGCGCATCAGACCAACGTTCGATGCATCATCACATTTGCGCATGGTGCCACCAAGATCTCGGTATCTTGCACCATGAAAGTGAATTTGACTCGTATGGTATATGCACTGACTGTGTGGCGCGCCATTTTACGCACCTCTATGCATCAGAGGCGGAAGTTTTCGCAATAAGGCCATCGCGCATGGAAGTAATCGATTGCGAATCGAACCTTCAGGCACGCAGCGTTGGTTCTTCCACGCTTTTAGTGCGCGAACTGGCACTCTAGTTCTCGAATAAACAATATCTTGAAGATCCAAGTTGATCGGAGATGAGCGCAATGTTCGCCTCCAAGGATCTCTGCCCCCTGCGTTCAGCCCGATCTATGAGCTGGCCAGTTCATGCCTCACGTTACCCTGCCTCCGTTTGGTGGTTGCCTCGCACAGGCGGATCTACTACAATAAAATTACGATTCGCAGTAGTACCAGCCCATACTGCACAGATTGGGCGAGGCGAGCAATCGTTTTCCGCTGATAAGGATACAGAATAGAAGCAGCCCCTCACGCAGCGCCCGCATGCCGTGAGCGAACGCCTTGCCGCGTGGAATACGCCTCCGGCAAAGTCTTCGTACGCATCGAAGCGCTGAAAGTACCTGTCTGTAGTACGTTCACGCTTGCGACAGTATGGTATACTCGTTTGTGGCTTTGTGTTGCCAGAAATACTACCAACACTCATCGAAGCCGTTGAAAGCAGGATTGTATGCCGTTGCATATCGCATTCCTTGATTCCTGGCTCCAAACAACTGCCGAAGGTAGCGGTACTGCTGCTGGAATCGGCGGCTTACGCAGTGCGCTGCAAGCCCGTGGTCACACCGTCTCGCGGCTCGCCCCACCAGTGGCTTGGCCGCGCTCCATCACCCTGCGGCGGCTGTTCTTCAACCTGCATCTGCCAGCCCTGCTGCGCACCCTACGCTACGACCTGATTGTTGGATTCGATATCGACGGCTTCCGCTGGTCGGGACACGGCAAAACACCGTACCTCGCCTCGATCAAGGGCGTGATCGCCGAAGAAATGCAGCATGAGCGCGGGAGAGTCCGCGCCCTGTTCGAACTGCTCTCGCGGCTCGAAGCGCACAACGCTCGCCACGCCGACGGTGTGCTGACTACCAGCGCCTACTGTCGCGACGCCATCGAGCGCCACTACGGCATCAATCCGCAGCGCGTGCGGCTCGTGCCCGAGGGCATCGACCTGCCGTGTTGGCGGCGCATGCTCGACGCAGCACCGCGCAACAGCAACGGAACGACGATCGTCTGTGTGGCCCGTCAGTACCCTCGCAAACACATCGCCGACCTGCTGCAGGCGCTCCTGATCGTGCGGACCACCGTGCCAGGCGTGCGGGCCTTGATCGTCGGTGATGGCCCTGAGCATCAGCCACTCCGCCAGTTAGCGGCCCGATTGCGTCTCGACGACACGGTCACCTTCCTCGGCAGCCTGCCCACCGATGAGCAAGTGGCGGCCTGCTACCGTCAGGGCGATATCTTCTGCCTGCCCAGCGTGCAGGAGGGCTTCGGGATTGTGTTCCTTGAGGCGATGGCCGCCGGACTACCGATTGTGGCGACCCGCTCCGCCGCCATCCCCGAGGTTGTGCCGCACGGTCAAGCCGGCATCCTGGTACCGCCCGGCGATTGTGTCGCGCTGGCCGCCGCGTTGGTGAGCCTGCTGCTGCAACCTAATCGCCGCGCCGAGATGAGCGCGTTCGGCCAAGCGCACGTCGAACAGTACGACTGGGATCGCGTTGCGGGTGTGTTCCTCGATCAGATCGAGAGCGTGCTCGCATAAATAATGGCACCTAACGTTGATAAAAAAGCGATGGTTGCAGCGATAGCTAGCCTATGCTATAATCACCGCTCGTAATTCAAAATAGTGCTTCTACCTCTCCGCATGTGGTGGCGATGCGCATTGCCACCCAAATCGACGAGAGAGGTATCACCACAGGAGGATCAATGCGCGAGCGTCGTCGTGACTACGAATTGATGTTTATCATCTCCCCTCTGCGATCCAGCGAGGAAGAAATCGCGAACACCATTAGCCGTGTTCATCAGGCCATCACCGCTGCAGGTGGTACGGTTACCAACACTGAGCAAACCCCGCCGTGGGGCCGCCGCAAGTTCGCTTACCCCATCCGCGAATATGCCGAAGGCGAAGCAAGCCGCCGTGCCTTCACCGAAGGTTTCTACGTGTTGTGCCACTTCAACCTCGCCACCACCAACGTTCCTGAAGTCGAGCGAGCTCTCAAGCTCAACGATGCTATTTTGCGCTATCTGCTCACCCTCGTCGACGCCCGCGGTCAAGGGCTGTCAAGCTCGTCGCTCTCACTCAGCAGCGATGCTGAAGAGGAAGAGGAAGAGAATATTGAGGACGAAGAGTTCGAAGATATCGACGACACTTCGGACGAAATTTAACGGTGTGAGCAGGAAAGGTGGCCGAGATGGCGAAGGATCTGAACAAAGTCATGGTGATAGGGCGGCTTGGGAAGGATCCCGAAATGCGCTACACCGCCGGTGGCAGCCCGGTGACGACTTTCAGCGTCGCAGCAGGTCGCCAATGGAAGGATGGTTCCGGGGAGGCGCGTGAAGAAACCGAATGGTTCAACATCGTCACCTGGAATAAACTCGCTGAGATCTGCAACGAGCACCTTCGCAAGGGGAGCCGTGTGTATATCGAAGGTCGCCTGCAAACCCGTCAATGGCAGGATCAGGATGGTCAGGCCCGCTACCGAACCGAGGTGATTGCCAGCGATATGATTATGCTCGATAGCCGTGGCACCCGCGACAGCGGCGGCTACGATGACTACGAGCAGCGTTCATCACGCGGCTACTCATCGCGAGATGCGGCTGATATCGGGGATGAAGACATCCCCTTCTAATCACCGCAACGGAGCATGGCGAAACCAAAACTATAATCATACACATGAGGATAACGTACAATGAGTGATGATCGAGCGCGAAGTCGCCGCAGCAGCACATCCGCTAGCGGAAGCCGCCGCAAGTTTATTGCGCGTCGTAAAGTTTGCAGTTTCTGCGCCGACAAGATTCGCATCGCCGACTACAAGGATATCAAGCGCCTGCAGCGCTACATCTCCGACCGAGGCAAGATTTTGCCCCGTCGCCGCACGGGCACCTGTGCGCGACACCAGCGCGGCCTGACCGTTGCCATCAAGCGCGCGCGCCACTTGGCGCTGTTGCCGTTTGCAGCGGCCCACACGCGCAATTAGATGTGTAAGAGAGCAGGTGTGGTAGCTCACGCCAAGGCCCCTACGCTTGGCGACCGAAGCACTACTGCACCTGCTCTCGTTGCGCAACCATCTGCTACCTCCAACTAAATCAGCAGCAATGCGCGATGCCTAATAGCGTGATCAATGTAAAACGTAAAACGTGAGGGCTTCGAGCGTTTTGCGTTTTATGTATTAATATGTGGTGAGCATGGCCCAAACACCAAAAAAACCACAGAAGCCTGAGCAATCCGTCCACGCCCGCCGCGTACGCTCGCGTCACGAACGCGAACAGCGCAAACAGCGGATCGTGATTACCATCACTGCAGTGGCGATCGGCTTAGCGCTCCTCGCAATCCTCATCGGCCTCGGCTACGAGCGCCTCTGGTTACCAAGCCGTCCCGTTGTCGCAGTCAATGGACAAACGCTCTCGCGCCGAGAATACTCCAACGAACGCCGCAACGAGATTGCCCGTAACATCACGAATACGATCAAGAACCTCGAACTGATCAGCACGCTCGGTCCAGAACTGACTCAGCAGATCGCTAGCCAGATCCCGACGCTGAACAACGAGCTATCATCGATCGATACCGCAGCGGTTGATAACCTCACCCTGAACAACTGGATCGATCGCCAACTCATCCTCAAAGGCGCCCAGGAGTTGAACCTGCAAGCCAACGAAGAGGAGATCGCACAGGCGCTCATCGCCGACCTCGGCTCGACGTTCCCTGAGGAGACCCCAGCAACTCCTACACCAGTTGCTACCGCAGCGGTAAGCGATACCGAAACGCTTACCGATACCCTCAGCGCGACACCGACCGCGACCGAGGAGGTGGAGGCCACCGAGGAGCCGACCGCTACACCGACTCCGACACCACAAGGGGCACAGGCGCAGTCGCGACAAGAAGCCATCATCGGCAAACTGTACGACTCCTACCTGAACACCCTCCTGAACTATGGTGTCTTGAGCGAACTCACGCTCGATGACTTCAAGACCGCGCTGCACGAACAGTATCAGCGCAATGTGTTGGTCTCGAAGATCGAGGAGCACCTGCTGCCCGATGCTTCCTTCACCGCTAGCACCGACCCAACAAGCATCGAGACGCGGCATATCCTGTTCGCTGTCACCGAGCCGCTGACTTCCACCAACATCGAGGCCGCCTTCGAAGCGCGCCGTGCCGATGCGGAAGCCGTGCTGGCGCAACTGCGCGATGGCGCCGACTTCGCTGAACTGGCGAAAGAGTATTCCGAGGACGCAGCAACGAGCGAGGCTGGCGGCAGGTTGCCATCGTTTGATAAGGACGGTGCCACCACCGACGGTAACCAGTTCGACCCCGCTTTTGTGGCGGCAGTCGCCGAGCTCGAAGAAGGCGAGATCAGCGACCTCGTTCGCACGCCCTTCGGCTGGCACATCATCAAACTGGATAACCGCACTATCCCAACGTATGAAGAACAGATCAAAGCGGCGCGTCAGGACGTGTTCAACAAATGGCTACAGGAGCAGCGCGCGGCATCGACCATCAACTTCTACCCGCCGCAAGATCCGACGCCAACGCCTGAGCCAACTCAGGAAGTGACGCCACTGCCACGCCCGACGGTCTCGCTCTACAACACGCCGCTACCGACAGAAGAACCAACACCGGAGCCGACGCCCGAGGCCACAGCCGAGGCTGCCGAGACGCCCACAGCGACTCTCGCGCCGACGCCCACCAGTACCTTAACGCCAACGGCTACCCCGTAACGTAACTCTAGCGATACTCGGTGGCCCGCGCATAAGCGGGCCACTGGCTATCACTCAAAACACTGTGCGACGCTGGAAACCACAACCATCAATTGGCCGCTGGATCGGTCTGCTTCTCCTGATTATCGCCTTGAGCGGTGCAGTCTACCTGGCGTGGCCGCTGCTGCAAAACTTCAGCAACCCGCCGCAAGATTGGCAGATCAACCTCAGTGTCTATAGTCGCATGGTCGCCGTGCTCGTCCTCCTATTTCTCTCGGGCGTGCTGGCCTACCGTTTCGCGAGCGCACTCACACTGAGCTACGCGCTCGACCGCAACGGCATGTACGTCAACTGGCTCGGCAATCGCGCTGTCATTCCGCTCGATAGCATCATCAGCGTCGATCTCGGCCTTGGGAAGCAGCAACTGCCGTGGAACCCACTGCAGGGCGTTGGCTACTACTGGGGTCAATACAAACTCGACGATGGCAAACGCCTGCACCTGTTCGCCACCAAACCAGTCTCGCGTTGCCTCGTCATCTACACGCCCAACGACGCCTACGCCATCTCACCCGCCGACCACGATGCGTTCGTGCAAGACCTCGAACAGCGCCGCAACTTGGGCGCCACAAAGCCACTCGCGCCAACCGTCGAATCGAGCCGTATCTTCCTGTACGCCTTCTGGAACGACCGCACCGTGCGCCAGTTCCTGATCGTGGCCCTGCTGCTCAACCTGCTGATTATGGGCATCCTGGCCGCGCGCTACCCCAACCTCGCGCCCACCGTCCCAATGCGCTTCAACGCCATTGGCCAAGTGGCCGAGCCACGCCCACGCCACCAAGTGCTCTTCCTGCCGCTCGCGGCCTTCGGCATCGGGCTGATCAACACCGTAGTCGGGCTGATCGTCTACTCGCGACAACCGCTCGGCTCGCGGCTGCTACAAGGCGCATCGGTGCTGGCACAGATCCTCTTCGGGATCGCGGTGCTCACCATCATCCGCTAGCGCACAAGCCCGAACTCCCCACAAACTCAGCAACACCACGCTAGAGCAAGCAACCCCTCTGGCACAAATCGTGCTTTAAGAGCATCCCGTGACAACTTCATACATCAGCGAAGGAGCAAGATCATGGGTGCAAATAGCGAACGCATTAAAGGCAAGGCCGAAGAGATCAAAGGCAATATCAAAAAAGGCATTGGCGACCTCATTGATAACGAGCAGATGGAAGTCGAAGGCGAAGCCGAGCGCCTGAAGGGCCAGAGCCGCCAAGAGGCAGCCAAAGCCTCCGAGCGCATCAAAGGCACCGCCGAAGAGATCAAAGGCAACATCAAAAAGGGTCTTGGCGACCTGATCGACAACGAGCAGATGGAAGTCGAAGGCGAAGCCGAGCGCCTCAAAGGCGAAGCCCGCCAGAAACTCAACGAATAATCACCCTTTTCGATAGATGTAGGAGGCTGGGCCATCAGTGGCCTGGCCTTCTTGATTCCTGAGCGCAACCCTACCAATCGCACCGCTCTGTTTTGGGAAAAAAGAAGCATCCGCACTCTCAACCCCGTCGCTACGGGAGAACAACGTCGTGTTCAACGTGTGCGCGCTCGGACAGCGATGGCGCTGCGCGCCACAACGCGCGCACTTTACGCGCTGCTCCGCAGCGCATGGCTGCGCCGCTTGCACTCCTCGCGATAACAACAGATAAGGTGATAAGGTGACACGGTGACTTGGTGATAGCAAATCCGAATGATTACTGATAACAAGATATCTGAGTGTAATCGTGTCATTCTAGCTTTCATTGATACCTACATTTCCTGAAATAAGGTGATGTTGAGGCGCTGCTACACGCAGCGCCTCAACATCACATAAACGTAAAATACCTTGCTGTCGCAGGCTAAAACGGCTTTGATATGACAACAATCCACCCGGATTCGGTATGACTGAGTGATCCCTTCGGAAATCGTCCAAGCAAATATGGTTAGCCAAACAACAGACAAAACATAATCTGTGCAATCTGTGAAATCTGTGGATACAAAACGATGGATAAACCGCCAGTAAGCGGAGTATGCTACAATGAGCATAACGACCGTGTCAGTTAACGAGAACAGACCCGATGCCCAGACATCCCAACCGACAAGCGAACCCGCGCACCCCTGCCCCAAAGAGCAAACCACCGATCCGCATCTACGCCTGCGAAGCCGACGTGCTCGAAGGGCTAGAGACGATCGCCATCGAAGAACTCGAACAGAAGCTAAAGCGCAACGTCAACAACATCAAAGCGACGGGCGGCGGTAGGCTGCGGTTTCGCTATGGCGGCGATCTTCGCGCATTGCTGGGGCTGCGCAGCATCCAAGCCGTCTATCTCGTCAACTACTTCGCCATTCCCCGCCCCAAGGCGTTGTTGGGCCACCAGCACCTCACCACACTGCTGCAGCAGATCGCCCTGGTGCGCTCGCTATTCCCCGCCGAAACCTTCCAATCGCTGCGCATCAGTGCGGCTGGCGAGGATTCGGCCACGATGACGCGACTGCGAGGTGAACTGGCCCAACAAACGGGCCTGGCCGATGCGGAGGAGGCCGACCTGCTCTTGCGGCTGCGTCGCAGCAGCGACGGCACAGGCTGGGAGGTGCTGACCCGCATCTCGCCCCGACCGCTGGCGACCCGCGCCTGGCGCGTCTGTAACCGTCCGGGCGCGCCCAACGCCACACTGGCCCACGCAATGATGCGCCTGAGCCAACCCAACGCCGACGACCGCGTGCTGAACTTGGCCTGCGGCTCGGGCACACTGCTGGTGGAGCGGCTGGCGCTCGCACCCACACGCAGCGCGATCGGCTGCGACATCGACGCGAGCGCGTTGGACTGCGCCCGCCAGAACCTGCGAGCGGCGGGCTTTGGGGGGCGTGTGCGGCTCGAACAGTGGGATGCGACGCAGGTGCCGCTCGCCGATGCCAGCGCCACGATGATCTGCGCCGACCTCCCGTTCGGGCAACTGAGCGGCTCGCACGATACGAACCTGACCCTGTACCCGCGCATCTTCGCCGAGGCGAGTCGTTTGGCGGCCCCGCAGGCGCGCATGGTGCTGCTCACGCACGAGGTGCGCTTGCTAGAGCAGGTGGCGCAGCAGTACGCGCAGGCGTGGACGGTCGAGCAGGTGGTGCGGGTGCGGTCGAGCGGGATGACGCCACGGGTGTTTGTGCTGCGTCGGCTCGGCTAACGCGGCAGGGCAATGTGGGGCAACGCGAGGCGACGTGGGCCGCGAGTAGAGCGGCGCGCGTTTTGGCGCGTCAGCGCCACACCTGTCCGAGCGCGCACACGTTGAACACGACGTTGTTTGCCCGTAGCGACGGGCGTTCACAATGTGGTAGCCTCTTTCTTCCCCAAAAATAACAGCGACCCAAAGAGCACTTGGTTAACTCGCAACAGAGGTGTTGTGTTGTTCGCTCTTTTCGAGTGCTACGAGCAGCACGGCCACATCGGCGGGGTTGATGCCGGCCAAGCGGGCGGCCTGACCGATCGTGGCAGGGCGGAAGCGCATCAGCACCTGACGGGCCTCGTTGCGCAGGCCGCGCACATTGGCGTACTCGAAGTCGGCGGGCAGGCGGCGCGATTCCATGCGCAGCAGGCGGGCCACCTCGCGCTGTTGCTTGACGAGATAGCCGCCGTATTTGGCCTCGACTTCGACCTGCTCGATCACATCATCGCTGGCCTCGGGCAAATCGAGCAGTTCACGGATGTGCTCGTAGCGCAGTTCGGGGCGGCGCAGCAGTTCCTCGGCGGTCATTTCGATGTTGACCGGGGCCAGGTTGTTGCTGGCGAACAGCGCATTCGTCGCCGCTGATGGGAAGATGCGCTTGCCTCGCAGACGCTCGAGGATGGCGGCGCTTTGTGCGCGCTTGTTCTCAACGGCCTCGACGCGCGCCCGCGACACCAGGCCCAACTCGCCAGCTAGCGGCGTGAGGCGCAGGTCGGCGTTGTCGCCGCGCAGCAACAGGCGGTGTTCGGCCCGCGAGGTGAACATACGGTACGGCTCGTGGATCTCCTTAGTGACCAGATCGTCGATCAGCACGCCGATGTACGCCTCGTCGCGCCGCAGGATGACGGGCGGCTGGCCTTTCACGTAGCGAG
>CALKHR010000102.1 GCA_937988885.1 uncultured Roseiflexaceae bacterium | reverse complement strand
GGCCGCTGTCAACCGGCCCTGAAGCCCTGTCGTCTGCGGGCGATGAGGGCAAGCTACCTGCTTTCGCTGGCAGTCGTTGACTATCGACCAATAGCATAAAAGGGTTTATAAGCGCCGAAACACTCCCGCGAAAGGAGCAGTTCCCTCAGTTCTCGTGCGCTACAGCATACCAAAACTGTGATGGAAGGTCAACGAAGCGATAAGAGGCTAAAACGGGTTTGTTGCTGATACTGCCCAACTAAATTTGATGTCAACAAGCTTTAGTATCACCAAGACCTGCAACATCAAGGCAACAAAAAATGCTTGGTGCGCCTCCGCAACACCAAGCATTTCTCACAGAGCAATGACTAAGCGCTCGCCGCAGGAGCAGTGCTCTCAGGAGCTTTGCCAGCCTCAGCACACCACTGCTCGATACCGACTCGCGCCAGCCACAACGCGACCAAGGCAGCGACAGACGCAGGAGCACTCAGCGTGCTTTCATTCACTTTCAGGGTATCGAAGATCGCAGGAGCCAAGTTCCGCACATGCTCGCTTGTATCCCCACTAAGCAGGTTGCGATATTTCTCCTTGATGCAACCACACTGGGTATCACAAATCTCATTGCGAATTGCGTTTGTGTAGTAGCTAATAAAACGACGAGCTATCGAACCGAAGCCGCCGCCGGTCTCACCGCCGAGCACCCAAGCAGCTGGCTCATCCGCTCCCAACACCATCGCACGAGCCTGATTCTGCTGCTCAAGTTCAGCATCCAGTTGGCGCAAGATCTCATTTTCACCTGCGCTCGCCAGGCCACTGCTCAAGACATGTTCGACCGCGTCGTTGACCTCGTCCGCCATGAGGGCCTCCTTCTTCGTAATCCTGATCGCCAACTCTACGTTCGATTATAGCACAGGCATCATCGATTCTCAGGCCATCTTGATAAACAAACGCTACCAGCTGCCAGTCGCGCCATCGCCCGACGACGAACCGCCGCCCGAAGAATCGCTGCTACCGCCAGAATCATAGTACGTCGTGGTCTCCGTCAGCATTGGCAACACAACTATCTTATCCTCGTGATACTGGCAATGGTGACAATCGAGCGAAACTCGTTCCGAACCGGTCGAGGAGTAGGTCGGCTCCGCGATCACATCGGTGCGTACTTCCACGGTCTTGTACTGGCACTCGGGGCACTGCTCGTACGACGAGAACCAACGAGGCCGCGGAAACACCTCGTACTTCGCGCAGTGCGGACACTTCCACACATCGTAATTGATGGATCTGAGCGCCTCCTCAATCCGTTGGCCCGTATCGAGGTACAGATCGTCGGTCTCCTCGTCGAGTTTTGTCATATCCATACTACAATTCGAACAGCGCCGTTTGACGTTCATCCTGTAGTAGCGATAGCCCACGCCCGCCGCACCAGCCACACCGATGCCACCACCGAGCAAGCCCAATACGCCTAGCGGATCGACCCCGATCACATCGCTCTCGCCCTGCAGGCCCGCACCATCGGACAGAGACACCAGATCACGGTTAGTGAATCCGCCAACGATGCCTTGCACGCCTTGGAGGATGCCTCGACTGTAATCATCGTTCCGAAAATGCGGCAAAACGAAGGTATCAAGCACTTCGGCCATCGATCCGCTCAACTCGGAGGGAAAACCCGAGCCAAGCTCGATGCGCACCTTGCGATCGTTGCGGGCCACCAACAGCAAAATGCCATCGTTGCGCTCGCGGCTGCCGATACCCCAAGTGTTGAACAGGTTCGTAGCGAAGGATTCGATGGTTGTATCGGAAACAGGATAATCATCGATAGAGCCGATCGTCACAAGGACTAATTCAATGCCAGTCTCGTTCCGTAGCTCTTGCACTAATGAACGAATCGTGCTTGCGTCTTTCGCGGTCAACAATTCGGCATAATCGTTGATGACCGGATCGGTACGGGAGGGATAGGGCGATTGTGCGGATGCGTTAGGGGCGAGCAGAACCAGAGCTAAACTCAACGCAAAGACCAGCCCACAGAGACGAGAAAAAGATTTCCACGGGAACGTAACCATCGAATTGCTCCAATGTACTACAAGGATGTGCTGAGAGGAGAAGCCCTCTACAATGTAACTGTACGTAGAGCAAATTGGTTTGTTTCCAGCCTATTGATGCTTATCACTCTTCCGCTCGCGAAATTCCTTGGTAGCAGCAGCGATACGCTCCTGTTGATTCTTCATCTCACCGCTACGAAATGAACCCACCAGAGAAATCAAAGCAACAACAATCAACAACACCCCAACCACCACAAACCCGATGAGCACTACACTATTCGATATGCCCAATGCTAGCGTGGCGTTGAACGCCGCCAGCACAAGCAAAGCACCAGCCGCATAATTAAAGCCGCGTTGCCGCAATGGGCGATCTGCGGAGAGTCGAGCCTGCGACCACAACAAAGCAGCCAACACCAACGCGACAAGAGCGCGGAGAACATTCGAATCCACAGTTCTTCCTCTCTGATACGTGCGGGCAAACGCGGACGACACCAATCAACAAACGCGGTGTGCCGAGAGAACGGCCAGCGCCACCTCACAGCACACCGCACATACAAACCACTAAGCGCCCAAACGCGCCAACTCCTCGGCCACCACCGACTCATCAAGCTTCTTGAAGAGCGGCTTGGCGGGCTGCAGCGTTTGACCAGGCGGCAGCTCGCTCGGCTGCCAGCGACCCACCCACGAGGCGTAATCGCCCGTTAGCACGCGGTGCGACTCGCCCTCGGCCTCGACAATCTCTTGGAACTCCAACGGGCCAGCCAGCCAGCCCTCGTAGCCCAACAACTCGTGCAGTTTCTGCGAGCTAAAGGGCAGGAACGGCGTGAACAGCACCTTCAGGCTATCGACCGCCCGCAGCGCGGCGAACAACACTGTAGCAGCGCGGTCGCGATCGTTCTTGACCAACTTCCACGGCTCCTGATCGCTCACGTACTTGTTAGCCACATCGGCCAGGCGCAGCGCCTCGCTGATCGCCGCCTTGAAGCGCGCCTGCCCGATCAGATCGCCCACCGTGGTGAAGCCGCCCTCGATCTCCTTCAGCAGCGCCATATCGGCCTCCTGCAACTCGCCCGGCTGCGGCACCACGCCGAAGTTGCGCTGCGCAATCGAGAGCACGCGATTGGCCAGGTTGCCCCAGGTCGCCACCAACTCGTCGTTGTTGCGGCGCACAAACTCGCTCCACGTGAAGTCGGTGTCCTGCGTCTCCGGCCCGGCGATCGTCAGGAAGAAGCGCAGCGAGTCGGCATCGTAGCGGCTCAGCACATCGTTGACGTAGATCACCACGCCACGGCTGCTGCTGAACTTCTTGCCCTCCATCGTCAAGAACTCGCTGCTCGCCACATCGTAGGGCAGGTTCAGCGCCGGATGATCGCCGTTGCCGCCGATCTCGCCGCCGTTGCCGTAGCCCAACAGGATGCTGGGCCAGATCACCGTGTGAAACACGATGTTGTCCTTGCCCATGAAGTAGTAGTGGCGGGCATTGGGATTCTGCCACCAATCGCGCCAAGCGTCGGGCGTGCCGCGATTCTTGGCCCACTCCACACTCGCCGAGAGATAGCCGATCACGGCGTCGAACCACACGTAGATGCGCTTGTCGTTGCGGTCGGCGTACTCGGGCAGCGGGATCGCCACACCCCAATCGAGGTCGCGGGTGATCGCGCGGGGCTTCAACTCCTTCAAGAAGTTCAACGAGAAGTTGCGCACGTTCGTCCGCCAGTGCGACTGTTTCTCGATCCACTCGGTCAACTGATCGGCGAACGCGGGCAGATTGAGGAAGAAGTGCTCAGTCTCTTTAAAGACCGGCGGCTCGCCATCGATCTTCGAGCGCGGGTTGATCAGATCAACCGGATCGAGCTGATTGCCGCAGTTATCGCACTGATCGCCACGGGCATCGGTGTAACCGCAGATCGGGCAGGTGCCCTCCACATAGCGGTCGGGCAGCGTGCGACCCGTGCTGCTCGAAAACGCGCCGAGTGTGGTTTGCTTGAGCAGGTAGCCCTTCTCGTACAGCGTCTTAAACATGTCCTGCGTCACCTTCGCATGGTTCAGCGTGGTGGTGCGCGTGAACAGGTCGTAGGCGAGGCCCAAATTCCGCAGATCGTCGCCGATCACCTTATTGTAGCGATCCGCGATCGCGCGTGGCGTCACGCCCTCTTTATCGGCCACCAAGGCGACCGGAGTGCCGTGTTCGTCGGTTCCCGAAATCATCAGCACATGGTTGCCCTTGAGCCGATGGTAACGAGCAAAAATATCACTCGGTACACCAAACCCCGCGACATGGCCAATATGACGTGGGCCATTGGCATACGGCCAGGCAACCGCAACAAGGATATGTTCTGGCATGCGTTCTCTCCGCTAGACCGCAATCGATCACAAATCAACGAATAATTATCGCTTCAGCGAACACAGGTGCGCGCAAACCGACGATTTACACCGCCAAAATAACGACACGCTGCAACACGAACACGTTTTGTATCGCCTTAGAGCATAGTGCAAAACGCCCAAATTCGCAACCCTACAGCGCCCAAAAACATCAAAAGGGCCGCCCATGCTGGACGGCCCTCGTGCACAAGGCACATCAGGCAACGTACAGCATGGGTTTCGTGCTGCACATGTCGCCTGGCATCAACATATCTACAGTAATGCGCATCGCTATCACCTCTCAACAGGCAACCAAAGGACGCTCTTCCAAACGACGTTAACGGCCTGGCTGACGGGGTGGGCGACGCGAGATATACACATTGTACGAGGTATGCGGCTTTGCACCACCCTTGAAGCCACCTTTGTTCGACGCAGGTTGTTTGCGCTTAGCCATATGAAACCTCCTTTTCACTTGATACCTGGACTCGGCGATTGGAACAGCACCAACCTGAGAATCAAAAACCGTGAGCGACGACTCGCTCACGGCTCGGTACCAAGTGTTGTGGAGATCAGCTAGGCAATCGACACAACCGTGAGCGAGATCAAGGACATACGCATCCGCATGCGCATACCGCTCTTGATCATGATGTTGCTCAGGTTGGTCATCGTTCGCAAAGACCTCATCCAAACTCATTCGTGCGACACAAAACGTCGCGTGCGAGTATCATACCAATCGCGAGACAGGTTTGTCAACCCATCTTTCGAAGGAGTTCGCTAGAACAGGAACTTGCCATCCTGGTAGATCAACTGGCCATCGGCATAAACTTGGCCGCCCTGGCGCATATCGCAGATCAGGTCCCAGTGCAATGCCGATTTGTTCTGGCCGCCGACCTCGGCGAAGGCCGAGCCGAGCGCCAAGTGAATGGTGCCGCCGATCTTCTCGTCGAACAGGATGTTTTTGGTGAAGCGTTGGATGTTGTAGTTGGTGCCGAAGGCCGCCTCGCCCAAGCGGCGCGCACCCTCGTCCATATCGAGCAACGAGTGCAGCAAGTCCTCGCCCTTGGCGGCGTGCGCCTCGACCACGCGGCCCTCGCGGAACGTCAAGCGCACGTCCGTCACCTCGCGACCCATGTAGAGCGCCGGGAAGCTGAAGCGGATGGTGCCCTCGGTCTTGGTCTCGTCGGGGCTGGTGAACACCTCGCCATCGGGGAAGTTCTTCTGACCATCGGCGTTGATCCAACTTCGCCCAGCCGTGTGATAGGTCAGATCGGTGTCGGGCCCCACAATGCGGATCTCACGCTTGGTGCCCAGAAAATCGGCGATGCGCTGCTGCTCGGCGCGCACCTGCAGCCACGAGGCGACCGGATCGGGATCATTCAGGCGGCCCGCTTCGTACACGAAGTCCTGGTAATCGGCCAGCGACATATCGGCATCCTGCGCGGCGGCCAAGGTCGGGAACAGTGTGATGCTCCAGTTGGCCTCGCCAGCATCGACGCGCTCGTAGAAGCGATCCATCAGCGGGCGGCGTGCTTTGCGGCGCAACGCCACCTTCTGCGCATCAACACCGCTCAGATAGCGCGTGTTCTCGCTCGACATGATGAAGAGCGTCGCGCCGATCTCCTCATGCTCAAGGCGATCGACCTCAGCAATATGCGTCAACTGCTCCTCGGAGCCATAACGATACAGCAATTCCTCGGTCTCTTCGAGTTGAAGGCGTACCAGTGGATGTGCACCAGCCAGCAGCGCTTCTCGATAGATTTCCTGGATCAGTTCGCGAGCTGCCGGGGTAGCCACAATTCGAAACAGGTCGCCCTTCTTCACAGGGAGAGAATACTGCACCATTACTTGTGCGAGTTTCGTAACGCGGGGATCGGCCATGAGAGAACTCCTTCAGAGTCTAGAACTAAACGAGGCGAATAAGAGACAACCTGTTCGCTTGGTTCAGACCATATTGCCAACGATTTATACTTTTTAAACGTTTGGCAATCGAAGAACGTTTCAGAGTTACGAACGAGGTTGCGATTGTTGAGCAAGCAATTGTTCGTACTCTTCTTTTGTGATAAACGTGCCACCCTCTAACGAGCGGCTCAATTCCCGACGACCTCGATCATAGAGCACCTCGGCGCGCATCAGCCGGAAGCAGCGCGAATCCATAATCTCTTTGATCAACCGATACCCTGTCGCTTCCTCATCGTCGCCATAGTCGATCAGCAAATCGTTGCGCGAATCCACACGCACATGGACGGGCGAGCCACAACGATCACAACGCACGTACAGGTGAATCGCTCTATCGGTGGATGCTGCGCCACCACCAAACAGTCGTCGTAAAAAATTCATGGTTGTTCCTTTTCAGGTCGGTCATTGAACCTGCTGCCTCAAGTAACAGGAGCCATTCGAGGCATCAGTATACCATAGCAGCAGGCGGCGAAAGGCTACCCAAAGGTGTGTAAGCACATACGGTTGCTCAAGCCGAACGTGGCGTTAAGGCGCCAACGGCTTCAAGGTGGGCCGATCTAAGCGGAACGGTTCGAGTTCGTGCGGTCGTTCGCCCAGTTGCACCGCTTCTGCAAGCAATTGGCCCAAGCGCAGACCAAACGGCATGCCATGCCCCGAGAATCCACCCACCACCCAGGCGTTGTCCAGCCCCGGCACGCGATCCGCGATCGGAAAGGCATCGGAGGTGAAGGCCATCAGGCCAGCCCAGCGTTGCACCACGCGCAATTCGTTGCTCAGTGCGGGGAAGAGTTGCGGGAGCACGTGTTCGATCGCCGCCTGCACCTCCCGAGTGGGCACGGCTTGGCGCACGCCGACATCCTGGTTCAGCGCGATGGCGCGGCAGCCACCCAACACAATCGTGCCGTCGGGCGTCTGCTGCCAATATTCACCCGTCGGCATGAACGTGGCGTGCATCCCACAGCGGAACACGGGCCGGATCGGCGCGTAGGCCAACACTTGACCGCGCACTGGGATGATCAGGTTGTGCAACTCGCGCACCAACAGGTCGCTCCAAGCATTGACGGCGATCACAACAGCTTGCGCCGTCACAGTGCGCTCCGGCAGGTGTAAGCGCAGACCCGCCGTGCTCTGCTCGATCTTGAGCACGGGCTGTCGTTGGAAGATCTGCGCGCCGTGTCGCTGAGCCGCGTTGGCAAGGCCATGCACAAAGCGCGCCGAGTGCAACAGGCCGTTCTCTCGCACGAAGACACTGCCAACGATACTCGGGCCGAGCTCTACCCCAATATGTTCTTGTGTCTGGGCACGATCCAGCAACTCCGCCTGCCAGCCGTCGGCGTGCAGGGCTGCGATGATACGTTGTTGCCGCTCGTACTCCTCGGCGCTCAATGCGAGCCGCAGATCGCCCACCTCACGGTAATCGCAATCGATCGATTCGTCGGCCAGGAGTTGCCGCAACACGGCGCGGTTCTCGTGGGTCAGCGCCCACACCGCGCGGGCGACATCGTGGCCGTGAAGCGCGATCGCCTCAAGATAGGAAGCAGCGGTCCCTTCCACCATAAATCCGCCGTTGCGGCCAGTTGCTCCCGCTGCCAACGTTCGCGCCTCGAAGAGCGCCACCGACTTGCCCGCCCGCGCCAACCAATACGCCGTTGATGAGCCAAGCAGCCCACCTCCGATCACAGCGATCTCCACCGCATCGGGAGGCTCTTGCGGCGGCAGCTCTTCTCCAAGGGTATCGTTGTGCCAATAGCTGGGCATGGCGCGTGGCTCGTCTGGAAGGATCGAGTGGCGTGTAGTAGGCATACGAAAAACTTCTCCTTACACATCAAAATAACAACAGCATCACTATCGCGGCGCTTGACAAGGTGTTGTCAAACCTTTATGATACGTTAGATACATCTATTTTTGAATTTCTATCGTTAGGAGCGGAACGGTTCATGCTCATGCGCTCATTAACCCGACACCTGCCAATCGCAGTTTTTGGCATTGTTCTAACCGCGATTTTGGCAGCATGTGGTGGGCCACCAATAGCACTGCAGGGTACCATTACTGATGCCTACACAGGTCAACCTATTTCTGCAGCCTCGCTGACTCTTGGGAACCGAACAAGCAATACCGATACAGGTGGTAAATATCAATTCCCCAACTGGTCGAAAGAGGACGTTCTTCAAGTCCAAGCAGATGGTTACGAACCATTCAGCATTGCACTCAATACACAGCCTCAATTCGCGCAACCAACCCCACCTGCTGTCACGCTCGATGCCTCTATCCGCCCTAACACATTGACGGGCCGTGTTGTCGATAGCTACACCAATCAGCCGTTGGCCGGCGCGTTGGTGAAGGCTAGCGAGACCATCAGCGCTACGACCGACAGCAATGGCAATTATAAACTCGATGGCGTGCCAGAGAGTTTTACAGTCACCTTCAGCGCTGCTGATTACGAATCGTTTGAGCAGAGCCTGAATCGTACCACGACTTTCGATGCGGTGTTACGGCCAAACGTGTTGGTTGGCACGATCATCGATAGCTATACCCAACAGCCGATCGAGGGCGCTGTGGTGGAGGCTGGCAGTAGCCGCACCACGACCGATGCCTCGGGCAAGTACCGCCTGGAGAATGTTCCAGCCGATGCTACTGTAACGTTCAGCGCCGATGGCTACGCCGAACTCACGCAGCCGGTCGAACAGATCACGCAGATCGATGCTGCCCTGCGGCCCGACGTGCTACGGGGTATCTTGGTCGATGCGACGACAAATGAGCCAATCACGCATGCGACCGTGATTGCGACGCCGAACCTGAACAGCACCAGCGTCGCTTTCGTACGCATCGATGGTCAGACCGATGGCGCCTTTAAGCTTGAGGGCATCCCCGAGCAAGGCTACATCCAGGTGCTCGCGCCCGGCTATCTCAAAACAACTTTTGAGTTGAAGCCCGGTAGCGTGCCAGAAACGATCAAACTTGAGCCGTTCGAGTCGAAATCGCTCTATATCACAGCGGCGGTCGCCTCGGCAGGCCTCGGCTATGTCAGCGAGTATCTCGACCTGATCGATCAGACCGAGTTGAATTCGATCGTCGTCGACCTGAAGTCGGACCTGCGCGACGATCTGGGTTTGATCTACTACGACTCGCAAGTGCCGATCGTGAAGGAACTCGGCACCGCACGCGATTATGTCGATATGCGCGCCTTCCTTGAAGAGGCGAAGAAGCGCAATATCTACACGATCGCCCGTATCCAACTGTTCTCGCACGACAATGTGCTGGCCGATGCGCGACCCGAATGGGGCATCAAAGACCTGCAGACCGGCGAAGTGTACGCCGATTACCCCGGCCCTGGCATTCGCTACGCCTACCTCGACCCGACCAACCGCAATGTGTGGGATTACAACATTCAGTTGGGGATCGAGGCCGCGTTAATGGGCTTCGACGAGATCAACTACGACTATGTGCGCTTCCCCGATTGGTATGGCGATCACGCCACGTTCAATCAACGCTTGGGCTTCTCTATTCCTCTCGATCCTGTCAACGATAAGGACGGGATGTTCGAGGTGATCACGGAATTCGTCCGCGAGGCCCACAAGGCGATCAACGGTGCTGGCGCGTATATGTCGGTCGATGTGTTCGGGCGCGTGATGCTGAACCGCTCGTTGACGATCGCGCAGGATATATCACTGCTCGCCGAGGTCTCCGATTATGTCTGCCCGATGCCGTATCCGTCGCTCTGGTGGCCGGGCTACCTCGATCTCGATAACCCAACCGCACACCCCTACGAAGTGATCTACGGCTCACTTGAAACCAGCGATCAATTCTTCCAGAACACCTACGGACGCATTCGGCCCTGGCTGCAGGATCACACCGATCCGTGGCAGGGGAGCCGAGTGGTGGAGTACGGTCCTGCCGAAGTGCGCGCCCAGATCAAGGCCGTTGAAGATTACGGCAAAGCAGCCGGCTGGATGCTCTACGATTCGGCCAACGCCTACAGAGGCGCCTTTAACGGTGCCGTAAAGCCGGAATAATCCTGGAACAGCAAGAGGTAAAATGATTCGCGGATCGTTTTACCTCTTGCGATCTCTATAGTACGTTGCGGGAGATACGTATGCGACGCACGTTGCTGCTGGTTGTACTGGTGGCGCTAAGCGGTGTAGTGGGTCTCTCCCAGGCACCGAACCTAGCGGCTCAGACATCAACACCACGAATCCAACAAATCCGTTTCAGCACTACTGGTGAATGGGATAGCGGCAGGCGCGAGCACCTGATCGTAACAAACAACGATGATGGTGAGCTACGGCTTGGGGAGAATCAACCCGAGGGCACCTTTGACACGGGCCTGCTCAAAACCGAGTTCCCATTCAATGCGCTTGGTGCCGTGTGGCGCGCTGAGGTTCCGGCAGCGACAACTCTGCGCCTTGAGGTGCGGGGCGGCCCCACCCCCGACGAACTGAGCGACTGGCAACCGCTTCATGCTGGTGATGCTCGCTCGGAAACCGATGATGGTGCGCAAACGATCGAATCGGTCGTAATGTTCCCCACCAATTCGGAGTTTCTGGAATTCCGCGCTATCTTCAGAACGACCGTTGCCAACGCATCGCCGGTCATTAGCGAGATCACCTTCAGCTATATCGATAGCACTGCTGGCGCGAGCCAACCCGATGGGCTGACGCCAGTTCCCGCGCCGTACGGTGCGGCGACGCTCACGCCACTGCCGCTGATCATCCAGCGCAGCGATTGGGCGCCCGCCATCGATACGCAGATCGCTCGCCAAACGCCGCGCGGCATTCTGCTGCACCAGTTGGGCGGCAATAATGTCGAAGCGCCACTGCCCATCCTGCGTGCGCTCGCTGCCTTCAACACCGAGGTGTTGGGCTGGAGCGATGTGCCGTTCCATTTCTTGATCGACCAGCAGGGCGTGATCTACGAAGGCCGCACGGGCGGCCCAACCGCCGCTGTCGCCCGTTTGGCAGGTGGCGATTCGGTGGTGCATGTCGCGTTGATCGGCAATGGCACGCCTCCCGCCGCCCAACAGGACGCCCTGGTCGGTCTGATGGCCTGGCTCGGCGAGGCGTATGGGATCGCGCCGCTGGGTGAACACACGTTTACCACGAGCACCAACGCCACGGTCACGCGCCCGAACATCACCACTCACGCCGATGCCGTCGGCGAGGCCGCCGACCCATCGCAAGCCCTGCGCGACCTGATCGGCTCGCTGCGCACACGCGCCGACCAAGCCACGGTGCGAGCGCGCTGGTACTTCGCCGAGGGCAATGTCCACGATTACTCCGAACGCTTATCGGTTCTCAACCCCGGCAGCACGCCAGCCAACGTGACATTCAAGCTGTTGCGCCAGCCCGGCCCGACCGTGGAGCGCACCGCGACGATTGAGCCTGGTGGACGCGCCGAGTTGCTGATCAATAGCGTGTTTAGCGATACCACCGATGTTCCTGCGATCATCGAAGCCAACGCCCCGATCGTGGCCGAGCGCCTGATGGACTTCAGCACCGACATCACAGCTGGCCCGGGCATCGACCGCCCATCGCGGGTGTGGTACTTCGCCGAGGGCGCTGTCGATGAGCAGAACAAGACCTTCTTGATCTTGTTCAACCCGCAGCCGGTCGAGGTGAGCGCGACGATCACCTATTTGCAGGAGACGATCGCCGCCACCAGGCCAACTACGCAAACCTTGCAGCAGATCTCACAGACGGTGCGTATCCCGCCGCTCCAGCGCAGCGTGGTGGCGGTCGCCGATGCGACGGTGCTCTCGACCTACCAACTCAACAACGGCCAGATCGAACAGCGAGAAGAGCGCTTCCCAGCAACCCGCTTCGGCGCCCGCGTGATCGCGACCGAGCCGATCATCGCCGAACGCACGATGATCTTCGGCGAGAACAGCAGCCTCAACAGCGGCGGCGTCACGACCACATCGGGTGTGGTGTCGCTCTCGCGGCGCTGGTACTTCGCCGAGGGCACCACACAATCGCCCTTCCAGATGTGGGTGTTGGTGCTGAACCCCAACAATCAGCCCACCAACACGGCGGTCACGTTCCTCACGCCCGATGGCACGACGCTCACGCGGCGCTACGCGATCCCGCCGAACACGCGCCTCGCGATCAATGTGAATGAGGTGGTGCCCGATCTCGGTGTCGCCACCACGGTGGAGGCCGACCGCCTGATCGCAGCGGAGCGAGCGATGTACTGGAACGACCGCAGCCTGGGCACTGCAACGGCTGGCGCAATGTCGCCCGCCTACACTTGGCGCTTCGCCGATGGTCGCACCACTGGCGAGTTCCAGGAGTATTTGCTGCTCAGCAACCCGAACAAGAACCAGGCGCGAGTCGAGGTGGAGTTTATCTTGGCGAATGGCACCAAGCAGACCGAATCGATCGTGATGCCCGGCAGTTCGCGGTACACGATGGCGGTGCACCAACTGTTCCCAGATCAAACCGCGATCGGCGCGACGGTGCGGGCCACCCAACCCATTGTGGCTGAACGCTCACTGTTCCCGAACGACCCACGCAGCCCAACTAGCCGAGGTGGGGCGACATCATCGGGTGTGCCGGAGGACCTGCCATGAGCGAATCGGCTGATGCTGGGAATGCCACTAAAGTGCTCAATACCCCAACTCCACCCGCCAAACAACGAGGTGGCTGCTTTGGGCGAATGCTTAGCGCGCTGCTGGTGATTCTGATCACCACAGCGCTCTCGCTGGCTGGCACGCTGTTCGGGTATATCTACCTGTTGCAGACGCCAAACCAGATCAATTCCCTGCGCGATCGGATCGCCACCGCCGAAACGCTCAACGCCGAACTACGGGCCGAGAACAGCCTGATGCAGACGCAAGTGTCGAACATCGCACGATTGTCCGATGTCAACCGCGAAACGATCGACGAACTGCAACAGCAGCAACTCGCGCTCGATACGTTGCGCGCCGAGTTGGAGGCGGCTGCACGCCAGAACGCGACGGTGGTGGCCGAAGCGCGCGACAGCCGCGACATGGTTATGCTGTTCGCCACCACCGAGGCGGGCCGCGCGGAGTTGATCACTACCCTGCGAATGCGTTCCGAGCGCATCGAGCGCTTCTTGTCGCGCCTCAGCGATATCGCGGAGGATACCGCGTTGGATCTCCAGGAAGGGTCACCCTTACCATCGACCCCAACCCCCACCGCGCAGCCGACACCCACACCCACCGCCGAGGAGCCGAGCGAGTCGATCGACGAGGAGCTGACTGAGGAACCGACGGAGGAGCCGACCGACACGGCCACCTCACCGACGCCACGGCCAACCACGACACCTCGGGCGAGCGCAACACCAAGCCCAACGCCCTAACCCGCAACGACCATACAGGCATCACGGGAAGCGTCCATCGCTTCCCTTTTTCATGCCTACCCGAATAGTGCCGCAGACCAACTAGACCAAGGGATCCTTTACACCAAAAACCGTACTATGCACCGAAACGCGCGTGTGGACAGGGCAAGAGCATCTCATCACACAAAAATCGCCCTATCCACGCCATTGATCGCTCTTACACAAAGAACACAGCGCAGGACGGGATTTTCATATTGCTTGCTGAAAAGATGGCTATAATCCTTGCCCTGCCCTCCGCTTTCTGCTACACTATACGACACGTTCAGAAGGTGTTGTTATTTACTTCCCCCACCCATCCTATACGAGGGTCATTGTGAATGGGACACGCCAGCATCCAAGCGTTTGGCTTGCGGATCATGTAATCTTTTTCGGCTACCGCTGGCTCACATGGGCGATAGCTACATTACCGTGGTTTTGGGGGACGAGTTCAGACACCTACATTTGGGCGCTCATCACCGGTGGTTTACTGAATATTCCTTTCACCCTCTTTGCCCAACCCTACGTACGAGCCACACGCCGCACCCCGACACTCCTCGCCTTCGATGTCCTTGTCTCGATGGTGCTCCTGTATATCGCCTATCAACCATCGGTAGGTGAGGCAAATACCTGGTTGTTCCTGCCGTTCGCCTACAGTTGCGTGATCCTGCCCAGCTTGCAGTTCGGGTGGCGCGGTGGCCTGCTCGCGGGTTTGGCGTTCGTCACGATGGATCGGCTTGCGCAATTCTCGGTGCAGCCGTTCAGCAACGATCTCAGCGACCGGCAATGGCTCAATCTCCTGGCGATGATGGTGATCCCGCCTCTGTTTGGCGCCTGTTTCTCGTTAGTGATCGAGCGCGTCCGACAGTGGAGTGCCCGTCGCCGCCAGCAAAACCACCATCAGCGCAACACGTCGAGCAGCAACTTGCAACAACGCAACCAACTCACCGATCCGCTACGGTTTATGCCGATCGAGCGCAAACTACACACCCACAGCACCGATGAATTCGGCGAGAGGCTGCTGGCCCTGCAGGCCACCCGCGTGCGGGCCGTCGAGCCGAGCGTCGAGGAGCTGCGCCGCCTGTTGTTCACGCCCTTCCCATCCGCCAACATGGATCTCACCGAGGTGATCGATCTGCTAGTGTTGCGCTTTGAGCAGCACAACGGGGCAACCAGCCGTGTGGTCACGCTGGGGCGACCGCGCAAACTGCACATTGCGCAACAACAAGTGCTGATACGGCTTGTCCAAGAAGTATTGCTCAATGTGCAACAACACGCGCAGGCGACGCATCTCACCTGCACGCTGCGCTACGATGTTGCATCCGTGGTTCTGATGCTTCAGGACGATGGCGTAGGGCTGCAAGATGGCAGCTACGAACGTCCTGGCCTCCACGCGCTTCGCGCTATGCACTACCGTCTGGCCGAGTTAGGCGGTCGCCTCGATGTGTTCGACACCGAACATGGCGGCGTAACCGTGCGCGCCACGCTACCTCTCGATTAACTCACAACTAGAGGTTCTTCACCTACAGCATACCCAAACAAGCAAATAGTGCGAATTCAGCACCTTGCCGATACGGAAAGCGATGAGCAAGGCTTTCCCATGCACATTTGTGCAATCTTGTGGGCCGTATGGGTGTACGAGACGGGTACTTTTCGAGTATAATGAGACTCTGAGAATGAGTGGTTGCAAACCATAGAGTTTGGCATATCGATGCGTCGTTTCTTCCTAATTCTTTCCGTCATTTGTGCCATTACGCTCGTCGTTTATGGCATGATTCAGCCTGTCGAGCAGGATCAGCGTTGGATCACCTCGCTGTGGTTGGCAGCACCATTACTGTTCCTGGCAGTTTGGCTCTACCTGCCACAACGACCGCATGGTTTCGGAAGAAGCATGCAGAACCTCGGCTTAGTGGTCTGTGTAGGGTTTGGCCTGCTCGCGCTGCAGTTGCTGCGCCAACAGTTTGTGCGCGCCGATGCGATCTACTCGCTGGTGTACGTCGATGAGCAAACCGGCCAGACAACCAGCAACGTGCGCCCGGTGCTGCAATCCATGCGCATTCAACGCGGCAAAATCTTCGACCGAAACGGCATACTGCTGGTTGATACTCAGATGGTTGAGGGCGGTTACGCGGTGCGCACCTACCCGCTCGCCGATCAGTACAACCCCGCGGCCTTCAGCAATATCGTGGGTTTCTTCAGCAATCGCTTCGGGCAGTCGGGCCTCGAATCGTCGTACGGCGATTACCTGAACGGTGAGCGCGATTCGCTGAGCCGATTGCGCGATTCGCTGCTTGGCGAGCGCCAGATCGGCGATGACCTGCATCTGACGATCGATGCGAACTTGCAGAATGCCGTGATGAATATCCTCGGCAATCGGCGCGGCTCGATCGTGGTGCTTGATCCCAAAACAGGCGCCGTGCTGGCGATGGCCAGCAACCCGGGCTTCGACCCGCGCCCACTGGTATTCAACCCCGCCGCCGACGCAGATGAGGAAAACGCTCGTATCGATGCCTACTGGCGCGAGATCAACAGCGAGGGCGCAGGCCAACCGCTGCTGAACCGCCCCACGCAAGGGCGCTACCCTCCCGGCTCGACTTTCAAGACGCTCACGGCGATCGGCGTGCTGCAGCACCCCGATGTTGGCCGCCCCGATGATATTCGCTGCACCAACACCTACGAAACCGAGCCTGGCGCGCCACCCGTGGTGAACGCAGTGCAGGATCTCGCCTCGCTGACTGGCGACCCGAGCAACCTGGAGCGCGTCTACGCCTTCTCGTGCAACGTGGCGTTCGCCCAATACGCCCTCCGCCTCACCGCAGATCGTTTCGCCGATGTCGCTCGCCAGTTCGACATTTACCGGCCCACCAACGCGCCGGATACCTACACAGGCTTCACCGATCTGCCCACGCTGCCCAGCCTGCTCTACAAAGATCCGGGCTTCCTCAACCGCCCCGCCGCACTGGCAGATACAGGCTACGGCCAAGGCCAGTTGCAGGTCACGCCGCTGCAAATCGCGATGATGGCAGCGGCGATCGCGAACGACGGTGTGATGATGGAACCGTACTTGGTCGAGCGTGTCACCCGCCCCGACGAGAGTACGCTGATGCTGCACGGCCCAAGACCGATCCGCCGCACGATGTCGAGCGCCATTGCCGCAACGATGCGCCGTAACATGCGGGCCGCTGTGGAGTACGGCTTCGGCAAGCCAGCCCAGCAGGTGAACCCCGCGATTGCGTTGGTCGGTGGCAAATCGGGTACAGCCGAGAACCCCGCCGGCGCACCGCACGCCTGGTTTATGGCGATCGCACCCTACGATCAGCCACGCTTCGCAGTCGTCGCAATGATCGAGAACGGCGGCGAAGGCTCAAGCGTTGGCGCACAGGCCGCAGGCGAGGCAATCGCCGCCGCCTTCGAGTTCATTAAGTAGGAGATTTCGCAATGATCAACGCAGATCGTCTGCTGCAAACGTTTCTTGATCTTGTGCAAATCGATAATGTCTCGGGACAAGAAGCCGCCATCGCAACGCACGTGCGCGGAGTGCTCGAATCGCTCGGATTGCAGACGACCGTCGATGAACGCTACAACGTGATCGCACACGTGCCTGGTGAAGGTGAGCCGATCCTACTGAATGCGCACCTCGATAGCGTCACGCCGTGCCAGGGCGTGCGCCCGATCGTGGCCGATGGTGTGGTGCGCTCCAGCGGCGACACTGTGCTCGGCGCCGATGATCTGGCCGGAGTCGCCGCGATCATCGAGGGGGTGCGCTCCACGCTCGAACGGGGCGGCACACATCGCGCCGCCGACATCCTGTTCACTGTTCAGGAGGAGACGGGCCTGGTGGGCGCAGCCACCGTCGATCTCAACCTGTTCCAGGCACGCTCGGGCTTCACGTTCGATGCAGGTGGCGAATTCGGCGGAATCACGATCGGCGCGCCATCGCAGGACAGCTTGCACATCATCGTACGGGGTCGCGCCTCGCACGCAGGCGTCGCACCCGAACTCGGCATCAGCGCGATCACCGTGGCAGGCCACGCGCTGGCCCGTATGCCGCTTGGTCGCATCGATTTCGAAACGACCGCCAATATCGGCATCATTCAGGGCGGCAGCGCAACCAACATTGTCACGCCGCTCGTTGAGATGTGGGGCGAAGCCCGCAGCCACGATCAAGAGAAACTCGTGGCACAGGTCAAGGCGATGATGGTGGCCGTTGAAGACGCGGCCCGCCAATTCGGCGCAGATGTCGAAATTGAAATCTCGCATCAATACGATGCCTATCATTTCGATACCGAACATCCACTCGTTCAGCAAGCCGCGCAAGAGCTACGAGCTATGGGCGTTGAGCCACGCTTCGAGGTGAGCGGCGGCGGCAGCGATGTCAATATGTTTATAAATCGCGGCCTAAATATTGTTAATCTCAGTGTTGGATACCAAGAGATCCATTCCACAAACGAATGGATCGCGCTTACCGATCTGAATCGTACTGCCGAGTTGGTTGCACGATTACTCGACAACTCACCGTTGCCTGCTTAAGGCGATGTGCATGTGTTGCTAGTATGGTTGAAGAAAGCAAGCCAGCGCAAACAAAACTCGGCGTAGGCTTGCTTTCTTCAACTCCCTATAGGAGTCTCCGTGGGCAAAGTTGCCTGGTTCGATCATTGGGCGTACCATCGGATATCCCGTTTATGGGCGCTTGTGGTCAGTATCGCGTTGGCGGGTTGTAATGCGACTCCCGCGCCACAGGCTGTAGTATCAGCGCCGCTCCCACCCGAACCGCCCACCTCCAGCGCGTTGGTGCTTGCCACAATATCGCCCTCACCCACACCTGTGCCAACCACGACACAACCGCCAACACAGGTGCCTTTGGCGACGCCCACCAAGATACCACAGCCTACTCAAATACCTACTCCCACGGTGCTATCGTTTGCGGAGCGCCAGCAGATTTTTGAAGAAGTCTGGCACACCGTCAAACAGCACTATCTATATGCCGATTTTCACGGCCTCGATTGGGACGCCATCTACAAGGAGTACGCACCCCGCCTGTACGAGCAGCAAAGCCAAGAGGAGTTCTACGGCGACCTCACCGAGATGGTCGCTCGGCTCGATGATCAACATTCGCGCTTTTTGCCGCCGAGCGCCGCGAATGCGCAGGATGTCACCTCATCGGGCTACGAGAATACCGTCGGCATCGGTGTGGTGACGCAGCCTCGGCAGGATGGCGCGTTTATTCAGATGGTGTTCCCCGATAGTCCTGCGGCACGGGCCGATCTGCGCCCACGCGATCGCATCATCGCAGTGAATGGACAGCCCTACGTGGCCAGTTACGGCGATCTGCACGGGCCAGCGGGCACCACACTGCGCCTCAACGTGGTGCGCCCGGGAGAGAAGCCCCGCGATGTAGTGTTGGTGCGCCAGGAGATACAGGGCCGCATCGCCCCCACATACCGTCGCTTCCCGCAGAACATCGGCTATATAGTCATCCCAACGCTATGGGTCAGCGATATGGACGAGCAGGTCAGCGGCGCGCTCACCGAACTCGTGGCCGAGGGCGAGCTGCGCGGCTTGATCTTGGATGTACGCGCCAATGGTGGCGGTTGGAGTAAGGTACTTTCGGGGATTTTGAGCCACTTTGTGCGCGGCCAAGTGGGCGTATTCTTCGATCAACGTCATATCCGCCCTCTAGTGATCGAGCCGCCCGCCGGGCCTGACCTGCGAAACGTGCCACTCGTGGTGCTGATCGACGAGGGCACCGCCTCCTACGCCGAAGTGCTCGCGGCGGTGCTGCAACACGAGCGCGGCGCGCACCTGATCGGTACGCCCACGGCGGGCAATACCGAAACGATCTACGCCTATACGCTCCGTGACGGCTCGCGATTATGGCTGGCACAAGAAGGCTTTCGGCTCCAAAACGGTGTGAATCTTGAAGGTGTTGGAGCACAACCCGACACGGTCGTTGATATCGACTGGACACATTTTAGCGAAGAAGACGACCCTCAGATCTTGGAAGCATTACGAATACTCGGTGCGGGGCCAAAATAGCCTAGCCCTGTGAAGGGAGCTACTTGTGCGAATCGTGATCGATGCGCTGGGGGGTGATTATGCTCCTCAGCAACCGATACTTGGTGCACTCCAAGCAGCGCGTGAACTTGGATGTGGGTTGATCTTTGTCGGCCCCGAGGCGCGCATTCATGCTGAACTAGCCCAACACTCCACCCAAGGACTCGATATTAGCGTGATCGATGCGCCCGAAGTGATCGGAATGGACGAGCATCCGGCGCTCGCCGTGCGGCGCAAACAGCGCTCGGCCCACGTCGTCGGCCTGCGGCTCGTGCGCGATGGCAGCGCGGCGGCCTTCGTCTCGGCGGGACACAGCGGCGCCACGATGGCGGGCGCAACGCTCATTCTAGGCCGCATCCCCGGCGTCGAACGCCCTGCGCTAGCCACCGTCTTTCCCTCTGTCGAGCGCCCCATCCTGCTGCTCGATGTGGGTGCCAACACCGACTGCAAGCCCGAATATCTGCTGCAATTCGCACATATGGGCAGCGAATACGCCGAGCGGCTGCTGGGCTATCACACGCCCCGTGTCGCCCTGCTCGCGAACGGCGAGGAGGATACCAAGGGCGATCGGCTGGTGCAGGAGAGCCACGCCCTGCTACGTCACAGCTCGCTGAACTTCGTGGGCAACGCCGAGCCGAAGGATGCGCTGGTCAACGGCGTCTGCGATGTGCTAGTCTGCGATGGCTTTGTGGGCAACCTGTTCCTCAAGCAGGCTGAAGCGACCGTGCGGCTCGTCGCCGAACTCGCGCTCAACGCCACCCGCCGCAGCCTCGGCTTGAATCTACTGCCGGGCGTGCTGCCAGCCGGATTGCTCCTGGCATCGCGAAGCACCCGCCTCGGCGGGTTGCTCGGCATGGTTGCGGCTGCGCCCGCCCTGGTGGGGAGCGTGCTCATTCCGGCGGTCAAGCGCCTGCGCCAGGTGGCCGATTACCGCAGCTACGGCGGCGCGCCACTGCTAGGCCTAAAGGGCGTCGCGATCATCGCGCACGGCAAATCCGATGCTGCTGCCATCGCGAGCGCTGTGCGCCAGGCCCGCGATGCTGTGCTCTGCGGCGCCGTCACCGAGCTCTCCGAGACCATGTTCACGCAGCAGACCTAAAGCCAGCATATCGCGTTTCAAATGAAGTTCATCTAGCTCGAAGCTTGCGACATCAACCTTTTGCTACAGGCAACAGGTCGATGTCGTATTGAACATGTTCCAGCAGCATCAACCGCGAATACGCTCAGTCAGAGCGGGTATAAAAACGTGAATCGGGCGAAGAGCAGTGTACAAACTATGGAAGATACACTCATCGTTTATAAAACACTTTAAAAAGCGGAAACGGCTGCCAATAGCAGCCGTGGGGGGTATAGGGGACGGCGGTGGAGATCTATTACAGTGCAAATGTCGCGTTTGCACCGGCGATGCCCGCCGCGGCACTCGACTTATTTCTGTATGTAGTATAGCAACCGAACACCATCTTTTGATCCGCGTAAGGGCTGATCTGTATCTCATTCCCTAGACTGAGGGCACATAACACTACATTCGCGCGACGGAACAATGAAACGTTTACGATCCCACGCACCCTAACAACTCCAAGAGCCACCCCACTCGCGGCGAGAAACACACTTGTTGCCATCTCGGCGGGCCTATGCTACAATATGGCGCTTTTACCAGACGTTCCTAATACCGCTTTCTAGCACGATCCTGGGATCTCTCCGCTCTTTGTGCACCGGAATATACGTTATCCGGAGCTTGGACGAATGATTCTCGGGATCGCTGTTTCTTACGCCCTTATGCATCGCTATAGCGCATTTTTGATTACTCGATCAACATCTTATCACACCGTTCCAGTGGTTATTATTCTAGGGACGCCTTTGCAATTCTGGAGACCGTTCGAGTACAACGAATGACTATAGCCAGCAGCAGACATAGAAAGGAGATTGCGAAGGCGCTGAAGAGGCGACGCGGCCTCAACCTTTCTGTACCAATGAATGTTTCGCAACAATACTCGCGACAAGGAGTCCGGACATGGAATTGATGAAAGGACTAACCGGATTTGAACAAGGTTCAGTCCTCACCGTATTGGCGATCGCGATCCTTGGGATCCTCTACGCCTTTTTTCTGCGCGCTCAGATTCTGAAGCAGGATAAAGGCACGCCACGCATGCAAGAGGTCTGGGGCTTTATTCGAGATGGGGCCAATGCCTATCTCAGCCGCCAGTTCCGCACGATCATCATTCTGGTTGCCGTCCTTACATTCGTGCTGGCCGCTAGCGTGCTGATTGTTCCGCCCACTAAAGAGGCTGAAGAAGTCTTCGGTGAAAGTGCAACAATGGCGGTAGCAATCGGTCGCGCCATCGCCTTCTTGATGGGATCGCTGTTCTCCTATACTGTCGGTTTCGTTGGGATGAACGTCGCGGTCGAGGCGAATGTCCGTGTGGCAGCCGCTGCGCGCAAGGGCTACAATCCAGCCATGCAAACAGCTTACCGCTCGGGCACTGTCACTGGGATGTTAACTGTCGGTTTGGGTCTGCTGGGCGGCACCCTGATCTTCATGGTCTTTGGCATCGCGGCCCCCGATGCGCTGCTGGGCTTCGGCTTCGGCGGCTCGTTGATCGCGCTGTTTATGCGCGTGGGTGGCGGTATCTACACCAAAGCCGCCGACGTAGGCGCTGACCTAGTAGGCAAGGTTGAGGCTGGTATCCCCGAAGACGATCCGCGCAACGCCGCTGTGATCGCCGACTTGGTGGGCGATAATGTGGGCGACTGCGCCGGTATGGCCGCCGACGTGTTCGAGAGCTTCGAGGTCACGCTGGTCTCCGCGCTGATCCTCGGCTTGGTGCTGGGCGATGCTGTCTCTGGCACACTCGGCGATGGCCAGTACGACCTGCGCTTCATCATCTTCCCGCTGATCCTGCGGGCGATCGGTGTGGTCGCATCGGTGATCGGCAACCAAATCGTGCGCACCGACGAGCGCCGCCGCAACGCTATGGCCGCGATGAATCGTGGCTTCTACCTGGCGGCAGGCTTGGCGATCGTCGCGAGCGCCGCTGTCACCCCGTTGTTCATGACCTACAGCCGCAATAACGTCGAATCGACCGACTGGCGGCCATTCCTCGCCACCTTGGCTGGCGTGGTGCTGGCGATTGTGCTCGATAAACTGACCGAGTACTTCACCTCAACCCACTTCAAGCCGGTGAAGGAAACCTCGAAGGCTTCACAGACGGGCTCCGCAACTAACATCCTGTCGGGCCTCGCACTCGGCATGGAATCGAGCGTGTGGGCCATCATCGTGATCGCTGGGTCTGTTCTCTCCTCGATCCTGATCTACGCCAACGAGCCAGTCGAAACCCAATTCACGGCGATCCTCTACGGTGTCTCGCTCACCGGCGTCGGTATGCTGTTGCTCACCGGCAACACCATCTCGATGGACTCGTTCGGCCCGATCTCCGATAACGCCAACGGTATCGGCGAGATGTCGAACCTCGACAAGAACGCCCGCAACGTGATGGACGACCTCGACGCGGTGGGCAACACCACTAAGGCCGTCACCAAGGGTATCGCGATCGGCTCCGCTGTGATCGCGGCGGTAGCGCTGTTCGGCTCGTTCCTCACCGATGTCAACAAGGTGCAGGCTCAAGTCGGCCAACCGCTCCTCGAAGGCATCGACGTGGCTTCGCCGGTCGTCTTCATCGGCCTGCTGATCGGTGGCGCGATCCCATTCCTGTTCTCGTCGCTCACCATTCGCTCGGTGCAGCGCGCAGCGTCGGAAATTGTGGAAGAAGTGCGTCGCCAGTTCAAGATCCCGGGCCTGATGGAAGGCACTGTGCTGCCCGATTACGCCCGCGCCGTGAGCATCTCGACCACAGCGGCCCAGAAGGAGCTGGTCGGCCTCGGCTTGATCGCCGTGTTGGTGCCGATCTTGGTCGGCTTCGTGTTGGGTGTTGAGGCATTGGGCGGCTTCCTGGCGGGTATCATCCTCTCAGGTCAGCTCATGGCCGTGTTCCAATCGAACGCGGGTGGCGCTTGGGACAACGCCAAGAAGTACATTGAGGAGGGCAACTTCGGTGGCAAGCACTCCGAATCGCACAAAGCCTCAGTGGTTGGCGATACTGTCGGCGATCCGCTCAAGGATACCGCTGGCCCCGCACTCAACCCGATGATCAAGGTGATCAACCTGGTCGCCCTGATCGTGGCCCCGATCGTCGTCACGACCAACCCAACCAGCATCGCGGTCATCATCTCGATGCTGATCTGTCTGGCGGTGCTGATCTGGGCGATCTGGCAGAGCAAGCGCGAAGCCAAGCAGGGCTAAGCCACTTACAGCATGCAATAGGCCGATCATCCACGCGATGATCGGCCTATTTTTATGTCATGCACGCGTCGGCAGCAAAGTACACTCTTCGAGGCGCAGCGCCTCGACATTACTCTAAACCAAACACACAAACAGGCCGCGATATGCGACCTGTTTGTGGATTCTGACTTATCTTACGTAGTTACCAGCGGCTTGCGCGACGCTGCTGCTGGAAACATTCATCGCAATACACTGGCTTATCGCCACGTGGCACAAACGGCACTCTGGCCTCGCGACCACAGCTTGCACACGTCACCGAATGCATCTCGCGCTCGCCACCGAAACCGCGAGCACCACCACCGCGCCGGAAATCATCGCGGGCTGCATAGCTAGCGCTGTAGCCATCTCCATAGCCGCCACCTCGGCTCATGCCACTCTGCTTGCGCGCCTGTCGACAACTTAAGCAGCGCCCCGGTTCGTTTGTAAACCCCTTCTGTGCGTAAAATTCCTGTTCACCCGCCGTGAAGACGAACTGTGTGCCGCAATCTCGGCACGTCAATGTTTTGTCCGCGAAGCTCATTGCTAGCTTCCACTCCTTTGGATCGCCAGATCCACTTAGGTAAACTACTCTTCACATCCCGAGGGTTTGGGAAACGATGGGGCACTAGGATAAGCGCTGGTGGCAAGCAGACCTTCCGGGCACCACGTGGAACCAAACCTTATGCATAACTATATCATGATTTTAGCACTTTGCAAGGGGTATCCTATATAATATAGCTATTACAGTGCAGTTTCGAAAGATAATTGTCATCTCTGGTCATCACGATGCAATTGTGCATCCGTTTCCATTATTATCGCTCGCAACGAACTTTTCAGCATTTCAACGCCTTCTGGTAGTAAAGCGATCGCTCCGACTCCACTTGTGTATTTTTCTACAATCTCTTTACTATTACCCGGATAGAGCAGCCAAGCATATATTGTAGCCCTCGTATTTGCGTAACCGATTGCGCCAAAATACGAATACGCATCGGCGAGTGCATCCTGGGGCACATAGCGCCCATTCACATCAAGTCGGTATTTTGCATCAAATACTATTACCTGAATAGGTGTATCGGGCTGTGTTATTTCAATTGCAATATCTGGCACACGTACATGTCGATCGAGCGATACTAACTCGTTTTGCGCCACCTTGGCGCGCTGTGGCCGATACTGCGGCTGATAGCGCAACGTGAAGGTGCGCTGCCCGTGCTGCACCACCAGCAACGGCTCGCGCTCGCTCAACTCCAGCGCGGCATCGAGGCCAGATTCGACGCGGGGATGCTGAATCAAGCTCTGGTGAAGTACGGTGCCACCCAATTCCAACAAGGCTTGAGCGACTTCCAGCGTGCACCAGATCTCGTACAAACGAGGCAGGTCTGCGATTGGGAGATGAAAGTGGGGACTGTCGAACGCTACGAACGGCGGTTGACGCTGCGCCATCCACATACGGTACACCTCGCGGTAGGATGGATCGCGCTGTAGCAGGGATGTAGGGCCGCGAAAGCTCGGCAACGGGCGCACCTCGGCCAAGAAGGGCAGCGCGCGCCACGCCCGCAGGCGCTGCTCGGCATCGGCGCAACCGACCGCGATGGAGCGCACCCGCGCGAGGCGGGTCGAGTTTGGTAGGTCGCTCGCAGCCAAGCGCTCGGCCTCGCGGGAGGCGAGTTGGCCCAGCAGCCGCGCGCGCCGCAGCAAGAGGCCGAGCAAATGCTTGAGCAGGCGATGTTCGTAGGTATCGGTGGAGGAGTGTGAGGTGTGCGTGGGCACCTCGCGGGGTAACAGGCCTCCCTCGGGGCGCAACGCCGTCTGCAGGGCATCGGCCACGCCGGGTGGCGCTTCGTCGAACGGGCCTTGGCCGAGTTGCGCTAACGCATCGGTATCGAGCTGCGTGGCTTGGCCGAGCGGCGTCGTGTCCCTGCTGGCCCGCAGCTGCTCGCGAGGCCGACCAGCGATGCGCTCCACGGCACGCCCAAAGCTATCGAGGCGCTCCTCGAACAGCGTGAAGTACTCCTCCAGCGGCGAGCGCTGCCAGGGCGGTTCGGGCTGCAGCACCGCACCCACGTTGGCCGTGCTCGCCAAACGGTACAGCAGCGCATAGCCCACCCGCTGAATGGAGGCGAGCAACAGCTCGTAGCGCTCCTGGTCGAGCTTGCGTGGGGCGACGTAGAGCTGCCAGGTACGCTCGTCGGCGCGGCGGTCGGACCACACATAGCGCAACACAACACGGTGCGTGCCGACCGCCGCCCCAGGATTCCACTGCCAATACCACGAGGCGTCGCCGGGCCGCAGAAACGGCTCAAGCGTCACACCATCAACGGTCAGCGTCAACTCGCACGCAGGGGGAGCCACGCAGGCGAACTCGACCACCTGATGTTCGGTGGGCGACGGCAACTCATCCGCTGAATCCAGCGCTATGCGTACCACCTGCATTGCTCCCGTAGGCGCTAGCCGCCGATCGTCACGGTAAAGTTCGTGGTGATATCGTCGGCATCGGCGCGGCGCACTTCCACACGCACCTGCCACTCGCCAACCATGCTAAACCACGCATCGGGGACAGCATATTCGCCGGGCGCTTGCTGCGTCACCTCTGTCTGATTGATGCCCATATCCATTTCGAGCATCTCCAGCGACACAACCACGCGCTGCACATCGACGGGTTGCCCCGCCGCATCGCGAACCGTCACACGAAGATCGTTTTTGCCCAGCACAGCAGGCGAAATCTCTAGCCCTAATTGTACATCATCAATTGTCTGCACCTCGGCGAACGGCTCGCTGGGCACGGGGGTGCGAGTCGGGCGCGGCGTAGCGCTTGGGCTCGGCGTCACATCCGGCGCGGGTGTGGCTACCGTGGGCGGCAGGCTCGCGGTTGCGCTGCTAGGCGGTGCGGTATTGGTGAGGAAACCCACCGCGCCGATCACCAACAGGGCCAACAGCACTTCGCTGCGCACCACCGTTTGAAAGTGGCGCTGCCACTGCTTCACCACAGCCGAGGTCGCCAGTCGCTCGACCCACGAGACAAACAGCGGCTTGATGCGCAGTTGATTGTAGGCGCCCAAGGCGATCAGCACACCGAACACCACCAACTTCACCAACAAGGCGCGGCCATACTCGCTCGTCCACAGCTCCGTGAAGCTCTGCATATGCAGCAAAGCCGCGTAGGTGCCCGTCAACGCCAGCACCACCACGCTCGTGAGCGCCAACTGCGAGAAGCGCGTGATCACCACCGCCAATGTCTCGGCACGCTCCTTGGTTTGCAGGGTGCCGAACAATACGGAGAATTGTAGCGCCAAGGTGACCAGGCCGCCAATCCACACCGCCGTGGCGAGCATATGCAGCAGATCTGCCAGTACAGGCAGCAGTGGTGCGTTCTGCGCAGCAGCATGGCCCGACATCGAGAAGGTCAGCAGCAGGCCCAAGCCGAGCAGCAAGCCCAGTGCGGCGCGCCAGCGCGACAGCGTGCGTGTAGTGAGCACCAATACCAGCAGCAACAGCGCCAATCCTATGCGCACCAGCAGCGCTTGGCCCAAACGGGTGCCGAAAAAGGCGCTCAGCGTGGTGGCATTCACACTGCTGGCGATAGTGGCGGTCTGTGCCACGGCGAAGGCTCCAGCCGCGATCAGCAATAGCAACAGGTGTTGCCAAGCGCCATGCCGCCAACGGGCCAGCACCTGCGTATAAGCGGCGGGCGCATCGGGGGGCAGTGCGGGCAACAGCACGCGCAGCATTACAAACAGGCTACCTGCGAATGCCAACGCGCCCAACAGCATCAGCGCCCGCAAGATCGCCAAGAGCGTCGGCGAGGGGCCGCTATCGATGGTGGGGGGCAATGGCGCGGGCGCAGCCGGTATTGGCGTGGGTGTTGTCGCCACCGTTGGCTCGGGCGTGGCGTTCGGGTCGCTGGTGGGGGTCGGCTCGCCCAGCAGCGTGAAGGAAAAATTGCCAATGACTTTATGCCCGTCGCTGCCGACCGTCTGCCACACCACCGTGTAGACATTCGGCGGTAGCTCGCTCAGCGGGAGCATCAGTTCGTTTGGACGATCGGGGTCAACCGTCGCGCCGCCATCATCGACCTGCTCGCCTTGCGCATTAAACAGTTGGATATCGCTAAAGGCAGGTTCAATAGCTTCGTTATAAACGATGCGGATTTCGGGGGGTGTAGTGGTGAGTTGCGCATTCTCTGCAGGTTCTGTGCGCACAATTTCGGGGTGCGCCATCGCGATACCAGGGATCGCCAACAGAAGGATCACACACCAAACCGCGCACCACCGCCAACGCCGTAACATACAAGAGCCTTCCTGAGCGTCGGCCCACCACCACACATGGCGATGGGCCGACGTTCTGTGCGAAAATGGTTAGTTGACGCGAGCCAAGCGAGAGCGGATCAGCAAGCCAGCGCCGATCAGCACGACACCCGAGAACAGCGCCATCATCGGCAGCGAATCGCCAGCGCCCGTCCGCGGCAACTGGGTCGGGGCCTCAGCGGCAGGAGCAGGAGTAACGGCAGCAGCAGCGTCAACCGTGAACTTGAACGAGCCTTCAGCAACACTGCCATCGCCCTGGGAGAGCGCGGTCCACTTCACGGTGTAGGTCCCGTTCGCCAAGCCGCTCTTGAGCGAGACAACCAAGGTCAGGCGATCGGCATCGTTCTTATCGAGCGCGGTATCGCCCAGGTCAACGACTGCACCCGACTCATCGGTCACCACCAACGAGCTGCCCGAGATATCCAGCGGATCGTGGTTATCGAACACCACCTTCACCTGCGTCGGGGCGCTGGCCACGGTCGAATCGGCGGCTGGTTCCGACGATTTGATTTTAGCGTGAGCCGAAGCGATACCGACAGTCATAGCCAACAGGGCGATCACCGACAAAAAGACCATACTGGTGCGATGAAACACGCGAATCATGAGAAGCTCCTTACTAGTGTACAGCTGAAAAGATAGGGTAACAACGCACGTGGTTATGGCGCAATCGCCATACCACCGTACAAAACTCGGTTCGTTAGACTGGGAAAACGTTATGTCTATGCGGCCTGAGGTGGGCGCAACAAACGATAAATGGGAGGCGAGGGCGGCCCCCGAGAAGTGGAGAACAACGTGCCGATGGGTTGCAGCACAATCAGCAGAAGCGTCAACAAAGGCGACACAGCCAGGTGATCGTGTGTGCTGGACGCAACGAGGCCGAGCGCAGAGGAAGAAGCGATATCGTGTAGCCGACAGCCCACATGCGCGCTGTGCTCGCCTGCAACTAGCGCATCCGCTGCGGGTGGCGCATGCACATGCCCGGCCTGCATGCGGTGGCCCGTGTGATCATGCGCGGCAGCCGTGTGGGCGTGCGCCGTGCCCATCGTCATCAGGTGGCAGTGCAGGAGGCAGAGCAACGGCTCGCACAGGCTGAGGATCAGGAGTACGAGCACTGCCGATTTCCAAGCATCACGATACAACCAGCGCCGAGCATTGAGCACGCGCCGTCGTATGCGATACCAGGTTGTCAGCAGTTTGTTCAATTGCCCACCTTTGCCACATGTATCACAAAGTGTTATACACCATGCACCCTCTTTCGTCAAGACTTTGGGCATGGAGTAGCCACGGTTCATAGCGATTTCTCAGATTGAATAACAGATTTGGTTAGATGGTGATCATTCAAAAACAGTTTTCGCCTGCGGCAGCAATGCAGAACTGTACTATTGTAGATGCGCCACTTTCCTTTCAACGAAAAGCACTGTCAACTCGAACGGTCGAAGCGAATGGGGAGAGATCTCAAAGCGCACGCCAATACAGATGACGAGATTTCTCGCGTCGCCTAGCGGCTCGCTCGAAATGACAATAAGAACAGTGAAAAAACCATGCACTAAAACCGTTTTTCAATGACAACTATCCACTCGGAATTGGTATGAAAGAGATGCCAATCGGTGGATACGATGCTGTTGTTCAATAGGAAAGGGAACTGTGGCGAGGTTGATAAGCGAGGGGAAAAGAAAAGGCGCTGCATCATTGCAGCGCGCTTTCTCCGATCTGATGGCGGGCCCTAGCGCAGTTCAAGATGTTGCCTTCGGAGGTGCGCGCTAGGAGAGGTATTCACACGGTTCTGCTTGAGCCGCGACTTCAAAAGCGTGCGGCAGAAAGTCGCGCAACACGGTGTGCAACTGATCGACACCGGCGCTGAACAATTCGGGAGTGTCGCCGTAGAAGGATTTTTGGACGATGTGGTCGGAGACGACATGCATCGACACCGCGTGCGCCCGATAGGCCATTGCGCCCGCTAGCAGCGGTGCAGTCTCCATATCGGCGCCCACGCACTTCAGGCGTGTGTACTTTTCGACAGTCTGATCGTCCTCGTGCATCATCAGGTCGGTCGAGAAGATGCGCCCAAACACGATCGACGGCCCGCCCTTCAGGCCACTGAGCGTCTTGCGCAGCGGGTCGAGCAGGGCTTGGCTGGGCCGCGCGATCAGATCGCCCGAATGCTGCTGAATCGGCATGCGCTCCTGGTAGTAGCGCAGCACGGCGCTATCGCCAATCGCCTCGGTGGGCACGAGCAACGAGCCGATCGTAGCGTTCGGCACAAGCGCACCCGCACTGCCGATCCGAATAAAGACGCGGATGCCGCACAACAGCGCGGTGACGAAGACGCGGTCGATCGAAGCACCACCAACGCCCGAGACGAGCGTGCAGATCTGCTCGCCTTGGTACGACCACAACTCGGTGTGCGCCACTGTGTTGGCCAGGCTGCGCTGGTGTTCCAATACATTGTTGAGACGAAAGCGTTGCAGCTTGCGAGCAGCGGAGGTCACGATCGCAACAGCAGGGCGATCACGGTCGCCGAGGCCAATGAAACGACGGGCTTGGCTATAGGCCAACGCTCCAACACCGGGGAGCGGAGGAGTTTGAACATCCACACAAGTCATTGTGCACCTCAACAAAGTTGCCTGCTTGGGCAAGCTTGTGTATTGTTTACTCCTCCTAATTCTACCCCCCTTTTTGTTCACAAAATTGCCATATTTCGCACTAGACAGCCATAAACTCACTACAGGCAGTAGGATTAAGCACCGTATATGGTTTACACTCCTCGCCCAAAGAGAGCTTTACAGTCGGGTTTTGGCCCTGCTGACGCCGAATCACTGACTGATAGATTCCCGAGAGCAGGTGCGTCGATAGGGCGTGCGTGCTGAAATCAGACCGTAATCTATCGCGGGGCAGTTCACCCCGCGCAGCCTGAATAAACTCCAGCAAGTAGGCGCCTTTCGCATCGCTGGCGCCGTAGTTCACCGGCTCCAGATCGCGCAAGGTGAACGTCTCCTGGTTGCGCCAATCGGGGAACAGTTGATGGTTGCGGAACACCATCACCTCGCAATGGCGCTTCCCGCCCAGCGCGTAGGGCGATTCGTGCGGCGAGCGCGTCTCGCCCGACTCCTTGTGAAACGCCATCAGTTTGATGGTTTGGAACGGGCCTTGTTGTATCGAATAGACCTCGTGACGCAGCCGCCCGTTGCCCGTGTACAGGTTGCGGTTGGCCGATGAGGGCCAGGCCCGCTGCGTGTAGCTGTTGTGCAGAATGCTGATATTGGCGGTGGTGAGGGTGCGCCCGGCGTGCTGGAAGGCCACCATCGCGAAGCCATCGATCTCGCCGTAGTGCTGCGCCTGCTCGCTGAGATGCTGCGCAATCGCGCTCACCGTGTGGGGCGGCGTGAAATCGGGGAATAGGCGCAGAAGCGCATCGCCACCGAGCTGCATTACGTATTCGTGCGGCCAGAGCATGCGCGCGTCGATCTCCAGTTGATCGATCGGGTGATCGGCGTGCTGCGTGGCTGCCACCAACCACGCCACCGTATCGAGCGTGTGGTAGCCGCTGTGGCAGTAGATGCCGTAGCCCTGGTTGAACGGGTGGTAGTGCTGCTCGGTGATCTCCCACGGCATGCGCCATTCACCATCGGAGTGCTCCACCGTGATCGACGTGATCGGGCAGCCGGTCCGCTCGAACACCTCACCGACCAACGCCCGCACCTTGGCGAATGCCGGGTTGTGGCGGCGCTGCGTCAACACCGAGACGACGCAGTGCGGGTTGTTGCGCTGCGCATCGAGATACCGTTGGTGCAGGGTTTCGTAATCGTGCAGCAGCGCTTGGGCCTGCGCAAGATCGTGGGCCACGTTCGGGCGCGCCGTGATCGGCTTGTCGATCAAGACCGGCAGGTTGTGGCCGAGCGCCCAATCGAGGTAGGCGTGATGCGCCAATGGCTCGGTGGCGATGATCACCGCGTCGATTCGATGCGCGACGAGCGCGGCGTCGAGGGCTTGGCGCACCTCCGCAGGCAGGCGCTGCGCGTCGGGCTGCAGCGGCTCTAGCCACAACCATGCATCGGGTTGTAGTTGATGCGCGGCGGCGTAATCGTGCAGTTCGGCTTGTTTGCTATGAAGATCGACCACACAGGCCAACCGAAGTTGGTGCGAGGCGGCGTACTGTTCGATCAGCGGATAATAGACACGCTGAGCATGACGGCCAAGGCCAATCAGCATCAAGTGAAGTGGTTTTGTCATGGTAGAAGCCTAGTAGGGGCGTTCAGGATAAGCGGTTCAGCACGTCGCGGGCTACTTGCTGCGCTTGACTGATCACCTGGTCGAATTTGCCATTATCCCATGTGGCGTACCGTCCGCAGACGGCTACATCATGGACGGCAAGAAAAGCATGGATCTGTCGCACAACATCACTGGAGGCGGCATCGAGGATCACATTCGCAAAGGTTTGGTAGCGCACATCGCATGCCACGATCGGGGCGGATTCGGGCAACAGCCCCAAGCGGTGCAGATCGTCGAGTGTGCGTTGGTAGAGCGTGTGCGCATCGGGCGGCGCACCACGGTAGTAAATTTCAGCTTGCAGGGCGCTCTGGCCGGGCGGCACGTTCTGCGCGGATAACTTGTGCGGGGCCACCAGGCGCGTAAAGCTCACATTCGGGTCGTAGCTGTAGATCCAGCGGTAGGGCAACACATCGGGCAGGGCTAGGCCCAAGCTCACCAACGCGAGCGAGGTGTAGTTCAGGTTCGCAGCGGCATCACGCAGGGCGGGCGGCGCATCGATGATTCGTTCGAGCAGCGTGGGCAGCGGCAGCGTGCTGATCAGGTGTTGGTAGCGGCAGCGGGCGCCATCGGCGAAGCGCAACTCGCGCGCGTCCAGGTCGATAGCCACAACTTCAGCGTTCACGCACACTGGCACGTTCACCGCAAGAACGTCGCAGTAGTACTGAAACCCACCCGAGCGCGGGTAGAAGAACTGCTCGTGCGATTCCGTAGGCGTGCCAAACGCGCCACGAATGATCCGCCGGATGTCGGGAGGTCTGGAGCGCCGACCAGCGCCTTCGGGCGGCAGTTGGTCGGGCTCCAGCACCCAGTACTTTCGCACAAACGGGAACAGGAACTGCTCGCTGATCGTCGCGCCGTAGTGGCGATAGCACCACGCTGCATAGTGTGCGGGCGGCCTATCAGCAGGTTGGGCGGCAGCGGCCCAGAGATCAACCAGACAATCCTCGCGAAGCTGTGGGGGGCAACTTGCCAGCGCTAAATGCGGTGGATAACCCAGCCAAGCACCATCGCGCAGCAGCGCCTCGTGGGTGGTGATCCGCTCGTGCTGATCAGCAAAGGTCGTCTCGATCAGCGCGGCTACCGAGGCAATCGAGGTGAAGAAGCAGTGCAATCCGTAATCGAAGGTGAAGGCGCCAACACGAAAGCTCCCTGCAATCCCACCCACTTGCGGGGCACGCTCAAAGACACGCAGCAACGTTGGACTTCGATCAGCCAGCGTTCGCCCCGCCATAATGCCCGCAATGCCACCACCGATGATCGCAACAGGTATCGTTGGAGGTATCTGAGACGATGTCATGGAACAACCCAACCTTTGGAGACGACTCTGTCCGCTTTGAGCGTCGTGCTACATACATATTCGCGGAAACGTGCTGCGCGTACCAGCGCAGTTTCAAGCCATCACGGCGTACAGGCCAGGGCTTCTTCGGCCTCGCGAGCGAGTTGCTGCGCTGTGCAGAAACATTGCCGAGGCGCGCTCCGGAACTCGCTGTAGGTATCGGGTGCTAGCCAGGCTGACCGGAGATCAAAGTTGGGATCGCGTAGATTACCCAGCTTCCAACGCTCCATCCCTTTAATACCGACGATATAGGTGCAGGGGTAGATATCGCCAGCAGGTGTGAGATATGCCACATCCTGGCCGCAGCCGCAGTACATCACCTCAACATTCGCCGCAATCGGAATCTCATCGGGGCTGACGTAGCAGGGTTGAGGCAACTTCAGCTTAGTGCGGCGGCGCAGGCTGCGCTCGATCAGCTTCAGTTGCAGTTCGCGCACGCTCTCGGGCGTCACCAGCAGCTCCTGATGCGCGCGAGCGGTGCCGCTCTGGAACATGGGCTTGACCACGAACGATTGCGCGCCGAGGTTCGTCACTAGGTCGTAACACTCCAGCGTTTGAGCGATATTCTCCTCTGTGACGGTGTAGCGCACTTGAACCGCGCCACCCAGATCGGCGATCTCCTGAATGGTGTTGACCGCCCTCTGCCAGGCGCCAGCGCGACCACGGAACTGATCGACTTGGTCGGGCTGAACGCCATCCAAGCTCACCTGCAACAGCAGATTGTCGCTGCGCTGAGCGCTGTGCAGCACCGTGGCGATATCGATCTGGCCGGAGCCAGCCGTGATCAAGCGCACCTTCAGGCCGTTCGCCAGGGCGCGCTGCATCACGCGCTCGGTGCGGGGCCACACGGGCCGCAGCAGCGCCTCGCCACCCGTGATCGAAATGCTCTTGGTATTGAACTCGTGTGCCAGCAGATCGACGAAATCCTCCAATTCCTCGATCGACAACTGATGCGCCTCAAATAACCGCCCGTACTGCAAACGATTATCCTCCGGCACATAGCAGTGCGCACAACGTAAATTACAGTAATACGACAGCGCAATCCGCATTTCGCGAATGGTTGCGCGTGGGCCGCTCGAACTCACCTCATAGCGTGCTGCTCGCGTCTGTGAAGCACTACAGCAATTACCCGAGCCACACCCTTGTTCATCCGTGCACGCCAGCCCTTGTTCGCATGATATTGACACTTTCTTACCTCATGTGTGTGATGGGACATTCGTCCGAACGCGTGCTCGGTCCCCCGAACGTCTGCGTTATGCTAGTAAGTGGCTTGGGCTTGCACATTCGCACTGCCATGTAGGAACCGCGATGATACACCGCTTCCCAACAGTGGGATGGTGCTCTCGGCTAACAACAAGGCAGACACGATCACAAGCGCATCGTTACGCAACTGCCTCATCGCAGCAACTACAACCGCGCTCACAGCAGCCGTGCAAGGTGATGGCCCTGTGCAGCTAACGATTGTGTCGCCTGCACCAGCGCAGGCCAGGCCTGCAACAACTCTCCAAATCGCCCAATCGTGAGTTGTGCTTGCAGATTGGCTTGCCGCGATCCTGCAACATTCAGCAGGTCGATCGGCGCCTCAAACGTATCGACAAAACGCCGTAACCGCTCGATATGCTGGCAGAGATCGCTGGCCCAGAAGGCTGGTGTGTGGCCACGCTCCTCCAACCACGCTTCGAGCTGTTCGATCGTGGCACGCATCCCCTGGTGCACAATCGAGCGGATCATCTCCTGAAACTCTGCCAACGGCAGACGTGCGATCTGACACAAGTAGCTGCCTAGCGCCACCATACGCTGCTCGGGCAACACTTCGTCTTGCTGAAAGCGATAGTTTTGCAGCAAAGCGATGATGATCGCATTCAAGCCGGCTTGGCCCGCATACCCCACCTGGAACGTTCGTTCACCAGGCGGCGCGTGCAGAATCGCTTGTGGCACATACGCAAATGCCCCATCGACATAGCATAGCTTGAGCATCTTGCCGAACAGCCGATCTTGGTTGCTGCCCACGGGCATAAACGGCGGCAACAACTGTCGATGATCGAAACTGGCGCTGTACGTCATACAGAACACCGGGTTGACGCTGACCGTCGGCTGCGTCACTGCCAACAGCACCTCGCGGCTCGCCCGCGCACGGTGGTACGCCTCCTCTGAGCGGATCAGGCGGGCATGCGTTGCGCCACCTGTGGTGATGTAGCGCGCGTTCGACGACCAACAACAATCCCCCATCAGGCTGCTGTAGGTCGCCAATACCCGATGCTCAGCGTAAGCAGAGATCGGCGTCACATCGCCGAGCCGCTGCCCCAAAAACCGCTCGTGCGCAGCCAGCAGATCGGTCGATTGCTCCGGAAGCGCAGCCAGGGACGCTTGCCGATTCTCGAAGAACCACAGCTCATACGGATCAACCGAGCGCAACGCAACCGCATCGGTGGATTCGGGAGCCTGCACGACCCGGCAGACGGTATCATCATCGACGCACAGCACCTGCTCGCCCAATGTCTGCAGATACACCATGTTGCGATTCGCACCCGTGCGCTTCAGGATCGAGTCATCGCCGTTCAGGGCAAACAACACAGTGTTAGCCTGCACACCCGCCTCAACGAGCTTCGCGATAAACTGCTGCTTCTCCTGTGCTCCGGCGTACCAAATCGGCACATTATGCGTCGCACTCAGTTCCCGTAATAAGCTCAGGTTCTGATCTGCTCGCTGCTCATCCGAATCATCTGTGACCACAAATCTCACAACACGACCATCCGCCCGTGTGGCAGCGGCATAGCTCGCCACACAACGCTGTAGACAGTCAGGTCGATTCCTTGTGACCACGCCAATTGACGAGATCAGGTTGTTGTAACTACACATAGTAGTAGAAATAGCGCATACACGCAAATGAGGTTGAGCATGGTTGCCACATACAAAAGCCCTCCGATAGTCGTTTTAACAGATAGCAAAGCCATAAAGCTACTGTCGGTCACTTTGGCCCAACGACACAACTGCACCCGCCACATACCCTCTCAGAGGGGATGACAAATAAACCACAGCAAAGTGGACAAATGCCAACTGAGGTAACGTGCAGCAGGGCGGAGGTAGCCGCAAGGCAACAAACTGCTTGCGCCTGGCGAAACGAAAGCGTCTCCAGGAACGAATAACGAAGTGCTGCATTGGAGTGCTAAATAGTCCTACCACTATACCATAAAAACGACAGACACTCGCAGACGACTAATGACCAACACTTTCGTAGCGCCGCAGTCCCGCACGGAAGATCAACTGCGCCACCACGCCAACCACTGCAGCAGCCAACGGCGCGCCCAGCGCAACGATCCAGTGCTTCTCCTCAAGCAGAAACGACAACGGCACGAAGCCGATGAACGCGAACGGCAACACCCACATCAACAGGCCGCTCAGCACCTTCGGATAGATCGTCAACGGGAAGCGCGCCAGTTCGCCCAAGCGGTTCACCATAAACGGCACTGAGGTGCCCAAATCGTCGCTCCAAAACGAAAACGACGCCGCCGCCAAATTGAGCGAGGCCATGATCACCGTGCCGCTCACCACCACCACCAGCAAATACAGCAGCATCCACGGCTGCCAGTTCAGCGGCAGCTCGCGCGCGGCGCTCAGCATCACCAGCAGACCCAACACCAGTGACCCCAAGCCCGGCAGACTCACATCGAGCGTTAACACGTGCAGCGCCGGATGCAGCGGACGGATCAGCAGACGGTCCAGTTCGCCCTTGCGGATCAGGCTCGGCAGCTGCCAGGCACCCTCACAGGTGAGCTGCGTGGTGCCCATCACCACCGTCATCAGGCCGTAGAGAAAAGCCACCTCCCAGAAGCCCCAGCCCGCAATCGTCGGCACGCGCACGAACAACGACCACACAAACACCAAGTTCACCACCAAGTGCAGGCTGATCGTGAGCAGTTGCAGCCACACATCGCGGCGGTACTCCAAGCGCGCCTTCAACTGCTGAACCAGTAACAACACAACCAAACGGACACTACGCATCACTCAGCGGCTCCTGTACCGAGACTATCCCCCGTGGCTCGTGAGGCGGCGCAGACCAAGGCGCAGCATCCAACGCGACAACAGCCACAACACCACAATCCACACACCTTGCAGAGCCAATGCCCACCAGGCTGCGCTCCCTTGTAGGTGCCCCAGATAGATCGACACTGGCGTGTGCAGCGTGCCCTGAAACGGCAGGAAGGCCGCGAGTTGCTGCACCCACTGGGGCAAAAACGCCAACGGCACCAGCGCCCCCGAGAAGAACGACACCAGCACCACGCGCAGCCGGATCAAGCCGATCACACTGGTGGTCCAGAAGCAGCACATCCCCGTCAAGAACGCCAGCAGAAACTTCAACACGAATGCCGCCAGCACCGACAACACAACCGGCAGCAGAGCGCCCACTGCGGGCAACTGCACCTGAAACAGCAGCACACCCACCACCACCGCGCCGGAGCCGATCAACACGCCCTCCACCACCGCCGCGCCGCACGCCTCGGCGAAACGCGCCCAGAGGAAATCAAGCGGCTTCACCAACTCGACGATAATGCTGCCGTCGCGGATGCCCGCCGAGATCTGCGTCTCGGTATCGAAGGCCACCAACAAGCCCAACAAAAACGTCAGGAACAAGTAGGTGCGGATGTCGGCCCAGCGATAGCCCTCGACCACAGCTTGCTCGGCGTAGAAAGCCCGCCACAGGAAGAACAGCGCGCTCACTTGGATCAGCCCCGTCAGCGCGGTGATCAGCGCCCGGGCACGGTAGAACAAGGCGCGCTGCATCGCAGCATTGGCCAGCAGGAGGTAGACGCGCCAGCGCTGCACGGGTCGCGCCTGCGGGGCCACCCGCCAATCCGCCAACTCTCGAGAAAGCGGTTCGTGCATCAGAGCCTCACCGCTACGCAGCCTTCTTCAAGTCGAACCCGCTGCGATACAGATCGCGCAGCGCCTGCTCCAGGTTCAGGGCCTGCAACTCGAAGTCCGCCACATCGTACAGGCGCATCAGCACCCCCAACACCTCGGCTGCCGTGCGCTGCTCGGTATCGAACCGCAAGCGCACCTGCAGGCCGTGCGTCGCAAGCACGTCGATCGCATATTCGCGCAGCAGCGCCACATCCTCATCGCTCAACTGACGGGGTTGGTGTAGGGTCAAACGCAACTCACGATGATGCCCGAACATCTGCTTGATCATCGCGAGGCTGCCATCGTAGACGATTCGGCCCCGATCGATGATGATCATCCGCCGACAGAGATCTTCGATATCGCCGAGGTCGTGGCTGGTGAGCACGATCGTGGTGCCGCGTTCTTGATTGATTTGGCGGATGAACGCGCGGATGGTCTCTTTCACCTCGACATCCAAGCCGATGGTCGGTTCATCGAGGAACAGCAGTGGCGGGTTGTGCAACAGCGCGGCCACCAGGTCTGCGCGCATGCGCTGGCCCAGCGAGAGGCGACGCACCGGCACGGGCAGCAACTCCTCCAAATGCAGCAACTCGTTGAAGAACGCCATATTCTGCCGATAGATGGCGTCGGGCACACCGTACATCTCCTTCAGCAGTTTCAGCGATTCGATCACGGGCAGATCCCACCACAAGTGCGAGCGCTGGCCGAACACCACGCCGATGTGGCGCACATACTCGGTGCGCTGGCGATACGGCACGAACGTGCCCACACGCACGCTCCCACCGCTAGGCTCCAGAATGCCCGCTAACATCTTGATAGTTGTCGATTTGCCTGCGCCGTTCGGCCCCACGTAGGCCACCGCCTCACCAGGCTCGATGGTGAATGAAACCCCCGCTACTGCAACTCGCTCGTCGTATTGCGGTGCGAACAGATGGCGAATCGCGCCGCGTAGACCCTCTCCCTTTTTAGGTACCCGAAAATGCTTCGAAAGATCGCGGACTTCCACCAAAGACATACCAACTCCTTCCTTTCGACCAACAGTAGCGCGAATAGCGGGTTCGCCTATTCTAGAATGTGAAGAGAAGCCTGAACGAGGTGAAACATACCGTTGTGTATCTGTCAAAGCATCTTTGGGCCAAGATCGCCATCAACAATAATGGTATCACAAGTTTATGTAGTATTACCCTTTATCATAAATACATTCAACACAAGCATTATTCTATGACACACAAAATATTCTTATATTCAAATAGTTGATGAACAGGCCGAAGCATGCGCAGATTCGTGTTTCATCCGCGCTGCTCCGCTCTCCCCTGCATCCGCCGGATGTGCCGCTGATGCGGCATATGCCGAGTACGCGGCGACGCATCGGGCGTTCTCATCTTCAAAACGCTTACATTCCGCATAGTATACGCTTAATACGACACAAGATAGCAGAGCCGCACCGAGCACACGATCGCAACAGGAATGCGCCACTACAATCATCTCAAAGCCCACTTGAGGGGTTCTTTTGACATCCCAATGAAGTTAGTGTAGACTCACTAACTACCTACTACCGAATGTTATAAAGCAGCCACGACGCTCGGTGTTTTGTTGCTATGTGGTTAGTGAATGATCACTAATAAGCATATGCTCTAGACGTTTATGACCGCATATCCACAACCCGTGCCGCTGATTCAGGTCAAGAATCTCCAAAAGACCTATGCCATCGGCACGACCAAGATCCCCGCATTGCGAGGCGTCTCATTTGATGTGCAACGTGGCGAATTTGTGGCCGTGGTTGGGCCATCGGGCAGCGGCAAATCGACCCTGCTCAACCTGATCGCGGGCGTCGATACGTTAACCGACGGCGAAGTGCTGATAGACGGTCGTTCGATTCACCAGTTGGACGAGACTGAGCGGTCGCGTTGGCGCGGCGTGTCGGTTGGGATCGTGTTCCAGTTCTTCCAGATGCTGCCGACGATGTCGCTGCTCGCCAATGTGATGCTGCCGATGGAGCTTGCGGGCCGCTACACTCCCGCCGAGCGCCGCGACCGCGCCACGCATCTGCTCACCCGCGTGGGCCTCGCTGATCACATCCACAAGTTGCCATCGCGCGTGAGCGGCGGCCAACAGCAACGGGCCGCTATCGCTCGCGCCCTCGCCAATGAGCCGCCCCTGATCCTCGGCGATGAGCCAACCGGCAACCTCGATAGCGGCTCGGCGGAGAATATCTTCACGCTCTTCTCGGAGTTGGCTGCGGCGGGCACCACGGTGCTGATGGTGACGCAAGACGAGCAGTTGGCGGCCAGAATCCCCCGTCGCATTACATTATCCGAAGGGTTGGTGGTCGAGGATAGCGCAGAGGTCGGCCATGCGTGACATCTTCACCACCGTGCTGCGCTACAAGCTCTGGTTCGACCTGTGGGGCGCGCGCCAACGCACTCTGCAAGCCGTGATGACCATCGCGATCGGAGCCTTCGCGGTCGGCACGATCTTGGGCGCGCTCTGGGGCGTGCGCGCCGACACGGGGCGCACCTGGTCCACGGTGGCGGCCCCCACGATCCTGCTGCGCATCAGCCCGCCCGCCGACGATGCGCTGCTCGATTCGCTCCGCAACCGCCCCGAACTCGTCTCGGTCGATGGGCAGATGGAGGCGCAGATTTCGTGGCGCAACACGCCGGATGAGCCGTGGCAACCCGCCACGCTGATCGCCCGCGACGATTACGAATCGCAGCAGTTGAACCTGCTCCTACTCGAAGATGGCGATTGGCCGAGGGGCCGCATCACGGCGGTCGAACGCCATTTTGGCGTCGAGATCGGCCAGCGCATACAGTTGAAGATCGGCAATCAGAAGGTCGAGGTAGCCGTCGGCGGCACAATCTACAACCGCGCTGGTTTATCGGCTGTTCTGGGTGGCGATCTCGTCGTCTACACCAGCCGTGAGCATTTCGCCAAGCTCACCGGGAGGGATGGCTTCACCACGCTCTTCGCGGCGCTACCCACCTACACCCCCGAAACGGGCCTACTGGCCACCACGCAACTCCAGAGCTACCTCGCAGAGCAGGGCTTCTCCGCGCTCCCGGCGGCCTACGACCAGGCACCGTTCGTCGATCCGCAGGAGGCGTGGTTCGAGACGCTGATCTCGGGCATCGGCTTGGTGATGCAGGTGGTCGGCATCATCACGATGGCGCTGAGCCTGCTGCTCATCTACACGACGGTTACGGCGATCATCACCCAGCAGACCGCCCAAATCGGCGAGTTGAAAGCGATCGGCGCGAGCAGTCGCCAGATTGTGCATATGTACGTGCTGTTGGTCGGTGCGTATGGCGTCATGGCGGCGCTGATCTCGATACCTGCCTCGATCGCTGGCGCGAATTTCCTGCGGCACACGCTGGTCGCCCGCCTCGGTATGGACCCCGGGCCGCTGCGCTTGGATTGGGAGCCGTTGCTGATCCAACTGCTGCTGTGTGTGCTGTCACCAGTACTGATTGCGCTGGTGCCGATCCTGCGGGGCGCGCGCATCACGGTACGCGAGGCGATCAGTACGTACGGTCTGAGCAGCACGGGCAACGCCATCGATGCGCTGCTGGCACGGATGGTCTGGCTGTCGCGGGTCGTCTCGATGGCGATCAGCAACGCCTTCCGCAGTTGGTCGCGGCTCGTGCTGACGCAATTGGCGCTTGGTGGCGCGGGCATCACGCTGGTGGCGGTGCTCAGCACACAGGCCACGCTGAACTACACCAGCGGCGAGTTGATGCGCAGCATCTATCCTTTCCAAGTGCAACTCAACACCAAGCAGCCGACCAGTTTGGCCCGACTCGCGCAGGGCAGCGAGGCGCCCGGTGTCGAGCGTATCGAGATCTGGCAGACACTGAGCGTGGTGTTGGAGGCCGCCAACGGTGCAAGCCGCGCGCTGCAGGTGAGCGGGCTGCCGCTGCCGTCGGAGGCGTATCGCCCGCAACTCGCCGCTGGGCGCTGGCTCACGCCTGACGATACCTACGCCATCGCGCTCGTCGAGAGCCTCGCCGAGCAGCTCGACATTCAAGTTGGCGATACGGTGCGGCTCAAGATTCCTTCGCCCGATAACAGCGCGATTTGGACGAGCGAACACGAATGGGAAGTGGTTGGCATTGTGCTTGAGCCGTACTTGCGCAACCTCAGCCGATACGGCTTTGTGCCACGCGACACGCTGATGGGCGAATCGCAGCTCGGTATGCAAGCCACGCGCGTGCAGCTTGAGGTGCCCGCCGCCGATAGCCCAGATGCGCCGCTGATCACCAATGCGCTGCGCACCTTCTACGACGAACGCGGCATCACAATGCAAACCACCGCCACCGACACAGTCTACGAGCGGAGCGCGATGGAGGCCAGCAACCTGAATGTGATCGCGATGCTGCTGCTGGCGATCGCCGTGATTATGGCGGCGGTGGGTGGTGTGGCGCTGAGCGGCGTGCTCCAGATCAGCGTCCTCGAACGCCGCCGCGAGATCGGCGTGCTGCGTGCGATCGGCGCGACGCCCCGCGTGGTGCGCACGCTATTCGTGATCGAAGGACTGATCCTCGGTTGGCTCAGTTGCTTGGTCGCGTTATGTTTCAGCTATCCGGTCGGCCTCGTCCTCAGCCGCATGCTCGCCACAACGATCGGCATCAGCATCGTGTACCAGTACGCTTGGTGGGGCGTGCTGCTGTGGCTCATCCTGGCCAGCATCATCGGCGTATTCGCGAGCCTCTCGCCCGCCCAACGCGCGATCAACGAGAGCGTGCAGGAGAGCTTGGCGTATGAGTGAGATTGTGATCGATGTTCAAAATGTGGTGAAACGCTTCCCCGTCGGCGATCGCGAGATCACAGTGCTCAAAGATGTGAGCTTTCAAGTGCGCGTCGGGGAGTTTGTGGCCATCGTGGGCCAATCGGGCAGCGGCAAATCGACCCTGCTGAATATGCTCACGGGCGTGGACCGCCCCAGCAGCGGCATGGTGACGGTGGGCGGGCAGCGCTTGCCAACGCTCAGCGAGAACGAGTTGGCGCTCTGGCGTCGGCACGAGGTGGGCATCATCTTCCAATTCTTCAATTTGGTGCCCGGGTTAACCCTTGCCCAAAACGTTCGCCTGCCGATGGAGTTGGCAAACAAGTACGATGCGGCGCATCGGTCGGCTCGCGTGATGGAGTTGCTGACCCAGGTGGGGTTGGCTGAACGCGCCGATTGGTTGCCCTCGCGTGTGAGCGGCGGGGATCAGCAGCGGGCGGCGATTGCCCGCGCGGATGCCAATGAACCGCCGATTATCTTTGGCGACGAGCCGACGGGCCGCCAAGACCCACGCTCCGCCGAGGCGTGTTTCGCCCTGTTTCAACGCTGGGTTGATGCGGGGAAAACGGTCGTTGTTGTGACGCACAGTCGCGAGTTGGCAGCTCGCACGGGCCGCACAATCGAGATCGCTGATGGACGCATTATTCGTGATGAGGTTCATTCCCATGCGTAAACGCAACCTATTGTTCTTTGCATTACCGGTTTGCATCGCGCTCCTATCGGGATGCGGTGCGATCACCGTCGCTTCATCATCGCCATCAACCGAGCTATCGAGCCTCTCAACAATGCCGAGCGCTATGACAAGCATTGTTGCGGATGCAACTGTGCGCCCGGCCAACTACAGCGAGTTGCGCTTCGAGATCCCCGGCACTGTGGTCGAGATTCTGGTGCAGGAAGGCGATCACGTCGAGGCTGGCGCACCGCTAGCACGCCTCGACGACCGCGACCTGCAATTGGCTGTTGAGCAGGCGCGCGCGGCTCTGCGCGAAGCGAAGGCGGCGTACGCTCAACTGGAGGCTGGCGCAACACCCGAACAGATCGCAGCCGCGCTCGCCCGCCGCGATCTGGCCCAGGCACAGCTTGCGCAGGTGCAAGGGGCGGTCACATCGAGCGACATTGCGGCGGCAGAGGCGGCGTTACGTCAAGCGAAGGAGCATTTGGCCAAACTGCAGCGCGGCGCCGATCCCGAACCGATCGCGATCGCGCGTGCCCGCGTGGAGCAGGCACAGGCCAACCTGAACGCTCAGCGCGATACGCTCTCCGCCGCTAAGACCAACGCCTACTTGGTGATGCAGCAGGCGGTCGAACAGCTCACCAAAGCGCAATCGGCGTATGCGACGGCGCAATCGGATTGGAATTATGTGCAAGAGACTGGCGAGCACCCCAGCAACCCGACGATCGTGGATGCGCAGGGCAACAAGACCAAGAACAAGGTAAACGACACGCAGCGCCAGCAGTATTACAACGCTCTGATTCAAGCGCAGGCCACCATGCAGGAGGCCGAATACGCCTTGCAGCAGGCCCAAGTGCAGTTCGATACCGCACGCCAAGCCGAGGTGACAGGCATCGCGGCTGCCGAGGCGCAGCTCGCCGAGGCGCAGGCTAATCTCGATAACATCCTCGCCAAGGCCGACCCCGACCAGATCGCGGCGGCGGAAGCGCAGGTAGCCCAGGCACAGGCGGCACTCGATAAACTGCGCGGCAGCGAACGCACCGGCCAAGTCGCCGCCGCCGAGGCGTCGCTGCGGGCCGCACAGGCCAACCTTGAGGAGATCACCGCCAGCACGCGCGCCGTCGATCTCGATGTCGCGCTGGCCCGCATCGCTTCGATGGAAGTGGCCCTGCAACAGGCCGAGCACAACGCGACGAAAGCCACACTGCGCGCGCCCTTCAGCGGGATCATCGGCGAAGTTAACCTCGACCTCGGCGAGCAAGTGAACAACGCAGGCCCCGCCGCCGTGATCATGGCCGATACCAGCACGTGGAAGATCGAGACGACCAACCTCACCGAGCGCCACGTGGTGCAGTTCGATGTTGGCTCGTCGGCGAGCATCACCTTCGATGCCATCCCCGACCTGACGCTAAGCGGCACCGTGAGTGCGATTAAACCGCTTGGCACCGACAAATACGGCGATATCACCTACACTGTGACGATCATACCCGAGCAGTGGGATGAGCGCCTCCGTTGGCTGATGAGCGCCACGGTGCGGATCGAGCCATAGCCCATGCTCGACGAGCGCTGCAAATCATTGATGAGTCAGAAATCACCAGTTGTCCTGTACAACTGCTTGATATTTCGGATCAGTTAGTATAGGCTTGTAACCATGAAAACGAACTCTCACTATACTGGTGAAGGGCGACTCTCTGCCCAAGAACGGCGCGAGGCCATCCTCGACGCTGCGGTTGTCGAATTTGCAGCGCTCGGTTTCCATGGCGCTTCAACCGAGCGCATCGCCGCAACGGTCGGCATCTCGCAACCCTACGTGTTCCGCTTGTTCGGCACGAAAAAAGAACTGTTTATGGCGACCGTCGATCGTGTGGTTGATACGATCAAATCGACGCTACAGGCCGCAGTTACCGCCAATCCCGATAATCCCCGCATCGCCGTCTCCGATGGGTTCTTTCAACTGATGCATCGGCGCGATGAACTTGTGCTGTTGCTGCAAGCCTTCGCCTCCAGCAAAGACCCCGAACTGATGACGCTAGCGCACGAGCGGCTTGGCCAAATGTATGCCTACGTCGGCGAACTCACTGGTATCGATGACACCGAGCTGCAACAGTTCTTCGCCTACGGCATGCTGTTTGTGGTCGCCGCCTCGCTCGATCTCCAAGCGATCGCATCCGAGCAGCCTTGGGCTGCGAATCTGATCAAGCGCTGGCCCTAATCCCATCATCCTGCGCCCATACGGCACCCCAAGCGCGAACCCCACAAACGGCGGGTGATCGTGGGCTGCGCTATGCTCGAGATAACGCATAGCACATTTGAGAAGCATCCTTTTTGCCTCAATACACGCCAGCATCACCCCGAAATGAATATCAGTCCTCTCATTCCCATTCGCACATTGCAATATTTTTATCGAACAACACCACATTAAGCGAATTAATAACGTATTCTTAACGAATTATCAACTTCAATACATGATACAATATCGTCAATTACATCACTATACCGCAAATAAACTCGCTAAACCCTATTAAATAACATCACTGTTCTATTGAGGAGATCTATGACAGTACCCGTCATCCAGGCTCACTACGAACAACTTGAGCGTATCGCCAACAAATTTCGCGATCAACAAGAAGTAGTAGCGTCACAGCAGCGAGCCATTCAACAGGCGTATCAACCGCTAGCACAGGGAGGTTGGCAGGGCAAAGGCTCGCAAGCATTCATTTCCGAGATGGAACAGGAGATGTTCCCCGCCCTCGATCGGCTGCACTACGCACTCAGTGAAGGAGAGGCAGCCGTCCGCCAAATCATCGCGATTATGCGGGCCGCTGAAGAAGAAGCCAGCCAGCCCTTCCGCAACGGCTTCGGCGATACGGTTGGAGTTGCGAGTACACTCGGAGCAGGAGCTGGCGCACATGTCAACGGTTCCAACGATGCGGTTGGAGCTGCGAGCGCACTCGGAGCAGGAGCAGGAACAGGAGCTGGCGCACACGTCAACGGTTCCAGCGATACGGGATCAGGCCTACACTACAGCGGCAGTTCCAGCGATGGCATTGCAAGGTCAGTGGTTGATGTACACTCACTGTTTGCCCCTGAAAAGATGAAACAGATGGTGGGGAGAACGTGGCAAGGCCAAGGCTCTGCGCAATTACGCAACGCTATGAACGTGCTGAATGGCGACCCTACCCCAGAACAAGTAGAAAAGGCTCTTGATGATATCGCCGAAGCTCGTGGCGTCGATCGGAAAAAGATCGCAGCGGACTATGAAGTCTTTAAACAAAAAAAGCAGCAAATGGTCAATAAGTATGGCGAACCTGATTCAGGATCTGCCTCTTTCATTCCTTTTCTGCATAGCGATTACATGGGCAGCCGCGATCAGTTACGCTTTGGGCAAATCGTCGGAGATGCCTTCAACATCGATCCCGTGTTCGGCGCACTGCTCGAACCAACTGGTGGTATGCCTGGCGCAGGTAATCAGGCTATTCCCGCAAACGAAAGTATTCTCAGTTACCATGCAGCGTACCACGATGCTGCGGGTTTCCTCTATACAAACTTTGGCCAAGGCCCTGGTTACGATTATCTTGGTCAAGAAGCCCACCGCCCAACAGATCATGGCCTAACAGGTCAAGAAACTGGATTAAAATTCTGGAGTAATGTTATGCTCCAAAGAGATGCACAAGCATTCATCAATAACCCTTGGAACTCATCATCTCAACTTCAAATGCTGCTTCGCACCGCAGATGCCACCATTTCAATCGTAGGCGGTATCGGTCTTGGTGAGTATAGCGACTTTTCCCGTAGCGAGGTTGGTCAGATAACCCTCACAGCCCTCAAATATTCACCACCAGGATTGCTCGTAAGGAAAGGTCTTAATATCCTTAAGAAGGTGCTTGAATGACGCTTGATACACCCACTCTAATCGGTGCGCCGATCACGCTGAACACCGCTGAGATGGTGTTCCTGCTCACCATCCTTAACGCACCGCATCTGATCGGTGGCGATAATGAGGCGCTGTTCCCCGCCGATGAAGCGACCAAACAAACATTGTGGGAGGCTGGCAAACAACAGCTCGAAGCATCGGGGAGGATCGTGTGGGACGCAGAAGAACACACCTACCACTTCGGCAATCAGCTTGTGAGCATGCTCATTGACCTCGCGTTCCCCGAAGTCGCCTTCATCTGCCAGGTCGAGACAGCTAACAGCGCACAACAGGTCACCTTCGCGATCGGCACCACCCAGGTGATCGAGCTCACCTTGCACGGGCAAGAGTACAGGCTGCGTTCTATCAGTTCGGTGGACGTTGCGGTGCAAATGGTCGCCAATACGCTCGCGCTCCCGCCGACACAGCCTAAAGACACAGGCAGTTCGTTCACGCTCGACACCGAAACGCTCATCTCCGCCCGCCAAGCACCCGATATTCTGCTTCAACCGAGCGAACAAAACCCATTGATCGCGCATTTCGCCCATACGCTCGGGCATCTCACCCACTCGGTCACGCTCACACTGTTCCAGATCGATCAGGGGCAGATCCAAACGATGCGCACATTCGGGTTGTTTATCGAGCAACCGCAGGATGCCTGGCTGATCGAGCCAACCGATCAAGAAACAGCAACAGCGTTCAACATCATACTCACAGATAACGACCACTTTATCAAGTATCTGCAAGCGCAATTACACGCATTGCACCAACAGAACAGCTAACCGCAGCAAGCGGCGGGCAGCCGTGCGCTAGTGCGGCTGCCCAACGCCTCGCAACACCTCCAAAATTGCGCAGTGCGCCGTCCACAAAAACAGCAGCCTGCATCGCAAGCTGCTGAACCACCGATATGCCTTGGCGAGCGCGATATGCTACGGAATCACCGCAATCGCCTCGATCTCGATCAGAATATCGTCGCGGAACAGGCGCCGCACCTCGACCGCCGTACTCGCGGGTGGGTTCTCCACATTCACAAACTGATCGCGGATCGCGCGAACCACTGCGATCTGGCTGATGTCGAGCATAAAGTAGCTCAACTTCACCACGTTGTGAAAGGTAGCGCCGCACGCGCTCAGGGCCGCCTCGATGTTGCGAAACGTCTGCAGCGTCTGCGCAGCCAGATCGCCCGGCCCCACCAGTTGCCCGCTTGCGTCAAGACCGATCTGCCCTGCGATATACAGCGTCTGCCCGCCCGAAACCTTCGCTATCTGCGAGTAGCCCACCGATTTCGGCAGCGTATCGGGGTTGAGGAACTGCGGAGGTTGATAAGTGCTCATCGTACACCTTCCTGTTCTTATGACAACTATACATTCGCTTGCCGCAACAACAATCCGTGGCTAGCAACACCAATCGTCCTCGACACATGCGTATCGAGCGATCAGCACCGCATAGCCTTGGAAACGAGATTCATTTGATGGTTGTACTCGGTTAAATGTTAGACGATCCTCTGCGGTCTGAGGTTACTTCGAACGCCGAACCCGCCTTACTGCACGCCAGGAGCGATTGCAGTAAGACGGGTTTTGATTGCGTTATTCTAACGGATTGCGGAGAGCGCTGACGCGCTCTTACCTGCGCAGCTTCTTGTAGGTGATGCGATGCGGGATCTCCGCCGCCTTGCCCAAGCGCTTGCGTCGATCTTCCTCGTACTCGCTGAAGTTACCGACGAAGAAGCGCACGTTACTGTCGCCCTCGAAGGCCAGGATGTGTGTGGCAATGCGGTCGAGGAACCAGCGATCGTGGCTGACCACAATCGCGCAGCCCGCAAAGGCTTCCAGCGCCTCCTCAAGCGCTCGCAGCGTGTTCACATCGAGGTCGTTGCTCGGCTCGTCGAGCAGAATCACGTTCGCACCGACCTTGAGCATCTTCGCCAACAACACGCGATTGCGCTCGCCGCCGGAGAGCGCCTTCACGGGCTTCTGCTGATCGCTGCCCAGGAAGTTGAAGCTCGCCACATAGGCCCGCGAATTGATCTGACGCTTGCCCAACGTCAAGACTTCGTTGCCCTCGCTGATCTCCTGCCACACAGTGTTGTCGCCGGAGAGCGAATCGCGCATTTGCTCAACATACGCGAGCTTCACCGTCTCGCCGATCGTGATGGTGCCGCTATCGGGCTTCTCGGTACCCACGATCATGCGCAACAGCGTCGATTTACCGGCGCCGTTCGGGCCGATCACACCGACGATACTGCCCGGAGGGATCGACAGGCTGAAGTCCTCCAGCAGCACACGGTCATCGTAGGCCTTGGAGACGTTGTTCAGCTCGATCACAACATCGCCGAGGCGCGGCCCGGGTGGAATGTAGATCTCCAAATCCTCGCGGCGCTTCTCCGTCTCTTGATTCAGCAGGTTCTCGTAGGCGGTGATACGGGCCTTACCCTTGGCGACGCGGGCCTTGGGCGACATGCGAATCCACTCAAGCTCGCGCTCAAGCGTCTTTTGTCGTTTGCTGTCGGCCTTCTCCTCGCGGCGCAAGCGCTCCTGCTTCTGCTCAAGCCACGAACTGTAGTTGCCCTTCCACGGAATGCCATGTCCCCGATCCAACTCAAGGATCCAGCCTGCGACATTGTCGAGGAAGTAGCGATCGTGGGTGACGGCGATCACCGTACCCTTGTACTCCTGCAGGTGCTTCTCCAGCCACAACACCGATTCGGCATCGAGGTGGTTGGTTGGCTCGTCAAGCAGCAGAATATCCGGCTCGGTGAGCAACAAGCGACACAGCGCCACGCGGCGGCGCTCACCACCCGAGAGCACTTTGATCGGCGTCTCTGGGGGCGGGCAGCGCAGCGCATCCATCGCCAATTCGAGGCGGCTATCGAGGTTCCACGCATCGACGAGGTCGAGTTTCTCTTGCACCTCGCCCTGCTCGGCTAGCAGCGCATCGAAGTCGGCATTGGGATCGCTGAAGCGCTCGTTGATCTCATCGTAGCGCCGAAGGAGATCAATGATCGGCTGAACTGCTTCCTCGACAACCTCACGCACGGTCTTTTGTTCGTCGAGCTCGGGCTCTTGCTCAAGCAAACCGACCGAGATTCCTGCCGACAGCAGTACATCGCCCTGGTAATCGGTATCTTTCCCTGCGATGATGCGCAGCAGAGTCGATTTACCAGCACCGTTCAGACCCAACACGCCGATTTTCGCGCCGTAGAAGAAGGAAAGCGAAATATCGCGAATGACTTCTTTGTTGGGTGGATACACGCGCTTCACGCGCGACATCGAAAAAATGATTTGTTCGCTCATAATCGGGCAGTATAATACGAAGCGCTTGCTACGTCCAATAGCGTTCCAATCACAATATGGTGCATCTGTTCACGCATACGGCGGGCATATCATACCAGATCTCTGCGCACAGCCGCCGCATCGCAGCGTGCTACAATACCAACACTGTTGCACACAACACACCATTGTCACCTGTGGATGAACAGCACCCTACGCAGCATTATGCAGCAACCACACGCGATTCGTGAGACGTTCGTGCCGCGCATTTCGCCGTACTGGCGGCGCACCCAGATCGGCGGCGGACGCATGGCGGTGCAGCCGAGCGGCCTACGCTTGCTGCTGGCCCAACAGGGCGGGCAGGGCTACGCCAACGCTATGCTCGACGATTACGGCGCTTCGCCGACGCGGCCCAGGGCCTTGGCGCGCCACGACTATCGCTGGCGGCCCCCGCTGCGCCTCACTGTGCGGGTGCGGGTGTCGGGTAGCCTCAGCGGCACGGCTGGTTTTGGGTTCTGGAACAACCCACTCGCCCCACTCAACGAAGGTGGAATCGCGCTCCCTTCGGCGTTGTGGTTCTTTCACGCGGCGCCGCCTTCGAACATGCCGCTGGCGCAGGGCGTTCCGGGCCACGGCTGGAAGGCCGCCTGCATCGACGCCACGCAACCGAGCGCGTTGGCGTGGGCACCGCTCGCGCCGTTCGTGCTGCTGCTGAATCGCCACCCCCACCTGTATCGCCGGATCTGGCCGCGCGTTCAGCGGGCGCTGCGCATCGCCGAGACACCCTTCGCAATGCCGACAAGCGTGTGGCGCACCTACACCATCGAGTGGCTTCCTCACGTTGCACGCCTGTTGATCGACGATAACTGCGTGTTAGAGACGGATCGCCCGCCACGGGGGCCGCTCGGCTTCGTCGCATGGCTCGATAACCAATGGGCGATCGTCACGCCAACGGGCAACTTCGGATGGGGCGTGAGCGATGCGCCTGCGCAATGGCTCGATCTCGCCGCGCTCGAAATCACATCGCTCTAACAAACCACTCCATGTATTTCCTCATTCAATTCCGCCTCTTCACATACAAAGCGGCCACCCTCAAGTATGGCAAAAAAGCACGCTTAGATAGGTTTGTGTGAGGAGCCCATAAAAACTAATATCATTTCATGCTACAATGTATTATCGCTCAACCAAATATCTCGTATCATCAACCACCATCAATAAACAACAAACACAATATTTTCCCAACAAAATAATTCCACGTACAAGCATTTTTCGACGACCACATCTTTTCATAGAATGAAACGTGGAATCACCATCCGCTCCCATTGATACGTTGCTCAGCGCAGTAGAGGCATCATAAATTGCCGATACGATCTCTTTCTCTTTTATCGGCCTACACCGGTTTATAAGTAGGATGCACACAATGGAACGTGTTATCTCCGCATTTCAACAACGCAGCCCAATGATGCTCGAAAAGGTGCTGAACCGTATGATCGAGGAAAATCTCGAAAGTTACCGCTCCTTTCCTCGAGAACAGTTAGTCCAAATGGTGGGTGGCACGCTCAGCGCCTTTCAGCAAGACCTTACCTCCAACACGGTGCGCTATTTCGCCGAGCATTGGCGTTTTGTCGCCAGTATTCGAGCGTGGCAAAATACCCGTATTGAAGATATTTATCGCACATTGGTGATCGGCGAGGAAATTATCTTAGCCGATATGCTCGAAGCGCTTCAGGGGGATGCGGAAGCTCGCGAATGGTGGTATTATCGCGCCTACACGCTGATGCGCAGCGGCATCGAAGCTCTGTCGATAGCGTTTATCGCTGCAAACAGCCAGATCATCGCCGAGCAAGCACAACGTCTGAATGAAACGGTCACACCGTTGTTACCGCTCTTCCCTGGAATCGTCCTGTATCCACTGATTGGCCTGGTCGATGCGGTGCGTGCCAATAATATCGTCGATGAGATCAATCAAGGTATTGAAGAGACAAAGGCGCATGTGCTGATCACCGATGTGACCGGCCTGCCGATCATCGAAGCAAATATCGCCAACTACCTGCTGAACAGTATGCGCGAACTTCAGAAGAAGAAGCATGTGCAGGTGCTCATCGCGGGCGTGGCCCCCGAAACCATCACCGGCAACGAGTACGTTGGCGTCAATTTCAGCGATATCACACTTGTATGGGATCTCCAAACTGCTATCGAGACGATCTTCACCGCGAAAGGCCTACCGATCCCTGTCATCCCGTTCAACGATCCTACGGAGCCTGCATCTTAGGGTTGGCCGTACACAAGCGATAACCAATAGAGCTTCGTTCGCTCTGGGGCTTTGACCACCACCTCAACCGCACTATTACTACGGCTTGGAGCATTCCGTGCAGTCACGCGATAGTTGTGATTACGGATGATCGTGCCATCCTCCGCTTGAGGATCGACACGCACTGTCAAGGTGCGCGTGATGTGCTGATCTCCGCTGATATCGCCTAACTCCCATCGCACAAATGTGGTCTCGGCTTCCTCGCGCTCATACGTACCGCTCGCCGCCACAAACTGCGTATGAGCGGGCACTTCGTCGATCAGCTCCACACCGGTTATTGAGCCGCTCGTCAAACTCACCGAAAGCGTATAGGTGATCAGCCCGCTCGGCTCCACGAACGTCGATGGCTCGGCCTGTTTGGTGAGTGCTAACATCGCCAAGTCGTTGTGCTGCCCCACCACCGAGACAGCCACCGGAGGTGCTTTATCGGCCTGCTCGAAGCCTGGTGTCGCCCAATACGTGTCGTTGATGATGCGGGCGCCGTTCGATAGCCATGGCTCGGCGCGCACGGTGAGCGTGCGGGTGATGTACTGTTGCGCGGGCAACGGGGGCAATTGCCACTGCACCACGCCGTCGCTCCTCAGTACCCCGCCATCCGAGGCATGCACAAACGTTGTTGCAGCGGGCATACGGTCGTACAGGCTGATCGGCTGTGTGATCGATTCGGCGCCCGTATCGAGCAGTAGCGTGTAGGTGATTAACTCACCTGGCCTCACCTCGCTCTGTTCGCTGCGCTTGGTCACTGCCTGCAGCCCTTGCATCGAGAGCGCACCGCTCACCGCCAACGCATACGGCTGCGTCTGCATGGGCACGTTCACAGCCCGCACCTGTACCCGATACTCGCCGAGCGGCGGGTCCTCGATCACGACGCTTTCGACATTATTGAGCCGATCGCCCGTGGCGACGCCGTTGCCGTAGTGCTCCGCGCCATCGGGGCCGATCACTACGAGATCGAGATCGTTCACCAACTGCCGTGAGGCAGCCAACGAGGCGGGGTAATCGGTCCATGCTAGGGTGACGCGCAGCGGCTGCGCGCTATCCAACACGATCAGCGGATGGGAAGGGCTGTGCGTGTACTCCACCCGTTGCCCTGTCGATAGACCAGCAGTCGCATCATCGACCCACACGTGGTACGGGGCGGGCGTGTTGAGGAATCCCAGGTCCACGCGCCCCCAACCGTTCACAGGATTGGGGTATTGTGCGGGTATCTCACGGTTCACGCCAGTGCCGTATTGCCCCGCGCCCATCGATGCGGTGGTGTTCAGCAGCAGCGCTTTGACAACGGCTGCGCTCGGGCGCGCATGGCCACGCCACATCAGCCACTCGCGCAACAGCGTCGCCGCACCCGATGTGAGGGCGGTGGCCATAGAGGTGCCGCCGCTGTAGACGTAATCGAGGTTCGGCAGATAGGCATACCACAGCGTTTGAGCGCTCGGGTGGCGCGAACGATTCGAGATGATGCCAGTGGCGGGCGCAACGATGTCGGGCTTAATGCGCCCATCGTCGGTGGGACCGCGTGAGGAGATCGCCGCCATGCCGTTGGGGTTGTCCGCCACAAGGTCGCTGGCGATCGGCAGGGCCGAATAGCAGAACGAAACGAAATCGAACAGGAACCAGAGCATCTGGCCGATCGGCGCAGCGCTGCGCACACTCTCCGCAGCGCCAACACTCACAACATTTTTGGCGGTGGCGGGCGCCAACAATGAATCCTCATCGATCACACCGTCGGAGCCGACGCACAGATTCGCGTCATTGAGCGTGCCATCGCGGGCTTCGTTGCCCGCCGCGAACAGAATAGACATGTCGGGGTGATCCCACAGAAACGCATCGGTTCGTTGCGAGTCGTAGGTGTAGCCGCCGTAACGCGCAGACCAATCGTTGAGCGGCCCGGTCGGGCTGCCCCAACTGTTGCTGTGAATGCGAGCGCCATCTTGATACGCTTGAGCGTATAAGCCGTACAGATCATCGGGCAGACCGCTGATCGCACCCTCGGCATCGGCCTCGAACGCCTGCAGCACCAGTTGCGCCTCGGGCGCAACCCCCGCGAAACTGTTGGCATAGGAGCGTGTCGCAGGATCGGCTCCGGAGGTGCGCCCGGAACCAAGTATCGAGCCGATCACATGCGTGCCGTGGCCGTGCGGATCGCCCCATTCGTTGCTGCGCAAGGTGTGGGTGGCCACAATGCGTCCGGCGAAATCGGGACTCAGCGTGTCGGGGTTGCCGGTATCCAATCCCGTATCAGCGACCGCGACGATCTGGCCTGCGCCGTACAATCCACTGCGCTGCCAGGCCGCCGTATCGATGTGCATTAGCGAGCGGGCGACATCGTTTTGCAGGCGTGGCTGGCGCAACGGCTCGATCCAGCGCACCGCATCGAGCGCGGCCACTCGCAACAGCGCAGCGTGATCTACGATGCTATCTCTCCGCAATGCGAAGGCGCGCAGATCGCTCTGCAATTGGCTTGCTTGACCGGGCCAGGGGATGATCTGCATATCTGCCAAGCGAAGTCGGCCCTGCTGAGCGGCTGTCAACAGCGCCGGAGCCATTTTATCCGCCGCAGTGAGGGGAAGCACCGCAAGCACCTGGGGTAAGTGGGCGATCTCGGCGAATTGTGAGGGCGTGCCGCGCACTACGTAGGCGTACTCGGGCAGATACTCCAAGATCTCCACGCCGGTCCGTTCGATCATCGCCCGATCGCTGGTGGTGATCGGCCCCGACAACTGCACGATCTGTACTGCGCCGACGATTGGGGAGGCGGGGAGCGTGGCGGGCGTGAGCGTTGCACGCCGCAGATAGAGCGAGGGGTACGCGGCTCTGGCAGGCGCACCAGCACCAACACCACTAGCCGAAGCCAGCAACGCTAGCAGCAGCGTGACCATGCCAAACAGGCGCATACTTCCCTCCGACCGTTTCATGGGATAACAAAACGGATACTGCTCAGTGAGAACAGTACCATCTCGGGTATTGTTGTACACTTACATCAAAAAATATTTACTATAGATAAGAACTACGAACGGCTGAGGAAAGATACGCAATACGCCGATCAATTATTCTAGGCCGATGTAAAAATCCTACGACCAATCAAACCGTTTTGCTTCGCGGGCGCAGCGTCGGCACCACACAGCAACATCATCGGCGGACCACACCAAGCCGCCAAACGTGGGCATTTTCACATAAAACACGCCTATATTGAGATCAGCCACGCCACACCGCTCGCAGTGACCGCGCGCCCGCAGCCGTGCGCGCCAGTCGAAGGTTTGGAACGGCACATCGAGCGCCAGGTGCAGCGTGACACCGATAGCAATGGGCCGCACCCACCGCCAACGCAGCGCCGCCAACCACAGGAGCGGCAACGTTAAGGGCGCTCGGTGAATGATCGAGCGTAATGAGCCGTAGCGGGGCTTTGTATCGCCGGGGCGGATCGGACGTGCGCGCCGCCGATCGTAGGCGAACGCGCCGAGGGGGTTCCAATCGCCGCTGCGCAGGGCGTACAGCGCAAAATGATCGAGATCGACTGCTACGCCAGCCACCGTTACTAGCAACGCCTGCTTTGGCGAACGAGGGTAACAGAGCAATCCAAGCACTGCCGAGGAGATCAGATGGGTGCGCAAGCGCATAGCGGCCTCATTCCTGTACAACGACACAATACGCAGCGCATTCTACCATATGACAATTATGTGAGGGAATAGCGCATTGAAATGCGCCAAACCTCCGTGTATACTTTTTCTATGATACCTCGTAGAAAAGTGAATAGTATGTAGAAGCAAACAAACATCATAGGTGAAATGATCGCTTATTCCTTTGTTACAGACCGCAAACGTCCCCATCAAAGCGAATGATCGAAGATAAGGTTTATTATGTTTATTTCAGATGGTCTTTTTCACTTATGTGATGATGCAACTTGCTATTTAACAACCATTACCATATCCTCTAGCGACGATATGGATAGAAGGAACGTGTTATGTAATCTAAAAAGTCATTATCATTGCCAGAATATGCTCTGATCCTAGCAACAGGTATTGTTTGGCTGGTGTTCCTCGCCGATGGACCTATTTTGCTGGTGCTTATACCCTTTGGATGGAACTTCACTGGTATATGGGTCCTGGCAGGAGCGTGGTTACTGGTGGTTACGTTGTCACTTGTGGGAATCTATTTTTTGAGCGCTTGGATTCGTCCTTTAATACAAGGTGAAAAATCCAATAACATCTGGCTGCTGGTAGGTGTAAGCATCTTGGTCTTATTCATCAGCGCAACACTTCTGATGTTATTACGTGATACAATCCCGGCACCACTTGCAGTTGGTCTTGCCGCGTTAGTTTCACTCTCATTCTTCGGTCTTTATCTCTCTGCAGTAATGGCGAAAGTACTTACGCATCCCATCAGACATATCGTCATGGTGGCCTATATACTCATTTTTGGTGTATCAATCATCAGCAATACTATTCTATTAAGACATGAGGAATTACATATCACTCAAGAGGTTTATAACCAACTACAAGTATTTGATAATCCAACTCTGAGAGTGATTATGAATATCATTCTTTTTGCATCAACTGCGATCAATCTACGTAAGAATCCCAAGGAAACCAAATAATCAATCGTGCTACTGATTGGCCTTGGTGTGGATCGTTGCTTTGCACCATTCCATAAAAATTGCGGCAGGGGACCGCCTGCTTTCGCTGGCGGGGGAATGCCACC
>CALKHR010000101.1 GCA_937988885.1 uncultured Roseiflexaceae bacterium | reverse complement strand
TATGCCCTTGCTCGACACAATCGATCTGAAGTGAGTACAATGAGTGCACGACTTTCTGCTTTCATTAGAGCAAGGAGATACTATGCGCCGAATCGCCCTTTTATTGCTGGTGTGTGTGCTGGTAAGTTGTCAGGCGAATCCTCCAACAACGCTTGCACCTACCCCTTCCCCCGCGCCGACACCCTCCGAGATGCCTCTGTCCGAGCCGACGAGCGCGCCAATTCCTACCGAGATGCCCACGCCGGAGCCAACCAGCGCGCCAGCGGCTACCGAGATACCTACGCCCGCTGTGAGCGATGGGATGGGTGACCCGTACTATCCGCAATTGGGCAACGGCGGCTACGATGTGTTGCACTACACCATCGATTTGGCGGTGGACATGGAAAGCGGCGAGATCAGCGGCAGCACCACGCTAGCGATGCGGGCCATCGATGATCTCAGCGCTTTTAACCTCGATTTCGAGGCGCTAGACATCGCGAGCATTGAGGTCGATGGGCAGGCTGCGACGTATCAGCGCGATGGCCGCGAATTGACGATCGTGCCTGCAGAGCCGATCCGCCATGTGATGCCGTTTACGGCCACGGTGCATTATTCGGGTGTGCCGCAGTCGGTGATGCCCGAATCGGTGCCGATCGCGATCGGCTGGATCTATACGGGCGATTTGGTGTATGTAGTGAGCGAGCCGTGGGGCGCCGCGACCTGGTATCCTGTCAACGATCATCCTCGCGACAAGGCGACCTATACGTTCCGCATCACGGTCGCCAAGCCGTATGTGGTGGCGGCCAACGGTCTGCTCGCCGAGACGATCGATAACGGCGATACGCGCACGTTCGTGTGGGAGAGCCGCGACCCGATGGCAAGTTATCTCGCCACGGTGAATATCAACACGTTTGTCGAGCAAACTGAGGAGGGGCCGAACGGCCTGCCGATCCGCAATTACTTCCCCGAGCATTTGGCGGCGAAGGCGCAGGAGGTGTTCGCGCCAACTGTCGAGATGTTGGAGTTGTTCGAGGGGTTGTTCGGGCCGTATCCGTTCGAGGCGTACGGTGTGGCTGTGGCTGATCTGCCGCTGGGCTTCGCGCTAGAGACGCAGACCATGTCGGTGTTTGGCAGCGACCTTGCGAGTGCACCGCCGAGCTATGCGGAGGGCACGGTGGCTCACGAGCTTGCGCATCAGTGGTTTGGTAACAGCGTTAGCCCGGCCAATTGGCAGGATATTTGGCTGAACGAGGGTTTCGCGACCTATGCCGAGTGGCTATGGTACGAGCATCGTTACGGTCCTGAGGCGCGCGATCAGCAGGTTGCCCTGATCTATGAGTTCGTTGAGGGGACTCCGCCTCCCGGCACGCCGCCGCCAGACGATCTGTTCAACCAGGGCGTGTACGGGCGCGGTGGACTCACGCTGCATGCGCTGCGGGTACGTTTGGGCGATGAGCTGTTCTTCACACTGCTGCGCACGTACGCCGAGCAGTACCGCAACAGCAACGCCAGCACCGCCGAGTTCATCGCGCTCGCCGAGCAAGTCGGCCAACAGGACTTGGCGGCGTTTTTCGATGCGTGGCTGTACCAGCGGGAACTACCGCCGATCAATGAGCTTGGCCTGAATTAATCGTATTGCGGTGTCGTGAGCGGGGTTGCGGCCCCGCTCTTTTTTTTGTGAGAATTTTTAGACGCATTTCTATCGTTTACAAAGGCGTTAGTGTTGAATACGTATCTTTAGTGCGCGTATTTGCATTCTATTGGGTAGATGGCCGTTGATGGGAGGTGGAAAATGTATCCAATTTTATTTTCTGTTGGTGATGTGCCGATCTACAGCTATGGCGTCTTTATTTTGCTCGGTACGATCGTCTTGTTTGCGATCGTGTATGTGCTGGCTAGGGGCAACGGCCACACCCGCGAACAGATTATGCCGATTATGATTGGATCATTTGTTGGCGCGTTCGTGGTGGCGCGGCTTTCGCAGGCGTTCCTGGAGCCAGATCAAGCCGAGCGCTACCTCGATTTCTACGGCCTGCTGCGGCCTGCGATCCCTGGGAACGTGGTGGGCCTGATGATCGGCGGCTATTTGGGCGGCCTGATGATGCAGCGTTCGCTGCGCCTCCCCTCGATCGGCAACTACTATGCGCTCGCCTTGGCCTGTGGGCACGCGATTTGGCGTGTCGGCTGCACCCTGGCGGGCTGCTGTTATGGCAAACCCACCAACCTGCCCTGGGCGATCTACGAAGATGATGCGTATCGCCACCCAACGATGATCTACGACGGGCTGTTCAACCTGGCTATGATCGCGGTGCTGTGGCGGCTGCGCAACCGCATCACCCGCGCCGACGAGCTTTTGTTCTGTTACTTCGGCGCGTACGCCTTCTTCCGATTTTGGTTGGAGTATATTCGTGTATATCCGGTGGTGGCGCTTGGGCTCACTGGCGCACAATGGCTATGCCTGGCGAGCCTCGTTGTGTTGGGCGGATATGTGTTGTTCCGCAATACAAAGCCGCTTGTACGTGGGAGCGCCGCATGAAGTTGAAAAAAGTATACGCGAATGATAAGGAGCGTAAGGCGGATCAACGTCGTGGCATCATCTTGTGTTTGCTGATGAATGTTTGTGTATGGCTGTTAGATTACTTGTATCGACTTGATCTGATGCGCCTCGTGGGTCCTGAGTGGAGTGTATGGGTGCAGGCTTTCCCTTGGCTCGCTAATGGCGTTGTGTGGCTGCTCGCCTTGATATTCCGCCCACATATCGCCTATGGGTTTGTGTTATGTATTGGGGCGACGTTCGCCTTTGTTTTTGCCATGGGCGCGGTTTTTATTGGTTCCTGTTTTATTGCGGTTGCACTTACCTTTGCAATAGGAGAGTTTGCCGTGTATTTATGGCTCATTGCAATGATAGGCGGTGGCTTATTTGTGCTTATAAAATCACTCAACTTTGTTGTTAAGTGGTGGAATGAATGAGAGGGGCGCTGATGAACAGCGCCCCACATCGCAACCACAAGAGCTGTATCGTGCTACGCTAACGTCCCGCGTCGCGTCCAAGGATCACCACGATATCCGCATCGCTCTCCGCACCCTCGGGTAGCGGCCCGCTCTGCACCGTCGCGCCGAGCATATCGGCCAGGCGCTGGCTGGTGCGCGGTTTATTCCTCAGATTGTAGACGATCGTCTTGTCTGGATTGGTCTGCGGTGCGTTGCCCGCCACCAGGAGCGTAAAGCCAGCGCGCTCCAGATCGACGCTCACACTTCCTGCTAAACCACCGATATCGGTGGCGTTGAGCACTTGCACGGTCGCCTGCTCCGCCGCTTCGCTTGGACGCTGCAAGAAGCTATCGACCACTGCCCGCACATCGTTGCGGTCCCACACCAAGTTCGAGCCGATCTCCATCACATTCGGCGCCGTCTCGGGGCTGAGGCGCGTCTGCTGGATCGCGTTGGTGTCCAGGCCGCTCGCCAGCACCAGCAGCGCAGACATCGTGTCGAGCCGTGCGATCGGCATGGTGGTCGCTACCGAGCCGTCCAAACTGTCGCGCAGTTTCGGGAGCACCGCAAGTTTGCCGATCAGATTACGGTTGCGGATCTCGTCTAAGATCGCTCGAATGACCTGCTGCTGACGGGCCGCACGGCCAAAATCATCGTCGGCGTGGCGCGTGCGAGCGTAGATTAGCGCCCGTTCGCCGTTCATATGCTCGGGGCCGGGCAAAAACTCCACCCGCATCGTGCCGAAATCGGGGGTGGGGTACGCATCATCGACGATATGCTTGGGCACGTCGATGGTGACGCCACCCAGCGCATCGATGATCGCCGCAAAGCCATCGAAGTTGATCGTCGCCACGTAGTCGATCCGCTGGCCATGGTTGGGCAACTCCAAGAACTGCTCGACCGTCTCGGCGGCCATCGCCATGCCACCCTGCTCCGGCGTTGTGCCCGCGCCGTACAACTCCTCGGCCCGCGCGTAGCCCTGTCCATACGCCACATTGATCTTGGTGGTGCCAACGTCGCGCAACTCAACCTGCGTGTCGCGGGGGATGGACAGTGTGCTGACCCAGCGCCCCATCGGGTCGAGATGAATGAGCATCAGCGAATCGCCACGCACGCCTTCCTCCGGGTGATCGGGTCGCGCATCGACACCCACAAGCAGCACGTTGAAGCCGATCAGTGGCGCGGAGAACGGCGGAGCCAAACGCGCATCGCTGACCACAATCTTCTGCGCAACCCCACGCACCTGCCAATAGGCCACCCCAAGCCCAATCAGGAAGAGCACCACAATGCCCAACAGCACGTTGCGCACGATCGGCCAGATGCGGCGCGGTGCGGGGCGCGCTGCCCGTGCGGAGGGGCGAGCAGACGATGACCGTGGTTGTGGGCGCGTTGTCCCTTGCTGATATTGGGGACGAGCCGGTCGCTGCTGAGGGCGCGCAGGTGTTGGGCGCTGTTGTGGCCGTGCCGACCCTGCCCGTTGTTGTGGCTGCTGCACGGGCAATTGCTGTGGGTGCACGGGCGGTCGTTGTGGTGGGCGCTGCGACGCCTGCTCCTCGGGCGATTGCGATGCCCTGCGCTGATTGGCATCTTGACGGGGTAATGCGATTGTCTCGCCAGTGTACGGTTCTGGCGTATCTTCGTAGGAACGTGGAGCTTTCGGGCGCTGCGGATCGCTCATAACACATATCCTTTATCACTCGTTCATGCTGCTGTTCAGTATAGCATGTTGGGCTGAACTGCACCTGATACACATCTCATGCCTTCCCAAAAAAGAGCTGCAATCTGCATTGATCAGGGCATCAGCTGAAAACATAAACGATTTTGAAGTGTATTTCTAGAAAAGAGAAGAGGCTGTGGCACGGCTATTGCTTTAATAAGAAATCGTAATCGATCACTAGGCCGCACACAGAAGGATGCGGCGTGATACTGAAAGGGGAACTCACATGATTAATCTTATTCTATGGTTGTTGTTCGGCGCGTTGGTTGGTTGGTTGGCAAGTATTGTGATGCGCACCGACGGCCAGCAGGGTGCATTCCTCAATATCGTTGTTGGCATTATCGGCGCGATGATTGGCGGATTCCTGTTTGGCGGTAGCACCATCAACGATAGCAACTTCAACCTGATGTCGCTGTTGGTCTCCTTCCTTGGCGCCGTTATTCTGCTAGCGATCGTCAACCTGGTTCGCCGTGGCACTGTCCGCTAACCGAGGCTCGTTTGGCTAACCAGTAGCCTTACACAAACAGGCCGCGCTAGAACTTCTAGCGCGGCCTGTTTGTGTCTCTTTTTCCCGATTAGCGACTTGCGAGATCCTGCAGCTTTTCCAAATCTGTGAGATGAATCGCATCTTCCTCGACGCGAATCAGCCCCGCCTCGCGAAATTCGCCGATCGCTTTGGTGACCGTCTCGCGGTACGAGCCGATCATTTCGGCCAGTTGCTGATGCGTGTAGCGGACAACTGTGGGCGGAAGCGACTGGGCTGGGCGATCTGGCTCCAGCGCGGCCAAGTTCAGCAGCACTGTGGCCAATCGCTGTGGCACGCTCTTGAAGGCAACATCGGCCAGTTTGCGTTCGAGCGCACGCAAGCGCTGGCTCATCACCTCCATAAAGCGCAAGGCTACGGGTGGATAAGTCGCCAGCACATGGCGCAGATCGGTGCGACCAAGCGCGCCAACCTCACATTCGCTCATCGCCTCGGCGAAACTATCCTGCACCCATTCCTCCACCAACATCATTTCGCCGAAGATGGCGTTTGGATGCAGCACCAGCAGCGTGAGCGTGCGGCCCTCGGGCGATAGTTTGTAGATGCGCACACGGCCCCGCCGTAGGATCAACAAACGATCACCGTAATCCTCGGGCGCATAGAAAATATGCCCCGCTGGATAGGTCGTGTAGGTGATATGGCGTTCGATCTGGGCGCGCTGCTCATCGCTGAGGTCGCGGAAGATATCCTCGCCAGCGATAGTGTAACCCGCCGATTCGCTGAGCTGATCGTGAGGTGTGGGCATAACCCTGCTTTCTTGATCCATCGCTGTTTTGGCATGTCTCGTGAGGCCAAAACAGTATCGTGTAGTTAACGACGCCGCTGAATCCAGGCAAATAAACCGCGCCACGCCAACAGGATCGCCATAGTTGTCACCAGTGTGACCACCGCGAACGAGAAGGGAATGGTCGTTTGTCGGATGAGCGCACGGAGCAACAGGCCGATCGGCCAGCCGAGCAGCCACCCCAACGCCGTGCGTTCGAGCATCACGCGTGGGCGGAGCGCCACATCAGCGCGATAGGTGCCGGCGAACCTCGCCACCGCAAACCAGCCGAGCGCGAACGGCGCAGCCGTCTCGGCCACTTGCAGGAAGGCGGTCAGCCCTGCTGGCTCGTTGTGGCTCGCGCGCCCGATAGCGGCGAACACCAGAAAGGCGATCGTATCGCCCACGAAGAGCGCGATGCCCTGCCGCACCTGTGCTTTGCTGGGTGCCGATTTGCTACGGTTAAACAACGTCACGTTCGATCTTCTCCATCACATATGCTGCGTTTGAGCGAGCAAGAGAAAATGACAAAGTGCGATCGCTTGATGCGAACGTCCAGTGTTCATTGACATTCAGATTGAAGAATTGTATGTTGGAGTATACCATATTGCGATTAGCAGAAAATAAAAAAACCTGATCTGGGTAGCGTTCCAGTGCGCTTTGTGATATGATCTCGACGAATCGCATATTCGGTTGAGTCATGTTGTGCGGTGCGGGCGAGAGAACGGAAAATGGTGTGACACAGCCAATGACGGATGATCTGCACAACGTATGGCGGCAACTCTCCAAACGCAATGATTGGAAGCTTGTGACCGATGAAGCCAATTTTCTTGCGCAAGCCGCCGCCGAACTGCTCGAACTGACCGATAGTGTTCCCACAGAAGCGCAAATCCGGCTCGCGTTGACACGTGCCTACGGCGTGCGGCTCTACCAAGGGCTACAGCAACGGCACGACCTCGCCGCCCAAGAGCTTTGGTTCGCATGCTTTCGTATGGCGCTCCGCGAAGGGTGGCAGGAGGCCGATGCCGAAGTACTCGCTCAAGAGACGGTCACCCGCGTGATCGAAAAGCTCGGCACGTTGCGCTCACCGCAGAGCATTATCTCGTGGATGTTGCGAATCTTCCGAACCGTGCGTACCTCGTACAAAGAGCGCCAACGCAGTGAGGAACCGCTCCAGTTCGACGAGGACGATACAAGTGAGCCTGCCGCTCCCGTGGATGTGGCGGACGATATTGAGCAGCAGGTGTTGGGTGAAGCTATCGTGACGTTGCTGGACCAGCAGCAACTCAACCCGATCGAACGAATGGTGCTGGTGCGGATTGTGATGCTTGGAGATGTGCCCCGCGATGTGGCGCGTGACTTGGATCTGCCACTGCACCGCACCCGCTTGGCCAAAAGCCGCGCTCTTCAACGGCTACGCAACAGCACACACTTTATGCAGCAGTTAGAACTGTTATCGGGTGAGACGCCTCCGCCAACGGTGTTGGCACAGCACGCACAAGGAGCAACCGATGAACCACTCAGCTTCTGATAAAGCGCCTGTTCTGCGGCTTCGTGAGGCGTTACAGCCCAGCGATGCGCTTTCCTGTGAGGAAGCCCGCGATCGGCTGCCCGCGCTCGTGGAAGCTGAGATGGGTGGGGCGGATGTCGATAATGACCCGATATTCGCGGAATTGCTGCAACATCTCGATGGCTGCGTGGAGTGCGCCACCTTCTACGCGGGTTTGGCCGACGACTTCGCGCTGCTGAGCGATCCGAGTGAGCCGCTCCCCGCCGTGCGTCCGGCGATGCCAACCTTCTTCGCGCCCGCTCGCAGCAGCGAGAACGTGGTGTTGCATGTGCTCGGTGGTGTGCTGCGGCGCTTCCAACTCGCTTTGCGCGTGCCAACGCTGAATACGGCCACCGCCACGCTCAGCGGCACATCGCTGTTCGTTAGCGAACTGCCCGAGGTGACAGGCAAGCCATTGGTGTCGGTGGTGCTGCGCCCACAGGGTGATTTTGCCGAGCTGCACGTCGCGATCCGCGAGGCCGAAGGGAATCAGCAGTGGCTCGTGCGATTGACGGCGCCGGGCTACGAGCAGACCGCTACCACCAACGAGCAGGGCATCGCGCAGTTCAGCGGCCTGCCATTGGCGAATTTGGGCGAATTGACGCTCGAATGCCGCGAACTGAGCGACGACGACGATTTTGTTATGTAGCTGGTTTTTGGGAAAAAGAAAGCCGTCTCAGCCTCGTCTCCCGTCGCTGCGTGCCGCGCATGGCGTCTTCAGCGCAACATTGTCGGTCGATGGGCTATGAACGGCCTCAACGCCAGCGCCCCTACCTCTCATCGCGACGATACCCGCATTGCGGTTTGTAACGGTGCAGGTTGCCACCATTGGCCGAAGCTACTGCTGAGGCGCGCCAACCAACCCATCTGTTCCTGCGGTTGGTTGCCTTGGTAGATCACCGGCAGGCTCCAATCGGCGATACCGCCAGCGGAGCGCATAGCAATGCGTCCAGCCGCCACCGCCTGACCCACGCATCCACCCTGCGCGAGCGTGGCATAGCAGGCCCGCACAAACGCTTCGGCACTACTCTGCGCCACCTCGCCCTGCATCGCGATCACCAGCGGCACGCCAGCGCGGATCAGCGCGAGCGCGATGCTCGCCACGGCTTGTTGCTGCGCTGCACCGCTCACGGCGACTGCGCCGCTGTAGCACGATTGCAGCAGCACCACTTGGAGCGCGGGCGCTAAGCTCAGCACCCGTGCCAGATCGATGGCGGTGACGCGCTGCGTGTTCCCGTCGGCATGGGTGAGCAGCAGGTCGTAGCGCGGCAGACCCATGCCCGTGTCGCACTGTTCGCCGTGACACAGCAGGTGAACGATCTGCGGATTGGTGCTGCGCAGCCGTTCCTGAAGCGCTTCGAGGGTGTTGGGGCCAGCGTACCACTGCGCGGCTGTGCGATTGCTGGGGATGGCGGCTTGCGTGGCCTGTAGGTCGATCGGTTGCGCATCGCGTGGAGTGGCTGCGAAGGCTTGCAGCTGTAGCGGACGAGCAAGCTCAAGCGGCGCAAAGTGTCCGAGGCCGTGGATCTGCCGCACCAAGGTGGTATCGGCGGTGAGAAAGACGAAGCTCTCGGCCTCGTTGGCCCAGTCCAGCGGCAGGGCCAGAAGTTCCCAGGGGATGCCGAGCAGCGCTGGTGCATCGGCGGCGATCTCCAGCACGACGCGCAGGCCGTGGCGCTTGCGTCGGGCGCGCTGAAGGGCGATAATCAGGGTTTGGCGCACATCGGTGGGAAGCAGTTCGGCGACGTGGCGGCCAATCGCGAGCAGCGGCTGCTCGTCGGGTGGGGGCGTGGGCATGCCAGCACTGGCAAGCTCGCGCGCGAGGTGCTGTTGGCGCTCGTAGCGGCGCTGAAGGGCTTGAATATCGGCAATGGTGATGGTGCTGTCGCCGAGCGGGCCGTAGACGGTGGGTTGGCCTCGCGAGACGCAACGCACCTGGTATGGTTGATTGGGCGCTTGGGCGCGCTGGATGTGTAGGCTCAGCTGATCGTATTTGCGTGTTGCGTGCGGTTGTGCCCCCATGGCCGTTCCCTTTGCTTCAAGCCGATCCTGTTGCCTCTAGTTCATCACGAAGCGTTTCGGAAGTTTTCGCGGGATTGTGCTGAAGTTTCGGCAGGGGCCGTGCTGAAATTTCGGAACGGGTTGGTTCGCTGGTTCTCTTCGGGTTACGTTTGCTCGTGGGCTTGGTTTTGGGAGGTTCGGTATGGCGGCGCGAAATGAGCGTTTTGGTCGCTTGCTGCGGGCTGGCATCAGCAGCATTGTGAATGTCGAGGGCAAGACTGCGCCGATCGTCGAAGATGAGCTTGGGTCGCAGATCGGCGTGGCGGCGCACACGATTCAGCGCTACAAGACGGGCTATGTGCCGCCGGAGACGCGCAGCGTGCAGTTGTTGGCCGAGGCGTGCGTGCGGCGCGGCCATATGAACCGCGAGTGGCTGCAGCGCTTCTTGCAGAGCGCGCATTTCCCCGCTGCCGAGCAGTTGATCGAGGAGTTGTACCCGAATCCTGAGGGCCGCGCCCGTCCGGAGCGGGCCTACCACAATCTCCCTGCGCCCACCTACAACCAGTTCGTGATGCGCCTGCAGGTGTTCGATGCCGTGCTCGATGGGTTGCGCCAGCGCTCGGCGGTGGTGCTGGTGGCGAGCTTGGGTGGCATGGGCAAGACGAGCCTGGCCCGCGAGGTGGCCGAGCGCTGCTTGAAGCGCGATCCCGATCTGCCGCAGGTCGATGCGGTGGTGTGGCTGAGCGATAAGGATCGGCCTGGCACAACGAACTTGAGCGTGGTGCTGAACGAGATTGTGCGCACGCTCGACTTCCCTGGCTTGGCGCAGTTGTCCTTCGCCGAGAAGTTGCACGAAGTGGAGCAGTTGCTGCGGCGCCAGATGGTGCTGGTCGTTATCGACAACTTCGAGACGATCACGGACGATGCGCTGTTGCATTGGCTGTTGCGCTTGCCGGAGCCGAGCAAGGCGATCATCACCACGCGCACGTATCGGCGGGAGTTGCGCAGCAGTTGGCCGATCGATCTGGCTGGGATGCGCCCCGAGGAGGCGCGCCAGTTGATCGCCGAGCGTCTACGGGCGCTGAAGATCGAGCGGTTGGTTGAGGATATTTCGCAGCTCGATCCGCTGATCGCGGTGACTGGCGGTAATCCCAAGGCGATTGAGTTGGCGATCGGTATGTTGAAGTTCGAGCGCCGACCGCTGGCGCAGATCATCCACGAGCTTGAGACGGCGCAGGGCGAGTTGTTCACGGATCTGTTCGAGCGGTCGTGGGCGATGCTGGATGTGGTAGCGCAGGAGACGCTGATGGCGCTGACGATGTTCTTGTCGAGTGCTAGCCACGAGGCGTTGGCGGCGACGGTGGGCGCGCCGGAGGCGGATTTCGAGCAGGCCGTGGATCTGTTGGCCGATTTGGCGCTGGTCGATGTGCAGCACGTCAATTTGCAGAGTTTCCCTCGGTATGCGCTGCACCCGTTGGTGCGGGCGTTCGGGCGCAGCAAGTTCGACGAGCGGAGCGAGCGCGCCTTGGCGATGCGGGAGCGCTGGCTGCACTGGTACGGCGACCTGGCGGATCGGGTCGGCTTCCGCTGGGATGATCTGAAGCAGTTGGCGCTGCTCGACCCCGAGCACGAGACGATGCACGCGGCGATCGAGTGGTGTTACGAGCAGGGCCGCTACACCGAGACGATCCGGCTGATCGAGGGCGTGCGGTATTACTACAATGTGCGCGGTCTGTGGGATGATCGCTTGTCGATCAATCTGATCCGAGCCGATGCCGCCCGCAAGATCGGCGACCGCTGCAACGAGGCGTTGGCGCTGGCGCATCATATCGAGATCCGCAGTAAGCAGGGCGCGTTGGATGAGGCGGCGCATTACCGCGAGCAGTTGCTGGAGTTGGCCGAGACGCCCGATCTGCCCGATGATACGGTGTTCGAGATTCAGCACGCGTTGGCGCTCTACGCTCGCGCCCGTAAGGATTGGCCGACGGCTGAGCGGATCTGGCGCGATCTGTTGGAGCTTTCGGAGCGCTTGGGCGGGCAGAAGTCGGTGATCAATCGGCGGTGGTTGGCGGCGTGTGTGTATCAGCGAGGCGATCTGGAGGGCGCGCAGGCGTTGTACCGCGAGTCGTTGGAGGACGCGGTGCGCTGCGGCGATCAGCGCTCGGTGATCGGCAATAGCTTGAAGTTGGCCGCGATCGAGATGGAGCAGGGCAATCTGGAGCAGGCCGCGCAGACGTTGGCGGCGTGTCGTCCGGTGGCCGAGGAGTTGCGGGATCGGCGGCGTTTGGGCGAGTTGCATGTGTTGACGGCGCGGTTGGCGCGCTTGCAGGGCGATGTGGCGTTGGCCCGCAGCGAGTTGGGTTTGGCTGTCGATCTGTTTGAGCGCTTGGGGATGCAGGGCGAGTTGGCCGAGGCGCAGCGGGCGCTCGATGCGTTGGGCTAGCGCTGTGATGACGCTGTGGTGGCTGCGCATGGCGTTGTGCTGCCATACGCAACCGCTTGAGCATCGCCCCTTCCTGCCATATGGCGTACGCCTGCGCTCGTAAGCGGAGGCATGGGGCTGCCAGGCTGTACACGCTCCCCAGTTCTCTTTTTCCAAACAATATGCGGTTGTTGGTTGTGGAGGCTCGACCTTTGGCGCGTTGTTGCACTAGGGGTCGAGCGTTTTGCTCATGGCGATGTTGGTGGGTTGATAGCCGAGTTTTTCGTAGAGGGCGCGGGCGGCGTGGTTGTGGCCGAAGACGTGGAGTTGGATGGTGGTGACGCCGTGGTTGCGCACGAGCGTTTCGAGTGTTTGCATAGTTTGTTGGCCGTAGCCTCGGCGTTGATACTCGGGTTTGATAGAGATCTCGTAGATAAAGGCGATGCGCTGTGCGTTCTTTTCTCTGATGGCGTACCAGATCATGCCGACATTGGTGTTTGTGGCAGGATCAATGACGGAGTACAGGTATTGATTGGGCGTGGCGGTGCCTTGCGGAAGGAGTTTCTCGTATTCTTGGCGCGAGCGCTCCAGCGATTCCTCGGGCGACCAGTTGCCGCTACGCACGTGTTCGGCTGCATATCTGGCGATCGCGTCTTCGTAGTAGGTTTGGAAGTCGTGCTCAAGCATCGGTTGTAGGATAACCATACGCTCCTCTCTATTGGCCATCGTGGCTCTGTGCTGCTGTGAGTTCGAAGCCCGCCGGGTAGCGGCGACGGAGTTTGGCGATGTTGAGTTCGGCGGCTTGCGCAACGGTGAATCCGTGGCTGTGAAGGATAGTGGCGAGATGTCGCAGGATGTCGGCGATGCCTTGCTGGTTGGGTTGGGGTAGGATGTTGGCAATGGCGAGCGCGCTGGCGATCGGGGTGAGGTTGGTGGGTTGTGTGGCGGCGTCGGCGAATTGGCCCAGCGAGAGCGCGTGGGTGTCGGCGTAGACGGCCAGGTACCACATCAGATCGCCGCATTCTTTGAGCAGATCGTCGGGCGCGATCGGTTTGTGATGGTAGCGCGCTTTTTTGAGCAGTTCGGCGAGTTCGCCAAGCTCTCCGACCATGCCGATCTGGGCGAGTTCGAGGTAGTCGCAATCGGGATCGGGGTGCGGTTTGGTGCGCATAGCGAGGGTTTGGTAGGTTTCGAGGTTCATTCTGTACCTTTGTGCTTCTGTTGTTCGATATGCTGTTGAATGAGTGCGGCGCGCTCGTGGAGGCCACGGCGGATGCTGACACGGTGCTGGAGCTCCAGCGGCGGTACGCGGATCGGGTAGCCGCGCCATTCGAGCGTTTCGAGGTGTTGTGCGGCGTACGGTCCAAAGTCGCTCGGTTCTGGCTCGTCGATGAAGGCGTACACGTCGCCGACCCATTCGAAGCGCGCGTGCTGGAAGGCGCGGCCCCACCAGGCGCAGAACCAGCCTTCGACGGGGTGCACGGGCTCGACGAGGATGTCGCGCAAGTGTTCGCCGAGCACGAGGGCGGTGTGCTGATCGACAATTAGGTCGAAGTCGCGCGGTTGTACGGCGATGCCTCGCACGGCGAGCGCGGCGCTGCCCGCTAGCCACCAGTTGAGGGACAGCCCTTCGATGCGTTGCAGGAAAGTGTGCAACGCCTGTTCCCAGGGCACGGCGCGCAGACCCGCCGTTTGTTGTAGCATCGGCTCGACTGAACGGGCGAAGTGTTCGTAGATCTGCGCGAGGTGCGGCGTGTCCGATGGGTAGGTGCGTCCGAAACCTGCGGGGAATTCGGTGTACCCCAGGTCGCGGACGGCCTGTTGATAGACGGGGTCGAGATCGGTCACGATCAGCGAGGTTTGTGGGCCATCAATCTGGTAGTACGTTTTCATCACGTCTTTCCATGTGATGCTAGCGATATTCTCCGATGACTTCAATCTGCTTCACGATGTGGTCGTTCAACACCTCAAGATCCTCGGCGGGCTCCGACCACTCGGTGTGATGGGCGGCTCCTACGCACTGAATCGCGTACTGCTCGTTGATGACGGGGTAGAAGATCGGTTGCTCGGGCAGGCGGGGCGGCCAGCGACGGAATCCGCTCCGGCGCACCAATGCTAGCTCCTCGGGGCCGGTGGGCCGATACAAAGTGATCGTCTTGCGCATAGCGTCTCCTGCCATTTCCGCAAATGTGTGCTACAACAGTATACCGAGTTTTCGTGGAATTGCCCACAAAAAACGCCCCCGTCGAAGACGGGGGCGCTGTCAAGCTGAAGATCGACGTTATTCTTCGTCTTCCTCGCGCTTCTCGCGTACCAACTCAGGCTCAGCGCTCGTGTCGGCCTCCTCCTCCGCAGCCTCCTCAACGGTGGCAGAGGTGAGGTTGATCAACAGTTCATCGCCGTCGGTCTCGATCGTCCACGAGCCGGAAGGAACGACGTCGCGCACGTAGATGCTCTTGTCGAACTCATCTAAACCGCTCACATCGACCTCGATGCTGTGAGGCAGGTTGGCGGGGAGTGCCCGCACCTGCAGCGTGTTCAGCACAATATTCACCAGCGCATCGCCACGCTTGACCAGCGGCGATTCGCCAACGACGTGCACGGGGACTTCGACGGTCAACTCCTCGGTCAGGTTGACGGCGCGGAAGTCGACATGCAGGATGTCGCGGGTGACCGGGTGCCGCTGCAACACGTGGATGAACGCCGAGATCGGCTTCTGGCCAGCGATGTTGAGCGAGATCAGCGAAGTGCGGCCTGCCTTGCGCAGCACCTCGTTGAAGGCGCGTGCGTTCAGCTGCACGCTGATCGGGGCGACGCCCTTACCGTAGACGGTAGCTGGCAGAATACCAGCGCGGCGCAGGCTCGACACCTTCTTGCCGATCACGGTGCGCTGCTCGAGATCGAGTGTATAGTTGTCAGACATGGGGTTAGTTGCTCCTTTGAGCTGCAAATACCTTCGCCATTGTGCTAAGGGCATTGCCCGCTAGCTCCAAGCAAGCAATTTTATCAGGTGGGGGCAACTTTTGCAAACGGTCCGCGCATGATCGCATCGCTGATACGGGCGGCTCGAACGTTCATTTGGACGTTGTGCACGCGCACGATATCGGCTCCAGCTTGGATCGCGAGCGCTGTGACGGCGGCGGTGCCCTCGTCGCGCTGCGATGGTGGTAGGTTCAGCGTCATGCCGATGAACGATTTGCGCGATGCGCCGACCAGCATCGGCAGGCCGAGGCTGCATAGTTCGTTCAGGCGGCGCATCAGCAGCAGGTTTTGGGTGGGGCTTTTGCCGAATCCCAGGCCGGGATCGATGATGATGTTCTCGCGGCGGATGCCCTGCGAGAGCGCAAAATCGACCGATTGGCGCAGCTCGGCGATCACCTCGCCGATCAGATCGCGGTAGTTGCCTGGCCCGTAGTGGCTGCCCAATTCGGTTTTGATGGCGACGCCGCTGCGGTTGTGCATCAGGATGATCGGCACATCGCGCTCGGCGGCGAGCTTGGCCAGAGGCTCGTTCCACCCGCCGTCCGGCGTGCGCAAACCCCAGATATCGTTGATGATCTGAGCGCCCGCATCGAGCGCGGCTTCGGCGACATCGGCATGATAGGTGTCAATCGAGATCGGCAGATCGAGCGCGCCGCGGATCGCGGAGATGGCCGGGATGACGCGCGCAAGCTCGGATGCGCTATCGAGCGGTTGTGCGCCGGGGCGAGTCGATTCGCCACCTACATCGATGATATCTGCGCCTTCGTCGGCGGCGCGTTGAGCCTGCGCAAGCGCGGCGGCTGCGATGTCCACGTCCGGCTGCAGCAGTCCATCGGCGCTGAACGAATCGGGCGTCACGTTGATGATCGCCATCACGTAGGTGCGCGTGCCCCACGCAAACTGGTGATCGCCGATCTGCAAGACGCCATGTTCCGTTCTTGTATCGATCTGGAGCAGTTCGGCTAGCTCATCGACGAAGCTTTGGAGGGCGGAGAACGACATTTGCCGTAGGCAACGGACCAGTTCGCTCAATTGGTAGTGTGTGCCGATCAACAGGATGTCGGTGGGGAGGTCGTGGTGGTGCACTTGATGTTCAGGGTTAATCAGCGCATCACCGCCCAAGGCTCGAAGTTCGTGCCGCAGGAGCAGCGCCATATCGGCAGGGATACGTTCGGCCCGCACCAAACGATGCGCCGCATGGTTGTGGGCTTGGGTGCTGAGGGTTGCCTCTGGTGCGAGCGTTTGGATTTCGGCCTCCAGCTCGGTATGCGAACGTGGCGTAACAAAGCGGAGGTTATAGAGATGTTGCATGTGTCTGCTGCTTGCTGGAATGTGAATGAATGATGTGGTTGCGTAGCAGGATTAGCGTCCTGTGATTCGCTTGCGTTCGGCGCGGTAACTTCGCCAACTGACCCACAACAGCAAAGGAATGAGCACGGGCCACCAAGGGCGCATCGATTGAAAATTCTCCCAAAACAGTCGGATCGGTGCGAGCAACGGGAGCGTCATCGCCTCATCGAGGAGCTCACGCATATCCTTGGCTTTTGTCGGCGGATCAGTGCGCAGTTGTGTAATCACTTGTTGAAGGTTCATTGGCTTCCTCTCGGCCTATACAAGGGGCGACGATTGGCTGATGAATTCTGCTGCGGGGAAAACGCCAGCCAATCTATGCCTGCCAACGACATTTGGCTTAAGCTTGGCTTTTCGAGGTTTCCAAGCGATTGCGAATCATCTCATATGCGATCGGCAGCACCGAGATGAGAATAATCAGCACTGTCACGATCGAGAAATTATCTTTGATAATCGGGATGTTGCCAATATAATACCCGCCAAAAACGAATAGGGCAATCCAAATTAAACCGCCGATCACATTGTAGGAGAGGAAGTAGGAATAGGTCATGCGGCCAATGCCTGCGACAAACGGCGCGAATGTTCGAACGATCGGCACAAAGCGGGCCATAATAATGGTTTTGCCACCATACTTTTCATAAAAAGTGTGGGTACGATCGAGATGCTCCTTCTTGAGGAAAGGGAGCTTCCAGTCGAAGAGTTTCATGCCGAAGTAATGCCCGATCGTATAGTTTACGGTATCGCCGAGGATAGCCGCGATCGACAGCAAAACAAAGAGGATCACTGGGTTAAGGGTGCCCGTGGTAGCGGCAAGCGCACCAGCGGCGAAGAGCAGTGAATCTCCAGGGAGAAAAGGGGTGACGACCAAGCCTGTTTCGCAGAAGATGATTAGAAAGAGGATGAGGTAAACCCAAGCGCCATAGGTATCAAGGAGAGGAGCCAGATGTTTGTCGATGTGCAAGAAAAGATCGATGATCTCAGACATGTTTAGTCCTTTAGTAACAGAAACGGCCGACAAAGAAAGGGTTGATCGGGCAGTTTGGGCGATTGTACATGTCAAATCTGCTATTGTCAATGATACACTCAGCCACAATTGTATTGACGGCAGGAAATATGAAAACGCTTTAATGTGCGGTTTGGAAGATACGATTGTCAAACGAAAATGATGGGTCGAGCGGCGTAGAATAATTGCTTAAGATTGATAACTGGTTTATTATAGGTATAATAGGACAAGAGGATGGGCGATCGCGTGGCTGCCGAATCGAGAGATACGCAAACACGTCGCCTCTCACTCGAACCCTTACACTTCAAGATTGAAAAACGGCGGATGTTGTAGACGTAAACGATTACCTACTTCATTCGCGGCGAGAATGATCTGACTGATCACTAGTAAGCACTCAACAGGTGTGTTTTCTGTAGCCGCGATTGAGTAAACGATTACCAAGACGTAATACTACTCCAGAGTGAAGTAATGCTCTGGGGCTATAGTTATTGTTGTCTCTAAAATGGTAATGAATGATTTAAGCTATCCGATGTAGGCTAGATGCTATACAAGCATCGCCTGAGATACGATAGCCGTCAATAGGTCGATATCTGTTGTTTACTATCGATAGGGAAAATAAAAGTACTCGGGGACCCAGAAGTACTACTAAGCGGCGTCCTGCTTGATACTATATCGAGCGTAGAGCACGCCTGAGTTTTTGAGGAGTGCCTGTAGCTAACTGAGATCGTCTGTAATCAAATACGCGAAGAAATTCTTGCAAAATGTTGCAAGTTACGTTAGTATATATTGTATGCTTGGTCGAAGCATTAACACATGGGAGCAAAACAATGCCAATAGTTCGTAAACTGACATCGGAAGAAGTCCGTTCCATCGAGAATCGCGGTAAGGGACTTCGAAAACTGATCGAAGAAGAATATGATATGTTCTTGAGCGATTATTCGGTAGGCGATTACGGTGAAGCCGAACTGAACGAAGGCGAAAAGCGCTTGACCGTTCGAAACCGATTAAAGGCTGCAGCACGACGCCGCAACCTGGTGATCGACTTTAAGCGGACCCAAGGCTCGATTCTGCGATTCCGCATCAGCGCCGAAGCCCCGGATGCTTCTTCCTCAGAAGCGAAGGAAAAAGGCAAGGTCCGCAGTCGCAAGAAGACCTCGTAATTTTTAGTATTCTCACGGTTTATTAACGAAACATGAAGTAAACCAGAGGTATCGGCAAACCAAGGCGTTCCGGTATCTTCCTCTCGCAGGCTTATTCAGTCAGCTCGTCATTTTGAGCCGATGCTAGCGACAGCGGGAGGGCGCTTGTGCATGTGCGTATACTCGGTCAAATTCTTCGAGGTACGCCTGCGCAAGCGCCTGGTCTTCAATAATGACGATATTTTCATCGTTGTTGCGCTCGGCATTGTTCGTAAAGTTATAAGAACCGGTGATAACAATACGTTTATCGATAATAATGACTTTATGGTGGAGAATGTAGCAATTTCCGTCGATAAGTACGTCAATACCGTTATCGACTAAGCGTTGATACTCCGCACCAGTGCCATTCGAGCTTTGGCGATCAAAAACCCCCCGTACCTCTAATCCCTGCTTGTGCTTTTCGATCATCACATCAGCGATCGGGTCCGATGTAAATGAAAATGTCATAAAGTGGATGCTGCTCTTCGCTTCGTTGAGCCGTTTGAGCACTTTCTGTGCAACACCATCGGTGGGCGAGAAATACACCTCGACGGGAACATTGCCGATCTGCACTCGTGGATAAGGTGTGCCGCTGGTTTTGGCGACGCCGAATTTGCCCGAGAACAACTGCTGGAACTCGCGGCTGTAGTTTGCTGCGATCTGCTCGTTGTTGAAGCGCACCATATTGTTGTTGTTGCGATACGTATCGTTGATGGTGATATTCCACGAGCCAGTCCAAGTAAGTTTATTGTCGATGACGATGAACTTACTGTGCATAAACGGGTCTTGACTCTCGAAGCGAACTTGAATGCCCACTTCCTCTAGCCGACCCATTTGGCGCGCTACTTCCGGTGTTTCCAGGTTCTCGTCATCGAGCACCACGCGCACCTGCACGCCGCGCTGATGCGCCCCGATCAGGGCATCCACCACGTCGACCAAATCGAAGTCGAATGTCGCAACATCAACGCTCGTTTGCGCCGCGTCGATATCGTCGATGATCGCCTTCACCATGGGCGGCAACACGCGCTGCCGCGCTACATCGGGGTAGACCAGTGCCGGGGTGTTGAAGAACGCCTGGTAACTGCCGGTATCGTTGCGGCTCGGCGCAGCCGTCGGCATCGACGACACGCTCGATGCAGTAGGCGCTGGCGCTGATGTTGTGCTCTGCTGGACACCGAGCCAACGATGAATCACGCCGGAGTCGTAGAGGTAGACCAGCAATAACAGGGCAAGCAGAAAAAGAACACGGCCAAACGAAATTTGCCCGCGTTTGTTCTTGGCTGATCGGCGCGTCATGAACGATCCCTTCGAAAACGATTGGTAATTCGGCTAAACGGACTCCACCGCCGCCAGAACGAAACAGGTTTCCGTTGCGAGGAAGGAGTAGCAACAGCTTCGGACGTAGTGACAGGCTCAGGAGCAGCAGGCTCAGGCTCAGGCGCAGCAACCGACTCGGGAGCGGCGGCAACCAGGGATGGGCTCGTATCGGGCTTGATCACCGTTTGGGTGATCACGCGCGCCGGCGTGTCCGGCTGATCGGGCGATGTAAGCGTGATTTTGCCTGGAGTTGCGGGCGCTGCGGGAGCTGGAGCGGGCGCAGGTGCTGTCGGCGCAGGCGTTGTGCTGCTTGCCGAGGTCGCGCCACCCGTCGCCTTCGCCAATGCCTCGGCTGCTAGGGCCACCACGCGCTGCGGTTCGCTTTCGCCGCTGCGTGCGGCTTGGCGCGCTGCCGAACGGATCGCCTGCACCTCCGCCTCAACCTCCTCATCGGGGCGGTTGGGGTCGGCGGCTGCAGTTGCGACACATTGGCTCGCCCACTTCAGCAGCGCAATCGCCGCATTATCCTCTAAGTCGCCTCGCAGGCGTTCATCTTCTTGTATACGCTCGAGCAGGCGTTGCTGACGCTCGTTTTCTCCCACGCCAGTCTCCTTTATTGTCACTAATTGTTACGGCTTTGGGATGCGCTAGGTTTTGGATACTCGCTATTGCACGCGCAACCGATGCATCACAAAACAAATTCAGTATACCACCTTCCCGATCGCTCTGTAGCCTCACGGCTACTGCAACCCAAGTTGGTGATACAGCGCTTCCAGACGAGGAATGATCACTTTCCAATCGAACTGCTCGCGCACCAGTTTGCGCCCTGCGCTGCCGAGTGCGCGCGCCCGTTCGGGATTGTCGATCAGTTGCAGCACGGCATCGGCCATAGCGCTTGGCTCATCGGCGAGCAGACAGTGTTCGCCGTCGCGCAACCCCACCACGCCCTCAGCCCCCATGTGCGTGCTGACGACGGGCGCTTCGAGCGAGAGCGCTTCTAGCAACTTGAGGCGCACGCCGCCGCCGATCCGCATCGGCACGATGTACACTGTCGCGCCAGCCAGGTACGGTCGCGCGTCTGGCACTTCGCCCGTGAGCGAGAGCACACCCGCCTGCGCGAGAGCCTGCAACGCGGGGGCAGGCCGTCGTCCCACCACCAACAGGCGCGTTTCGGGGCGACGAGCGCGGATCAGCGGCAACACCGCCTGGGCGAACCACGAGACGGCGTCGATGTTTGGGCGGAAGTCGAGCGTACCGCTGAACACGAGCGTGGGGCTGTGCAGCGCAAACGGGCCAGCCCGATCGTGCGTGATGGCGGTCGTGCTGAAGTGTGCGGTATCGACGCCGTTTGGCACCACTGCGATCGGCGTTTGGGGCGCCATGCGTGCAAGGATACTCTGATCCTCGTGCGAAACCGCCACCACCGCATCGCAGCGTCGCATCACTGCGCGCTCGTAGCGGGCCAACTTCCACCATTGCGCCAGCGAATAGGCCGCCGCATGCCAGCGACGGGGCCGCCGCACGTCAGTGAGGAAGGCGCGCCGTTGCAGCAAAAACTCGGCGTTGAACTGATCGAGGATGCGCTTGGGCTGTTGATCTTTGGGGCGTCCGGTAAACTCGGCGCGCACCACATCCAAATAGCCCGCCATCTCGATGCTCTCGGCCTGCACCACATCGAATTGATGGTCGCGCAGCACTTGGCGCAGCATGGTGCGGTAGCTGAGGTCGCGATTGCGCAACGCCATATCGGGCAGCGGCGAGGTCGCCGTGGTCCAAGCGCGTTGCAAAATATGGCGAGGTGCAGGGCCGCGCACCACCAACAGGCGGCAGAACGCTCGAAGCGGCTCAAGCGCCTCTTCGGCGGCGTCATCGGGTGCGAACGTAAGGCAGGTGACGGTATGACGGGCAGCGAGGCCTCGTACCAACTGGTAAATTCGCATTGCGCCGCCACCGTAAGGTGGGAACGGCGGATAAGGCGCTAAAATCAGGATTTTCACGAAAACGTACTCTCGGAAACGTAGAAGGTCACAACCAGAGTTGGGCCAACGTGAGCAAGCGCGGCAGGAAGATCAGCATGCCGATCACCACGGCTGCAATGGCTGTGAGCAGCACGGCCCCGGCAGCCACATCCTTGGCGACTTTTGCGAGCGGATGGTAGGTTGGCGAAGCGAGATCAACCAGCGCTTCGAGCGCGGTATTGAAGCCCTCGGCAGCGATCACCAGTGCGATGATCAGTACCAACATCACCCATTCGAGCCGATCGATCTGCAACAATGCCCCCATCAGCACGACGCCGATCGCGATGGCTGTGTGAATTTTCGCGTTGCGCTGTGTCCCGATCAGATACCAAATGCCCTCGCCTGCGTAGCTGAAGGCATGCAGAAGCGTGGGTGCGCGCTTCGCGGCGCTCGGCTGCTCGGTATCGGGCTGTTCAACATTCGGGGGCGTATCGAGCTGCGGCACTGTCATGCTATGCTATCCCTATTGATCAGCGACGTAGACCCAACTGCTCCATCGCGGCCTCCTCGCGGGCGCGCATATCGGCGGCCTCGGCGGGGCCACGCTCGTGATCGTAGCCGAGCAGGTGCAGCGTGCCATGCGCAGTCAGGTACGCCAACTCGCGGGCGGGAGAGTGGCCGTAATCGGCGGCTTGGCTCAGCACTCGCTCATACGAGATCGCCAGATCTCCCAGGTAGCGCGGCTCGTCGGGCGGACGCACAAACTTTGGGCCACCAGGCACAGGCG
>CALKHR010000100.1 GCA_937988885.1 uncultured Roseiflexaceae bacterium | reverse complement strand
TAGCACGGAGTGAAGAATCTCTCCGTCTCATCCAGCCTTGTGCGTTTTCCTTGGCTGATCAACGGCCAGTCTCCGAGTAGAGTCATTCTGAACGAAGTGCGTAGCACGGAGTGAAGAATCTCTCCGTCTCATCCAGCCTTGTGCGTTTTCCTTGGCTGATCAACGGCCAGTCTCCGAGTAGAGTCATTCTGAACGAAGTGCGTAGCACGGAGTGAAGAATCTCTCCGTCTCATCCAGCCTTGTGCGTTTTCCTTGGCCGATCAATGGCCAGTCTCTAAGGCGTGTTGGATGCGCCATTCGGCGACCGTACGCGTTCTAGCGAGAACGTACGCTGCTGCGCAGGCCACAACGGTATTGAGCCGATTCACCTGGTCACCTTGTCACCTTGTCTCGCTCAACGCCTTTCTCAACACACGCCCGATGCAAAACAGTGTATTTATCCCCAATTGATCATCCAAACAAGCACTATTTGACAATCACTTCGATCCTCGCTACTATGGCCGCGTTTCCGCCGATAAGCACGTGAATATGACGTATGGCTGAAATCACCTATCTTTGGTGGGCCGATTGCCCATCGCACGAGGCGGGCTACGCGCTGCTCGAACAGGCGCTGGCAGCCGAACAGATCGACCTTCCTATCCATTCAATTGAAATACACGATGAAGCCGAGGCCGAACAGTACGCCTTCATCGGCTCGCCGACGTTTCGCGTCAATGGGCGCGACCTCGACCCTCAGCCGGTGCCGAACGGCTCGGTCAACCCCTACGCGCTCACCTGCCGAGCGTACCGCCGCGAAGATGGCCGGATCGCGCCACTGCCGAGCCTGGCGTGGCTTCGCCAAGCCCTGCGCAATGCCTTGGCCGAGTCGGACGGCTAGCCGATCGCAGCGCTTCATCTACGTTATGTCGAGCATACACATAAGCTTGTAACGATCTGCGTTGCTTAAGAGGTGCAAGGGTGCACATCGCTGCACCGATTAGTTACGAGGAGTCCCACGATGTCCACTATCACGATCAGTTCCAGCCTGCCGCTCGGCAGCGCCGCACCGAGCTTTGATCTGCCCGGTGTCGATGGCCGCCAGCACACTCTGGCCGATTACGCCGACAAGGCGGTGTTAGTGGTGGTGTTCACCTGTAACCACTGCCCATATGCCCAGGGTTGGGAGGGCCGCTTGATCGCCTTGCAGAACACCTACGCCGAGCGCGGCGTGGCGTTTGTGCTGATCAACGCGAACGATCCGGTCAAGTACCCAGCCGACAACTTCGAGGCGATGAAGGAGCGTGCCAGCGCCCAAGGCTATCCGTTCGCCTACCTGCAGGACACCACGCAGAGCGTCGCGCGGGCCTACGGTGCCACCCGCACGCCCGAGGTGTTCGTGTTCAACGCCGACCGGAAGTTGGTCTACCACGGCGCCCCCGACGATAACGTCGAGCCGGATCAGGTCACCAAGCACTACTTGCGCGATGCCATCGAGGCGGCGTTGGCCGGACAGGCGGCACCAGTCGCCGATACTCCGCCGGTCGGCTGCACCATCAAGTGGCAAGCGGCGTAGCTAGGGTTTTTCGCATCTGAAACAGGAGTTTGGGTGATGTCTGTCCCTCGTCGTTCCCGCGTAGCGCATTGGTTCCGGCGCTGCTGCGTGCTGCTGTTGTTGGGCCTGCTGTTCGTTCACGCCCCTGCCGCACCACTACGCGCTCAGCAAGAAGATCCGTTTGCACCGTACCTCGGGCGATATCACCCAAACACCACTATCGAGCGGCGCGGCGACGAACTGTGGCTCACCCGCCCACCGTTCGAGTCGCAACTCGTCGATATCGGCGGTGGCCTGCTCGGTTTCGCGCACGGCTACCTGCAAGGGACGCCGCTGCACTTCGCCAGCAATCCCGACGGCAGCGCGAGCATTATGCTGCTCTCTGGCTCAGGCCAGTGGTATGAGTACGCCCGCAGCGGCACGCCCTACAGCATCGACCCCGCTCTGGCCGCCGCGCTGGAGCAAGTGCTGGAACAGACCCGCGCCGAGATGAACGTACCTTCCATCCAGATGTCGGTAAGCATCCCGGGCCAGGGTGAATGGAGCGGCGCGCGCGGCCTCGCCAACCCAGCCGTCGGCATCCCCGCCACACCCAACGATCAGGTGCGAGTCGCCAGCATCACCAAGCTCTTCGTGGCCACCGTGGCCCTGCAACTCGTGCAGGAGGGCTGGCTGCAACTCGATCAGACAGTAGAGTTCTGGCTGCCCGGCCTGCTGCCCAAAGGCGCGCAGATCACCGTGCGCCAACTGCTTAACCACACCAGCGGCGTGCCCGATTACCTGACCGATGGCTTCGCCTGGAGCGCGAGCGAGCAGCCGTGGCGCTACTGGACGCCCGAGGAACTAGTGGCCGCCGCCCTGCAGCGGGGCGCTGGAGGCACGCCCGGCGCGCGCTGGAGCTATTCCAACACCAATTATGTGCTGCTTGGCATGATCATCGAGCGCGTCACGCACTACCCGCTGCATGAGGAAATCCGCAACCGCATCATCAACCCGCTCGGCCTGCACGATACCTACATCGAACCGTTCGAGCAGCCACCCAGCGTGGTCCGCAGTTTCGCCCGTCAGCGCGACCTGACCGACGTGAACCTCTCGTTCGCGTGGGCCGCTGGCAACATCAGCGCCACCACCGCCGATCTGGTGCGCTTCAGCCAGGCGCTGTTCGGCGGCGCGCTGCTCGGCCCCGAGGCGCTCGCCCTGATGCACGAGTTCCGTGGCACGGGCAGCGGCGATCTGCTGTACGGCCTGGGGCTGATGCAAGATCGGCTGAACGCGGGCCAGTTCGCCGATGGGCAGCCGCGCCCCCGAGAATGGGGCATCACACGGGGGCACACCGGCGGCCTGATCGGCTCGCGCTCGGTGCTGTGGTACCTGCCAGAGCGAGGCATCACGCTGGCGGTCAACATCAACACCATGAACGCCGACCCGGATCGGGTCGCGACCCGTGCGCTGCACGTCATTCTGTCCCACACCGGCGGATAAATCGGCAACCTTCGCCTTCTGCTCGCCACAAGGCCATATCGGAGAATTAGTATGCAGGCATCGCACCTCGACACCGCTGCTGCAAAAAAGCGGCGGTTACTGCTCGGCCAAACGGCGGGCCACTACGCCGCTTTTATCGCGCTGGGGTTGTTGTCCTCCGTGCTCGGGCCGACGCTGCCCGGACTCGCCGCCAACACAGGCGCAGCTTTGGAGGGCATCAGCATCCTCTTCACGGTGCGCTCGCTGGGCTACCTGGTGGGTGCGATGCAGAGCGGTCTGCTCTACGACCGCTACCCGGGCCACCCGATCCTGGGTGGCATCCTGGCGCTCACCGCCGTGATGATGGTGCTAGTGCCTTTGCCGATGGCGTTGTGGGTTCTGATCGTGGTGTTCCTGTTCATCGGCTTCGCCGAGGGGCTGATCGATGTGGGGGCCAACACGCTGCTGCTGTGGGCGCACACAACCAACGCGGAGCCGTTCCTGAACGGGCTGCACTTCTGCTTCGGCATTGGCGCGTTTGTGGGGCCACTGATCGTGGCGATAACGCTGCGCAGCAACGAGTTGAGCTTGGCGAGCTACTGGGTGCTCGCCGTTCTGCTGGTGCCAATCGCCATTGGACTGTTTTGGCTGCCTAGCCCCGCCATTAAGAGCAACAGCACAGCCAGAGCCAGTGGTAGCATCAACTACCCGCTAATCATGCTGATTTCAGTCTTTTTTATGCTGTACGTCAGCGCCGAAGTGAGTTTTGGCGGCTGGATCTTCAGCTACGCCGATACGCTCAACCTCACCGACGTGGAGACCGCCGCGTACCTCACCTCGGTCTATTGGGGTGGGTTGACGATCGGGCGGCTGCTCTCGATTCCGCTGGCGGCGCGGCTGCGACCGCGCACCATCCTGATCAGCGACCTGCTCGGCTGCTTGCTGAGCATGAGCGTGATCGTGATCTGGCCGCAGTCGCAGATATTGCTCTGGCTGGGCACGATGGGCATGGGCCTCTCGATGGCGTCGATCTTCCCGACCATGCTCTCATTCGCGGCACGGCGCACCCCGATCACCGCCGCCACCACCAGCATCTTCCTGGTCGGCGCGAGCTTGGGCAGTATGTCGCTGCCGTGGTTCATTGGCCTACGCTTCAACATCGACGGCCCGCACATCAGCATGCGCTTGATCTTGCTGGCCGTGGTGCTGTGCTGCGTGCTGTTCGGCATCATACTGCGCTTCGCAGGCAAGCCAGTGCTCGCGATGCAGGCGGAGGCCCAACCCGAGCCGAACGAGCCTACGTGATCGACACCACCTTGCCGTTGGTCATCTTCACCAAGTTCTCCGGCGTTAGCTCGAACACGGCGTTCGGCGTGCCCGCCGCCGCCCAGATCTGCTCGAACTGGAGCAGATCCTGATCGATGTAAATCTCAATCGGCGTCGCATGCCCGACCGGAGCCACACCACCAATCGCGAAGCCCGTGTGGGTGCGCACGAAATTCGCATCGGCCTTGGCGGTCGGCTCGCCGATCAACTCGGACAAACGCGCCTCGTTCACGCGATTCGTGCCGCTCGCGATCACCATCACAGGCTTGTTGCTCTGCGCGCCTCGAAAGACCAGCGACTTCGCGATTTGGCTCACCGTACAGCCGATCGCGGCAGCCGCCTCCTGCGAGGTACGCGTGCTCGCGGGCAACTCCACCACCCGACACGGCATGCCCAAAGCCGTCAATGCATCCTGTACCCGCTGCGCACTCGCACTGAGAGATTGCGACATATTTCCACCATTGTTCGTACTCAACGACCGACACAACACTGCGTTATGTCGGAATCACTAATGCCATCACGTCAAACTCATGCTAGAATAAAGCGATTGTACCATGTCCAAACGTCGCACTCACGTGAAGAAACGCGCTTTCAGCAGTTAGAGCACTACGAGGTCTCAGTGAACACTCCCGACAACGCCCGCGTTATCGCGCAAGCAACCACCTTCCTGCGCCGCGACCCGCTGCGCAACATCGTCGCGCTCAAAATGCTTCAAAGCTACAGTGCCGACATACGTTGCTGGTACACCGAGCAAGGCGACTCGACGGGTGTGTTGTTACGACTTCCCACCGCGCTCTCGCCATTCGACGCCACCTACTACCCAAACACCAGCGAAGTCGTACTGCTCAACACCCAAGATGCCACCACCGCGCTGCGCCTGCTCAAGTACATTCCCACCGATACACACCTCGTCTTCAAAACGTCGGCAGCGCACGAACAAGCCTTGGTGTCCCGCCATTTCGGCGCGCAACGCACCACCGCATTCCTCTCGTACACCTGGAACAACGCCACCCCGCGCCGCCGCCACGAGGATGTTCGGGTTTCCGATCAGATCGACCAAACCACCCTCGATCTCATTCTGCAACGGGGCCACGACCGCGACGAAATACAGCAACTGTTCGCCAACGGCAACGCCTTCTGCTGCACCTACTATCGCGGCCAACAAGCGCTCGGCGCCTGCATGGCCTTCGTCAATTTCGAGCATATCTGGGAAATAGGGGCCTTATTCGTCGTTCCCGAGGCCCGACGCCAGGGGATCGCACGGCAACTCGTCGAAACAACTCTGCACGAGTTCGAGGCACGCAAGCTCGTGCCCCGATACGTCACCCAAGAGGATAATCACGCGTCGCAACAACTGGCCGAAAGCCTCGGCCTGCACATGTTCACCGCCACCACACACTCGGTCTGCTAAAGCAGCCGAGCGCGCACATCGGCCAAATGCGGGTCGCCGTCGATCAAGCGCAGGAAATTCGCACGAATCACCTCGCCTAGTTCGGCGGCGTCCATCGAACGCAACTGCGCCAGCGTCTTCACCACGCTCGGCAAATGCCGTGGCCTGCCAACCTCACCGCGCAGCCACTCCAAGCCACCCGGGTTATCCGTCTCCGTCAGCAGCAACTCAAGCGGCACCATCCGGGCCAACTCCTGGATCAGCTCCGACGTGTGGATCTCGACGCCGAACGTGAACAGCGCCCCGCGCTCCACCAACTGCTTGGCGATATCCAACGGCCCGGAATACCAATGCACGATCGCCCGCTCGATCTTAAAGCGATCGAGTGCCTCCACCACCTCGGCCTCGGCCTCCTTGGTATGCATATTCACGATCTTCTGCTGCGAACGGGCCGCATCCATCAAAAACTCAAATACTCGACGCTGCACCGGATACGTATCACGATCCTCGACCCAATAAAAATCAAGCCCAATCTCACCGATCATCGGGCTTTGGTCGATCAGCGGCCACAACGTATCGAGCTTATCGACATACTCCGTCGCCTCCCACGGGTGAATGCCAAACGTCGGCAGCACCCACGGGCTCTGCGCAGCCAACGCACACGTGCGGGTGTAGGAAGCCGGATTCATCGCCACGCCGATCGTCAACAACTGCAATTCGTCCAACTCCTCCAACACCCGAGGCAATAACTCATCGCTATACCGATCCAGATGAGCATGGGCATCGATAAACTTCATAGAAACTCCGTATCGTGCGTAAAGGCTCGCTTCTAACCGCTAGCCCAATCACCATCGTATCATAGCACAATGCGTAATATCAACCCCAATACTTGACGTTTTACGTTTTAGAAGGTATCCTTACTATCAGGCTTCTTGACAATCGAACTATGATGAGTATTCGCCGTGAAACCATCAATCGGCCAATCCTCCGCGCCGGAAACACCCACACAATCCGCCTTGGGAGGTTGGCTTAGCACAATGGGACGCGGTTTTCGCGCCCTGGAAATTCGGAACTATCGGCTCTACTGGATCGGCCAACTAATCTCTCAAAGCGGCAGTTGGATGCAGCGCACAGCCCAAGACTGGCTGGTGCTCGAACTCACCAAATCACCAACCGCCCTCGGAATCGTCACCGCGCTCCAGTTCCTACCGATCATGCTGCTCTCGCTGATCGGCGGAGTCATCACCGATCGCTGGCCCAAACACCGTCTGCTCGTCATCACCCAAGCCGCCGCGCTCGTCCAAGCCGCCATCTTCACCCTGTTGGTGATGACAGGCATCATCCAACTGTGGCACGTCTACCTGCTCGCCCTGCTGCAAGGCATCATCACCGCCATCGATAACCCGTTACGCCAAGCCTTCGTGGTCGAGCTCGTCGGGCGCGAACACCTCGTCAACGCCGTCGCCCTCAACTCGATGACCTTCAACGGCGCGCGCATCATTGGCCCGTCCAGCGCCGGCATGATCATCGCCTACGCTAGCACCACGCTCGGTGGCGTCGCCCTCGTCCTGCTGATCAACACCGTCACGTTCCTCGCAGTGCTGTGGGGCCTGCTCTTGATGAACCGAGACGAACTTCACATCAGCACCCCCGCACCAGCGGGCAACGTCTTTCGGCGCGTTCGGGAAGGGCTGGTGTACGTTTGGCACAACCCAACGGCCATGCAGATCATGATCATCGTCGGGGCCATCGGCACCTTCGGCTACAACTTCAGCGTCATCATCCCGCTCCTCGCAGAATTCGTCCTGCACACCGACGCAGCAGGCTTTGGCAACCTCTCAGCCTTCCTCGGCTTCGGCTCGCTTGTGGGTGCGCTCGGCACCGCCTACATGCGCCAAGTCACCCTGCGTCGGCTCGTGCTGGCCTCGTTCTCATTCAGCATCCTGCTCGCGCTCGTCGCCATCTCGACCAACTTCCTGCTCTCTGGCGCGCTGCTGATCGTGCTCGGCTTCTCAGGCATCCTCTTCTCAACGAGCGCCAACTCGCTGCTGCAACTCAGCGTGCCCGATGAACTGCGGGGCCGCGTGCTCAGCCTCTACATGCTGCTGTTCGCTGGCTCCACCCCGATCGGCGCGCTGCTCATGGGCACGCTCTCCGAGTACACGGGCGTCTCCTATGCTCTACTGTTCTGCGCGCTGCTCTGTGTGGCGGGTGTGCTCAGCGCGATCTTCTACGGCTGGAGACACGACCGCGTTGCCCAAACATAAACGTGGTGACGCAACGGCAGAGCAGTTTTTTAATTGGAGAGAAAAGGCAACCGCGTTGTGAACGCCCGTCGCTGCGGGGCAACAGCGTCGTGTACAACGTGTGCGCGCTCGGACAGTTATGGCGCTACGCGCCACAACGCGCGCCGCTTCTGGCGCGGCCATTCGCAGCGGCACATCGCCTATCAAAGAAGCAACTATGAAGCAAAGCACACCTGAAGAGCACGACACACCCGTCTTTCGTCGCCTCTACCAACTGCTCATTCCGTATCGTCTCACCATCGCGCTCGGCATGCTCTGCCTGGTGCTCGCCGTCGTCGCCGAACTCTACCCGCCGCTGATCTGGCAGCGCGTCGTCGATAACGGCCTGCTCACGGGCGATTGGGCCTACATCATCGGCCAGCTCGTACTGCTCACCGCCGTCTTTGGCGTGGGCCAAATCTGCTCGGCCATCCGAGGCGTGCTGCTCGAACGGGCGGGCCAACAGTTGACGCTCGACCTGCGCGTCCGGCTCTACGAAAAACTGCAATCGCAATCGGCCAGTTACTACGCCAAAAACCGCACAGGCGACCTGCTGTCCCGCCTCACCGCCGATGTCGAAAGCATGCAGAACGTCCTGATCAAAGGCACCGACTCCGTCATCGCCAACGCCCTGCGCGTCTTCGGCGTGGCGGGCATTTTTATCGCCCTACAGCCCAAACTCGGCCTGATCGTCCTGCTGCCCATGATCGCCGTCGGCGTGCTGCTGACGCGCTACAACAACCAAGTGCGCCCCGTCTACCGAGCCGCCCGTCAGCGCCTCGGCAGCATCAGCGCCCGCCTCACCGACAACCTCAACGGCGTGCGCGTCATCCAAGGCTTCGCCCGCGAATCGCGCGAGTTGGCCGCGCTCACCAACGAAAGCCAACAACTCTACGACCAGCAAGTGCAGGCCGTCACGCTGCGCAACCGCGTCTTTCCGCTGATCCGCTGGATCTCCAACCTGGGCAATGTGCTGATGCTGGGCGGTGGCGTCTACTTCATCATGCGGGGCGAACTCACCATCGGCGGGCTGCTGGCCTACCGAGGCTACGGGCGCTACTTCTACGGCCCGATCGACGATCTCGTCAACATCAACGACCTGTTGCAACAGGCCGAGGCCGCCGGACGGCGCATCTTCGAGGTGCTCGACGCGCCCACCACCATCGCCGACGCGCCCGACAGCAAGCCGCTGCCCAAACCGTTGCGCGGCGAGATCCGCTTCGAAGGCGTGACCTTCGGCTACGACCCGGCACGGCCCGTCCTGCGCGACATCAACCTGCACATTCAGCCGGGCGAGCGGGTCGCGCTGCTCGGGCCATCGGGTGCGGGCAAATCGACACTGCTGGCGCTCGTCGCACGCCTCTACGACCCCGACCAGGGCCGCGTGCTGATCGACGGCCACGATGTGCGCCACGTCACCCTCGAATCGCTGCGGGGCCAGAGCGCGCAAGTCCAGCAAGAGACCTACCTGTTCAACACCACCGCCTTCGAGAACCTGCGCTACGGTCGGCCCGACGCCACCGAGGCGGAAGTCGAAGCGGCGGCCAAAGCCGCTAATGCCCACGACTTCCTGAGCGCGCTGCCCAAAGGCTACCACACCATCGTCGGCGAGCGGGGCGTGCGACTCTCGGGCGGGCAGAAACAGCGCCTCGCCGTAGCCCGCGCGCTGCTGGCCAACCCGCCGCTGCTGCTGCTCGACGAGCCAACCAGCGCCGTCGAGCCGGAATCCGAGGCGCTGATCATCGATGCGCTTGAACGACTGATGAACGGGCGCACCACCCTAATCGTCTCGCATCGCCTATCGTTGGCGCGCTCGGCGGATCGGGTCGTGGTGATCGCCGGGGGCCGCGTAGTCGAGAACGGCGCGCCCAACGAACTGATGCAGCAGCCCGACAGCCACTTCGCCGCCATGCTGCGGGCCGAATCGGCGTTCGTGCTGCGCGACGACGTAGCGCACGACAACGCCATGGCCGCCGATTAGCGCCGCCTAGCGGAGTTGGGCCAGCACCTCGGCGCAGGCGATCGCGTGCCGCCAACCATCGTCCTGCTCCCCCAAACTCCAACACGCCGACAGCACCGCCTGCACGATCGCCCAACCGTGCAGGCGCTGTCGGTCGAGCGGTAAGCGCTCATCGAGCACATCGAGCCGGTGCGCAAGCATCCGCCGCAGATCGACGTTGGGCGGAATCTGATTGTAGAACAGCGCGCCAACCTCGTAGGCCGGGTCACCCACCACACCCTTCGGGTCGATCGCCAGCCAAGGCCGACGGGTCGCGCTCAGCACATTCTCGTGGTGCAGGTCGCCGTGCAGCAGTATGGGCGTCGTGGAGGAATCCAATAGCTCATTGCGCAACTGTATCGCCTGTTCCAGCAAACGCGGCGAGAACGGCAGGCTTCCGTCGGCATACGCCTGTTGCGTCCGCTCAAGGTCGCGCGTCCAGTGCGCCAGCGATGGAAAGCAATGATCGGGCGGCGGCTCGCGCCAGAGCAGTTGCATCGTCTCGGCCAGGATCTCGGTCATCCGCGTGTCGTCGCCGATCGTGGCCAGCAACAGGCCTGGATGCAGACGCTCAAGCAACAGCGCGCCACCCGGCAGGTCGGCTTCGAGCAGTTGTGCGCACGCCTCGCCAGCGTAGCAACGCAGTGCAGCCCCCTCGCACACAATGCCATCGTGGGGCACGCCAAGCTTCAACACCGCCGCCGAGCCATCGGCGCGCAGCACCGGGGCCACGTAGTTGTACGACAAATTGGCAAAATGCGGCTGTACGCTCAACTGCCAGCGCTCGGCGTAGGTCGCGAGCGTCGTAGGCAGTTGCGCAAGCCATGCACGGCCCGCATCACCAAAGGCTCCAAGAACATTCTGAACAAAAGCGGGCGGTAGATCGGCGAACTCAGGCATCGGGCCGTCCTTTCAATGCACGTATCATCTGGCAAGAATGGTGCGTGTTATACCAAATTTTGGCGATCACTCAGCGCATTTCTGAAAAGCATCTGGAGATTATGGGCAGAAAGATATGTGTCAGCCTACAAAAGAACACATACAGACCACCGAACAAGGACCATACCGAGGAACAAAATGATACTGGCATAACAGAGCGGATTCCTTGGGGTCTTGCGCAGCAGCCAAGTTGCTCGTGAGTACGCGCATTTCCGCGTATAGCGCATCCCACGCTCTCGCATTGGAATGCTTTCTAGAAAGCTTCTAAATGATACGCGATGCACAGCGTATACAATAGTAACCTCATCAAATAGAGCATTCCACAAAATATTCACCAAATAATGTATTTCATAACCAATGTAGTAGCGCGATAATGATAAATTCCCTATCATTCAGCAGATTATCGCCATTTAGCCATGTTCACTATCCGATGAATATTTTCCGATTATATTGCTCGATATTCGATCACGAATCGAACCAATAAGCCATTGCAAACACCTGGTAATACCCTATAATGCCATGCGCATCACGCACCACGGACTGTTGTGCGTAGCAATTCATCCCCTGTCTGCATGAATGGCTGTTCCACGTCATAAGAACGGTTCTCTCCACGCATCGAGCGCAACCAGGGCAACTGCACACCTAAGATGGGGGAAATCATGCGCATCACTCAAAGAACAAGCATCCTGGGCTTCCTAATCCTCATGTCAATCGGTGGATTTATCGTCGCTGCCGTTCAGTACATCACAAATGATCCGTTCAACAATCCATTGGTTACGCTTGGAGAAGCGCTGGTTATCACGATATTGTTAGTTGCGTACTGGCGCGGTTGGGAGCCTGCCCGGTATATCGTGGTCGCGGTTATGACCATTATGTTCATCCTTACGCAGACTGAATTCGCATTGACCAACCATTTGCACCTTGAGCTGATGCTACCACCAGTCATGGCATTGGTGTTTTTACCGCCCTTGGGCATCGCCCTCACGGGTCTGAGCATCGTACTGGGCTTATTGCTCGGATCGTTCTGGGTCGATTCGCAACTTTCACCCATCGATTTTATTCTGTACAGCGTGCTTATCGGCGGCATGGTGATCGCGCGCATGGTGCTCGAAAACGCGCTGAAGACGAGCCAAGAAGCGCGGATGCAGGCCGAGCACGCCGCCAAGGCGCTCGAAGCGGCGAACGCGCAACTCGAGACACAGGTTCAACAACGCACGCTCCAGCTTCAAAAGCGCACCGACGAGCAGGCCGAGTTAGTGGCCGAACAGGCCAAACTGCTCCAGGAACTAGAGCTCCAGCAATCGACCATCCGCTCGCTCAGCGTCCCAGTGATCCCGGTGAGCTCGAACACGGTGGTGTTGCCGTTGGTCGGCACACTCGATAGCGAACGCCTCAATTACCTGCAACAGGAAGCGCTCAAAGCGCTCCAGGAGCGTTCGGCCCGCCGGATGGTGCTCGATATCACTGGCGTGCCCGTGGTCGATACGATCGTCGCCAAGGGGATTCTGGCGGTGGTGCAGGCGGCCCGCTTGCTGGGCGCCGATGTGATGTTGGTGGGCATCCGCCCCGAGGTCGCTCAGACGATCGTCGGGCACGGGATGGATCTCGAAGGGCTACGCACCTACCGCGATCTGGCTGGCGCGCTCGAACAGATCAGGGCGTTTGCAGTCTAACCATAGCACGCCCTACATCGAAACGCACACTTGGGTTGTAGCCCCAAGTGTGCGTTTTGGTGTCGCGTTGCGAAGTTACTCCGCCTCCAGCGGACGCATGGGGTAACCCCGCACATCGCCCGCGATGGCCTGGTAGAGCCGCTCGATCTCGCGCATATCGTCGAGGTCGAGCGCGTCGGGTCCGGCGGGCACCCGCTCGACCAGCGAGGTGAACACGCCGCGCTGTTTCAGCACGTAGCGCATAAACGGGTAATTCTCCAGGATCATCAGCGGCAGCAGCCGACGGTGCAGGTCGCGCGCGCCCTCTTGATCGCCCGCCCACCAGCGCTCCATCACCGTGGTGAGCACATCGGCGAACTCGCAGGCGGGCATACAGCCGTTCGCGCCGCGGATCAACTCATCGGGCAGAAATTTGCCCGCCGCGCCGCCGAAGATCGTCTTGATCTTGTGGCCCACCAATCGGTGCACCTCGGCGATATGCTTCGGCCCGGGCGGGCGCTCCTCCTTGATATACTCGATCTGCGGCACCTCATCGACCAGCGTGGCGATCTGCTCGCCAGTGAGCGGCGCGTAGGTGGCGGCGTTCTGCAAGATGATCGGCCCATCGTAGACATCGGCGAGCCGCCGGAACATCTCCATCGCGACATCGGCGTTGCTGCGGGCAGGCGCCATCGCGATGATCGCATCGGCACCCGCCTGCTGCGCGGCCTTGGCGAACAACAGCACTTGCGGCACCGAAACGCCCGAGCAGCCGAACACGACAGGAATGCGCCCGTTGACCTGTTCGAGCACCGCGTCGAGGTGGCGAATCCGCTCCTCTTCACCCAGCAAATAGAACTCGCCAACCAGCACCGGCCACACAATACCGTGCTGACCAGTACTACAGCAGAACTCGGCTGCCGCACGCAGATCGTTGGTGCGGATGGTGTAATCTTCGTTGTAGGGGGTGGGCAACAGCCCGAATACGCCCTTGAGATGGTCGAAACGCGCCATAGTCACTTCCTTTCGCTTGGGCTATTCGGGCCAGCGGTCGTCGGGACGCCAGAAGCCGAGTTTAGGCGTGTTCCATTCCTCGGTGGGCAGGAACATCGTGCCGGGCGTGCGCAGGTTGGCCTCGATCGCTTCGAGGTTGAGATCGACGCCTAGCCCCGGGCGATCGGGCACGGTCACGTAGCCATCGGCCATGTAGTCGGGCGACAGGCCTGTGACCAGGCTCTCCCAGAACGGCAGGTCGAGGCCGTGGTGTTCGAGCGCCACGAAGCTGGGGATGGCAGCGGCGCAATGCACATTCGCCATAAAGCCGATCGGCGAGCTAGCGCAGTGTAGCGCGGTGGGGATGCCGTAGCGCTCGCCGTAATCGGCGATCTTCTTCGTCTCCATCATACCGCCAGCCGTGAGCAGGTCGGGGTGCAGAATATCGAGGGCGCGCTGCTCGATGAACTCGCGGAAGCCATCCCACAGATAAAGCTCCTCGCCAGCCGCGATCGGCGTGCGCAGCGCATCGGCCACGCGCTTATGGCCATGCACATCGTACCAGGGCATGGGGTCCTCGATCCAGGCCAGGTTGTAGGGTTCCCAGGCTTCGCCCAGGCGGATCATCTCATCGAGGGTGAGGTGGCCGTGGCCAAAGTGGTCGGTACACAGCGAGACCTCATTGCCGACGGCCTCGCGGATGGCGGCCACGATCTCGACGGAGCGGGCGATGCCCCGTTCGGTGAGGCGAGCACCAGGGCCAGAGCCAGGAGCGTTCCACCATTTGCCAAGCTCGTATTCGTATTTGGTGGGTTGGCCCACCAAGCCGCCCGGCGTTTCCTCGAACAGTTTGGGGCGAATATCGAACTTGATGAAGGTGAGTCCCAACGCTTTGCGGCCCGCCAACGCCTTGCGATAGCCCTCGGGCGTGGCCTCCTCCGGCGCGGGCGTGTCGGCGTAGATGCGCACTTTGTCGCGGTATTTGCCGCCGAGCAGTTGGTAGCAGGGCACACCGTACACTTTGCCCACGAGATCCCACAGCGCGATCTCGATCCCCGAAACGCCGCCACCTTCGCGCCCCCAATTGCCGAAGTGCTTGATGGCCCGAAAGATCATATCGACGCTGCAGGGGTTTTGGCCGAGTAGCATGCTTTTAAATTGCAGCGCGTTCTCACGATGCCCAGCATCTCGCACTTCTCCCAGACCATACACGCCTTGGTTGGTATCAATGCGAATAATGGGGTAATCGTAGTTGCTGGCTACTACAGCAATGCGTATATCGGTGATTTTGAGGTCCGACGGGCGTGAATTGGTGTTAATTGCGTTTTCCACGCGCCCTAAAAGTTCCTGTTCTTCAGAGGATAATTGCGTCACTGCAGTTACTCCTAGCTTCAGAACGGTGATGATGGTGGGACATAGTATACGACATACACATAGTAAGCAAAATCGATTACATATGATTGCAACATTGTTACTTTATTACATACGTTGATGGACAAAAGATGATCTATGATATACTAAATCCAGTACATATATGGCCGTATTCGCTTATTGAAAGCCTCAAGTAACAAGTAGCGTCCCCCTCATGCCACGCTCTTCTATCACGCACAACGCCAGGTAGGGTTGTGAAGATACGTGGTGGCCAAGCTAAGCCATATCTCTATCAGCGCGAGGGTATCATGCATATCACTCAACGTCAGAGTACTTTAGTGGTGTTTGGGGTTATTTTCTTTTTTTCATTCATCGCAAGCCTTATTCAGATTGGCAAGTTCGGCTTTGTCTTTGAAAACTTTATTATTTTCGGCGCGACACTCCTCACAGGTGCTCTGTTGTTGGCGTACTGGAAGGGATGGGAACATGCTAGTTATGTTCTCGTCGTCCTGATGTTGTTCGTCGTCATTACCACGCCGAGCCAACTTATCCCCAGTTACATCTACATGGCCACGCTGATCCTCCCAACGCTGGTCGCGCTCATTTTGCTCCCCCCCTTAGCAATGCTGATCACGACCCTGGTCACCTTGATCGGCTTTATCTTTCGCGCTCAAGATTTTGGCATTCAGCTGGAACTTTTGCCAATTGCCTTGATCATATTGCAGCTTGGCGGTCTGATCTGCGCTCGTCTGGTGCTCGAAACATCCTCCCGTGAGGCCAAAAAGGAGCGGCACAGCGCGGATCTCGCGGCGCGCAGGCTCCGCCAAGCCAATTTGCAACTCGAAAAGCAGGTCGAAGCCCGCACCGCACAGTTGCGCGCCCGCGCCGAGGAGCAAGAGAAGTTGATGGCGGAGCAGGCCGCACTGCTCAAGCAGCTCGAAGAGCAGCAACAAACGATCGTATCGCTCAGCGTGCCTGTCATCCCGGTGAGCGCTACGACCGCCGTTGTGCCGCTGATCGGCACGATGGACAGCGAACGCCTACAACTCGTGCAGAAACAGGCAATGCGCGCCTTGGAAGAGATGTCGGTTCGCCGCGTGGTGTTGGATATCACTGGCGTGCCAGTGGTGGACAGCGAGGTGGCCGAGGGTATTCTGAAGGTGGTGCAGATGGCGCGCTTGTTGGGCACCGAGGTGGCGTTGGTCGGCATTCGGCCCGAGGTGGCGCAGGCGATGGTCAGCTTGGGGATCGACTTCCAAGATCTCCGCACGTACCGCGATCTGGCGAGCGTGCTCCACTAAAGCGGGCAGCCAAATACATCGGTTCGTTACACGATGACGAGGTTCTGTTCGGACAGAACCTCGTCATTGCTTTGTATCCTGGCGATCAAGCGGCCAAGAACTGGCGCAGCGCTTCCCGCTCGCTGGGCAAACCGTAGAGTTTGAGCAGGTCGGTCTTGTGCTGCCAGAACACGTTGTTGGCCAGGATCGACTCTAGGGCTTTGCGCTGGGCCGATGTGAGTTGAGGGGCCTCGTAGGATGGGGGCAGTGGTATGCCAAAGTGCGTGACCGACCACGTGCCGGTACGTTGATCGTAGGAGCGCGAGATGCCACCCGCATGCCGCAGATCGGCGTCAAACACACAATCGAGCAGCGTTTGGGCGATCCGCTCGCAATCCTCGGGGTCGTTTGCAAACGACAAAGCTTCCAACAACGCACGACGAGCGCGCTCCGGCCCCAAGTGAAGCAGTCCATCCAACATAAACATCAGCGGTTCCGGCCCCCAAGCGGGGTAGTATCGCTCGATCAACGCTTCCCAATGCGCTCGATCTTCCACCGGAGCATCGAACTGATGCGCCACGCTGATGAGCTCGCGCAGCACCCCCAAGATGGCTTGGACAGCCACTTCAGGGGCGTGCTCCTTACCGCGCTGCAGCAGGGCCACCGCCGAGATCAGGTAGACGGCTTCGTGCTGTTCGGTAGCTAGCAGTTCCGTGAACAGGCGCTGTGTCGCCTCGCTATTGTCCATCAGTTCGTGCAGGGCACGGGCGATGTGGGTGCGCAAGCGCATGTCGGTGGTGGAGGCCAACGCCGTGCGCAAGCGCTTCACACTGCTCTCGGCGCAGCTCGGCAACATCGCGATCGTGGAGAGCGCGACCTGCTGCGTATCGATATCCGACGAATCGAGTTGCGCGAACAGCAGATCGATGCCCTGCGCTATCGCGGCGCGCGTCTCTGCGAGCCAATCTTGCTGGCGCTGCGTTGTCTGCTCTTCATCCACCGTGCCGTAGGCCAGCGCGTTGAGCAGGTACAGCACGTTGGTCCGATCTGGCGTGCGCGGATCGGCCAGCATCCGCAACAGAAACGGCACCGCGTAGGAGGTCGCTTCGTAAATGGTGTTCTGATGCCAGATGTTGCTGTACAACTCGCTGTATGCCTTGTCGCGCTGTTGCGTCTCCGGGCTGAGCAGCATTCGTAGTTGCTCGGGCACATCGGTCGCCGGGCCAAAGGCGTGCTGAAGCGTCTCCCACGGCACACTATCCACATCGTAGAGGAGTTCATCGGCGAGCGGGTTGGGCTTGGCATCATCGTGACGCAGCACCTGGCTCTGCTGGGGCGGTTTGTCGTCGGTGGAGGCGTCTTTGCTGTGGTAGCGCAGTTGCGAGGCCGATTCGCGCGCCATCCGTATCAGATTATCCTCAGCGCCGATCTCGCTCTCCTGCAGATCCGCCACACGTCCGCGCAGACCCTCGGCAACGCGCAGGCCGTACTTGTGCTCAAGCCGCTCGGCCAACTCCAACATCGCAAACTGCGTATGAGGGTGCGTAGGCCCAAGCGTGGCCTCAAGGATGGCTGCAATCCGTTGTTGGATCGGCAGGATATCGTTCTGCATATCCCGCTTCTTCATCACTTCGACCAGCAGTTCGAGCGGCTCAACAAGCTCAATATGCATCGGCGTATCGGGATACCCATAGGAGGCGAGCAGCGCTTCGAGTTGCTGGTGCGCGGTGACAAGATCGCCATCTCGGATGAGCTCACGGATAGCGAGAATGTGATCGGTCGATTGGGCTTGGGGTTGCTGCAACTCGACGGAGGGCGAGGGAGCGGTGCGCTCGGAGCTGAGCTGCATCACCAAGTCGTGCAGTTGCGCGGCGGCCTCCTCCGGCGTCAAGTTCGCGCCGGGCATGTGCTGATCGCTGGGGGGAAGCATGCCAGCGGCAGCCCGCAGACCAGTCCAGCACACATGCAACGGAAAGGCGAGCTGCACGGGGAATTGATCGCCACGGACGATCAACTCGCCCATCACGCCGATCAGTTCGCCCAAGGCGTGGATCGTCTTGGGATGGTGCGCGCCCAAGGTCGCTTCGTAAATGATCAGGGCTTCGCAATAATCGAAATGGGCCGCATCGTACTGCTGCGCCCGCACCTCGATATCGCCGAGATTCACCAGCACCGAGGCGGTGTTGGCGTGTTGTCGCCCGTACAATTGATCGTGCAATGCCAGCGATTGTTCGAGCATAGCCCGTGCAGTCGCTAGATCGCCAAGATCGACGGTGAGGGCGGCGAGGCTGTTCAGCAAGCGTATCGTGGTCGGATGCGCGTCTCCTAGCACCCGTTCGCTCATAGTAAGCGCACGCTCGTAGAGGGAGCGGGCGCGCTGTTGCGAGGCTGGATCGTGCGCGAGACAGGACGCTAAGCCGCTCAGCGTCTCGACGGTGCGCTGGTGGTCGCCGAGCGAGCGCTCGCAGCGCTGAAGCGCATCGGTGTGAAGCGCAATCGCGCGGTCGCGCTGGCCCTGCCCATGCAGGATCATCGCCAATGTATTGATGCTCTCGATCGTATCGGGATGGTCAGCACCAAAGGTGTGTTCCCGCAGGTGTAACACACGTTCGGCGAGATCCAGGGCTTGTCGAGGCTGTTGCAGATGAAAAGAGGCGACGGCTACATCGTGAATTGCGCGAAGAGTTTCGCGATGTTTAGGACCAAGCAAGTGCTCACAATCGGCTAGTGCCTGCTCAAGCGCTGTTTGAGCGGCAGCGTACTCGCCAAGTTCGAGCAAACTACTCCCCAAACCGCGCCTGGCCCGAGCAACTTCAACACAATTGGGGCCACGGAGCTCTTGCCATACATCGCAAGCACGCTTGAAGGCATCACGGGCAATCGAAAAATGCCCCTGTTGAAAACTTTGCTCAGCATATTCAACCAGCCAACCCGCGCTATCAACATCCAATGGCACCAAAGGAAGTTGTTCATCGTACATACACCACTCCTGTTGGGTTAGCAGGTCCACTAAGATAAATCCTTCGCTGCGATTTTTATTTTAACACGGTTAGAAGTCTGTCAATAGGACAAAGATAAATAATAGATTCCAATCTATCGTGCTACTTATAATAGGATTGTTATTCTCCCCGTTGTTATGCGTTGCATGGCTTGAATCGATTTGACGTGTTGGCGTTCCTAATGCGCAAACTTGGAGAAGATGAACGGCGTTTTGGTGATGACACTTTGATCATACAACAGTTAGTTGATGGGGAGAGCTCTTTCGTGTGATGTTGATGCACTACGGCTAGTATGGTCTGCACACATCGGGATGGCGTTCTGTAGGGCGGGGCGCTGCCTCCACACAAAATCGCTGTAGGCCGCATACCGCACTGCCTACAGCGATGATCGACTTGTGGAGAAACGTTGTTACGCCCCGTCGAGTTGGAAGATCGCCACGCCCCGTGGGGCCAACTCGAAGGAACCTTGGCTCGACTGCGCGCTGAGCAACTCCTTGGCCCCGCTCGGCACGCTGATCTTCTGCGGCGTGTTGTTGTGGTTCAGCACATACAACAGCGTGCGCCCATCCGAGACGCGCCGCAACGCCTCCACACCCGCCGGAGCCTCAAGCACAGGCGTCACACCCGCCTCGGCGCAGACTCGCCCGATCAGCCAGCGCATGCCCTCGACGTTCAGGCGCGTGCCCAAGTAGAACGCCAAGCCCTGGCCGAAGCTGTGGCGCGTAGCGGCGGGCAAGCCCGAATAAAAGTCGTTCGCGAAGCGCGCGATCGCGCTCGCGCCCTGCAACTCGATCACATCGAACCACAGATCGCCGCTGAAATCGTTCTCGTCATCGCAGACCACCAGGTTGGTTTGGCCCGGTGCCATCGGCGAGAACTCCTCGACGCGCAAGCCCAACACTTTGCGGAACGGCGCGGGGTAGCCGCCCAAGTGAATGTGGTCGTTCTCATCGACGATCCCGCTGAAGAACAGCGTCAACAGCGTGCCGCCATTGGCCACGTACTGCTCGATCTGGGCAGCGTGCTCGTTGCTGATCAGGTGTTGGCAGGGCAGCACCACCAAGCGGTACGCGCTCAGATCCGCGCCCGGCGCCACGAAATCGACGGTGATGTTGCGCTCGTAGAAACGGTCGTAGCAGGCGCGTATCTGGTCGATGTAGCGCACATCCTGCGAGACGCGCCCCTCGCCCTCGACCGCCCACCAACTCTCCCAATCGAACATGATCGCCACATCGGCGACCACGCGCGTATCGCGCACCGCGCCCATCCGGCGCAACTCCTGGCCCAGTTCGACCACCTCGCGCCACGTGCGAGTATTGGTACCGCCGTGTGGCACCATGCCACTATGGAACTTCTCGGCTCCCGCCTTGGCAGCCCGCCACTGGAAGAACATCACGCCGTCGGAGCCGCGCGCCACCGCCTGATGGCTCCACAAACGCATCAACCCCGGCCCCTTGATCGGGTTCTGCGGGCGCCAGTTGACCTGGCTGGTGGCCTGCTCCATCAACAGCCACGGCTTGCCGTGCCCCAGCGAGCGCGTCAGATCGAAGTTCAGCGCCGCATCCACGTGCGCCTCGGGGTCGGTTAAGTCGGGGTAGCAGTCGAGCGTCACCAGATCCTCGTGTGCGGCCCACTTCCAGTAATCGAGCGGCTTAAACACCCGCATAAAGTTTGTGGTGACGGGCACGTGCGGCGTCACTTCCTTGAGGATGGCGTGTTCCAACTCAAAGCACTCAAGCAGCGCATCGGATGAGAAGCGCCGCCAATCGAGTTGCTGCGTGGGGTTGATGAAGGTCGGCGTAGTGCGGGGCGGCACGATCTCGTCCCAATCGCCATACTGCTGGCTCCAGAAGGCCGTGCCCCAGGCGGCGTTGAGCTTCTCTAGCGTGCCGTAGCGCTGCTTCAGCCATTCCCGAAACGCCTGCGCCGACTCATCGCAGAAACACTCGCTGACGTGGCAGGCGTACTCGTTGCCAACGTGCCACATCGCCAGCGCCGGGTGATCGCGATAGCGCTCGGCCAGGCGGCGCACCAGGGCCTGCGCAGACGTGCGGTAGGCCGTGCTATTCGGGCAGTAGTGCTGGCGGCTGCCGTGCCACAGCCACACGCCCTCCTTGGTGATCGGCAGAGACTCGGGGTGGAGCTTGGCCATCCACGGCGGCGGCGAGGCGGTTGCCGTCGCCAGATCGACGTGGACGCCGTGTTGGTACAGCAGGTCGATGATGCGATCGAGCCATTCGAAATCGTACTGGCCGGGCTGCGGTTCGAGCTTGGCCCACGAGAAGATGCCCAGCGACACCAGGTTGACGCCCGCCTCTTGCATCAGGCGCACATCCTCGTGCCACACGGATTCGGGCCACTGTTCCGGGTTGTAATCGCCCCCGTAGGCCATCGACGAAAGTGGAAAAACGTTGCTCATGATTCTTTCTTCTGCATTGAAAAACGAATAGTCGCTGCGCCTTTAGCCCTTCACGCTACCAGCCGCCAAGCCCGAAACCAAGTGACGCTGCAGGTACAAAAACACGATTGTGATCGGCAACGCGATGATCAGCGCACTCGCGGCAAACCAGCCCCACGGGTTGCGGTAGCCGTTCTGCAGGGTGAAGATACCGACCGGCGCGGTGTACAAGTTCTCGTTGAACAACACCGTGTTCGCCAAGATAAAATCACCGAAACCCGACAGGAAGCCGAACAGGGCCGTCACCGCCAGCACCGGGCGCGCGAGCGGCAACATCACCATCAAAAAGGCGCGGGTCGGCGATGCGCCATCGATCTCGGCAGCCTCGGCCAAATCGATCGGGATCGTGTCGAAATAGCCTTTGAGGTTCCAGATATTGAAGGCTGTCGCGCCAGCCGCGTAGATCAGGATCAGACCCAGATGCGTACCAAGCAGGTTCAAGCGCATCAGGATCAGGTAGAAGGCGGGCAGGGCCAGCAGTGCAGGGAAGGCTTGCAGAGCCAGCAAGATCGTCAGGATCGGGCCGCGACCACGGAACTTGAAGCGCGACAGGGCGTAGCCAGCCGGAACCGTGACGAGCAACGTCACTAGCGTGGTCGAGAGCGCGATGGTGATGCTGTTGCGCAGCCAGAGCAGAAGCGGCAACTGGAACAGCACGTAGCGATAATTATCGAGCGTGGCATCGGTTGGGAACAGTTGTAGATCAGTGGTGTACAACTGCTGACCAGGGCGCAACGAAGCCTGTATCACGAAATAGATCGGAAAGACCGCGAAGAACGTGCCCAGGATCAGAACGATGTATTGGACGACCAACGAAAACGTTGATTGTTTGCGCATGCTCATTCGTAGGCTCCCTTCGTTGCATTGGTCATGCGAGTGTAGACCAGCGTCACCGCCACCGTGATCAAGAAGAACACAATCGAGAACGCGCCCACCAGCGCGAAGCGTTTGAGCGACTCGAAGCCCTGGCGGTACGCCCACACCAGCAGCAGCTCGGTAGCGCCGGGCTTGCCGATCTCGGTGACAGGCCCACCACCCGTCATCAGGTAGACCGTCTCAAACATCTTCAATGTGGTCATCAAGCTCAGGATGATCGCCGGGATCGACACAGGGCGCAGCAGCGGCAGCGTCACGGATGTTAGGCGTTGCCAAGCGTTCGCGCCGTCCATCTCGGCGGCCTCGTACAGGTCGGCGGGGATGGATTGCAGGCCACCCAACAGGATCAGCATAAAGAAGGGGAAGCTGAGCCACACATTCACGATGGTGATCGCGCCGAAGGCGGTGGTGCCGTTCAGCAACCAATCGGGTGGCGAGAAACCCAGCGCACGCAGGCTCTGATTGAGCGGGCCGTACTGACCGTGGAACATAAATTTCCAGATCAGCGCAGTGATCCAATAGGGAACGGCCCAAGGCAGGATCAGCAGGGTGCGCCAAATCGCTCGGCCCTTGATGGCGGGGTTGTTCAGGATCAGCGCAAAGGTCAGCCCGACCACGAAGAACAGGAACACGCAGATAATCGCATAAGCGAGTGTCTTGCCGAGCACCATGTAGAAATCGGACTCGCTGAGCAGGCGGATGTAGTTATCGAAGCCCACCACTTGGTAGGTTCCTTCCGCGAAGCGTCGCGCGCCGTTACGGTTGGTCAGCGAGATGTAGAAGGTGTAGATGATCGGGAAGATGTTGATCAACAGCACCATAATCAGTGCTGGCGTGATGTACGCCACGGTTGTGGCGGTTTGGCGCGCCGAGCGACCACTCAAAAACGAACGTGGTTGGGCGCGAGATGCGACAGGTACGGTCGAATTGCTCATGGAGGTGCTCCTGGTGAACATCACCTATGCATTACCTACAGCGTTGTACATGCATTGCACACCTTGGGTTGAATCAGCGATCGACGAAGACCTGTGATCAATGAGCAGCCGCGCCGATCTGAGCTATGTTCGCCATCAATCATACAAGGTGGGGTGCGACCAAGTGCCAAAGGCAAGCTCAACATTAGGTGTAGAGTGGGATCTCGATGATTATACGCTTGCACAGGTTCATTATCAAATGAATGAAGCTCACTACCCTTCAATTAGGTGTATTGTTTCGGTGTTAAGGTCTGTTTCACCTACGATAGCGGCTGTTGCTTCGTTGATGTGTCGATAGTGCGAAACACATCGAAAGGGCTCTGTTACGCTGCCGAAGGCGAGAACAAACCTCAAAACAGCATATTCTTTGATGATCTGAAAGGTAAGGATACCAAATGAACGCTCTAGGCACGGTTGCCGGTCCTTCTTTCTGCAAGAAGAACCGGCAACTCCTACCTTCACATCGGGGACAAGCTAACGCAAGTCAGCGGCCTGCTCATCGAAGAGTGCGGCACCGTCCTGAATAGCCTGCTCGGGCGTGGCTGCGCCGGTCCAGATCGCCTCGGTCATCTTCGCAAAGGGGTCCCACATTGCGGCGATGAACTCGGTGTTCGGCATCGGGACGCCGTTCGCCGTCTGCTCGATGAAGGCGGCGATGATCGGGTCTGACTTCACCTGCTCCTGAGCGGCGATGTTCGCAGGCACCTGCTTGTTGATCTCGGCCAACTTCACCTGCACCTCGGCGCTGCCGTAGTACTTCATCAGATCCACAGCGGCCTGAGCGTTCGGCGAGTTCGCGGCCAGCATCAGCATCTTCACGCCCACAAACGGCGCGCCGGGCTTGCCCGAGCTGCTGACAATGGGGATGGTGGTCAAACCGATATCGATGCCCTTGGCCAAGTAGTCGGCGATCACCCAGGGGCCGTTCATAATGATCGCGGCCTTGCCATCCAAGAACAGGGTGTTTGCTTCGTCGTAGCCCAGTTCCTTCGGCATAACCTCGCTGAACGCCTTGACCAAATTCGCAGCGGCCAAACCGTTCTCGCTGTTCACCTCGGTGGTGCCTTCGGGCGTCACCAGCGTGACACCAGCACCCTGCCACCACGGCGCAGCGGCGTAGATATCGGCCTTCGCGTTGTAGACGAATAGGTACTTATCGGGGGGCTGGTTGTAGCTCTTGGCCATCTCCAGCAATTCGTCGGTGGTCTTGGGCAGTTCTTCCTCGCTGATCAACGCCTTGTTGTAAATGAAGGTGATGGCCTCCATCGACTCCGGCACGCCGTACACCTTCCCATCGTAGGTCATCGCGGCGGCTGCCACCGGCGTGAAGTTGCTGCTCAGATAGGCAGCATCGACGCCGTAGGAGTCCAGCGGCTGAATGATCTGGCTCAGCGCGCTATCGCCGATGCGGTCGTTCACCCAAGCAATGATGTCGGGGCCTTGGCCGGAAGGAATGGCGATCTGCGCCTTGTTGGCCACATCCTGCACCAACAGCAGTTCTACCTGCACGTTGTTAGCGGTGGCGTAGTCGGCGAATATCTGCTTGATGGCATTGTAGTATTCGCCTTCCCAGCGGTGCCAAATGGTGATCTTGGTGGTACCGCTACCAAGCGTGTCGGGGGCGGGCTCATCGGGGTTTGCTGGTTCCTCAGCCGGAGCGGCGGTCGGCTCCTCGGCGGCTGGTGCAGCGGTCGGCTGCTCAGCGGCTGGCTGCTCGGCGGCTGGTGCAGCGGTTGGCTGCTCGGCAGCTGGCGCAGCGGTTGGGGTTGTGGTCGTGCCACCACCACATGCGGCCAACACAAGCGTCATCATCACCAGAACGCTGATCCATTTGAGAATCTTTTGCATGTCCGTACTTGCTCCTTCGCTAGACATTCTATCGGCGAATTAGGTACCTTCGATGGTGAAACGGTGGTGTAGTTGCAAAGGTGTAAAAAGCTCAACAAATGTTGAATTTTACGTTGCGAACATCACCTCCCTTATTCCGTTGTCGATCTATCTGCTCTACCCATTTTACATGGTAGGTTAATAGTATGACTCCTCCCGCAGCATCTTGTCGGTATTATTTAATCCGCTTAGGTTGCTATTTCTTTCTAATACCACGCTATTGACCAGGCGTATGGCCGATAGATGCAGGAATCACGCCCCGCGTTACCAGAATCTCCTGAAAATCGGCGTACATCACCGGTTGCCATAACCAATGATCGGCGCCCTCCGCCCGAGCACGGGCTTCATCGGCCATCGCCGAAATAACCACAATAGGGAAAAATGTATCGCTCCGCAAGCCTTTTAAGCGCCGTAGCAGATGCCAATCGTCGTGTGGCCACGCTTTGAGATGCAACATCACGAGCGCTGGCGATGATTGCTTGATCTCATCGATTGCAAGCTCCACGCTTGTCACACTGGTCACGTGACACCCACTTTGCTCAGCATAACGCTGAATTAAGTAGATCAACTGTGGGTGATTCGCGATCAACAGCAGACGTTGTTGGTTTGTGAGCGACATAGCTCTATTTCCGTGTTCGTATGGATGTGCCCTTCCAGTGTAATGCGCACTCCGTCGTTATTCTTGTCAAAAAGCGCGATCTTTTTGTCAATTTCCGAACTCTCACGCCTCCACTGCACGTATCCGTACACGATAGCGAGGATAGGCAGAGATCGAATCGATGTTCGCGATGATCTCGCCGACAAATGTCTGCTGCAACGCCATTGCCGAATCGCTCACCACGGTATGGCCCCGACGCAACGGTGCGATCACAATATCGATCGCTTTCCCCTCGATCACATCGCGATGCCGCGCCAGACCAAGCTCCCACGGCGCGCCGTTCGCGAAGTTGTCGCTGATCAGCGTGCCCTCCACGCTGGCGTAGCCGACATCGCCCTGATAGGCGATGTGCAGCAAGATATCGTCCAGGCCTTCCCAGTTTTGCCCCTGAAGACGCACACTTATCTTGGAATCGCTGTGGCGCACCAGCTCGAGCTGCGGCGTGCGGGGCGGCACCTGCACGCGGTAGCGGGTGAACAGGTCATCGCGCTCACCCTGCAACTGCCCGAAGGGGCTGTGCAACGTCTCGGTTGGCGCGGGGAACACGCTGAAACTCAGGTCCGGCGATCCCAACTGGAGCAACTCCAACTCGCCATCGCGGGGCAGCACATCGGCCTGGCTCAGCACGATGCGGCGTCGGCCCCACAACTCGGCCTGCCACAGACCGAGCGCTTGTGTATGGCTCAAGGTGCAGATCGTGACGCGTTGGCCCGTCGCGCTCGTCAGGCGAATCTGCGAACGCGGCGCGGCAGCGGGCAGCACGATCAGCGCATCACCGTCGCGCAGCACGCGACCCGCATCAACGTGCGCATCGGCCAGTGTCTCGGCGGCGAAACAGTATTCGCACGTGGCGTCGCCCGGCGTAAAGAAGAAGTAGACCGTCTCGCCCTCGTGCTCAATGAACGTGATGGGCTGCGCCGTCGCGCTGATCAACTCGACATCGCCCAGCGCCATGTTGAAGGGCCAGATCGCGCACTGCTCGCGGGGAAACATCAGATCGACCTGCCGGGGCACCGTGATCTGCCGATCGGGCAGTTGCACAGCGATGGCGACCCCCTCCTGATCGGCCATTTCAACGTGATCCTGGTAGGTGTTGATGAACAGAAAGCCGCGCTGCTGGTGGACGCGCGCCGCGAAGCGCAGCGTGGTCGTATCGGTGGGAGTGATCGCGTCGTTGGAGGCGGGCAGCACAGTGGCAGTTCTGCAGAACGTGTCGCCGAAAGTGGCGAGGAACAGGTGCAATAACCGCAGTCGGTGGTACGATTCGCGGGTCTGCCCGAACTCACCCAGCGGCGCCTGGAAGTCGTAGGAGATCTTCGGCGTCACGTATTCGTTCAGGTAGCCGCGCTGGCCCACCGGATTCGAGCCGCCGTGGTACATGTAGTAGCCCAGGAAGTTGCAGCCACCCGCCAGTTTGTGCAGCGCCATCGCTTCGACGCTCACGCCCGGCACAACAAAGCGGTACTGGTACCACACCTGCATGCCGCCACCCATCTCGCAGCAGGCGAACGGGTACGATTCCGGCGGGTAGGGCGGGTCAAAACCGATCGTCCGCGCGCCGTTCTGGTGGTAGTGCTGGAACAGGTACTCGGTGGTCGGCGCGTGGGTGGGGCGTTGTGCGTCCACGTTCCAGGGGCAGAACGCGTAGCCGCCGTACAGCGGCAGGATCTCGCCCTCCAGCACGGGCGCGCCGCCCCACCCCGTCGAGGTGTAGAACGGTGCATCGAGGCCAGTGCGCAGCGCGATCTCCTTCAACTTGCGCATATGCTCCAACCCGCCGCTGCCGCCGCCGATCCACTCGTGCGCCTGGCGGGGCACCAGTTCCCAGGGGGCCGAGGCGTGCATAAACTCGTTTTCTAGCTGAACGGCGATGATCGGGCCGCCGTCTTGATGGAATAATCCACGCAGTTGCGCGCCGATCTGGGCGTACAAGCGCTCGACCAGCGCCAAATATTCGGGATCGTTGGAGCGCACCTCGAAGGGCCGCGCGAACAACCAATCGGGCAGGCCGCCGTTGCGGCACTCGCCGTGCACAAACGGCCCCACCCGCACGATCACCGCCATCTGATGCTTGGCGCATAGCTCCACAAACGCTCGCAGATTGTAGTCGCCATCCCAACGAAACTGCCCCTGAATCTCCTCGTGATGAATCCAGAATACGTAGCTGGAGATGATATTGACGCCACCTTGCTTTATTTTGATGATTTCGGTCTCCCACTCGCTCGCTGGGTAGCGCGAATAATGAAATTCGCCACAGATGCCAACAAACGGCTGACCATTCAGTTCCATGTAGTAATTGGTGAAGCCGATGCGGTCGCCTGTAACGGGATTGGTGGGGTGCTCCACGAGGGATAGGGGGCGGATCTCTTTTATCGGACGGCGCACATCGATCGCGTAGCGAGCCATTGCATCATTCCTCTCCATTGCGGATATGGTTTCGATTCGGTATGCTCGTATGCTACTCAGTTGTCAAGGAGCGTTCTTGCTGAAAAGCGTACTCTTTTTGTTTATTTCCGAGGAATATCACACCAAACGCACCCTTGTATCCGGTGCGCTTGATACGTAGAATGCACGCTTATGTCAAATCAGATGTTTTCGTCTGAGGAAAAGAGAGGAGAGTGAGGAATGGAGAGGCCGCTTGTCTGAGCACAAACGACCTCTCCAAGGGGATGTTAGCGACCGGGCGGGCAGTTCGCTGGACTGGAGTAATTATCGAAGCCGCGATAGAAGATGCGCACTAAACTTCCCTTATCAACGCGGGCGCCGCCCTGTGGCGCGGTGTACGAAACCATCTGCTTGCAGAGACCGATGAGCTGCGCAGGGTCGGTGATCTGGGTCAGAGCGACTTGGAAGCCTTGCGCCTCCAAAAAGCTCTTCGCAGCGCCAGGGTCGGCACCGCGCACATCGGGCACCACGACCAATTGGCGAGGAGGTGGCGTCGGAGCAACCCTGGTTGGCGTCGGTGTCGGCTCGCGCAGTTTCTCTAGTTCCGCACGTGCGAATTCGGTGTCCATTCCGGGGATGCCCACAGCCTGCTCGAAGGCGGAACGTGCTTGGTCACGCTGATTGTTGGCTATAAACGCCGAACCACAAGCCAAAAAACCATCGTATGCTAAAGCTGCGAACGACCCAAAATCCTTCGCGCGTTGGCGGATCTCGCTGAGTTGAGGCATCAACTCGGTGGCGAGCGTATTGGCCCGCTCGGTGTCCTCCTCGGCGTTGGCAAGGCGCAATTGCTCTATCTTCTGAGCTATCGCCAAGTACACATCGGTATTGGCGAGTTCGGCGCGTAGTTCCTGGCTGGCGGGTGCCAATGCCAAGCCATTGATAAAGCGCTCTCGAGCACTCTCAATATCGCTGTGTGCTGTTGAGCCTTGCACGATCGAGCGCCCCCAATTCAGGTAGGCTTGCGCGAACAAGGGCTGGGCCGCGTTCGCATCCTGCGTGTTCAGATGATGCAGAATGCGAATCGCATCCGCATATTGGCCAGCCGCAATCTGTTGCTCCGCCAGCATGAGATCGGCCTGAGGCTCGCTGGAAAGCACCGAGCCGTTGAGCGATGGTGGCACACTGGTGCCCACGGGAGTGACGGTCGGCTCAACGACATTCGTCTGCTGTGTTGTGCCGCAACTCGCCAACTGCCAGGTGAGCAGTACAACTGCCACAATATGTACAAAGCTTCGTTTGCTCATACTAGTCCTCACTCGCTACGAGAGCGTTCTACCACATTTGGTGAGATAGATGACTGTGTCCGATATATCGCGAGTGTCATCACAAAACACAACTTGCTACTGTTCCGGTTGATCTAAAGGCGCTTCCTGCGATGGTGCCTCCGGCGTCGCTGTAGGAGGTGGTGCTTCAGCTGGTTCTACCAATGTTTGGGGAGTTGGTAGTGCTGGCTCGGGCGTCGGTTCTGGCACTGTTACTGGCGTCGCTTCAGGTATTGGTTCCGACGTCGTTTCTGGTACCGGTTCTGATGTCATTTCCTGCGTTGGCTCTGGTGTAGCGAGAACTACCGTTGGGATCGCCTGCTCCTGCGTTGGCGTCATCTCCGATTGTGTCCCTGGTAGAGGTGTGAATCTCACAGATGACGTCGGAAGCGGCGTTTTAGTTGGCGTTGGTGTCGGTGTATAGGTTGCTGTTGCGGTTGCCGTTGCCGTTGGCGTTGGTGTATTTGTTGGTGCCGCCGTCGAAGTCGGCGGTCCCGCAGGGGCCGAGCGCTCAGTCGCAACGACCGTAACGGTTTCGCTAGCAACAAGAGGCTGCGTTGGCGCCACGGTGGGGGTCGATTCCGAGCGAGCCGAAGCCTGCCATGCCCACGCGCCCGCCCCCAAGAGCAGCACCACAAACGCGGCGATCAGCACCATCGCCGGGCGGCGCAGATGGTTTGTCGCAACCGCCGAGCGCGCCGGAGCAGCAGACGGGGTAGCGTAATGGATCACCACAGCGGTCGCATTATCGCTCGACCCCTTCTCCAACGCCCGCTTGACGACTAAATCGGCGGCGGCTTGGGCGCTCCGACCAATCGTGGCCGCAGCGAACTCGTTAGGCTGCAGCATGCGGCTCACGCCATCGCTACAGATCAGCAGGCGATCGTTCGGCTCCAACCGCACGACTCGCAACGCATCGGGGATGCGTTCAATGCGCAGTTCTTCGCCCAACGAATACGTCAAGCGCTGCCCCAAGCGATCGCTGTACGCCTGATCGGGATTCGCGCCCTCCGCGATCATTTGCTCGGCGTAATTGTGATCGATGGTAAGCAGCGTAACCACTCCATCGCCGGTAATTTTGTAGATTCGACTATCGCCGATATGGCCGATCGCCGCCTCGGCGTGATCGGCGCGCTGCGTCACCAGAGCGAGCGCCAAGGTTGTGCCGCTATTCTGGTAGCGCGGGTCGCTCATACGCAGGCCGAGGATCGCATCAGCAGCTGTCTGCATCGCAAGGCGTATACGCTCGATGGCAGGGCGATCGGCATGCGCTCGGAGCGTGCGGATCACCATCTCCACCGCTTGCTGGCTAAACAGCTTGCCATCCACGCCGCCGCCCATCCCATCGGCCACAATGCCGCAAACGCCATCGGGCAGTTCGAATACGGCATCGGTATCCTGATTATCCTTGCGCACCCCTTTTTCAGATCGAGAACGAGCTACGAGGTGCGGGCCAGTTGAAGCCACCTGCTCGTTCGACTGCCGAACATTGGCCGACATATGCTCTCCAGTCGTTATGACGCGCCCCACAAGGGGAGACGCAATGCGCCCGTAGCAGCAGCCTCGGGCAAACAAGCCAATTGTTGATTGAATTGCGTTACGGATGGCCGATGCTGAGGCTGCGGAGATAGGGCGTTCATCACCACGGAAGTTAATTCACGGGAGAGCCGTGGCGCGATCTCGTGCAGCGGCGGCGGCACAACAATCTCCGCACCCGATGGACGCGCTGGAAGGCGCCCCACCAGCAACTCGTAGAGCAGCATGCCCAAGCTATACACATCCACCGACCAATCGATCGGGCTGGGCGGGGTTTTGAGGCGCTCTGGCGGCTGATACATCCTTCTGCCATACGGCGAGCGCAGTTTCGGATGGTGCGGCGAATCCGCCACCGCCAAATCGATCAGCATACACTCCGGCACCTGCGCACGGAACGAGGAGAGTCGCGTCTGCAACAAGACATTACTGGGCGCAATATCCTGATGCACCAGACCCATCTGGGTGTGTAGGTGCTGCACGGCCTCGCCGACCTGCAACGCGATACGTACGGCGGTCGCAGGTGGGAACGGCTCGAATTTGCGCAGCTTGATCAGATCCCTGAGCGAGCCGCCCAACACATACGGCATGGTGATGTACGGCAGGTGAAGACGCTCGCCAGTGAGATTGTGGTGGTGGACATAGCCAAGCCCGAGCAAACCGCGTCGACGCTCGGTGGTCGTCTCACCACGGTTCGCCCCGTACAACTTGGGCAAGCGCGGGTGCTGAAACCGCTGATCGAGCAGATACTGGTGCTCGTCGCGCAGATTATCCTCCGAGCCTGGCAGGGCAAGCTTCATCACGCAGAGGCGTTGTGCCTCAACGAACTCCGCGTTGGCGCGCCCCTCTATCACATGGCGTACCACTTGTTGGATCGGTGGCTGTGGCGGACGCACCACACGCGCCAAATAGATCTGAGCTTGACCGCCCGAATTGAGCAAATGCAGGATCTCGTAAGTATCCACGATCTGACCTGGCGGCAAAGGTTGAAGGCTACGTTGTTTAGGCACTGTTCTCTACCTCACAGCGTAGGCGAAGTTTGACATGTCCCAGCCAAAATACATCTTGCGATTGCAACACATGCGGCACATTAGGACTCAACGGTTGACGATCTTCACCTACATATGTTCCATTCGTCGTCTCAGCGGCCAATAAGGTCATCCCATCTCCTGTTGGCGTCAGGGTGGCATGCATGTCGCGCGATACCGAAAGGTTCGTTAATGCCACACAGGGTTGATGACCACTTGAGGTTCGTCTTCCAAGATCGTAATAACGGGTATGCTCAGGTAACTCAACACTGCTCAACCGATCGTTCTCAAGCACATCCACGAACCAACGCACCCTCGGCTGTGCTGGCGCAGTGCCATCGAGTCGACGAGTTACCTCATCGGAAACTGGTTGCGAGATACGCGCAGTCGGCTCTTCGTCATCCATACGACGAGTGACATCCTCATCGCCAACTGCAGGTGTTGTCGTCGTCCAGTTGCTGTACGCAGAGGACGAGGGGTATGGATAATGACGGCGCTTGAGGAACTGCCAAACACCAACGCCTGCCACTGCGAGAACGAGCGGCACGGCCAACACCCACCAGTACTGCAACAACGAGGTGCTGCTGCTCGGATGCATCACCACGATCTGCAACGGCTGATTGCTAGCGAGTGGTTTGCCCTCGGCATCCCACGCCACCGCCGTCAACGAATAGGAGCCCGGCGCAAAACGCGCCTGAAATGCGGGGTCGCTCAGATCAATGGCGTACTCGAAGGCAGGAGCGTTGGAGAGCGGCTCATCGAGCACACGCCAATCGAGCAAATACTGGACTTGGCTCGGCGGCGCGCCCTCATCATCCTGCACCACCGAGAGGTGCAACTTGTTCTCGATCGGCCCGGCCACCTGCACATGGAAGGGCGAAAGCGTGGGAGGCAACTCCAAGCGCGCCTCCGCTGTGGCATTACCCGCACCCACTTGGATGGTGGTGAGCGTACCGGGCAGGCTCGGCGCGTGCACCAAGAACCGATGGCTCACACCACGCTGCAGTATGGCATTAAAAGCAGTGTTGATCTGCACGTAGACCTCGGGCGAAGGCGAACCCTCCACCATCACCAACTCGCCACCCAGGCTATTCGCCAGTTGCACCAACGACGAGGTGCTTGTTGAGGCAGCACCGTCGGAGAGCGCATTGGAGTAGCCGATCACCAACACGCTGATCGGACGGCCAGTCTGACGCTCCACTGCTAAGGGCTGTACCAAACTGCTCACATCGATGATGTCGTTACTCGCAGCCGAGGCCAACACTACCAACACGCGTGGCGATGGACCCTGCACTGTCAGCAGCTCCTGCATCGCCACGGTGATCGCCGCACCCAACACCTTCGGCTCGGCGTTATCACCGGCTGACGGTGGCGTGAATGGACGGTTGGGATCGCTGCCCTGCACTGTGTTCATCAAGGCGCCGAAGTCGTTGGAGAGCGGGTGCAGCACCGCCATCTCCTTGCCTGCGGAGATTAGGCTGGCACGTTGCTCACCGATCGGTTCCACGCTCTGCAGGTGCATCAGCATATCGATGAGGCGCTGGCGCATCATCACAAAACTGCTGCTGAACTGCGCCTGCGGCTGCGCCATGATCGGCGACGTATCGGCAACAAACGCCACACTCAATGGCTGATACACCGTCGCTGTGGATTCGATCGCCACAGGCTTACCGCCGATCTGCACCTGTACCTGATTCACTGGAAAACCAGGCGGTATGCCCATCACATCCAGCGCTATCCAGGGGAAATGCTCGGTATCGACGTTGGTGATCGCTAACACCGAATCGTTCGCCGCATGCGCCCCACTCAACGGAAGGCTCAGCAGCACCAAAACCAGCACTATGTTGAACAATCGCTGCATAGTTGTACCTACACTAAGTTGTTTCTGGAGGAATGCGTTCGATCTCAATAATCGTTCTGGGGCTTAAACCCACCATCATCTTGTTGGTGATGCGCATCGTCGTATGAGACGGGAGCGGCGTCCCATCCACCGAAACGCCATACCGACTGAGACAGTACAGCGAAAACGATTGACCATCGAAATCGAGGCGCAGATGTTCACGCGAGACATCGGGATCGCCGCCGATATAAAATTGCGTTTTAGCAGCGCTCCGCCCGACCATACAGGGGAACCTCGTGATGTGCTGACTGCGGATCTGCGTTTGATCAACGGTGTTGAGCACACGCACCACCAACGAAGGCTTGCCCAACATATGCTCATCCAAGCGCTCGGTTGGCACATCGCCACTGGGGATCGACATTATTGGAGCCGCCGACGCCACCGATTGCGCAGAGGGCGTAGGGTTTCGCTCGTTCAATGGCGCAGTTTGTGGTGAGAAGGTCTGCCTGGGATCAACAAATGTCTCCTCTCGGCGAGAGCTACGACGGATGAAGAACAGAGCTACGCCAGCAATGATGACAATGGCGACAAGTGCAAGCTGTACATACAGGAGAGTGAAAGGTCTGAAGAACACCGACCACCCGCTGGAACGTGGCGCGGCATCCGGCTTAAATGACTGCACACGTAACGGTTCAACCGGTTGATCGTTACCTGGGATCAGCCGCAGCGCTACGCGAAACGTGCGCTGGCCATCCGCCAATTCACGGAAGCGATCGGGCAGATCCACCCTCAAGTTCTTTTGGTTTTCCTCCAGCACAGTACGCGGTACTTCGAGGATGATCTCGCCACTCTTTTCATCGGAGATCTGGCCATCGATCTGCAGGGTGCGCTTACCAGCACCGCGCACATCAAAATTCACATCAACGTAATTGAACTCAGGATCCAAGCGATAGGAATCGATCGTCCAAGCGAGTTTTGGCTCGTAGATGCCGCACATTTCGCCAAGAACGGTATCGCCTTGCGGCGTCAGGACGTTGGCCCCGATTGCGTCGATCGCCTCGATCTGGAAGCAATACTCACGGTTCGCCTCCAACAGCGTGCCCGGAACCTCGAACGGTTCCGTGACCTCTGCGCCGGAATGTTCGGCTGTGTGCTGCGTCGTGCCGGCCCGCTTATCCTTCACCAACAGCCGAACTGTTTTAATGGTTTGCGGATTGGTCAGGTTGGGCAAGGCCATGTACACATCGAGGTCGGGATCGTAGGTGCGATCAAATTTGAAGCTCGGCACACTCTGGTAATCTTCCGTCGTGGTGAAGGAGAACGGCGCGGTGACAAGCGTGGCCTCACCTTGAATCGGTAAACTCAGCGTACTATGGTGCTCACCTGGGCCTACGAACACCTCGACCTGCACCACCCATTGGCTCTTGAGCGCCAGCATCACATCCTTGAACATCGCGTCGAGTTCGTTCTGTTGGCCATCGACCGAGAAGCCGCCGCTCTGCCACGACATCGTCTGCAAGGTCACTTTGTCGATGTTCTCACAGGCCCCTTGCGTACAGAAGCCGATCGTATGGATGGGGATCAGAGGCCCGTTCTTGGCTTGGCGCACCACATCTTCCAACGAACGTTTGCTGCACGTGCCACTACTCTGGAATTTCTCGTCACGACCATCGGTGAATATAATCACCGCAGCGCGCTCACCCTCCTCCACACGGCTGTACTGCCGCACATACTCCAGCGCCAGGAAACTCGCGTCGTAGAGGCAGGTCGAGCCATTTTTGACCGCTTCGACACGCTGAATATCGCTGGCGACCAGTTGCATATCGGTGTTGAAACCAGCAGAACTGCCCATGCTGAGTGGACGAAACAGTTCTGTTGTGTTGGTATCTGAGAAGGCGAACACGGCGATGCCCGTGTTGGCGGGCGCCTCTTTCACAGCGGCGATCGCAGCCTTTTGCACGTCGGGCATCAGGTTCATCATGCTGCCGCTGGCGTCGATCAGCAGCGCCACACGGCTCGACGATGTCGCCACCTTGACGGACGATGTCGCCACGGGCGGAATGGTGGTATTCGCAAACGAGACGGTACCTGCGCCGAAATTCGCATTGGGCATCGGGCGGTTCTCGCTATCGCGCAGTGTGAAATAGATGTCGAGCAGGAGGCCACCGGATGGCCCTTTGCCCTGCGGCACCACCCGCAAGATCGTCATCGTGGTCGTCGTTTGGGCCATTGCAACCGAGGAGCAGAGCAGCAGCGCCACGAGCACCAACCACCAGGTGTTACGCATACCCTTTGTCATACTTCACCTTGTGCTGGTGTTACGCTGCCAGTGCAACCATGGCAACTTGGAATTCAAAACGTGCATCGGGATAAAGATGAAATTGCGCAACATTCCAAGGGTTCTCGCCTTGCTTGGCGCGGCGGGCCAATTCCTCAAACAGAGCGTAGCATTGGCTATCAAGCCGAAGATCGTGATCTTGCTCGGTGCTGTCTTTCGTGGCGTACTGACCTGCGATCAGGCCTGTTACCTCATTCTCGATCACGACCATCGCACTGGCGCTACTCCACGGCTCATCGATGGCATCGACGATCGATTGCGCGATGGCTTGGTACAGCAGAGCTTCGGGTACTGTGCTGAGTTCGTTCATCGTATTACTCCGTCATCTTCACAATACGCGTGCTAGAGCGCCCGTTCGTTGTGGTCGTCACCTCATAAGCTTGTGTCTGCAGGCGAGTAGCATCGTAGCGCGCCACGATATCTACACCAAGCACACTCCCAAGCTTCACCGAGGCATTCCAGGATTGCCGTTGCTGCTCAAGCGCCTGCGTCTGAGCAGGACCAAGCCTACCGTCCTCGTTGATAGAGGGCGGCGATTGGTTATGCGATATCGAAGGGCTGCGTTCGCTGAGCGCAAACGGCAAACTGCCCTTTGTGGTATGAGCAATAATCTGCGTGTTATTGCTCGACTGTTCCATCCCCAAAGACAACGACAAGCCTTTTGGTGTGCCGCTATCGCCAAATATCATATTGGCGATCTGGAAGCCATCTTTTAAATGCCCTTCAACTTTTTCCAGAGTGCGATTCCAATCACGGAGTTTGTCCACATTCTTGAGGTATCTGCCAATTTTGCCTGCATCGCCAAAATACGGTACTGCTGCTACAACCGAGAAAGCAGCTTCTTTAATATTGCCTTCTGCAAGGTGAATAAGGCCATTGATAACATCTGGTACAGCGCCAATTCCCGGGATGAATCCCAACAGATCAAGGCCGGTATGCACTTTCCCACTCAGCTTCTTCCACCAGTCCCGAAGTTCGAGCGATACTGAGGCATTCACCGAGTTCGTGATCGTAGTGGAACGAGTGATGCTCATAACAGTTTCAGTATCACCACGGAATGGCCGAGAGGCTTCTTCCTCGGCTTGGCGCATCAGTACCCCGATCTGGTTAACAACCGATTGCGCTTCTGCCAGCGCTACCAGCAAACGCTCCAGCGTCGGAACAACAGTGCCCTGCATTTCGGTGATAAACGCCGCCGAGCCTTTACCCTGCCATCCGCCATCGCGTAGAGCTGCAAAATCGCGCATCACTTGTTCCCGAATAGTTGCACTGCGCTCGCCACACTCTCCAAAGCGTTGCGCGATCAATGCAAGCTCCTGGTAGCGCACTTGGATGATGTCTCCAGACATATACTCACCTCGCTCGATAGTTACGGAGCTATGTTTCGAATGAAAACTTGAAACGAGATGCCACTGCGACTCAACACGATCATGTCGCGGTCGGTGAGCGATTGGGGCTGCTGTGGCTTGAGAGCGGTCTCACTACCATCGGCATGGCGCAGCACGATCGGATTATCTTTGGCCAACAACTCGATCTGCAGTTGTCCATTCTGTTCGCTCAATTGGGCGTGCCGACGCGAAACCAAGCTCCCCTTGGGGTTATCCGTCTGATCATGGACAAGCAGTTCGTTATCGGGCAATGATTCACTCCTTCGACCGATCAGCGCGGGCAACCACAACAGTCGCACCACTTCGGAACGCTGCATATCGCGCAGATAGGTAGGTTTACTGGGTGGGCGCGTGTTCGATGGCCCAAGCGGCGTGCGCTCGACCAAACACAGATGCTCGTCGGGAGCTAGTTGCTGCTCGGCAAGCGCCACGCCTTGTTGCAACGGTTTGGAGTTGGACACACGCTTGAGAAAATAATTAGCGGGTTGGTTGGTCAGGTAGATCTGGTCGGGATCGCCGCGAAACTCCTGCAGGATAGCCTCGACCAATTCCTCGGGCGTCAGCGAAGCCTTCACCAAAGCTTCCTGGTTATGCGCGTCGAATATGTCGATCCGCAACCTGATGCGCGTATTGTTGCTCGGTGCTGTCATCACACTTTGCTTTCGATACAGTTATATGGCGACTACGAGGTTTGAGGAGCAGGTTCTACAGCAAAATCCTTCAGTTGCACCTCCAAAACCCGCAATACATGTATAAACTCCTGGTCCGAAAACATAGAGATAAAACTGTGTTGGCCTTGATCCTGATAGATCTGATTCAGCATCTCCCTCAAAATCGCCTGCAACTGCGGCTCGTCGAACTGGCCTTCGCCTGCCGCCGCCAAATTGCTGCGCAGTGCGGGATTGCTCGGCTCGCGCTGCTGCGTCTGCTCGTAGGCCAGTGCCATGCGCGCGATACGGCGCAAGTGCTGCACCGCAGCCGATTCGGGCACGGCAGCCGTCGCGGGTTGCGCGCTCGGCTCGCTCCACGCGGCGCGCTGTGTCTGGTGTCGATCGACGATCTGCGACACCCACCAATCGAGGCGCGCGATACGGGTTTCCTCGGTCAGTTCATCCACAACCCCGGCTTGCTGGTGATACGGCGAGGCGACCTGCACCTGCGTCAGTTGACCGGCCCGCACCATATAGCCACGTCCCACCGTCAACTCCTGGCCCTGAAGGCTCGAAGGGATCTTGGTGATGCGGAAGGGTTCAAGGCCCTGTACAGTGCGTAAGCCAATGCCATAACCTGAGGATTGAACCCGCTTGCGCAGATCGTTGCTGACGTTGCCATCGAACATGCCTGCCAACACGATGTGTATGCCTTCGCGTCCGTATCGCCGCGCCACACTCGCCAAGCGCGACACGCAATCGTTCAGTTCGCGCTCTTCGCTGAACTCATCGAAGTTATCGATCAGCACCAACACCGAGCGCTTGCTCGTGCCCTGCTTCAGCGCCGCTCCCTCACGCTCAAGGTGCTCAACCACCTGCATGATCCCCGCCGTTTCAGATTCGGCGGCCAACACGTGTGGCAACTCGCTGAGGCTGCGCTGCCCGCGATAGTTGAACAGCGTCTCGCGAGTGTCGAGCAGCACCACACCCAACTGCTCAGGCGAGTAGTGCATCGTCAAGGCGAACAGCAGCGTGTAAAGCACGCTCGTCTTGCCCGAGAAGGAAGGCCCAGCGATCATCAGGTGCGGGCCGAGGTGGGGGAGATTGATCGTTGCGGTCTTGAGATCGCTGCGTTTGCCGATCTGCGCCACCAAACCCGGCAGAGGCGGATTCGCCAGCACCTCGTTCAGCGGCACGATCGTCTCAAGAATGTGTACTGGCTCCGGCAACTTGTGGCGCGGCACTGGCTGCTGCTCCATCGGCCCAAGCACCGGTTTCATAGGATCACTGTCGGACGACGACGCCTGGTTCGTCATGAATTCGTCCAAGGGCTGCGCTATCTGAATCAGCATCGGGCGGCCCTCACGGCGGATGTAGCCGCGTCCGGGCAGTTCGGCAAACTCGATCGCACCAGAACCCACAATATCGGCGTAGGCATCGGTGTTGACCTGTCGCAACGTTAGACGCCCGCTGAACAGCGCGTACAGCTTACCGGGAATGTTCCCCGTAATATTGGCCGCCACCACAAAGGTGATGCCCACGCTCAGGGCGCGCCGCACCAATGGCAACAGCGTTTGTTCCAACAATGTCTCGTAGCGCTCGCGGAACTCGGCGAAGTTGTCGATCACCACCACCGTGAGGGGGAGCGCCTGATCAGGGAAGCGCTTATTGTAAGAGTCGAGATCCGTCGCGCCCGCCTCTGTGATGCGCTGCTGATACAGATCGACCTGTCGTTCGAGCCGAGCAAAAACACGTTGCATTCGCTCATCGAAGGTCTGCTCGGTAGAGGACAACAGCGCGCCCATATGTGGCACATTGGCGAAGCTAAGGAAACTGCTCCCACCGAAATCGAGCACATATAGATGCAGCGCATCGGGCGGGTGCGTAGCCACCAGACTCAGCAATAGCGAGCGGAGCAGCACCGTCTTACCGCTGCCCGAATCGCCGAAGATCGCCACATGATGTTGTCGCAAGTTGAGAGTTAAAGGCTCCTGCTTGGCCTCCGCAGGATCATCGAGCAGGCCAACCACCGGCTTCAGCGCGGTGTCCCACTGGAATTGCTGCCAACCCGTGGCATCGCCCGCCTTCCAGTTCTGCAATTGGGGCAGCAAAACGAACGGCTTATGCTCCTTATCGAACACTGGCGACTCCAGCGAGAGTTCCTGCGGTAGGAACGCAGGCCACGGGCGTGCAGCCATTGCGCCCTTGTTGAGCGACGAAGCGAGCGCCACAGCCGCCTCGAAGAAGCGCACGTTCTCGCCCTTCGCATTGATCTGATCAGTCTCGACACCCGCGAACCCGACCTGGATCAACTCGATCGTATCGCCACCGACCTGCAGGTAGCCGCGCCCAGGTTGGCCGCTCGGCAACAGTGCAGCATCGGGACGGCGCAGTAATTCACGGCTGGTATCGGCATCCTCGACCCGCAGGCACAAGCGCAACTTGATATTGGCCCGCATCTGATCCGAGACGCCCTTGGGTCGCTGCGAGGCCAACACCAAATTGAGGCCGACCGAGCGCCCAACCCGCGTGATGCTCTCCAGCGCTGCGCGGTAATCGGGGTTGTCGTCGATCATCTCGGCGTACTCGTCGATGATGATGAACAAGTGCGGGTACGCGCCCTTGCTGAGGTGATACCCTTTCTTGCGATACTCGACGATATCCTTGGTGTCGGTCTCGACGTTCAATTGCTGGCGACGGCGCACCTCCGCGTTGATCGCCGTAAACATCCGATCAACGCCGGTCTTATCTAAGTTTGTCACCACATCGACGCAGTGCGGCAGCGTCTCGAACGGCTTGAACGCGCCGCCGCCCTTGTAGTCCACCAGCACGAAGTTCAACACGCTAGGGTCGTAGCGCAGCGCCAACCCGACGATCAACGTCATCAGCAACTCGGACTTGCCGGAGCCAGTGCCACCCGCGATCATGCCGTGGACGCCATCGTGGATCGCTTCGAGTTTCAATTCGCGCACCTTGCCCCCGGCCACCTCGCCGATCGGCACCTGCAGCCAAGCCGCATTCGCCGGATCTCGGCTTTCCGCCCACTGCTGTTCCACTGCCGCGCGCAGTTGCTCAAAGCTGTAGGTCTTGGGCAGGCCAAAACGCTTGGCCAACAGTTGATCGAAGGCAACCGTGGGTGGCAGCACGTTGATGCGCAATGGCTGCTCGTGCTGTTGCGCGTGCGGCTGCATCTTGTCGCCCAATTGGCGGATCAGCGCCAGTTCGCCACCTTTGTACGAGTTGTTCTCCACGGAGCCCGGCATCAGGGCAACTTGGAAGTGCAGGGCCATCTGCTCGACCTTGGTGGCACCGCGCCCGATCAGGTTATCGATCGGGTCGATCTGCGCACCAACCACCGCTGCGTAATCAGTCGGATCGGAGAGGCGCAGTGTGAAGCGTTCGCCAAACAGCGTGTAGAACTTGCTGGGCAGCGCGTTGGGCCGATCCGCCGAGATCACCAAGTGGATACCGTAGTTCAAGCCCTGCCGCGCCAACTGCATCAGCTCCTTAAAGCGGTTGTCGTCCTCGTTCTGCTGCCGCAACGAGGCGAACGTCTCAAGGAACTCGGTCATGTTGTCGATCAGTAGTAGGATGGCGGGCAGCGCTTGCTGTTGCGGCAACGTTTTGTATTCGGCAAATGTCGTGACATTCGCCTCGGTGAACAACGCGCGTCGTCTCGCGATCTGCTGCTCAAGCTCGCGCCACAATTGCTGCACACGTTCCTCGTAGCCGCGATCCTCGGGGGTGATGATGGTGCCGACGTGCGGCAGCGGTGCCAGTGCGCTCAAACCACGGCTACCCAAATCGAGCGCGTAGACGTGCAAGTCGGATGGCGAATGCGTGGCTGCCAAACTCACCACCATCGCGCGCATAAACGAGCTCTTGCCCCAGCCCGCCGCGCCAAACACCACCGCGTGGCCGCGCGAAAGCTCGACGGTCAACGGGCGATACTGCGCTCTGTAAGGATCATCGACAAGGCCCACAACTGCCCGCAAGCCGTACTGTCGCCAATCGAGTTTCGGCCAGCCCGACCAATTCGCCACGAACGGGTTGATACGAAGCTCGCCCTGTTCGTTCAGCGTCAACAACGAGCGATCCACCTCACTCAAGTAACGCTTGGGCACCAGATCGGCGAACGTGGGCACAGCCGACAAACTCGGCGGCCAAGGCGCGCTAGGCCGCGTGCCACCCTGCTTTTGATGCAGGTCGCAGATCTGCTTGACCGCCAACTCGAAGAACTTGACATTGCCATCGGGATGACTGATCTCGTCACCAGCAAACGCGACCTGAATCAGCCCAATCGCGTCGTTGCCGACCTGCACATAGCCGCGTCCCGGCGTATTGTTCGGCAGGAAGGCGGCATCCGAGCGGCGCAACACCTCACGGCTGATATCGGCGTTCTCGACCCGCAAGCAGATGCGCAGCTTGATGTTGGCCCGCATCTGATCCGTCACGCCAGTGGGCCGTTGTGAGGCCAACAACAGGTTCACACCCACCGAGCGACCCACCCGCGTGATTCGGTCGAGATCGGCGCGGAACTCAGGATTCGGCTCGATCATCTCGGCGAACTCATCGATGATGATGAACAAGTGCGGGTAGAGTATCGGATCATTCGGGAATTTCTTCCGCAACTCCACCAGATCGCTCACCTTCCGCTCGGCGTTGATCCGTTGGCGGCGATCGAGCTCGGCGTTGATGGCCGTGAACATACGCCGCACCGCCGCTGCGTTCAGGTTGGTCAGCAGATTAACGCAGTGCGGCAGGTTCTCAAACGGCTTGAATGCGCCGCCGCCCTTGAAATCGACCAACACGAAGTTCAACACGCTCGGGTCGTAGGACATCGCCAAGTGCATGATCAGCGTCATCAGCAACTCGGATTTGCCAGCACCAGTACCGCCAGCCACCATCCCGTGGACACCGTCGTGTTTCGCGTCGAATTGCAGCCAACGGTCGCGATCGCCGGGTGTGCGCCCAATCAGCGCGCGCAGACTCGCCGCCCTGTTTGGATCACGGCTCGCCTCCCAATGCTGCCGAATCAGCTCATTCAAACCGTTGGCAAGCTCGGTGTAGCTATCGCTGGCGACCTTGGGCAGCACCATCTGGCGCAGCAATAGCTTCTGCGGCAACGAACGGATCGGCTCCGGCACAACGAACAGATTGCCACTGGCCCATCTCGGTCCCCGTTCAGAATCCATCCGTTCAATGAGTTGTTGCAGCGTCTGTTGATCGGCATCGGGATTGCTCGCCACCGCTCCATTGCGAGTGAACGGCAGCGCAACCTGGAAGCTCAGCGGCGCCTGGTTCAGACGTGTATAGCCGCGCCCTGGCAGATCGCCAAGATCTTCGACTTGCCCACCCACAATCAAACGATACTCATTCGGCTCCAGCAGTTTGAGCGTGAAGCGCTCGCTGCACACGTTCAACAGGTTGCCGGGCAGATCGGAGAACTTACTGGCGCTTACCAGCATGTGAATGCCAAATGAAAGCGATTGTCGCGCGATGACAATCAGCCGATTCAACAAGCTCTCCTCGGCATCGCCAGGATCGCTGAACGTCTCGATGAACTCGATTATGTTGTCGATCAACACCACGATCGCGGGCATCGGCTTTGCCGGTTGCCCCTGCTGGTAGGCCTGCCAATTCTCGCAGCTCGCCTCGCTAAAGATCTGCTTCCGTTCCTCGATCTTCTCGCTCAGAACCCGCAGCAGATGCTCCACTCGTTCCTCGAAGCCACTCTCGGAGGGCGAGATCACATCACCCACATGCGGCAAACCTTCGAGCGGTTTCAGATTGCGCCCACCAAGTTCCACGATGTAACAGTGCAGTTGATCCGGCGTATGGGTGGCCACCAGGCTCAGCACCACAGTGCGCAAAAACGAGGTTTTTCCCGTACCCGATGCGCCGAACACCACCGCATGGCCGCGCGTGAGATCGACCACCAATGGCCGATGCAGGGCCGAGGCGGGATCGTCGATCAAACCGATGATCGCACGCAGCAGATAGGGCGACGCGAGCGGGCCGGACCAAGCGCTCAGATCGTTCAGCCAGAGCTGCATCGCATTATTCAGCGTCACCTCGTTGGCGTTCGGCTTGCCCAACGTGATCGCCTTAATATCATCTTTGCTGATGTAATCGGCCCGACTAATCGGCGGTGGGTCGGTCTCAGCAGGCACCACGTTGTTTTGGTAGTACAACGGCTGCACCAAGCCCAAGCGATTTGGCAGGGGGGCGGGCCAGGGCGCGCGCTGCGATTTAACCTGTAGATCCTTCGCCAACGATCGCAATTGATCGATAATTTCGCGGTACAGTTCACGCGGTTCGGTATCGAGCTCCGCATTGCCACCGTTGCGCTTAGGCCAGATCACCGACAACTCGGCGCGCTGCTGCTGCTCGCGCGAAACGCCACCCGCATAGGCCATCTGAACCAGATCGATATCCTCATTGCCGACCTGCAAATAGCCACGACCAGGGATTCCGGGCGGCAGATACGCGGCATCGGTGCGGTTGAGCATCTCACGGCTCTGCCCAGGCGTTTCCACCCGCAAGCAGATGCGGAACTTGATGTTCGAGCGCATCTGGTCGCTGATGCCGCTGGGTTGCTGAGCCGCCAAAATCAGCGAGACACCTAAAGAGCGACCGATCCGTGTAATTTTTTCGAGTTGGGCGCGGTACTCCGCACGATCGGCGATCATCTCGGCGAACTCATCGATCACAATGAATAGGAACGGCAACGCCGATCCTTCGCCCCGTTCGTGCAGGCCACGGCGGCGGTACTCGACGATCGATTTGACATTAGCATCGGACAAGATGGCCATGCGACGATCAAGCTCGGCGGAGATGGCCATAAACATTCGCGAGATGCTGTCGTTCAGGTTGGTGATGATGTCCACGCAGTGCGGCAGGTCCTTGAACGCCTCGAACGTGCCGCCGCCCTTGTAGTCCACCAACACGAAGTTCAACACGCTCGGATCGTAGGTCACAGCCAAGCCGCAGATCATCGAGATCAGCAGTTCGGATTTGCCGGAGCCAGTGCTGCCCGCGATCATGCCGTGCACACCGTCGTGCTTGCTGGAGAACACCAGCGTGCGCACCTTATCGCCCGACATCTTGCCGATCGGCACTCGCAGCCAGCCCGCATTCTCAGCTGTTTTGCTGAGGTTCCAGCGCTGCATGGCCTCCTGGCGTAGCGTGCTCAGCGTATCGCAGCCCATCAGATCCAGGAATGGCACAGTGGTCGCTAAACCAGCGCCGGAGGTTTGGCGCAGGCGTAGCGGCTCGAGTTGTGCCGCCAATTCGTTGATCGAATGAAGCTGCGGCAACACATCGGCTACTCCCACAAACCGCGGTGAATTGATGCCAACTTCGGCATAGCGGAAAAAGTACGTGGAATGAGCCCCCGCTTCGATCTCGACCACGGCGCTACAGCCACTCGGCACTTTGCTGCGATCGGGCACCAGGAAGATCACCGATGCGCCCAACTGCAAGCCCTGCTCGATCAGGATGGAGATGCCCGCCTCGGTTTCAACTGTATTCAGCACCGAATCGGCGTTGTAGGCCGCATCCAGTAGATCGACCACCAACACCAAATGCGGTAGCGTCACCGAAGCGTCGCTCTCCTCACCCTCACGCTTCTGCAAACGCAACTGGCGTTGAGCGAGCTGGCGACGCAACTGTTCGAGAAACTGCTCGTACTCAGTGCCAATATCATCGCCAAAAATGCCATCGTCAGAGGCGGGAGACTGCATTTGGTTGACGAAACAGAGCGGTTTGTGATGCTCGTCGCCACTGCAATGCGGCAATTTTTCGGCCCACTTCCAGGGCTGCTCGTCGCTCGCCAACACCTGCAACTGCAAGTCGGCGGGTGCGTGGAACACCACCAAGTGCCCCAACATTGCGCGGGCCGCCGTGTACACAGCCGCTGAATCGCCAGCCAGGGCCAGCGCATGCGTGACGGATGTCTGCACTCGTGCCGCATCATCGTCGCGCTCGGGCGGCTGTCGCAGCGCGATCACCACGGGGATGTCATCGACGTAACGCGAGCTTTCGGCCAACTTCACCGCAGCACGGGCCTGCGGATCATCAGCGGAGATGTCTTTGGAGAGCTTGTACACGACCGTTGATGGTAGCGTGCCCATCCCCAAGCGCACCATCCCGAAGTCATCGTCGCTCGTGCGGCGCTCCCACAAGCGCGCTTCGCTGCGCAGGGAGGGCTTCGTCTTGGTCAGATCGTGGCTCGCCTTCACCAAGCGCGGCAACTCCTTGATGGCGGGGTAGTTGTAGGTGTAGAAGCGCCGCTGCTGATCGTGGGCTACCTGCATATCGCGGTGCATATCGGTCAGGCGGGCGATGTAGGCTTTGGCGCGGGCGGCCTGTAATTGGCGCTCGCGCCGATGATTGTAGAAGGCGAACCCCGCCGAAGCGAGCACCGAAAGCGCCATCGGCACCATCAGCAGCGGGCTGCGGCCAACGCCACCCATCGATGAGATCAGCACATAACCGATGATGGTGATCAGCGGCAGACCGATCTGGATAAGCTGAGCACGCCGATCCGGCTGCTGATCGGGAGGCGAAGGAATATCAATTTCCGCAGCAGGAAGCTCGGGTTGTATGCGTGGTGGTCGATCAATAGTCGTCATCTCTCCAAAGCCTCGCATCAGAAACCGGCGAAAGACAACAATCCTGGCATCATCACCAGCGCCATCGATTGCTCAATCGTCGCGATCACGGCGATCAAAAACGCTAGCGTTAACAACAACACAATCGCCACAAACAACAGCGAATAGGTGCGCTGCGGCGGGGGCTTCACCGATGGCACCTCCTTGAAGATGCTCTTTAAGTGTTCGAGCAGGTGAATGACGACCTCGTAGCGTTGTGTTGGGGAAGGGTGAATGGCCTTAAGCGCGATGTCACGGATCGGCCCGAGATCTTGGCGCTCGATCTGCTGAAGCGGTGGTGCGGTACGCACATCGTGATAGATCGCGCTGGCACTGCGCAACTGGAACGGGAAGCGCGGCTTGCCCATCAATAGCTCATACAGGATCAAGCCAATCCCGTACACTTCGGTAGAGAAGTCGAACACGGCCCGATTGCCAATCAACTCTGGTGCGGTATAGGCGGGTGCAACAACTTCGGGATACCAATGCTCGTTGAAGTGTTGTGGATCGGTTGCCAACCCTAAATCGATAAGCTGCATCACTGGCACGTTCAGCTTTTTCGCTTCCTCGAAGCGCACCAAGACTGCCTCGGGAGACAGCGCCAAATGCAGCATCTGCCTGCTTTGGAGGTAAGCCAGCGTCGAAGTGAGGCCAAGCGTGATCCAGCCAACGTGGTTGATCCAAGGTTGAGGCTGCTGGGCCAATACCGATGATAGACTCTCGCCCTCGAAATAGGCGAACAAACAAAAATAGAGCATCTGATCGCCATGCATCAGATGGCCATACTGAAATTGAGAAAGATTGCTACCAACATACGGGGGCAACAATTTTGGCAAGAAGACCTGATCTGAATGGTTGGAATATTTGGCGAGGAATTTTGCCTCGCGCTTCAAGCGCTCGTTGTGTTCACGGCGCGGATGAGCTATTTTTAATAATACCTGTTGCTGCTGTTGACGGGCGACATACACCACTGAGGAGGGCAACACCACCAATAATCGGATCACCTCAATATCGCCGAGCCATTCGCCTTGATCCAATACGAGCGGAGCCTGCTCTGCGGGGCAATAGGTCTCTTGGCAATAGAGCTTTTGATGCGGGGCGCTGCGGCTACACTGAAGACAAACCTGTCGCACCACATTCACCTTTCTAACACACAGACCGTACAACGAGCGCGCCACAGGCCGGGGCAGCGGGCGATCCTACTTTCACCCACTGCACCCAGAATCGGCATATTGAGCTAGTAGAAGCGGGTCGCACCCTGCTGATCGCCGTTCTGATAGGCATCGATCGACGTGTTCAGGTCGCTACTCAACTCCAAACACTTCTGCGATACCTGCTCGATGTACGGGCGGATGCTGTCCATAAACTGCGCCAGCGCCAAACCACCCACCAAGCCCATAAATGCGGTCGTGCGTAACAAGGTCACCAAACCTTCCATCGTCTGGTTCGCTTTCGCCAACACCTCACCAACTTGCTGGCAAGTTTTGGCAACACCACGCACAGCTGGAACATCCATATACACTTGATCTGCCACGGTACTGCTCCTCTGCGAGATGCTGCTCGCGCTTAGTAAAACTTAAATGTGTCGCCCAAACGTGAATCCACCAGCCGCTGCACTTCCTGATCGGCTTGCTCGATCACATCACGGGCATAGGTCACGTTGTTGTTGGTGGTCGTAATCTGGTTGCAGATGGTGCTAACATTCGGGATGAAGATGCTCGTCACCTCATCAACAAAGGCGTTCGCGCCTTCGCCAACCCAGATCCCGTTCGTAATCAATTGCACCACCGAGCGCAGCGGATTCAACGCCGTCTCCTCGAGATCGCGCAACAGCGCCATAAACTGCGACTGCACGCTGTCGAGCATTCGGCGCGCTAAACTGATCAAAACATCCTCGATCGACATCGTGGTGTCCCTTTCTATGAGCTAAATGCGCGCTTCGAGGTTTCGTCCGCCTCGCGCATATCGCTGATCGCGCCCTGCACATCTTTATCGAGTTCTTGGAACTTCTGGATCAATTTGGCGAGCGATGGGCAGAGGCTGCCACGGATATGCTCGACAAAGGCCGTGCCACCGCGCCCAAGCAATGCGCCATCGGCGAGATGGTTGGCGATGTTCTGCAGTTCCTGCGACACATCCTGGAGGCATTCGGCCCCTTCGTTGAAGGTCTTGGCCATTGCCTCGGCCATCCCATAATCAAGCTTGATGATGTCGGACATGGAGAAACCTCCCTCACGCAGTGCGATTAAGCGTTACGATCGAAAACGTGAACTAGCCTCTTGCTCGGCCTGGCGCATAATCTGAATGATCTGGCGCGTAACCTGCTGGCCCTCCTCCAAGGCATCGATAAGGCGTTGCGTTGCCGGCAGCACCTCGCCGTTCATCTCGGAGATGAACGCCTCCGAGCCACGACCAATCCACCCGCCGCCAGCCAGATCTGAAAAATGGCTGTTCACCTTCTGCAGCATGCTCTGCACAATCTGGCTCTGCGCACTGAACTTCCCTGCCAGTTGTTCGAGCTGCTGATAATCGGCCTGAACCTTGTCGCTCATATCGGATCCTCCACAAGACGAACACCGAAAAAGGGCACACGAATGAACTAGAGACACGGAACTCGGCTTCAATGCGCAGATAGGCAAAGAGCCGTGCAAATGCCTCCCGTACCTATATCCCTATTTGTGCCAAACCGATTGAGAAAAATTGCAGGTACACAAACGCCTAAATGTGGCCGCTCTCAAACCTAATCTTCACAATAGCGGCTTGATGAGCGGCCTCAATAACGGCATGACTGAGCGCTGTTCACTTCCCCAGAATGCCCACTCCGCCAAATAGGTAAAGAGGGCGGGGTGAACATTATTTGCAATTCAAATCGACACTGCTCAACCATGCGAAACAACAGTACCTTCACTTACTATGTATCCATTCACATACAAAACGCTTGCGATAAAACTATTATAGATCAGTCTGATTACCATGATACAGTTCAAAACGGTACATTTATATAATATTTTGTTAATGTTATCAAGGATATGGCATGATTACCCATGGAAATATCACACAAATTGGTAAATAAATAATTTTTAATTATGTTTTAACCAAATAACATAATTTTAAACAAAGTTTTTATCGATTATACTAACTCTGTTTGGTATATAACCATATCAAACTAGCTTTATCCTTAAGCAACACGGTTCTGCTTGTGTCGAGGATTTGCGACGGACATAGCAAAGGGCCGCCCATACACTGCGCAGGCGGCCCGAAGCGAGAATCTGAGGATGAATTAAGCGAGGTGGCGCGGATCGCGCACAACGAAGATCAGCATCAATGCGCCCGCCAAGGTGGAGGTCGCCGCGACCACAAACGCGGGGCCGTAGCCGAACAGATTGCTCAACCAACCGCCCAGCACCGGCGCCAACACAGTCATTGGCGCGAGCAGCGTATTCGCCAAGCCGATGTAGGTTGGCCGATCCGCCTCGTGGCAGAACTCGGGGATGATGGTGAGGAACGAGGCGGAATCGGCGGCCAGCGATGCGCCCATCAGCGCAAAGCTCACCACCACCCAAGCCCACGATGTGGCGAACAGCGCCGCAAGCATCGCCAGAACCAGCATCAGCGCGCCACCCACCAACGAGGCCTTATGACCGAACCGATCGCCGAGCAGCCCCCAGAACAGGTTAAGCAGCGCTTGGCTGCCGATCAACACGCTCGTCAGCAGGCCGACTTCGCTCCCGCCGATCGCGAAGCGCGACGAGGCGTACACCAGGAAGAAGGCGGTCGCCATAGTGCCGCCGCGCACCAAGGTGCTCGCAGTGATGTAGTTCGTGAAGTTACGGTCGGCCCGCAAAATGCCGGGCAACCGCGCAAGATAATGGCGCAGCCCCATCGACGATTGGGTATGCTGGCTCACAGGCTCTCGATTCAGCGACAAGCCCAACAGCGATACCATCATCGCCGCAAACGCCAATATGAACAGTAGCGCAAAGTTCTGAGGGAAAGGCCAGCGCTCCAGCACAAACGAGAGCGCGAAGCCGCCAGCCACACCCATCAGCGCGCCGAGCCCGTGGCCCAAGCCCGTGAACAACCCGCGCCGATGCACCGGGATCACCTTGGCAATCATATCGAACCAGGCGGGCGTACTCACACCCACCGCTGCACCCGAGATGCCAAGCAGCATCAGCAGCAGGATCAGCGCAACGGTTGGCGCACGCTCGGCCAACAACAAAACCACTAAACCACACAGCAGGTAAGGTACACGCTCGCCCAGACCACCAGCTATCACCACAAACGGCTTTTTGCGGGGCAACGATTCCGTTAAGCCCGCACCGATCAGTTGCGGCAAATACAGCCCCAAACTGTAGAGCGCCACCATCACGCCGATAGCCAGCGGCGAATCGGTGAGTTTGCTGATCAGCGCCGGGATCACGGTGTCACGCGAGACCAGCGCCAATCCAAACATAATGAAAGAGATATCGACGATATTGACCGAAAAGTTCCAGCGAAAATTACGTTCTACCTGTTGCTGCTGCGATGTAATGTCCATAAACCTGTGACTCCAAGAAAAAGTGATGGGCTGCGTACACCCATCACTCTCTCCGTGTTATTCCTCAGGCTGGTGCCCCAGCCATCATGCAAATCGAAGCCCTACCAGCGGTTGGCTTCGGGATCGTCGGTCAGATAACCGACGGCATCGAGACGCGCCCACAACTCATCGGGGATGGGGTGTTGTGCCAACTCGATGGTCTGCGCGATTCGTTCAGGGCGGCTCATGCCCACCACGGTCGTGGCAATGCGTGGGTCGCGCATCGAGAACTGCAAGGCGGCGGCGGCCAGCGGCACATCGTACTCCTTGCAGATAGCGGCCATCTTGCGCGCCCGCTCAACCAGTTCCGCCGGAGCGTCTTGGTAGGCGTAGCGAGCGTAGGCATCGGGGCCTTTGGCCAGCATGCCACTGCCGTAGGGCGCGGCGTTCACCACGGCCACCCCACGCTCAGCGGCCAACTGCAACAGCGGCTCCGCCGAACGGTTGAGCAGTGTGTAGCGGTTGTGCGTTTCGAGCGCCACGAACGCGCCCGTCTCCACGTAGCGCATCATCATATCGATGGGACCGCCCGAAATGCCCAAGTAGCCGATCACGCCCTGAGCCTGATACTGCTGCAACACATCGAGCGCGCCGCCCGGTGCCATCACGTTCTCGAAGGTGGTATGCTCGGGATCGTGGATGTAGACCAGTTGCAGATAATCAAGCCCCAAGCGCTCCAGGCTCCCCTCGATCGAGCGCTTGAACTGCTCGCCGCTGAAATCGCCCGTCTCCATATCGCGGTCGCCCTTGGTGGCCAGCACGTAGCCCTCGGGCAAACCGCCTATCTCGCGCAACACGAGGCCGATCCGGCGCTCACTCTCGCCATTGCCGTAGTTGGCCGCCGTGTCCATAAAGTTGATCGGCGAAGCGAACGCGGCCCGCAACGTTGCGAGCGCAGACTCCTCCGCCACACTGTAGCTAAATGTCTCGGGCATGTTGCCCAGTGGAGCACAACCAACACACAGCGGCGTTACGTACAGATCCGTCGAGCCAAACCGACGCGGGGTTAACAGTGAAGTTGCTGCCATAGCTCACCTTACCTTCAAAGTCTGTTAGCGGTTATCTGCTCCACAAAACGGTGCCAAATGCCGATAAAAGTGCGTATCGAGCCCTGCGGCGTAGGCCGTGGCGTGCTGTTGCAGCCCAGCCTTGATCTCAGTGCCAAAACGAGCCAACGCCGAACCAAAGGTCACATGCAGAATCTGGCGAGCGTCGAACTGATCGAGCAGCGTCACCAGTTGCTCGTCGGCCAGGTCGGCGTTGGCTGGCAGGCGCGCCAGTTCCGCCGAAACGTGATACGTGGCGCGATCTGTCTCGTAGCGCTCGCGACCAAGCTCCAAGATCTCGCGGAACAACGCAGGCTCGTGCACGGCCAACACCCGCAAGCCCTCCAGATAACTGGTGCCAGCGGTCTTGAGATGCACCATGCCGTTCGTGGCGGCGTTGATCAGCGGGTAGACGCTAAACTTGTCGGAGCCGGAGTGCAGGCTGAGCTTATACGGGCCGAGCGTCCGCGCGATCGCGGCGTGACCCGCCAAGTCGGCCTCCAGCGCCGTCAGATCGCCGATATAATCCACACCTTTCTCGAAGCTGCCCACGTAGCGCGGCGCCAAGCTCACCCAGCGCACCCCCAAGCGCGACAACTCGCTCGCCACGTAGATATGCTCGACATGCGTGGTGGGAGTCTCCGTTTCATCGACCGACACCTCCAACTCGAACGGGATGTCCTTGGCGGCCAGGTGGCGGTACATCGAGGCCACGTGCGCCACAGCGCGGCCATACTTCACGGCAGCCCGCAGCCACGCCTCCTCCGTCAACTCGATGGTGCGATCGTCGAGCTCGACCTGCTGGCCGACGCGCTGCCGCAACTCGGCCAAGCTGCTCTGAAGCGCCTGCCAGGGCAATGCTTCGAGCTTGCGCGTCAGAACCTCGGGCGCATCGTGATCCGCCGCGCTATCGACGTATGCGCCGGGATCAATGGTGAAAAAGCTGAAGCCGACCGCCGCGCACGCATCGATATCCTGCGTCGTCTTGAGATGGTCGGCATCGGCACCAAGGTTGCCGCGCCACCCCGCCTGAAACGCGCCCCACGTCGCATCCGAAAGCACATCCTCCGGACTGCGGCTGGTGCGCTCCATCTCGCGGATAGATTGCTGGGCGAAGATCGGCACGATCGTACGACCTGGAAATTCGCGCAGAACACGCAGCAGCGACTGCACGTGGCCGGGCGTCGCCAAGCCCAACCGATCGCCAAAGCCCGCCGATGTCTGCAAACCTAACGGCGTGGGCTGGAACCAGGGCAACACCTCGCGCAACGTGCGGCTATTGGCGTGCGTGGTTGGGCAACGCATCACCACATATTCGTCATCGAACGGTTGTAGTTCACCTTGGAATCGCGAAAGCATCCCGTCGTTGCTGCGGGCCAAGATCATCAGCGGCTTATCATTCGCCGTGAGATCGGGCCAAAACGCCGCCGACGCTTGCACCACTAATGTGGCCGGATCGATCGCTACGCCCAAACGCTCTTGAATATCGGTCAAGGTATACGGAAAAGCTAATTGCCCCATGGCCGCCTCCTTTAGAACTTCACCGATGTTCGAGCGATTATACCAGATGCACTTATGCTACAGCGACGACCTTTGCGTTCCCAATTCAGTTGATAAAGCCAATCACAAATCGTTTCTCAATAGGAGCTTCGCAGAGGCGACGAATCTATGGGCATTTGAGATAAAAGCCGCAGCTACGTCGCCATCTTTTGCGAAAGCGACAATCAAGCACAGAAAACGTGTGAAGCCAACAGTTCGTGCTATCATAGGGCATCCCAAGGAGTACGCATGAACTCATGCATTGTAACCAGAAGGAGAGGCGCATGGCCGTCAAATTTGGTGTTTTCGTGCCGCAAGGCTGGAAGCTGGATCTCGTTGGCATTGCCGACCCATCCGAGCAATATGAGCGTATGACCACCGTGGCCCGCGCGGCGGAGGAGGCTGGTTTCGATTCGATCTGGGTCTACGACCACTTTCACACGGTGCCAGTGCCGACCCAAGAGACCACCTTCGAAGCCTGGACGATCACCGCAGGGCTGGTGCGCGACACCTCGAAGATTCGCGTGGGCCAGATGGTGACGTGCAACGGCTACCGCCACCCAGCGCTGCTGGCGAAGATGGCCTCGACCGTGGATGCGATGAGCAACGGGCGGCTGATCTGTGGTTTGGGCGCGGGCTGGTACGAGCACGAGTGGAACGCCTACGGCATGGAGTTCCCCGATGTGCCCACCCGCATGGGCATGTTCCGCGAGGCCTGCGAGATCATCTCGCGGATGTGGACTGAGGACGCACCGGTGTTCAACGGCAAGTACTATCACATCGATAAGCCGATCAACCAGCCGCGCAGCCAGCGCAAACCGCACCCCGAGTTCTGGTTGGGTGGCGGCGGCGAGAAGGTCACGCTCAAATTGGTGGCGAAATGGGCCGACGGCTGCAATATCGGCGGAGGCAACCCCGATGTGGTCCGCCAGAAGCTTGAGGTGCTGCGCGGTCACTGCGACGCGCTCGGGCGCGACATCAACGAGATCGACATCAGCACCACCATCCAAAACATTCGCCTGCTGGCCGATGGCGAGGACCCCAACACGCTGCCAAGTTGGGTGACGGGTGAGTTCACCCCCGAACTGTATCAAAAAACGATCGAAACGTATACCGAAGAACAACTCACCAAGCGCATCGAGCAAGTTATTGACGCGGGCGCAACTCACGTACTCTTCTACCTCGCTGGACTCGCCCACGATCTCACACCGTTGCATCGGCTCGCTCAGCATATTTTGCCGCGCTTCCGCTAAACTCGGGGGTTCAGATCATCAACCGCGATTGTTTGCGCAACAGCGATCTCTCCCGCAACGTCAAGCGCTTCTTTCCTTGTGTGTTCGTTTTTCCGTTCTTCGAACGGAAAAACGAACACAACCTCTCACCCTCACCATTCGCAGGCAGCTTGTGCGCGGCTGCCACATGCAGCAACACAATCGTGCATGCAGCGATCAAGCAACCATCGATTTCGACCATTCAGCGCCTCAAAAGCTACGGCATACCCTCGTTGCTATGTTGTTCCGTGCACAAAACCACCCAACGAGCAAATACAATCAGCTTTCCCCTTATTACAAAATTGTTCATGAACATAGCAAACACTAGTCAATTATTTCCTATATCAGCACACTCTCAGGACGAATTCTATTGACGCCATTCCTGCGGAATGCTACAATGCGCCACATGGGTATGCTCACAAACAAGCATATTGTGCTAGGCCTCAGTGGCGGTATTGCGGCCTACAAAGTCGCCGAGTTAGCGCGTCGCCTCACCCTCGAGGGTGCCATTGTTGACGTTATCATGACCGAAGCAGCTCGGCGCTTCATAGGTGAAGCAACATTTCAGGCGCTCACAGGGCGGCCTGTTCTCACCGATCTTTGGGAACTGCCAGAGGATGGCGTTGTCGGGCACGTGGCGCTCGGCCAACACGCCGACCTCGTTGTGATCGCCCCAGCCACCGCCAACACCATCGCACGCATCGCTGCGGGACTCAGCGACGATATGCTGACCACCACGGTATTAGCCACCAAGGCGCCCATCCTTTGCGCCCCGGCGATGAATACCCAAATGTACGAGAATCCTGCCACCCAGGCGAACATCGCTACCCTGCGCCAACGTGGCATCACTGTGCTCGAACCGGCTGTAGGACGGCTGGCCGAACCGATGATCGGCAAAGGCCGCCTACCCGAAATCCATATCATCGAGGGCCATATCCGCGCTCTGCTCGGGCGACAAAGCGGCCCCATGCGAGGGCGACGCGTTGTCGTCACCGCAGGCGGCACCCACGAACCGCTCGACCCAGTACGCTATATTGGGAATCGTGCCTCCGGGCGAATGGGCTACGCGCTCGCCGAACAAGCTCGCGATCTCGGAGCACAGGTTACACTGATCAGCGGCCCGACCAGCCTCACCCCACCTGCCGCACTCGATGTGATCCACATTGAAACGGCCCTTGAACTGCGCGATGCGGTTCATACTGCCATCGAAGGGGCGGACCTACTCCTGATGAACGCGGCAGTCGCCGATTTCCGACCCGCCGAACTCTCGACGCGCAAGATCAAGAAGGGTGATGACGAAGAACTAGTGGTGCGCCTGGTCCGCAACCCCGATATTCTGGCTGGCCTAGCAGCACGACGCGATTTCATTAAAATCGGCTTCGCAGCCGAAACGCAAGATTTGATCGATTACGCTCGATCAAAACTTGAGCGCAAAGGTCTCGATATGATTATCGCCAATGAGGCGGTATCTAGCATTGGGCACGAAGATATCCAGGTACTGTTGCTCGATGGTGAGACAGTTCAGCAATTGCCACGCCAGCCAAAAGCGCAAGCAGCAGCGGCGATTATGGCCGAAGTGCTGCGGCGCTGGCCAGAGCGCTTAGGGCCCAAAGAGTAAAGAAGACGCATGGAAGAACAGGATAAACGAATCGAGGAGCAGACCAACGGCGATGCCCCAGCGTCGACGCAACCACGTACCGCTGAGACGCAAGTTGGCCAGGTGATCCAAAGCATTTCGCGTGCAACGCGCCAACTCACCACGCCTGCGCCTGCACCATCGAAACGAGCGGTTGCGCAAGCCGCCAATACAGCAATGCGCGAGCGGATCGCAAACCTGATCGTCGCGCTTGGCGACCCGCAGAACCCACTCCATCATCAAGCAGTTGACGAGTTGGTCAGCATCGGCGCACCAGCCGTGCCGGCCCTCAACGAGGCGCTCAGCCCAACCCGTCCTTGGCTGACAGCGTACCGCGCTGCGGAGGCGCTCGGTCAAATCGGCGATGGGCGTGCTGCAGGGCCGCTGCTCGAAGCGTTGCGCCATCCCAACAGCAATGTGCGCTGGAGCGCAGTACGCGCCCTCGCCGTGGTTGGCGATGCGCGCGCCCTGCTCGAGTTGCGCCGTGTCGCACGCGAGGACCAGAGCAAAACCAGTTGGGGCGAATCGGTCGGTGGCACAGCCCAAAGCGTGCTCGACCAGATGCAGAGCCACAACATGCTGCTGCGCGGTGCCGACCTGATCAAAACCGCGATCTCTTGTGTGCTGATGCTCGTCGCACTGATCCTCGCTTGGAGCGTTGTGAACACCCTCCGCGCCGAACTCCGCCAGGTTGGCCACGAGCGTATGCCAGCCAATATCGCATCTCCGCTCGAACCAACCACCCGCCCCAGCAGCGATGATGAGGAATCGACCTCGCGGGCACCGACACCTGTGCCCACACCCGTATCGCTGTTCGAGCCGACCACCGTTATCAGCGGGAGCGCGCTGTTCACCGGCAATGTGCGTGCCCTCCCCAGCACCAGTGGCGAACGCATCGGCGGTATTAGCGAAGGCGACGAGGTGATCTTCATCGCTGCCAGCCCGGATCGCAATTGGTATCTGATTCGGCTTGGCGAACGCCACGCGAGCAGTTCGCAGATCAATAGCTCCGACGGCACTGGCTGGGCGAGCCGTTCGCTGCTCAGCGAGCCCGAGGGTGAGTTGCCCACCGAAACCATATCGACCGTGCCGATTCAGCCCACCGAGGAACCAACCTCAACCAACGAAGCGGCAACGCAACCCACCAGCGAACCAACCACTAACGACGATACAGCGGTTCAGTCTACCGATGAACCCAACAATTCTGGAGAGAGTGAAGGCGAAGCCGAACCCGACTCTTCCGATGAATCGTAGCTCGTAGTAGTGCCGAACTTCATCCCAAGTTCGGCATCATATTCACTAGACTTGCAATTCTTATTCATGGTTCATAGTTTTTGGCCAAATATACAATATGATTAAAAGCACAGCTCTATCGAAGACCCTGCGCGCTCTGTTCCTCGGAGTAGCGCTTGTATCGCTAATGGTTGCTTGCACCAGCTATGCACTTCTGCGCGAGATTCGCACGCCGGTAAGCAATAGCGACGAGGTTGTTGAAATTGTCGTCAACCCTGGCGATTCAACGAGCACAATCGCAACCACGTTACGCAGCGCAAAACTGATCCGACAGCCGTTGCTCTTCACTATGCTGGTGCGTATGCAAGGTTTCGATGGCAAACTCCAAGCAGGAACCTTCCAACTACGGCCAAACATGACCATGAGCCAAATCATCTCGGCGCTGCAGATCACCGCAAAAATCGAGGAAGTGCAGATCACCATCCCCGAAGGGTTGCGTCTGGAGGAGATCGCGGAGATCGTCGGCGATGCGGGTTTCCCAAACATCACCGAGCAGGACTTCCTGGAAGCCGCCCGCGATGGTGAGCGCTTCAAAGACAACTTTGTGCTGCTCGCGAGCCTTCCCGATGGCGCGAGCCTCGAAGGCTACCTGTTCCCCGATACTTACCGCGTCGATAAATCCTCCACCGCCGATGAGTTGATCTCGCTCCTGCTCAACCGCTTCACCGAGCAGTTCAGCACCTTCGAGACGCGCATCACCATCGCCGATGCCGACGGCAACCCGATGGATGTGCATAGCATCGTGACGATGGCCTCGATCGTGCAGCGCGAAGCGGTGCTGCTCGATGAGATGCCGCAGATCGCGGCGGTGTTCTGGAATCGGCTCAAGCCTGAGAACCTTGGCGAGTTCGGCGGAGGCAAACTCGGCGCCGATCCAACTGTACAATATGTGCTCGGTACGGCCAACGATTGGTGGCCGAAGCTCGATGCCTACACCAACGAGCAGATCAACACGGCGGGTAGCGACAGCGACCTGTTTGCCTACAACACGCGCGCCAACGGCGGCCTGCCGCCCGGCCCGATCAGCAATCCCGGCCTCGACGCGCTCGAAGCGGCTGCACGGCCCGATACCTCGGCAGAGTACACCTACTTCGTCGCCTCCTGCGAACAAGCTGGTGCGCATAAGTTCGCCGTCTCGTATGAAGAATTTTTGCAATACGAGCAAGAATACCTCAACTGCGCACCGTAACGAGAGCACACTCCATCATTTTTACTTTATACTAGGGAGCCGACCAGAACACGGTCGGCTCCTTGCTCGCTACAGAGCCACTGCCCAACCGAAGGTGGTATGAACCGCAGAACTGTGTCGATCTTGCAATCATCTAGCTCTTTACCTTTGAGTCGTTCCGTTTTACACTAGTGAATGCTATGTCAGAACAACCGCAACAACTTCTCGCTGGAGTGATCGGGGATCCTGTCTCTCACAGCCGTTCGCCCGCCCTACACAACGCAGCATTCCAACAACTTGGTATTGCAGCACGCTACGAACTTTGGCACACGCCTGCGGCGGAACTGCCCGCTCGCATCGCATCGCTGCGCCAACCGCATATGCTCGGTGCCAACGTCACGCTGCCGCACAAAGTCGCCGTCGTCCCACTGATCGATCGGATCACGCCCGAGGCCGCCACTATCGGCGCCGTCAACACGATCATCCGCGAGGAGGACGGCAGCCTGAGCGGCGCCAATACCGATGCTCCGGCCTTCATCGCCTCGTTGCGCGAAGACGCAAACTACGACCCCGCCGGGCAATCGATCGTCGTGCTGGGTGCGAGCGGAGCCGCCCGTGCGGCGGTGGTCGCCCTGCTGAATGCGGGCGCGCAACGGCTGATCGTGGCCAACCGCACCTTGGAGCGGGCCGAGGAGTTGCTCGCCGATCTGCTCAGCCAGATCGACCGCGATCCCGAGTTGTTCGCCCTTTCGCTCAACGACGAAGCGTTGCCCACGCTGTTGGCCGAATCATCGCTGATCGTCAACACCACATCGCTTGGCTGGAACGCTGGCGAAACGCCGCTGCCCGCCACGCTGATCCCAAGCAACACGCTCGTCTACGATATGGTCTACCGTCAAACGCAACTGCTCACCGATGCAGCGGCGCGCGGTGCCGCCACACTCGATGGCGCGGGGATGTTTATTCGCCAAGCCGCGCTGGCGTTTGCCCTCTGGACCAAGCAAGACCCGCCGATCGCTATTATGACGGAAGCATTTCGCTGATCGCAGTGCCCAGGTGGCTTCACGGCATTGTGCCGGGCTGCGCATGGGCCAGGATATCCACACACGAGGGATTCCGATGAACCCACTCATTGCTATCGTCTTCGTTGCTGGCCTACTGCTCGGCACACTGCTGAATCTGGTGATCATCCGCCTGCCGCGCGAGGGTGCCTCAGGAGGCGGAAAGCCGCACTGCACGCGCTGCGGTGCGCCCTTGGCCTGGTGGCAACTGTTGCCCGTTGTAGGATGGGTGGCCCAAGGAGGACGAGGACGCTGCTGCGGCAAACCACTCAACTGGATCTTCCCGCTCGTCGAGTTGTTGATGGCCTTCTCGCTGGTGCGCTTCTACCAGTTATACGGCTTTCAGCTGATCTTCTTCTACCTCGCCTTTGTCGCCGCCATCCTGCTCATCACGGGTGGCATCGACTGGCTGCACCGATTTATTTACACCTTTGTCATTCTCGGCGCGGCGCTCATCGCCTTGCTGGCCTCGTTGGCCCTCAGCCCGTACCATTCGATCCTCAACTCGGTGCTCGGCGCGTTGGTGAGCGGCTTCGTGTTCACGCTCTTCTTCCTGCTCGCGAAGTTCCTCTTTCCCGGCAAATCCGCGCCGTTTGGGCTTGGCGATGTCTATCTGAGCATTTTTATCGGCGCAGCATTGGGGCTCACACGCCTCGATCGGGCCCTGTTTTATGGGATGCTGCTGGCGGGTATCTACTCGGCGGTGCTGATTGTACTGCGCCGCATCGGGCGCGAAAACGTTCCCGAGTATATCTCCTACGGTACGTTCCTCTGCCTCGGTGCCCTCTCGTACCTCCTGATCTTCGGCCTTCAACGATAATATAGATCTGCTGGTGCTTGGTAGATTGCATCGAGTCACCAAGCACCAGACCCTCTGCGAGCGCTTCTACAAGCCAAATCCCATTCGAGCATGCAGCAGAAAAATGAATTTTTATTTAAATCAAGGGGGAAAACTAGCAGTTTGATGAAAAAAACGTCACACTACGATATTAGTACGTATGATACAATAGGCGCCATATAAGAGCCAACCAATATGCCGCAGAAGGCTACGCTGCGGCATCTGTTATCTTTATTCTTCGATTCAGATGTTGGTCAGAGAAACCAACAGAGATGTTCCTCATAGTGGAGAAGAGTAAGCACGCCCTTTCGCTGTGCTTTAATGTGCAGCGCTGCTACCATAACCACATTGCCTACATTTCGCCAGCCTTGTCGCACCGCCCGCACGACCCGGCGCGAAACACATTTTGCTTACCTTCAGGTAGGCGGCCTACAAGTAGCACGAACGCGCCATTTACCGCATAGGAACGCGGTGAAATAACTGAAACAGCAATTATGCACACCAGGGCGTGTGTCTCGGGGGATGCGATATGGGTCGACGATATGCTGCATTGATCGCCGTATTAAGCTTGTTATTTGCTGTGCTCCTTGTCCCCACAGGATGGACGGCAGACAGACAAGTCAACAACGCACCACCTATCTTTGAACCTGTTTCTAAAAACGCGCAACTGCTACCTACACAAACGGCTAGCACCGAACGCATCACAGTGATGATCGAGCTTGCCTCGGCACCTGTCGCTGCGCTGCCCGATACCCTTCACCGCTCACAGCGGATTCGTATTCAGAACGAACAACAAACGCTGCAACGCCAATTGCCCCAACTTGGCGCCACCGTGCTATTCAGCACGCGCCTCGCCTACAATGGCATTGCGGTGTCGATCAATGCAGATCGGATCGATCAACTTCGTCAGTTGCCCGGTATCAACGCCCTCCATGTGATCCCACCCAAAGAGCCGAACGCTTTCAGCTCCAAGAATGCCGCGCTGCTCGCCCAAGTGGCGCAAACAATGCAAGAGGGCATCACTGGACGTGGTGTACGCATCGGTGTGATCGATAGCGGCATCGACTACACGCACGCCACCTTCGGCGGCCCCGGCACACCTGCGGCCTACAGTAGCAACAATCCCTCCATCATCGAGGCGGGCAGTTTCCCAACCGCCCGTGTGGTGGGTGGCTTCGACTTCGCGGGGGATGCCTACGATGCCTCAAGTCCCGACCCCGCTAGACGCATTCCGCAGCCCGATGCCGATCCGCTCGATTGCAACGGCCACGGCACGTATGTCGCGAGCCTGTTGGCAGGCCAGGGCGTGCTCGCCGATGGCAGCCCTTACACGGGCCCGTACCCCATCGAACAGGACCAAAGCGCCTTTAGCCTCCTGCCGGGTGTCGCGCCAGAGGCCGAGCTGTACGCACTCAAAATCTTTGGGTGCGAAGGTTCGAGCGTGCTGATGATCCCGGCGATCGAGTACGCGCTCGACCCGAACGGCGATGGTGATACCTCGGATCGGCTTGATATTCTCAATATTTCGACTGGTTCTGGCTTCGGCAGCAACGACGACCCCGACGCGATTGCAGTGAACAATGCGGTCCAAGCTGGTATCGTCGTGGTTGCATCGGCGGGCGACCTGGGGAACACGTTCTACAGCGTCAATTCGCCAGCCAGCGCCAATCATGCTATCGCAGTTGGCGCGACGGTCGATCAAACAACAACGAACTTGCCTGCGCCTGGGATCATGGCCCTAGCGCCGCAAGAAGTCGCATCGTACAGCTCGCGCGGGCCACAACGTGGTAATCAGACCATCAAACCCGAACTCGTCGCACCCGGCACGAATATTCCGGGCGCGGCGATCGGTAGCGGCACGGGCACGCTCAGCATGAGCGGCACCTCTGGCTCCGCCGCGCAGGTGGCTGGCGCCGCCGCCCTGTTGTTGCAGCAACACCCCGATTGGCAGCCCAATCAGGTCAAGGCGGCCCTGCTGAACACCGCAAGCCCAGTGAGTACCAATAAAGGCGCGCTCTACCCGCCCTCGTTGGTCGGCGCGGGCCAACTCAACCTGTCGGCACTCTCCAATGTGGATCTGCTCGCCTCCACTGGCGATCTGAGCGATACCGCCACGCTCTCATACGGCGCGCCCTGGATCAGCCAGCCATGGAGCCAGGCCCAGCCGCTATTCCTGCAGAATGAGAGCAACCTGACCCGCACGGTCACGCTGAGCGTCACAACCGTCGTCAGCGAGACGGGCGTGACAGTGGAGTTGCCCGCCACCCAGGTCGAGATCGAGCCGCACAGCAGCCTCACCCTACCGATCAGCGTGACAGTTGATCCATCGGAACTGACAGCCACATTCGATGCGTTCACGCCGCCAACACAGAATAACTTCGCACGCTACGGTTTGGCCGAGCACAGCGGTTATGTGCACATTCACTCCGACACACGGGGCAATGAGACGCGCGTACGGGCGGCTCACGCAGCGCACTTCCGCGACGTCGATATGTTCATCGACGATCTGCTGCTGGATGAATCGCTCGATTCCCGCGAGGTGCAGGAGTACTACACGGTCGAGCCAGGCCAGCACACTGTGTACATTCGGCTCCCCAATAAGCGCACGGTGGTGATGGAGGTGCCCGTTGATCTGGCTGCGGGGCGCGATTACTCATTGGTTATGGTCGGGCGTCCCGATGAGCTCGGCCTACTGGTGGTCGATGAGACGGCACCATCGCCTCCGCCCGGTCAGTCGCTGATCCACTTCCTCAACGCCAACCGCGTGGGCGAGAACTGGGACATTGGGCCGTTGGATGTGTATATCGACGGTGAGTTGCAGCTCGCAGGGCTCGGCGTGGGACAGGTGAGCGCGTATCAACCGATCGCGCCGGGCACATACACCATCACCTTCTACCAGGCCGGAAGCGATCCACAAACAACGCGGCGGGTGAGCCACAAGACGATCGAGGTGCAGCCCAATAAGATCATCCTGTTCGGCACGGGCCGCCACGACGACGATGATAAGGATCTCTACGATCTCGAACAGCGCACGTTTATGGGCGTCGAGGAGCCGTATCAGCGCGCCGAGCCGCAGACGTTGCGGGTGCCGTTCCAGATCTTCCCGAAATCGGCGTCAGAGGCGCGCGCCACGAATTCTTTCTTGATCCTTCCGCCAGGCACCAACACGTTCTCGCTCGACTTAATCAACACTGGCGCACGCAATGCTGGCCTTGTCAACTGGGTTGGTTCAGCGCAGACACCGCTCGTCAGCGCCTTCGAGTTGGCCGCAAGCAGCCCGCAGATACCCAATCTCAACACAAGCCTGCAAGCCGCCGATGTGAAGTACGTGGGCGTGACTTCCAATTATGGATTGGTTGGCCAAGTCGATCTGAGCGTGCTGTTCTTTGGATTGGCGAACTATGCGCCTTGGTCCACACCCAACGAGATCCAATTCCGCACCTACATCGACTCGAACCTCGATGGCATCGACGATTACGTGATTATCAACACGAACTCGAACAGTTCCACCTGGCAGGTGAACGATGTGTTCGTCAACGTGGTGTATCGCATCTTGCCAGACGGCCAGTGGTCGCCGATCGCCCGTTCGTCGTGGAACACCTGGCCCGCTCCGGCCAGCGCATCGAGCGCGAACTTGGATAGCGCGCCGTTCAATAGCTCGGTGATGTTCCAGGCGGTGGGTGCAAGCCAGATCGGTCTCACGAGTGCACAGCCTCGCATTCGCTATTATGTCGAGACGTATGCCCGCGATGCAAACTACTTCAATCAACGGGTCGATCGGGTGCCCGCGACGGGTGCGCTAGAATACAATCTCCTCCAGGCCGGCATCACACCGATCAACGGGGCGGTGGAGTTTGGTCAGCGACCGCTCTTCGTGGATACGCACGGCAGCCAGATCAGCGGCTTCGTGAACAGCATGCTCGTTGCGATGCGCCAGAATCAAAAGTTGCTGCTGCTGCATCATCATAATCGGCCAGAACAACAGGCTGAACTCATCGATCTGTACAGCGTCGCAGAATCGCGCCTGTACAACCCCGATCAGCGGCGCGTAATGCTCCCGATGGTCGTTCTGCAGTAAACTGCCTTTACCACAAGGCGATGCACAATCATTGAGGGCCGCTTCACTTACAAGTGAAACGACCCTCAAACGATTCTGATACCAAACCTGATTGGACAGAGTCAGTATCAACCCTGTTTTAGCCTGCGGCAGCAAGGTATTTCTTTGTACACCGCGAGTGGCACCCCTGCAACGGCCATTCCATCCGCCACTTGATCGCACATCGCCACCACAATCACACGTTGGCGCAGGCCACAAGAGGCTTATGCTACACCATCAATTGAAAATGAAGCAGGCTTGAGGGGTGTTGCGGCTATCTGGATTGCCCTGGTAGGTGAACTCCACCACCGCAGTATTGCAGTATTGAGTTGACACTGCCAATGAGCGATCCATTACTCCTTCGATGCGCAATACCGCATTCGCGCCCATATTCAGCGACAAACTCCCATTCCATTCCCAAGTGCCTGGTTGCAAGATAGGTGCGAGACAGGTGCCATTATTCGGTATCATCTGACAGCCACTGCCATCAAAGGGTTGAATAGCGCTCATATTATCAATGATCCTAGTCAATGTGACCGGGAACGGGCTGTTATTGGTGATCTGAATCTCGTACACCACTGCGAGCGTCGTATCGCCTGGCGTCATTGAGGACGGCGTTACACTCTTCGTAATCGTCAAGTTCGCCAGTACCGGTGTCGGCGTCGGCGTGTTCGTCGGCGGCGGTGTGTGCGTCGGCGTATTCGTCGGCGGCGGTGTGTGCGTCGGCGTATTCGTCGGCGTCACTGGTGTATTGGTGCGTCGCGGAGGTTCCTCTGGCTTGCGCGTACTCGTTGGCGGCTCGCTCGTCGGTGGCTCGCTCGTCGGTGGCGCGCTGGTCGGTGGCTCGCTCGTCGGTGGCTCGCTCGTCGGTGGCTCGGTAGGGATATCGGTTGGGATCACGCTAGTTGGGCGCGACGGCGAGTCGGGCCGAGGAGTAACGGTCGGTGGTTGCTCAGGTTCTGCAGTGTTGGTTGGCGGCGCACTTGTCGCCGATGTTACCGTGCTGGTAGGCGGCTCCACACTCGGCGCAGTCGGCGTGGGAATAGGAACGTCCGCATCGCTCGTGGGTGCGCTGGTGGCCTGCGGCTGAGAAACAACCGCTGTCGCAGTAGCGACGGATGTCGGTCCCTCAGCGATCACGCTGCCCTGCGTCGGTGTCGGTGTCAGCGTCACAATCACAGGATTGACAGCAGCAGGAGTTGGTGTTGGTGCACCAGGTACTGCGGGCACCACCTCCAACGGTACAGCGGGTAAAGCGGCAACTTCACCAGGCGTAGGAGTCGCTAGGTCCGAGGCGATCGCTTCAACAACTTCGGGGCCGATATTAGGCAGCCACAGTTCATCGAGCCATACACTATAATCGGCCTGATTCTTCGATAACAGATCGAGGTCAGAAGCCTGATTTCTGGGGGTCATCAAATACGTCACGACCTGCGACACACAGCAGATCAAGACGAACGCAAGCAGCAAGGCGCCAAGTGCGATCCAGCGAAGCGGATCACGCCGACGTGTTGGTTTCTCCAACGACGATGTGTGCATGCTCGCTCGCTATCGGCAATGAAATACTGAACGTACTTCCTCGCCCAACTTCACTGGTTGCCCATACACTGCCGCCCTGGCGCTCAACCAGCAGACGAGTAATCGCCAAACCAAGGCCACTGCCACGTTCAGGTGAATTATTCCCTTCGATGCGGTGGAAACGAGTAAACAGGCGAGGCCGCTCCTCAGGGGGAATGCCCGGGCCAGTATCTTGGATGTCGAGTCGCACCGTCGTTTGCGTGTGAGTAGCCGTGATCGTCACACCGCCGGTCTGCGTATAGCGCCGCGCATTGTCGAGCACTTGCGTGAGGATCATCCGAAGTTGCTCGCGGTCGGCCAACACCATCGGAATGCCTTCCATCGAGTCGATGTTCAGTTCGAGCTTCTTATTAGCAAACGCCCGACGCATCGGAGCCACGGCATTCTCAACCGCGATCCACAGATCCTGAGGCTCTGGCTCGGTCTGCAGCGTATTGGCCTCGATACTCGCCACCATAATGATGTTGTTGACGAGGTCCTTCATCTGCTCGGCCCGACCACGCACCAACTCCAGCGTCTCGCGCTGCTCGGAATTGAGCTCGCCGAACAGACCGCGCAGCAGCAACTCCACATTGCCGCAGATCGGCGTCAGCGGCGTGCGTAGCTCATGCGAGATCACCTTGATGAAATCGGTCTTGGCCTGATTCACGGCCGCCTCCGCCGAGATATCGTGCAGGACGATCACCTCGCCCAAGAGCGCGCCGTTTTCGCCAACCACCGGGGCACTGCTTAAGCGCAGCACCTTATCGCCAAGTTGATAGTGATCGAGCACCGCCTTCTCATTGCCGAACAGATCGTGCTCGATCTCGGAGCGCACAAGCGGCACATCGTTGAAGTTGCGGCGGACCTCGTTCCAATCGCGCAGATCCAGCATCTCCTCAGCGGCGCTATTCATCAGCATAATCGTGCGATTCTGATCGCAGACGATCACACCATCGCCGATCGATTGCAGAATGGCACGGCGCTCACTCGCCTCTTCCTGCACCTGGCTGAACAACACCGCGTTGTACAGGACGCTCGCGGTCATATTCAAAGTCGCCATCACAATCGGCTTGTTCGCGCCCTCAAAAGCTTGCGCGTCGGCGTGGCCGAAGATCAGCACACCAGCCAAGCGCTCCTGAGCCAACAGCGGTGCCAGCAACACGCTCTCGAAACCAGCGATCGAGGCCAAGCCGATGTCCGCCAGGCGCGGCTCATCGGAGGCCAGCATCAACTGCGGATTGCGATTCTGGGCCAACTCCAGCAGCAGCGACTCCTTGGGCGATAACTCCAGCCCGGTCAGTGGCTGCAACTGCTCGGGAGCCTGCTCGTGCAGGACATAGCGCCACACACCGCGCGATTCGAGCAGCGCCAACACGTGCGTGCCCGGCGCAAACGACTGTAAGGTGGAGTGTGCCACGTTCAGCACTGCGCCCACCTCAATCGTGGTGCTGAGATCGCGGCTCGTCTGGTACAGGCGCAACAGATGCTCAGTCATCTGGTTGAACGCCACTCCAAGCTGGCCAAGCTCATCATCGGATGTGAACGTCGTGCGCCGTTCCAAATCACCAGCCTTCACCGACTCTGCCGTCTCCACCAGGTTTTCGAGCGGCACCGTGATGCTGCGGGCGATCATATACCCCAGCACGACCGAGCAGAGCATCAGCACCATCGTCAAGCCGATGATCGCGTTGCGGCTCAGGGAGACCGATTCGATCTGGAAATCGCGCGAGAGGCCCACGGAGTAATAGCCAACCTGCTTACCCGCGATGTAGAGCGGACTATAGGCGAACTGGTAGGGGCGCTGACGCACCTCGTAATTGAAGGACGAACGGGCGGCGCCGTTCTGCAGATCGCTCAGCACTTGGGCGGGCATCGGCAAAGAGCCGAGCTCAGGGCGCTCGATCAGCGTACTACCGATCGCGTTACCCTGCTGATCGTACATCACCGTGATCGCGGCCTGGCTGATGCGCTGTAACCAGTTCAACAGCGGATCGATCTTCATACCGACCATCAGACCGCCAACCACCTCACCATCGTAGCGGATGGGCACTGCCGTGTAAAAATACGGCTGAGGATCGGGCTGGAACACGATCAGACCGGCAAACTTATCGTTACCATCGATCACTTCGCCGCTCAGGAGTTGCTTCACGAACGGCACCTGTGAGAGATCGGTGCCCTGAATCTCTGCAGGCGCAGCCGTGGGATCTTCCTCAATGCGCAGCCAATCGACCAGTGCAATGCCGTTCCTATCGAAGGCCAGCATCCGATCGAAGCCAAGCGTGGGGTTCAGCAGAGCATAGGAGTAGTAATTACGCAGCGCCGCAGAGGTAGCAGCAACGTCGCTCTTGGAGATCGACTCGGCCACTGCAGGGATATCATCGGCTGGATTGGCTTGCGCGAAAGCCACCTGACGCAAAAACACCAAATGATTACTCTCGCGAGTCGCCAAAGCATCGGTGGTGCTGCGAGCTATCTGCGCAAGCTGATTCGTGAGGCGCTCTTCCTGAGACGCAGAGACCAACGCCAGTGCTATACCAGCGCCGGCCAACATCACAACAAGCGTTAATGTGAGATAGGGAAGAATGATGCGATAACGTATTTGTGATCGAACAGCTCGTAGGAGCCTGCGCATGGGCGACCTACCTTCGCATTTGGATCAACGTTTTACAGTTGTTAGTAGCCGCCACAGAGGATACTATCATTATAGCTGATTATAGTCAGCATATCAAGACTATAACAAATTTCTAATCTGCATACACTTTTATTCAACCTTCACGGGCAGCGCAAATGCGAAAATACTACCGGCACCCTCCTCACTTTCTACCCAAATGCGGCCTTGGTGCGCTTCGACGACCAGCTTGCAGAATGTGAGGCCCAGGCCAGTGCCGCGTAGCTTGGTGCCGCGCACCTGACCGAATTTCTCGAAGATACGCTCGTGATACGAACGAGGAATGCCCATACCACGGTCTTGCACCCAGAAGATCAACCACTCATCCGAATCCAACGGCGGCGTGATCGGCAGATCCGTCGGCGGATTCTCGGCGTTAAAGAGCGAGGCGCCGAGCGTCACCAAGCCACCGGGAGGCGAGAACTTGATCGCATTATCGATGAGGTTCTGTAAAACGCGTACAATCTTATCGCCATCGGCCACGATCAGCGGCAGGCCCAACTCCATGCGCTGCTCGAAGGTCACCCGCTGCGTGCTGGCCAAGCCCTGCAAGCGCTCAAGCGCCTGATCGAACAGGGCGTACGGCGCCTGCGGCTTCACATCCAGCGACATCTGGCCTTCTTCCATCTTCGAGATGTCGAGCATGGTATTGATCAGCTCAAGCAGGGTTTGGCTGCCCTGATGCACAATCTTCAGCAACTCCTGCTGCTGCTCGGTGACGGGGCCACCCAAACCACGCCGCACCATCATCACACCGTTCATTATTGATGTCAGCGGTGCGCGTAGGTCGTGGACCAGCATGCCTGTGTAATCTTGGCGCAGTTGTTCAAGCTCGCGCTCCTGCGTCACATCGCGGAACACCGCCAACTGGCCGTAGATCTCGCCGTTCTCGTCGCGCACATGCGAGGCCAAGTGCAAAATGTAGCGGTGGCTCGCGCCGCGCAACTCGATCTCGCTGATCTGGACAGGCGCGTCGTTCTGTTCGTCGGAGGTGTCACCGCCAAGGCGCGTCCGAGCGATCACCTCATGGGCGCGGGCGTGCAAGCTCTGCAACAGATCATCGAGCTTGCGCCCGATCAGATCCTGCTCTTTGGCGGCAAACAGCCACGCAGCGGTGGGGTTGGCCGTCAGCACCGTGCCGTGCATATCGGCCATCAGAATACCGTCGGCGGTCGAGTTCAGGATCGCCGCCAGCCGATCGCGGCCATCGGCCACTTGTTTGAACAGGTGCGCGTTCTGGATCGCCACACCGATAAAGGCGGCCATGCGCATCAGGCGTTCGGCCTCCTCCTCGGTAAACTGGCCATTGATCTTGTTCAGCAACTCGATCGCGCCGATGACCTTGCCCTTCACAATCATCGGCACACACAAGATCGAGCGCGTCAGGTAGCCGACATCCTCGCTCACCTTGCCGTAGAAGCGGGGGTCGTTCTGAGCGTCGTGCACCAGTTCCCAATGCCGTGTTGCGACGACATGGCCCACCACACCCTGGCCGGGAGGCACGCGCACGCCAGCGAGCTTCTCCTCGCCGCCCTCCAGCGTCATCACAAACACCAGGTCGCCGGTATCATCGTCGACCAACAGCAGCGAACCAGCATCGACTTGGAAGTACTCGTTCAGTTTCTGCACCACCAAGCGATACACCTCGTGCGTATCGATGCTCGAAGTGACCGTGGTGGCGATATCGTTGAGGGTGTTGAGCTCCTGATTGCGGCGCTGCGCCTCGGCGTTCAACTGGAAGGTGGTGATCGCAGAGGCGAGTTGGCTGGCGAGCACACGGGCGAGCGCTTCTTCATCGGGACGGAACACTCGACCATCGCGGGCCACTCCGAGCGCCAAGATGCCGATCACCTTATCTTGGGCGATCAAGGGGATGAGCAGCAACGAGCGGATATTGCGCTCTTGCAGCATCTTCCAAGCTTCGTGATACTTCTCCGAACGCTCCGAGATATGGACCTGCAACGATTGACGCTTCTGGATCGGGATCTGCAACGCCGGAACTTCGGCAATGCTCTTGAGATCGAGGGGTGTCACCTGCGGGGGGTATTCGCAGGCGATTGAGGAGATCTGACCTTTATCATCGAGCAGCGCTACGCCACCCCGTTCGACGCCAAACAGCTGTGTAAGCTCATGCAGCGCCAACAGCAGTAGCTCATCTAGCGTTGCAGCGGTCTCTATCGCCTGTGTAATCCGCAACAGGCCATCAGTACGTACCTCGGTAAGGGGCGTTTCTGTTATGTCCATTCGTGATCGTCTCCCTACATAGATACGCCGTGCATCCCTCTCCACCACGGTGACACGACTTTCCCGCACTATACCATAGGATTGATGACGTATCGATGTTATGCTACGAAGGAATGTGATGAACCGAATATGTCATCGCTTGATCGATCCGATAAATCGGTTCAGCGGGCTGCGACGAATGAATAAACAACGGCGGCAACATCGCGATATCAAACATATCTTGTACGTTCTCCAAGGCGTTGACCACATTGGCAGCTGCAAGCACCTCGTTCGAACGGGCCAGCGCCTGCAGACGGCTCGCGTATAACACCGCCTGGCCACTCGTGGTGTGGTTCAGCGCCCCAGGCACCTGCCCGATGATCGCCGGACCACGGCTGATCCCCACTGCTACACCGATCTCCATCCCCAAACGTTCGCGCCAACTCTCCCGTAATGCTAAACCAACTCGCCGCATCGTGAGCGCCGCCTGCACCGCACGCATCACGTCGCTCGGCTGTTCGTAAGGATAGCCGAACACTGCTAGGATACCACCATCTGCCGTTCTTTCAAGTACCCCGCCCTGAGGTTGTATCGCTCGCGCCATTGTTTGGAAGTACATTTCGAGCACTTCCGTGGCCAAATCCTGCAATGATAACTGTTGGCTTGCCCGATGCAACCCCCGTAGATCGGCGGAAACAGCCACCACCTCGTGCGTCGACAACTGCTCGGGCAGCACCACAATACCATCCGAGACCGGCGAGTAGGTCTGTACAGATTGAATCGTTGGCCTGGAGGCGGCCCGCAAGGTGGCACGCTCGATCCCCAGTGCCGCTTGAGCGCTCAGCGTCTCTAACAGTTGTTGATGTTCGGCGTTGTAATGGCCGGGCATTTCGTGGGCCAGTGTGATCACACCTAACACCTGGTCATTCGCGAGCAGTGGCACCACCAGCGCCGAACGCATTTCGCCCAAGCCAGGCCCCGGCAACCAACGCCCATCCTCCTCGGTATCACGGATCAGTGCCGCGCGCCGTTCGCGGATCACCCAACCAGCCAAACCGTGCCGCAAGATCGGCTTCGCCACAATTTCCAATGGAGCCATGTTACCACTATCTAGCGCAATGCGGTGGGTCACTTGCTCACTTTTGGAATCGAGTAGCAGGATCGTCCCGTGATGCGAGGCGGTCAGCGCAGCCGCAGCGGTCAGCACCTCTTGCAAAATCTCGTCGAGGCTCATCGAGCCGCCCAAATCGCGGGCGACTTGCGAGACGGTCGCCACTTGGTTCTCGCGCACCCGCGCCAAGTCGCTCAAAGAGGAGAGGCGCACGGCCAGCGCCAATTGCCCCGCAAAGAAGCGCGCCAGCATCAGATCGTCGTCGCAGAACGCATCGGGATTCGTGCGATTGACCAGCATCAACACACCCACCGGCTGATCGGCGACCACCACGGGCAGCAACAGGGCAGCGGCGCGCAGGTCGAACAGTTCGACGACGGCATCCTCTTGGGTGAGCCGCAGCGGGCGATTCTGGCGCACCACACGCCACAACGCCGTATCCTGCTCGGGGACAAGCGGCAACGAGCCGTTCATATGCCACGAGATCGTGCTGCGCAACAGCGTATCCTCGCGCATAAACAGCGCCGCGCCATCGATTGGTAACGTGCTTGCGGCATGCTCGGCGATCACCCGGAAGGAGACCGCCAAGTTGTCCGACGAAAGCAACTGATCGGTGATCGCCCGATAGCGATCGCGCCGAGCGAGGGTCGTCAGCGCACGATCGTAGGTTTGGCGCAACTCCTCGAACTCATCGCGGGCAGACGAAGGGCTAACGCCTGCGATCAGCGCCGCCGATTCGCGCACCTGCAACACCACACGGCGCAGGCGCACCCGAAACAGCAAGTAGAAACACAGCCCAATCAGACCGCCCGCCAGCGCCACCAGCATCACATCGAAGACGATCCACGGCGGAGCGACAGAGCGCACAAACCGAATTGTAGCATAAAGCAAGAGTGCGGTTATCACACCAATCGCGAGCGCATATTGACGAAGCGACATCATAGGCCACGGTTCTCCCTGGTCTTTGCAATACCTTGCAGGCATTATAGACCAGCGGAATGTTGAGTGGCATTACAGCTTGACTACAAATGTGCGCATCGCAATTGGTAAAGAAAAAGCGCCATGTGGTTAAATGCCCACATGGCGCTCCGTTCAGGCAACCCTACTTAGGTCCCATGTAGGGCGAGCCGACGGCCAGATAGCCGTAGCCGCGCTCGGTCAACTCGTTGAAATCGGGGATCATGCGGCGACCATCGAGCACGAGGTAGGGCGGGCTGACGACCTCCTCGATCGTGCGCGACAAGCCACGGAACTCCTCCCAGTCGGTCGAGATGAACAGCATGTCGCTGCCCGTCAGCGCCTCGCGCACCGAGTTGTGGTAGGTAATCTTCTCGAACAGGTGGTTCTGCTCCGGGTTGAAGAAGCGCTTGGCCTCGTGCACTGCCAGCGGGTCGTAGGCGCGGATCTCACGCACGCCACGGGCCAACAGCGCCTCGACCACCTTCAACGCGGACGAATCGCGCATATCGTTGGTGCGCTGCTTGAAGGCCAAGCCGAGCAACGCCACCGTTTTGTGGTTGAAGCTGACACCGGCCTCGCGCACCGCCCGATCGACCAGGTAGGTCTTTTGGTACTCGTTGATGTTGTAGACCGACTGCAGCAGATCGGTTGGCTGACCAGCCGTCTTCAACTGGTAGATCAGCGACTGGATGTCCTTGCCGAAGCACGAGCCACCAGCGCCGTTCGAGACATACGAGCCCCACGTGCTGATGCGATTGTCGGCGGTGACGCCACGCTTGAGATCTTCCATGCGGATGTTCGGCAGCGTCTCGCCGAGCCGCGCGCCGATACCGTTCCAGAACGAGATGTAGGTGAGCAGCAGCGTGTTCGCCACGTACTTGATGGCCTCAGCCGTCTCGGGCGTCGTCTCGATGTAGCGAATGCGCACGTGATTCACGAACTGCGAGTAGATGCGGCGGATGATACGGAAATCCTCCTCCGTATCGGCACCCACCACCACGCGGTCGGGGCGGCGCGACTTCTCGACAGCATCGCCTTCGGGCAGGAACTCGGGGTTCGAGGCCACACCTGCGTTCGGCACGTTGTACTCGTTCAGCACGCGCTCCAACTGGCGCGCAGTGCCGATCGGCACAGTGCTCTTGTTGATGAGCACCACGCGGCGCGTATCGGTGCGGGCGGCCAACAACTGCGCCAAGTAGCGGATGGCGTTGAAGTAGTAGCTCAAGTCCGACGAGCCGTCGGGATTGGGCGGCGTGGGCAAGCAGAGGAAGATCGCATCGGTGCCTTCAATAATCGGCTTAATATCGTTCACAAAAAAGAGGTAGCGATCAATATTCTCTGCAATGATGCTGCTCAAACCTGGTTCATTCACGTATTGCTCGATCTGCTCGGGATCGCCGGAGCGATACGCGTTCAGACGGCGCTCATCAATATCATAAGCATAGACTTCGTGGCCATATTCCGAACAGACAGCAGCGTGAGTCAAGCCCACAAATCCAGTGCCAACCACAATGATTTTCATGTAAACTCCTTATTGGGTGCGGATTAACCGCAAACATTTACCCTCTGGTCATAATAATAGAACGCTCGAAACGTTCTAGAAGACACGCAGTAGTACAACGTTTATGAGCCTCTTGTCGCCAGCGCAGTGCATCCCTCCAATAGAGGAAGGATCGTTTCATTATAAACCGTTTTAGCGAACCTGTGATACAGGCTCCCGATCACGGCTTAGACCTCATTACAAAGGGGAGATCATCGGGCTTGGGGTGCCAAGCCCGATAGCGCTGCCGCAGAAGCAGGACATTGAGTAGTACACCGAGGGTTAAGGTTCGTACACCACAAGGTTATCGATCAAGAACGTCGAGCCGGCCTCATCGAAACTATTAGAGGCGATCGCCAACCGACCTTCTGGGAACGTCGAATCGCTGATCTCATCCAACAATCGACCGTTCACATACAAGCGAATCAGGCCGCTATCGACCTCAACGCCGATCCGGTTCACTTCGTTCTGTCCCTTAATCAAGGGCGACGGTGTCCACTCGATCAGTTCACTAAACTCATCGTTCTCGTACATCGAGAGGTTGTAGGTACCATCGGCTGCAACGCTGAACAAGTAGAAATTGTTCGAGTCCTGATACCCAAAGATGATACCCACAGCGCTATCGTTCGGACCACTGACAAACGTCGTATCCATTTCGATATGCACATTTTCGTAGGTATCCTCGAGCAAGCGCCAAACGATATAGTTCGGCTGGTACAACTCGATTTGATACGCGCCATCGACAAACGAATACGAGACAGTGTCATCCGAATCTTCTTCGAAAAAGCTAAAAAGCGAGCTATCGAAATCTTCCTCGAACAGGATCTTCGATTCCTCGGGTGGAGCCGCAACCTCGGTCGGTTCACCCAAAAGCAAACCGGGCGCTTCCGTGGGCTGTGGGGCCACCCCACCACCCGCCGTTGAGGTGGCTACAGCCTGCATTGTCGGTGCGATCGAAGGGCCTACTTCGTTGACAAAATACCAAATGCCACCCACCACACAGGCCATCACACCCACTAACCCCAAAGAGATGACACCAATCACCACCCACAACAGGCTGCGAGGCTGTTTGGTGGGAGGTTGCACTGGCGCAGGCTGACCCGGCAAACTTGTCGCGTACGTATCCGGCGGCAGGTTCGGCAGCGCGCCCGTCTCGGGTGCAGTGGAAGAGACACCTGGAGTATTCGGCGATTCTGGCGCAGCATCTAAATCGGGGAGGCGTTCGGTTGCTGGCACCTGCGCGCTCGGCAGCACAACCGTCGGGGCAGCACTACGCGGCGTATTGGCAGGCTCCGCAGGAGCCGAAGGGGCAACAACTGACTCAATACGCGTGCCACACTGCGCACAAAACAGTGCAGCATCCTCCACCGCACTTTGACAATTCGGACACGTTCGCATATAACAACTCCGCTTCAAACGACATCGAAGACATTACGATCTGAAACGGTCCTGGCCGCCTCGATCTCAATTTCAGGCCAAACCCGCGAGGCTGGAGCACAAGCTGCATCCCTGCTGCGTTGACGTCGGTATCGATACCACCCTTTCCAGGGGAAGTGGTACCGATGCGCTACTCCGTGCAGTGCATCGATACCACCTGCGAAACAACGCTCCTCGCTGCCGCAGGCAAAACAGCACTCTCATCACTGTCTTGCCGAATTTGGAATGAAACCGCCAAGCGCATAACCTTGGCCTTCATCACCAAACAACGCTAATGTGTGGCCTGAAGAATATCCTTCAATGCCGCAAAGAAGCGTGCGTTATCCTCGGCAGTGCCAAACGAGATACGGATAAACCCGGGCAAGCCCCAACCGCCCAATGGCGAAACGGTCAAGCCGCGCTCCATCAACGCCGTCGTCACAGCCATATCATCGCCCACGTGCACCGCGATGAAATTGGTCGAGCTGGGGATCGGGTCCAAGCCCAACGCCCGCAACTCGCGCATAAACGTGGCACGGCTCTCGGCAGCCAAAGCACGGCTCTTCTCCACGTGCTCCGTATCGCTCAAAGCCGCCAACGCCGCCGCCTGCGCAATCGCGTTCACGTTAAAAGTGGGCCGCGCGCGCTCGATATACCCGATCACCTCGGGGTCGCCGAGCGCATAACCGATGCGCAGGCCAGCCAAACCGTAAATCTTGGCGAACGTGCGCAGCAGAATGATATTGCGCCGTCCAGCACGGAGCTCGGCCACCATATCGGGGTAATCGTCGCGATCGACAAATTCGACATACGCCTCATCGACAACCACCAACACATCGTCGGGCACGCGCTTCAAGAACGCCGCCACCTCGGCAGCCGTGTTCGTGGTGCCGGTCGGGTTATTGGGGTTGCACAAAAACAGCAGACGCGTGCGGTCCGTGATCGCCGCTAGCATCGCATCGAGGTCGTGAGCATAATCGCGCAACGGCACACGCACCGCATCAGCACCCATCTCCAGCGTGCGGAGATAATAGCTAATGAAGCTGCCATACGCCATCACAGCCTGATCGCCCTCGCGCAGAAACGCCAAACACAGCAAAAAGACCATCTCGTCCGAACCATTGGTACACGCCACCATGTCGGGCGAAATGCCGAAGTGCGTCGCCAACCCCTGACGCAGCGCAACCGCGCCCGCATCGGGATAACGGTGCACATTCAGAGCGGCAGCCTGAATCGCCGCCACTGCCTTCGGCGATGGTCCAAGCGGATTCTCGTTCGACGAGAGCTTCGTCATTCCAGTAGGTTGCTGGCGAGTCAATGTCGGCGGCTTATAGGGTGGCAGGTTGGTAATATAGTCTTTATAACGCATTCCTACGGTCTCCAAGGCCTATGGCGGCTAGCATCGCATGTTGGCAAGTATACCACGTCTCGCAACACTCCGCCTCATTCCACACATCGATAGCGACGTTTTCGCACACAAACCGTTGGGCAAAATCGTACGCATCCTTCATCAAAATAACCGTATCAAACGCACCAAACATTCGGTAAACATATACATCTGGCAAATAACAACATCTATATATAACGACGAGCAACACTATGTCAGAGTATCGTCTACGCATCAAAGAACTGCCCGCCAGCGAACAACCGCGCGAACGCCTGCGCGACTACGGGCCAGCCGCACTCTCCGATGCCGAACTGCTCGCCATCCTCCTGCGCGTGGGCGTGGCGGGCATCAACGTCGTCCAACTCTCCCAACAACTGCTCGTGGAGCACGGCGGCTGGAGCGGCCTCATGCGCACCGACTACACCGAACTCTGCAAACAACACGGCATGGGCGAGGCCAAAGCCGCCACCCTCAAAGCCGCCCTCGAGATCGGGCGCCGCCTGCTGCTCAGCGAGCAAGGCCAACGCTGCCAGATCAAAAGCCCCGCCGATGTCGCCCAACTACTCATGGTCGAAATGAGCCACCTCGAACAAGAACACCTGCGCACCGTACTGCTCGACACCAAAAACCGCGTGCAAGATATCTGCACCATCTACATCGGCTCGCTCAACACCTCCGTGCTGCGCGTCGGCGAAGTCTTCCGCGAAGCGATCAAACGCAACAGCGCCTCGATCATCGTCGTCCACAACCACCCATCCGGCGACCCAACACCCAGCCCCGAAGACGTGCAAGTCACCCGCCAACTCGTCAGCGCAGGCCAACTGCTCGACATTGAAATGCTCGATCACCTCGTGATCGGCCAAGGGCGCTTCGTCAGCCTGCGCGAACGAGGGCTAGGGTTCAGCAAAAGCATCTAATACGCCGCAGACAACACCTCGCGCACCAACTCCTCCGGCACATCGTCGCGCACCGTCGATGTGCCGATTGCACTTGGCAACACCCAGCGCACACGGCCCGCGCGCACCTTCTTGTCGCGCAACGTCAACTGCAACAACTGATCGACGCCCAACTGCGCGGGCACCTTCGTCGGCAAGCGATACATCGCGAGCAGCGCATCCTGGCGGGCCACCGATTCAGCATCCAACATGCCCATACCCGCCGCAATACGCGCCGCCAGCGTCATCCCGATCGCCACCGCCTCGCCGTGCAACAACGACCCATAGCCAGCCGCCGCCTCGATCGCGTGGCCCAACGTATGGCCGTAGTTCAACAGCATCCGATCGCCCGTCTCGCGCTCGTCCACATTCACCACATCGACCTTCACCTTCGCCGCCCGCCAAATCGCCTCCGGCAAATACGGCGAAGCAGTCGGAGCCGTCGCCAACTCCTCCTGATACGTCTCCAGCAGATCGAACAGCGCCGCGTCGCGGATCACACCGCTCTTAATCACCTCGGCCATACCCGCCGCCATCTCGCGATCCGGCAGCGTCGCTAGCGTATCGGTATCGGCCAGCACCAAGCGCGGCTGATGGAACGCCCCGATCAGATTCTTGCCCAGCGGGTGATTCACGCCAGTCTTACCGCCGATCGCGCTATCGACCATCGCCAGCAACGTCGTGGGCAACTGCACCAGCGCGATACCGCGCAACACCGTCGCCGCCACAAACCCCGCCAGATCGCCAGCCACACCGCCGCCGAGCGCCAACAACACATCGCGCCGCTCGACACCACCACCGATCAGCCACGTATACAAGTCGGCGGCCACCGATAAATCCTTCGACGCCTCGCCCGACGGCACCTGAAAGCTCGATACACGATACCCAGCCGCGCGCAGAGGCTCCTCGATCGCCGCGCCATAGTGCAGGTACGCCGCCGCATCGGCCACCAACCAAACCGCGCCGCGCAAATTTAGCTCGGCCAAGCGCTCCGGCAGAGTCGCCAACAACTGCGGCCCAATCACAACCGAATACGTCGCCGTAGGCGTTGTGACAACAAGCGGTGAAAGCTCCATGGGAATCTCCCTAACAAAAACGAAACCGTGCCGACGCCGCACAACCGCGAACACGCGCCAGCCGGAGCCATGCTACCACGAGTCGCCCCGCCACCCGCCAACCTCGGCGCTACCGCAAGCACACCCGCCACACCACCAAGCGCAGTTGATTCTGCTGACGCAAAGAAGCGCCATCTCGTGCACAACGCCCGTGGTCATGCCCCCGCTTACGAGCGCAGGCATTGGCCTATTGAGAGGGAAACGCGATACTCACGCGGCTGCGTCCAGCTACAACACAAAGTTGCCGACGACCGCCTCACAGCGATCATCGGCAACCTCAGCAGATCAGCGCGTTACACTGCCATCGAACTCAACACCTGCGCCACAGGCTGCTCGGCCAACGTAGGCCACAACAGCAGGATACCCTGCAACTGCAACAGCGTCGCGCGCTCATCCTCGTTCGCCACCTCCAGCGTGCGGGCGATCCCATCGCGCAACGACAACGTGCTGCGCTCCTCCTCCGACAAGTGCGTGGTGAGCGCCAAGCCACCCGCCATCACCAGAGGCTGCACCGCCGTCAGATCAAGGTTCGGCGCGCTCGGCGAGTCCGCCACCGAGATCGGCACCTGAGACGCCGATCCATTGCCGTTACCGTTCCCATTGCTGGGCAGCACTCGCTCGACCAAACGCCCACCCAACTCCTTCAGCGCGGAAGGCGTCATATCGAGCACATTCCCCACGCCATCGGTCAGACTGATCATCCGCAGCAACTGCTGGGCAGTATCCGGCGTGCCGTACAACTTGAAGTCCATCGCAGCAATCGCCTCGCCCAGCGCCTTGGCCTGCGCAACACCCACCTCGATATGAGCATTCAGGCGGATGCGCTCCAACTCCAAGCGCTGCGCCACACCATCATTCGCGGCCAACGCATCGGCCATCGCCCGCTGACCCTCGGCCTCCGCCAGACCCTTCGCACGGATCGCCTCAGCCTCAGCCAGACCACGCGCCTGCAACGCCTCGGCCTCCAGTTGCGCCGCCTCGGCCCTCGCGCGGATAACCTCCGCCTCGGCCAGACCCTGCGCCGCAGCCATCGCTCGTGCAGCCTCGGCCCGCAGTTTCTCGGCATCGGCAGCCGCCTGAGCCTCGGTACGGCGAGCCTCCGCCATCTTGATCGCAGCCGTCGCCTCCGCCTCGGCCTTCCGGTTCAGCGCCGTCGCCTCCGCCTCGGCATCCTTGATGCGCTTGAATGCCTCCAACTCCACATCGTTCTTGCGATTAATCATCTCGCGCTGCGCATCGCGCTCGGCCCGAATAATCTCGATCTGCGCCTCGCGCTTCGCAGCCGCCGTCTCCTGCACCGTAAAGACATCCTGCTCGGCAGCCTCACGTTGCGCGGCGATCGCCAAACGCTCCTTCTCCGCAGCCTCAAGCTTCGCCATCTCCAACGCCAGCGCCACCTTACGCTCTTGGTCGGCGACCTGCACAGCCTGCTCTTTCTCCACAGCGCTGCGCTGCACCTCGCGTTCGCGCTCCTGCTCAGCAAGCTGAATCGCCTGCTGCTTGCGCTGCTCGGCGAGCTGAATCGCCTGCTCCTTGGCCTTCTCAGCCTCAGCGATCGCCCGCTCCTTAGCGACACGCGCCAACTCGGCGATCTGCTGCCGCTCGTAAGCCACCTGCTCGGCGGCGCTCTTCTCCTCGGCCATACGGATGGCGATCTCGCGCTGTTGCGTCGCCTTGGCTTGGGCCAAGTTACGCTCAAGATTCAGCTTCTCCTGCTCGACCATCGCATTACGAGTCGCGATCTCCAACTCTGTACTGCGTTCAATATCATTCTGTTCTTTATTGGCCAGCGCGTTGCGACGCGAGATCTCCAACTGCTTCATGCGCTCGATCTCGTTGCGCTCCTGCTCGGCGGTCGCGTTGCGCTTAGCGATCTCGGTCTGAGTGGTCTGATCGATCTCGTTGCGCTGCTTCAAGGCCCGCTGAATGACCTCGGCATTGGCACGGGCCACCTGCGCGCCGAACACATCATCGACGCCGAAACTGCCCTGCCGCGCGCTCTTGAGCGCTGTGATCGAGACCGACTCCAGCACCAAACCGTTCTCAGCCAAATCGGAGCGCACCAGATTCTGCACGCGCTCCACAAACTTCTCGCGCTCCTGATGCAGCGACATCAATGTAAAGGTTGCAGCCACATCGCGCAGCGCGCCTTCCAGCTTACTCTCAACTAAACGCTTAACACTATCGGTGTTCACCTCACCGCCACCGATCGTACGGGCCGCCCGCTCGATATCCTCAGCGATCGGGTTCACCTTAATGTAAAAAATCGCTCGAATATCGGCGTACTGCGGGTCGATGGTCAGCAGGGCGTTGGCTTCAGTACGCTCAATATCAATATCCATCGTGCGTAGATCAACCCACGTGACCTGATTGAACGCCGGGATAACCCACCCGCCGCCGTTCACCACGACGCGCGGCTTACCGAAGCCCGTGCGCACATACGCCCGATCCGCCGTCGTTTTCACATAAAAACGCGCTACCATCGCCCAGAAGGCCAATGGCAGAAACACCAAAATCGCTACCGCAATCCCAATCACGATGCCCAGTTCCTGCATACCAATCTCCTTCGATCTGGAAACATGCACGCCCGACACAACGCATTAAGAGGTTTTGGAAGCCTCATCCAACCCGCGCACGACAAATTGACGACGCGCCGCATCGTAAGCAACCAACGCAACTTCGCTACGCTCGGGCAAGTGCGGGCCGCTCTCGATCACAGCAAACACCGTGTGCAGGCTGCCGAAGCGATCCTTCACCTGCACCCGACCGTACGTCGAACTCACTTGCGTGCTCACGACGATACCAACTCGTCCCACAAGTTGCTCAAAACTAATGGCTGTGCTGCTATTGGGGGAGATACGGTTAAACATGCGGCCAAATCGGCTTGTGAGCCACAGGGCCAGCACGAAACTCAGGAGTAAAATCGCAAAAAACCAAAACGACGGGTAACTGCCAACGATGTTCACCAACATCGTGTTGGCCAGCAGGCCGATGATGCTGAAACTGCCGAGCAACACCATCAGCACCAGCAACAACGGGGTCTGCCCAAGGCCGAAGGCGGTGAGGACACTGGCGAACGGGCCACCCTTGGCGACTTCACCAGGCACGACTTGTGCTGCGTGAGCACCGATATCGGCATCGACATGGGCATCGATATCCACATCGGCATCGATATCCACACCAACATCGGCGTCGACATCGGTATCGCCGAATCCACCAACGATTTGCAGTAAACCCAGCACAACACAGCAGCCTAGCGCCACGATGAATGGGATGTTGTACCAATACAGCAAAAATCCAAACATGGCATGCTCGCAATCTTTTCGTGTATGCTCACTAGAAGTACGCAAGCAAATACCATTTCGTTTCAGAGTTTAACAACTTAATAACACATTTTCAACCCATACATGGTTCATCTATTCAGCATACCACCTTATCGCATCACCATCATCATCAGTTGAGTCGAAACTATTACAACAGCAACGCAACGGATGCTTTAAGCAAGCAAATTGCCCTGATGTTTGTTAAGTAATTTGTTATTTCTAATCTCATCACAATACATTTATTTATTCGCATTGGAATGCAGATAGATGGGGAAACATTGTATTCCCTCTGTACTCATCTAAAAGGTGAAATACTTAACAAACAGATTTAGATAGTATGAGAAAGGCGGATCGTGTTGCTTGAGGGAATGGATTTGAGTAGAACGTGGGCTTTACGAGGATCAGGAAGGGAGTGTGCTGGGCTTTGGGGGACAAAGCGCGCAGCACACAGCATCGAGGAATAGACTAACTCTGCGTAGGCGAGAGGGCCGCCTGCTGCGCAGCGACGATCTCTTCGGCGATCGCTTCGATGCTGCGCCCTTGGGTGATGATCTGCAGATGAGCGACTTCGGCGTACAGCGCGGCGCGGGCGGCGCGTTGCCCCTCGATCCGAGCGGCCATATCGCCCTGCAACAGCGGGCGTTGTTCATCGTGCGCCTGCAAGCGCGCCAGCAGCTCCTCCGTCGAGGCATCCAGCCAGATCACAAAGGCCCGCTCGCGTAGCAGGGCGCGGTTCTCAGGGCGCAACACGATACCACCGCCGGTCGCCACAATCGCCAATGGCTCAGCGAGCGCCTGTCGCAGCGCCGCCGACTCCATATCGCGGAACACTGCCTCGCCCTGTTCGGCAAAAATCTGAGCGATCTCGCAGCCCGCCTGCTCAACGATCAACGCATCGGTATCGAGCAGCGGCCACCCCAAAAGTGTCCTCAACTGCCGCCCCACCGACGACTTGCCACTGCCACTCAGGCCCACCAATGCAATTGGGCGCAACGTAGGAGTTGAATGTGTTGACATCGCTCTTCTCAAATTTCTAATCGGAATCGCCCAACGAAATCTCACGCTCGGGCCAAGCGTCGGGGTTCGCAAGGTGCTGCGGAATATCGCCACGCAGCGCCGCCAGCAGATCCTCGGCCACCATCACCGCCATGCGGGTGCGGGTCGCCACCGTGGCGCTAGCCACATGCGGCGTCACCAAGGCGTTCGGCAGCGCGAGCAACGGGTGATTGGCGGGCAAGGGCTCGGGATCGGTCACGTCGAGCGCGGCCACGATCGGGCGCACGCACAGCGTCTCGACCAGTGCCCGCGTATCGATCAGTTGGCCATGCGCCGTGTTGATCAGAATGGCGTCGGGGCGCATCTGCTCCAGCGCATCGCGGTCGATCAGTTGAAACGTATCGTCGTTCAGCGTGCAATGCAGCGAGATGATCGCGCTCTCGGCCAACAACTCTGGCAACGAGACGGCCATAGGGCCATCGCCAATGACGGTGCTGGACGCATGCGGCGAATGATACAGCACCCGCATCCCAAAGCCGCTCGCCCGACGAGCCACGGCTTGGCCCACCTGCCCATAGCCAACGATGCCCAGGGTTGCACCGTGCAGATCGCGCCCAATCAGCGTCTCTGGCCCCCAACTGCGCCAGCGGCCAGTCCGCACAAACTGATCGGCCTCCACCACGCGGCGCGAGGCCGCCAACATCAGCGCAAACGTGAAATCGGCGACGCTCTCGGCCATCACGTCGGGCGTGTAAGTCACCAACACATTGCGGCGCGTGGCGGTCGCCAAGTCGATATGATCGAAGCTGCTAGCGAACGTGCTGATCACCCGCAGATACGGGGCCGATTCGAGCAGTGCAGCATCAATGACATCGGTAGGTAGAGCAAGCAGTCCATCGGCCTGCGCAAGCTCTTTCTGTAGCACAGCGCGTGGAGGTGGCAGTTCACCGGGCCACACGGTCACACGCACATGACGCTCCAGCAACTCAAGTGCGGGTTGTGGCAGGCGTCGTGTGACGTAGACACGAGGCAAAACGCTCATCGCAGGCTCCTTATGGGCGGCGTTGAGGCCGCTGCATACATATCGGCCAGCTTCCCACACCTCAAAACGGGCGCATGGTAGCAGAGGTTGGGCCTCGGCGCAACGATACTGGCCCGCTCACCAGCCGCGTAGCTGTTCGATCTGCCACTCCTCGCTGAGTCCACGTTCCTCGGCCAATTGCCGACCAGCGCCACCCAGCCAGGCTCCGCCGCCGCGCTGCCCCTCCAGCACACCGTACTCGAAATACTGGATCTGCGCACCCCGCGCATTGGTGAACATCGGCGAGAGCGGCGCGCCCAACAGCGCCTCGCCGCCAGCCTCGCGCCACACCTCAGCCAGCGCGGGGTCCACATCAGTGGGTTGCGGCGCAATACCACGGGCTTCGAGTAGCAATCGCCCGACGGGCAGCCGCTCCACAACACCATTGGCATCGCGCAGCATCGCCCGCTCGAACAGTTGCACGCGCCCCTCCGGCAGGCGCAGCGCATCGCTGATCGGGAAGCCGAGTTGTTCCGCCCCGCCAACCGCTTGCCAGTGCGCCAAGAACGGCTCCTCCAGCGTGTGCCCGGTCTCCCACACCATCTCGAACGGCTCGCTGGTGCCGAGTACGTTCAGGTCGAATAGCAGCGCATAAGGCCCGACCGGAATGCGCCGGAACTCGCGCATCGCGGCTAGCAGCACATCGCGCCCATCGCTCAGCGCCGGGTCGGCGATCAGCACGTAGCGTATGCCCAAATCCGGCTTCAGCGACGCCAAGCCGCCCGGCACCACCACGCCAGGATCGAGCCGCCAACCCTTGCGCTCGGCGTAGTACAGGATCTCGGAGACCGCCGGAGCGATCAGGCCAACCCGCTCATCCGGCGGCAACGCAATATCGATGCGCTGCCCGAGCGTGCGGTAGAAATCGACGGTCTGGTAGAACGGGCGAATATGCAGGATGCTCAGCACCGCCAACACCAACAGCGCGCCGAGCGGCAGGAGCGGCGCAACCCAAGCGCGAGGCATATAGCGAGGCGCAACGCCGAACAGACGCACCAGGCCAATGCCGATCAGCCAGGCTGCCGGGACCGCCAACGGCAACACGTAATAATCCTGGCCGACCACGCCCGCAGCACCCACCAGGAAGAACATCAACACACCTAGCAGCCACAGATGCGGCAACAGCGCGAAGTCGAGGCGCGGCGCGGACTGCGGCTGCGGTTTGCTGAACGGCAGCAGTCCCAGCACCAGCAACGGCAAGCCGATCCAGGTCAGCACGTGGCTTACGCACCAGTGGAACAACAGGAGGTAAAACTGCGGATCGCGCAGCAGCGTGGTATCGAACAGCTTCTCGCCGATGCCGAACGACAAGCGCGGGTCGAGCGGCAAGCCTTGGGCGTGGCGCATCCAGAGCAGCACGGGCAGCGCCACACACAACCCGTACACCACCAGCGCCATCAGCAGGCGGGGCGTACGCAGTTGGCCGTTGCGCCAAGCCACCAGCACCGTATAGGCCAACGGTGGCAGCAGCATTAGCAGATTGGGCGTCTTGGCCAGGGGAGCCAGCATGCCGCACAGCAGGGCCACACCGAAGCGTGACGGCGAGGGGAGATAGATCCACCGCACGAACGTCCAGATAGCGAGCGTGGCGGTGAGCAACATCCAGCTATCGGGCATCACCGTGCGGCCAAAGTAGATCGGGAAGGGCATCAGCGCCAGCGCTACCCCTGCGAACAAGCCCGTTTGGGTTGCATGCGGGCCACGCAGTTCGCGCACCAAGCCAAACAGTGCAGCGGCGGTGGCGGCGCTCGCGATGGCCGACATCAAACGCCCCAACCACTCATGCACGCCGAATGCGCCATACAATAACGCTAACGTGTAACTATAGAGCGGAAATTCACTTTCGACGTATCCTGGCGTCGAACCACCCCAATCAACCTGCGGATACAGCAATTGAAAGCCGTTGAGCGCATAGTTGCGGGCGATCGCAGCAGTATCGGCCTGCCGCCATGAATGATAATCGAGCAAAGGAGCATTTAGCGCATAACAACGCAACATCAGCGCCAATACGAATACAGCTAGGGCAATTACTTTATAGGCCCGACTGTTATCTTTGGATACGCTCCAAAGCATCATCCGATGAATCTGCATATCTTCAGTTCTGTGAATGGGCGGAAAGGTCAATTTAGCAAATTATATGCCACAATCCAAAAAAGCTCTTGCAAACGATAGCACATATGATATAATCGATATATCTCCTTCTCCTCTCTTCTCTTGTCAAAAGGGGTCTGGAAAACCAGGCCCTTTTTGGCATGCGCTGAAATCTCTAAACATTTTTCCGATATAATCAGCGCAAACCGTGCGTTTATTCCTTACGACAGGATCTGTAACGGAACGCATTTAGAGGAGGTGCCCATGACCACACTCTCGCCGGGGGATGCTACTCCCGTTCAACTTACACCACGCATGACGTTACAACCTGCAGGCAAGTGGCTTGGGGATGCTCATCTTGCAGCGCCAGGCGCCGATGTTTTGAGCGCAGAATCCGCCAGCACAACATCGTTTGAGTTATTTAGCCCGGCAGAACCTGCGATTATCCTGGATGCACAGCCAGTTCCAGCACCAGCCGCCGTCCTTGGAGCCGAAGATCAAACGGGCATCGAATATCAGCCCGACCCCGATTTCGCCTACGTGTTGCTCCAAGAGATCGAGACGCCCGATGGCATCATCTACGACTTTACGCTCCCGAAGCCAATGCCGAATCAGCCCATCCCCGGCGTGCTAGGCGCCCCAAGCAGCACGGGCAGCCTGTGGTTCCCACTCAACCCAGTGATCGATGGCGATGAGCCAAGCGCCCCTGGCGGCGTCCTGGGGGTAGGCGATGCGATCAGCAATCTAGGAGGCAGCATCGTCATTCGGCGGGTAGTGCAGATGCTCAAATCGCCGATCCAGCAGAGCCTCTTGACAGCGCTACGACAGAGCGAGCCACAACCACAGGTCGTGCGCCTCAGCGGCGGCGATTCCGAGGAAGCGTTTGTGCCGTTAGAGGGCTTTGAGAGTTGGCGATCGCTGCTGCCTCCCGGCGACGAACGCCGCGTGCTGTTGTTCATCCACGGCTTCGGCAGCTCGATGAGCGCGACAAAGGTGAGCCAACTGCTGCCCGGCATCGCCGATCGGTACGATGCCGTGCTCGGCTACAACCATCCCACCATCACCGTCGACCCGTTGGAGAATGCCCGCGCGTTGCTCGCTATGATACCCGAAGATCTGCGACTCTCCGTTGATCTGGTGGCGCATAGTCGCGGAGGCTTAGTGGCGCGCAGTCTGGTCGAATTGGCCGATCCCGTCCCGCAGTTCACGCCGCGCCGCCTGCTCACAAACGGCTCGCCCCACGGCGGCACGCAACTCGCCGACCCGGAGCGCTGGGATAAGCTGATCTCCATCGGCATGACGGCGGCCAGTTGGCTCGCAACGACCACTGGCGTAGCGTTGTGGATACCGAAGTTGTTGGAGTTCGTGCTGAAGGCGGGCGCACAGGGCGTCTTCGCGCTATCGGGCATCGCCGCGATGACACCTAAAGGCGAGTTTATCACCAAACTGAACGGCACCAATCAGAGTGGTGTCGCCGAGAAGGTGCGCTACAGCACGGTCGCGTCGAACTTCTCACCGTTCAACGTGAAGCAGAACGGCTTCCGCCAGTCATTCAAATCGCTGGCGGCGAACGCCTTCATGAACGAGCCAAACGACCTAGTGGTGCCGACCTCCAGCATGAACGCGATCGATCTGCCCTTCAACCCGGTGCCGCCCGAGCGCGCGCTCAGGCTCAACGTCGACCATTTCAGCTATTTCAACGAGGAGCGCGTCAAAGCCTTCCTGCAGGAACAGCTCGCCCAAGATTAGCGGCGATTGTTCGCACAAACAAACGTGGGCCTCCTTGCACTACAGCAAAGAGGCCCACGTTGTACCGTTATGAACGCGCTTTACGGCAACTCTGCCAGACGCTCCTTGGCCATCCAGTTGCCGAGCTTATCGGCTTCCTCATACGCCTTCCTCGCGCGGTTGAGATCGCCGAGCTCTTCGTAGGTACGGCCAAGGCCGTAATAGGCATCGCTGTATGTCTTATCTATCTTGGCGGCTTCGGTAAACGCCTTCACGGCCTCATTGTAATTCGCTTTCCCGAAGTAGCTCCAGCCAAGCGTCACATACGTATACTGCTGATTACCACGCAGCTTAATCGAACGATTCAGCACGTCGATCGCCTCGTCGAAGAGCGATGGGTCAGGCAGCATCTCGCCCTGCCCGTGCAACACCCACCCCAAGCCATTCAGCGCATTGTAATTCTTGTCGCTACGGTTGAGCGCCTCGCGGAAGAAGTGCTCTGCCTCGGCATAGGCCACGCGCTGCGGCTCGCTCCCGAAATCGAATGCTAGAGCCTTGTTGTAGTAGGCCCATCCCAATTCCGTCAGCACCGATGGACTATTCGGCGCGATCTTCAACGCCTGCTCCATAGCGGCGATCGCTGCATCGTAATCGGGTTCGGCGCGGTACAGGTACACCATGCTCTTGCCGATCAGCGCGTCGAGGTCCTCGGGCGCGAACGACAACGCCTGATCGAACTCGTTCAACGCGCCTTGATGATCGCCCAAGTAGTACAAATTCCAACCCAGGCCCGCGTGTACATGGCCGTAGTTCGGATCGACCGCTAATGCAGTTTCGTACTGAGCGACCGCCTCGTCAGTGTTGCCTTGGGCATCGTAGAAATAGCCCAAACTCGTGTAGAACTCGGCGATCTGCTCTTGCAGGTCAATCGCCCGCTTGAACGACTCGATGCCGCTATCGAGCTTCGCAACATTTTGATCGAGCGCGTACTCCTGCCAATAGACGTAGCCACGGGCCCGGTGCGCCATCGCCTTTGTCAGAATATCCTGCGTATTGGCCAGTTTCAGTGCTTGCTCGGCATCCTCAACCGCCTTCTGCATCAGCGAAGCGTCGCTCTCAAGCGCGGCAAGGTCGGCGCGGACCGCGGCGCGAGCGCTGTAGCCACTTGCATGCTCATCATCAACATCGATCGCCTGTTCAGCAGCTTTGAGCGCCGCTTGATACTCACCCTTGGCGCTCAGCGCCTCGGCTAGCAGTGCGTGAGCACGGGCATCGTCCTCATCAATGGCGATAGCAGCGCGAGCCGCACGCTCGGCCTGCTCGTAGTGCCCCCGCAGAATAAAGATCTGGGCGCGGCCTATCTGCGCCTCAAGCAACTCGGGATCGATCGCTAACGCGGCATCATAATGCTGCAAGGCGCGATCAAAGCCCTCCTTCTCACGAAACGCCGCGAACGCATCGTTCAACGCGGCCTCGACCTGACTGTTGGTGCGCTGCTGCACAAAGAAAAAGCCGCCAGCACCCACCACAAGCACCAGCAATAGCGCCGCAAGACCGATCAACAGGCCCTTGCCACCGCCCGATTTGCGCGCCTCAGACGGTGTGGTGGGCAGGCTCGCCGCCTGCAGATTCGGCGGAGTGGCCATACGCGGGTTGGCCTGCATGGGTGTCGCGGGCGGCGTGTTCGGCGACATCATCGCAGTGGGCTGCGAGGCCGCCGACACCACCGTCGGTTGCGAGGTGGGGGGCAGCACCGTCGTCGCATCCGTCACGGGGACTGGCGTGCCACGGGGCGGGCTGAGTGGCGGACTCACGGGCATGCGCGACGAGGTCTGAATATTGGCGGCCTGCTTGAGCGCCTGCACCAACGCGCCTGCCGTGGGGAAGCGCGCCTCGGGTTTGCGCGCCAACGCCCGCATAATCACATCTTCCACAGCTTCGGGCAGGTCGCCGCGATAATCGCGGGGAGGTCGTGGAGCCTGCTGCAAGCGCGCAATCAGCATGCCCATCGGCGTATCGGCTTGGAACGGCATCTTGCCCGTCAGCAACTCGTACACCACCACACCAAGCGCATAAATATCGGTAGGTGTGCCGATGGTGGCCAAGCCCTGCGCCTGCTCCGGCGACATATACTCGGGCGTGCCCATCACCGTGCCAGCCATCGTCATGCCGCCCCCACTGAGGCTGCGCGCCAAGCCGAAGTCGGTCAGGTAGACCCAACCGTTTTCGGCGATCATAATATTCGAAGGTTTGATGTCGCGGTGGATCACGCCTTTGCTGTGCGCGTAATCGAGCGCGCCAGCGATCTGCTCCAGCACAACCACCACTTGATCAAGCGACATCCGTCCTTGTTTATCAACAACCTCCTTCAGCGTGCCGCCGGCAATATACTTCATAGCGATATATTGCAGACCCTCCGCCGCACCGATCTCGAAGATCGGAACAATATGCGGGTGCTCTAGGCCAGCGGCACTACGCGCCTCTTGGTGAAAACGCGCAATGTAGCTTTGATCATATGAAAGCTCAGGAGGTAAGACCTTCAATGCAACAATGCGTTCAAGGTCGGTTTGGCGCGCGCGGTACACGACCGCCATGCCACCACGACCCAACTCTGCGAGGATCTCAAACCTACCTATGGTGCGTCCCAACAAATTAAGATCAGACATTGGTGTCACCAGCCTCTACAGTAAGGCCACTTGTGATATCTGCCATACTATACGTATAACGCATACGAATCGTGTCAAGTTCCACATCCAGCAGATCGCACAGTTGCAAAGAAACGTTTCTTCTATACTTAAACGATTGGGTGGTAAATAATTCCCACAATCCCATGATTGGAGGTGGAGATTTATTCTAGCGCTTTCTAATCAGATTCAGTATAGCATACCACGTTACCAATATTGACACCACTCCGCAAAAAAAGCTATCATACCCTGCACGAATGTTAGAGGAACAAGCGAAGGCAGGCATACCATGCCCTCACCGCCATATCAACGCCGCACTGGCTCTCGCGATGCCGATACCGACGTGCTGCTGCGGCGCAATCGCGAACTTGCCGCGCTCAAATCCATCGCCGAAACGCTCAACAAGGGCGTCGATCTGCACACCACCTTGGCGAACACGCTGCCGCTGTTGGTGGATCTGCTGGGCTTGCACACTGGCTGGCTGTTCCTGCTCGACGCCGAGGCGGACTTCTCGCTCGGCGCCTCGCACAACCTACCGCCCGCGCTGACCTACCCGGGCGAAGTGTGGGAGGATGAATGTACCTGCCAGAAGTTAGCCCGTAGCGGCAATTTGCGGGGAACCGCTCAGGTGGTGGAGTGCAGCCGTCTCCGCGACGCCACTGGAGATCGCCAAGGACTTGCGTATCACGCAAGCGTGCCGTTGCAGGAGGGCGAGCGGTTGTTGGGGATTATGAACGTCGCCACCTCCGAGTGGAATCTGTTCACCCCGCAGGATCTCCAGATCCTCTCGTCGGTGGGCTACCAACTCGCCACCGCCATCGAGCGCATCCAACTGGCCGAGCGCAGCACGCATCTCGCCTTGGTCGAGGAACGCAATCGGCTCGCACGCGAGGTTCACGATACGCTGGCCCAAGAGCTCGCCGGGATCGCCCTGCAGTTGGAGGCCGCCGATGCGCTGTTGGAGCGCTCGCCATCCCGCGCTCGCATCCGCATCCGCCAAGCGCTCGAACGCACGCGCGAGAGCCTCGACGAGGTGCGGCGCACGGTGCTCGATCTGCGCGCCGGCCCGCTCGAACGACAATCGCTCGCCGAGGCGCTCGAAGCATTGGTGCAGCGCATCAGCGCCGAGAGCAACCTAACGATCACATTGCAGATCGAACTCGGCGAACAACGACTCGCAGCACGCAGCGAGGCAGCGCTGTATCGCATCAGCCAAGAAGCACTCGCGAATGTGCGCCAACACGCCCATGCCAGCCACGCCTCCCTTGAGTTGTGGCTCACCGATACCGAGGTGATTTTGCAGATCAGCGACAACGGGCGGGGCTTCGATGTGGATGCGCCACGGCAACCGGGGCGCGGCTTCGGCCTGATCGGCATGCAAGAGCGGGCGCGCCTGCTGAACGGCACCCTGAGCGTCTGTAGCGAACCCGGCACGGGCACGCAGATCGAAGTGCGCCTGCCACTAGAGTGACCAGCGCGCTCGCGCTGATTGTTGGCACACTATATGCTAACCACGTGAGCAGAGAAGAGTGGAGCTGCAAACTGCTCACCCAAAGCCGCCGATAGGGGCGGCTTTGGTGTGTTCAAACGGCAGTTAGCCCACCAAGGCCCGCGCCCGAGCATTGTGTTCGGCCACCAAGCGCGGCAGATCCAGGCCCACGATCTCGCCGCCACGCACCCGCACCTGCCCCTGAATGATCGACAGATCGACCTGCTGCGGCTGGCAGAACACCAACGCCGCCACAGGATCGTGGAGCGCCCCAGCATACGCCAATTGGTCAATCCGCCAACCCACTACATCGGCGGCTTTGCCTGGCTCCAGGCTGCCCAAATCGCTGCGGCCCAGCACCCGCGCCCCGCCGCGCGTCGCTAGTTCCAGCGCCTGTCGGGCCGACATCGCCGCCGGATCACCGCCCACACGCTGCAATAGCATGGCCATGCGCGCCTCGGCCAGCAAATGGCTGCTATCGTTCGAGGCGCTGCCATCGACACCCAAACCGATCGGCACATTTGCCCGCCGCATCGCGCCCAACGGCGCAATCCCCGAGGCCAAGCGCATATTCGAGGACGGGCAATGGCAGATACCCGTCTGCGTGCGGCCAAACAGCCCAATCGCCCGTTCGTCGAGCTTGACGCAGTGGGCGTGCCACACATCATTCCCAACCCAGCCTACACTTTCGGCGTAATCGCCGGGCGTCTGCCCGAACCGTTCGAGGCTGTAGCTCACGTCGTTGTCGTTCTCGGCCAGGTGCGTGTGCAGGCGCACGCCATAACTACGGGCCAGCGCCGCCGATTCGCGCATCAGGTCCTGCGACACGCTGAAAGGCGAGCACGGAGCGACGACCACTTGCAGCATCGCATAGGGCGACGAATCGTGGTACTGCTCGATCACCCGCCGCGTATCGCGCAGGATCTCCTGCTCGTCCTCGACCACACGGTCGGGCGGCAGGCCGCCTTTGCTCTCGCCCACGCTCATGGCGCCGCGCGCCGCGAAAAAGCGAATGCCGAGCTCCTGGGCAGCGCGGATCTCGTCGTCGATGCGGGCGTCGTTCGGGTAAATGTACAGATGATCGCTCGATGTGGTGCAGCCTGAGAGCATCAGTTCGCTCAGGCCGAGCTTGGCGCTGGTGTAGATGTCCTCGGCCCGCAAGCGCGCCCAAATGGGGTAGAGCGCCTTGAGCCAGCCGAACAGTTCGGCATCTTGCGCGGCGGGCAGCGCACGAGTGAGCGTTTGGAACAAGTGATGGTGCGTGTTGATCAGCCCAGGCATCAGCATCATATCCCGACAATCGATCACCTGATCGGCCTGTTCGGGCAACTCAGCGCTCGGCCCAACCGCCACGATCCGTTGATCTTCGATCAGCACAGCTCCATCGGGGATCTCGCGCCGCTGATCATCCATCGTAACCACATAGCGCGCATGGCGCAGCAGAAGTGAGCCCATAATCCCTCTCCGTTCTGTTTTCACGCAGCAAACGCAATGGTATCGCGTTTCACACGACTGAAGGTGGATGGTTGTGCAGCGTTGTGTTTCTAGGATGCTCTTAGTGTATCATTCACTCAAGCTCCCTCAAAGTCCTTCATATCGGTACAAACGGCATCATCAGCCCTGAACGTATCTCTAAACCATCGGTTATAAGGCACTCAGATGCCAAATTTGCGAAAATGCTTGGCAGACGCTAGAATTTAGACAGTTTTTCCTGTCTAAATTGACAATAGCGTAGTCGTGCGGTATACTGGCGGCTAGCTAAGCACAGGAGTTCCAGTTATGGCCGCGATGCTTTATGCCACTGATTCACCTGCTGGTCGAATTTTGGCGCATCTTCAACGTCATGGCGAAGCGACTGTCAAAGAACTCGAGCAGGTTCTTCAGGTGAGCACAACTGCAGTGCGAGAGCATCTCACGCACTTGCAGGCCCGCGATCTGGTGGCGAACAAGCTCGTACGGCGCGGTCCAGGGCGGCCCCATCAAGCCTTTTTCCTGACACCCGCGGCCCAAGAGTTGTTCCCCAAGCAGTACGATACGTTAATCAACGTGCTGCTGCGCGAAATTGCTGAACGCGATGGACGCGACCAGTTACAACTCATTCTCGATGCGGTGGCAGTGCGCCTAGCTGAAGACTATGGGGCGCAGATTAGTGGAGCAGAGCTTTCTGAACGACTCCTAACGCTGCGGAATGTGTTAGAATCACGCGGTATCCCCACCGAAGTGCAAGACTCTGGTGCGGGATTTGCGTTGTTTGCGTGCCCGTATCTCGAAGTTGCCAACGAACACGCGAGTGTCTGTTCAATGGAGCGTCGGATGTTGGAACAACTGCTTGGCACACGCCTGCAGATCAATCATTCGATGCGCGAAGGGCATCGCAGTTGCCATTTTACAATTATCGATGAAGGCAAGGACGTCCAGTTACAAGCTCAACGCCCCGAAGGCAAACCGCTGAACTAGACATCTTCGCCATAGGAATAGGTGTTCGCGAGGACACCCAAGCGACAATCGCATACACCTTATCGGTTGGTCGTAGACCACCGTTAGGAATACATGCGCATCACGACAAGAGGAGCCGAATGAATAGCGATCTGGTCATCAAAGATCTTCATGTCAGCATTGAGGATAAGGAGATCCTCAAGGGCCTGAATTTGACAGTGAAGGCAGGCACCATTCACGCCATTATGGGGCCGAACGGCAGCGGTAAGAGCACGTTGGCCTACACCTTAATGGGCCACCCGAACTATACGGTTACTGGTGGCGAGGTGTGGTATCAGGGGCAGAATATCCTTGAGCTTGAGGCCGATGAGCGCTCGAAGTTGGGCCTGTTCCTGGCCTTCCAGTACCCAGTCTCGATCCCTGGCGTGACGGTCGCGAACTTCTTGCGCTCGGCCATCAATGCGCACCGCGCCGAGGAGGGCAAAGACCCCAAGACGACCTCGATCCCGGTCGCCGAGTTCCGCAAGCAGTTGCGCGAGAAGATGGCCGCACTTGAGATCGATGAGTCGTTTGTGCGCCGTTACCTCAACGAAGGCTTCAGCGGTGGCGAGAAGAAGCGCGTTGAAATTCTGCAGATGGCGATGCTCCAGCCAAAAATGGCCGTGCTCGACGAGACCGACTCGGGCTTGGATATCGATGCGCTGCGCATCGTGTCGCAGGGCGTCAATACGCTCTACAAGCAGCAACCCGAGATGGGCGTGCTGGTGATCACGCACTACCAGCGCTTGCTCAACCACATCCAGCCGCATGTCGTGTCGGTGATGTTCGATGGCCGCATTGTGCACAGCGGTGGCCCCGAGCTCGCTCTGGAGCTCGAAGAGAAGGGCTACGACTGGATCAAAACGGAGGTCGCTAGCCGCCAGTAGTTTGTATCGGATTCAGCCTGAGTTCGCTTTCGATAAGCGCAACTCCTTTGTGCTGACCAATACCGACTTCTGACTGCTAATAATGAGCCTATGAAGTATTTTCCAACACTCTCCGAACTGACCGATGAGCAGATCAGCACTGTCGCTCGCAATGCAGGCGAGCCGGAGTGGTTGATCGAGCGTCGTGTTGCGGCTTGGCGCAGCTTCGCTGCTTCTGAGCCACCATTTTGGCGCCGTACCGATCTCAGCAAGTTCAAGCCCGAGGAAGTTGCCGCCCCCACCAGCGCCCAGGGAACTGCGGTGCAATGGGATGTCCAGCTCGCCAAGCAGGGCGTGATCTTTATGCCGCTCTCCGCCGCCGTGCGCGAGCACGAGGCCTTGGTCAAGCAGTACCTCGGCACCGCGATCGATTGGCAGGCCCATAAGTTCAACGCGCTGCACGCTGCACTGTGGCAGGATGGTGTCTTCCTGTACGTGCCCAAGGGCGTGTCGGTCGATGTGCCGCTGCTGACGGTCTTTACGCTCAGCAACAGCAATCGCGCCTCGTTCTCGCACAACTTGGTGGTGCTGGAGCCTAACGCCAGCGTGACGTTTATCGAGGAGTACACTTCGCCCGATATCGATGGCCAGGCGTTCTCGTCGCCCGCAACCGAGTTGGTGCTCGGCAACGGCTCGTCACTGCGCTACGTCACAGCTCAGCACTGGGGCAAAGGCGTCTATATGATCGGCTCGCAGCTCGCCAAGGTCGGCGATAACGCCTCGCTCGATTGGGCAGCCCTGAACTTGGGCGGCACCGTCCAGCACATCGAGGCCGAAACGTACCTCGGTGGCACTGGCTCGAAGGTCGATTGGACGGCGGCGACGTTCGCTGGCTCAGGCCAGTTGCTCCTGACGGCCCCGTGGTTGCGCCACGTTGGTGCGCATACCGAAGGCCATATGGAGTTCAAGACGGTGATCAACGGCAACGGTTACACGGTCTTCGATGGCATGATCAAGATCGAGAAGGACAGCCGCGCCACGATCTCGCGCTTGGAGGAGCACGCCATTCACCTGAGCGATCAGGGGCGCAGCGACTCGATCCCGGGCCTGATGATCGATACGAACGATGTCCAGCGCGCTGGTCACGCTTCGACGAGCGGCCAGGTCGACGATGAGATGCTGTTCTACATGCAGTCGCGCGGCATCGGGCGCGAAGAGGCTATCCACATGATTGTGACAGGCTTCTTCGAGACGGTGCTGGATCGTGTACCCGATCAGGAACTGCGCGATCGGATTTCCGAAGTGATCGAGCAGAAGATCTAAACGGAGTTTGTGGTTTGGGGCCAGCCGAATAGCGTTTCGATGGTTCCAAACCACATCCTACACAAACCTATGACAGTATCAGAGATAGCTTCATCGCTCGATGTGCAGGCGATACGCCAGCAGTTCCCGATCTTGCAGCGCGAGATCAACGGGCATCCTTTGGCATTCCTCGATAGCGCAGCCTCATCGCAAAAGCCGCAACGGGTTATCGATCGGTTGTCGCAGTATTACGAACACACCAATGCCAATGTGCATCGGGGCGTCTATACGCTCAGCGAGGAGGCGACCCTCGCCTACGAGCAGGCCCGTGCTACGGTGGCCCGCTGGTTGGGCGCAGCCTCTCACCGCGAGGTGATCTTCACCCGTAATACCACCGAGGCGATCAACTTGGTGGCCCGCGCTTGGGGCGATGCGAACCTGCGCCCCGGCGACCGCATTCTGCTCAGCATCGCGGAGCACCACTCGAACTTGGTGCCCTGGCAAATGCTGGCACAACGGACGGGCGCGCACCTCGATTTCTTGCGCATCGATGGTGAAGGTCGGCTGATACTTGAGGATTTAGACGGCAGCGCGGATCGCCCACCTCTGCTCACCGAGCGCACAAAATTGGTGGCACTCGCGCATCAATCGAATGTCTTGGGCACCATCCACCCGATCCGCGAGATCGCGGCCCGCGCTCACGAAGTCGGCGCGTTGATGCTTGTCGATGCGGCGCAGAGCGTCCCGCATATGCCGATCGACGTGCAAGCGCTCGACATCGATTTCTTGGCCTTCAGCGGCCATAAAATGTGCGGCCCAACCGGCATCGGCGCACTCTGGGGCCGACGCAAAATCTTGGAGGCGATGCCTCCGTTCTTGGGCGGCGGCTCGATGATCAGCCATGTCTCGCTCGAATCGAGCACCTACGCCGCGATTCCGGCCCGTTTTGAGGCGGGTACGCCAGCGATCGGCGAGGCGATCGCGCTTGCCGAGGCGGTGGACTTCCTGACGTCGGTGGGGATGGAGCGGATCGCCCAACACGAACATGCATTACTGGTCTACGCGCTGGAGCAGTTAGCCAATGTGGAGGGGTTGCGCATCTACGGCCCATCCACAGCACAGGATCGCGGCGCCGTGGTGAGCTTCACACTCGAAGACGTTCACCCGCACGATGTGGCCGCGGTGCTGGATCGCGAGGGCTTGGCGCTGCGGGCCGGGCATCACTGCTGCCAGCCGTTGCATGCCCATTTCGATATTCCTGCCACAGCACGCGCATCGTTTTACCTGTACAATGAACCGAGCGAAATCGACCGATTGGTGGCTGGCCTGAACAAGGCCCGTAAGCTGTTTGCGTAGTGTGACAGATCGGTGGCGTTGCTGCCGTTCACGACTAATGGATAGGGAACATGGACGATCTCTACCGCGAGATTATTCTCGAACACAGCAAGCATCCGCACAATGCGGGCACACTCGATGCGCCCGACATCTCGCACGAGGAGCATAACCCGCTCTGCGGCGACCGTGTGCGGATCGATCTGCAAGTGTCCAACGGCACGATCACAGATGTGCGCTTTTTGGGGCGCGGCTGCGCAATCAGCCAAGCATCGGCGTCACTGCTCACCGACGAACTGCGTGGCAAAACGCTCGACGAGGCGAGAGGCATCAGCAAAGAGGATCTGCTCGATCTGATCGGCATCCCGCTCGATAAAAATCCAGTACGTATTAAATGCGCATTGTTGTCTCTTAAAACAATGAAAACTGGCATTTATAACTATCTTGGAACCCAATTAGAGGAAGACCTCGACGATTAACAACGTTCGAGATCGCGTTTGCGCTTTCTTGATGGAAATAACCGTTGTCCGTGGTGCAGACCAGGCAACGACTACCATATTATCTGAGACGATCGACACTTCTCGATCCTCTGTTGACCCGAGGAGGAACTAGCACATGGCTGTCCAAGCAACCAACCTACAGTTCGACTATAGCAAGTACGGTTTCCGCGACGAAGAGAACTATGTCTATAAATCCGGACAAGGTCTCAACGAAAACGTTGTGCGTGAACTGTCGGGTATGAAGGGCGAGCCGGAATGGATGCTCAAGCGCCGCTTGCAGGCACTCGAAATCTTCAAGAAGAAGCCAGTGCCACTCAAGGGTATGTGGGCCAATGCCGAGTTGGCTGAGCTCGACTACGACAAGATCCACTACTTCGTGCGCGCGGGCGAAAAGCCGCAGACCGACTGGGACGCGGTGCCAGCCGAGATCAAGAATACCTTCGAGCGATTGGGCATTCCCGAGGCCGAGCGCAAGTTCTTGGCAGGTGTGGGCGCGCAGTACGAGTCCGAGGTGGTCTATCACTCGCTGCGAGAGGAGTGGGCGAAGCAGGGCGTGATCTTCTTGGACACCGACACGGCGCTCAAGGAGTACCCCGAGCTGTTCAAGAAGTACTTCGGCACCATCATCCCGGCGGCGGATAACAAGTACGCTGCGCTGAATACGGCAGTGTGGTCGGGTGGCTCGTTCGTGTACGTGCCCAAGGGCGTGCATGTCGATATCCCGCTGCAGGCGTACTTCCGCATCAACGCCGAGAACATGGGTCAGTTCGAGCGTACGCTGATCATCGTCGAGGAAGGCGCCTCGATGCACTACATCGAGGGCTGCACCGCGCCGGTCTACTCGACCAACTCGCTGCACTCGGCGGTCGTCGAGATCATCGTCAACAAGGGTGGCAAGTGCCGCTACACCACCATCCAGAACTGGGCCAACAACATCTTCAACTTGGTCACCAAGCGCGCGGTCGCCTACGAGGAGGCCAGCATGGAGTGGGTCGATGGCAATATCGGCTCGCGCCTGACCATGAAGTACCCGTCGGTCTACCTGATGGGCCGTGGCGCACGCGGTGAGGTGCTCTCGGTGGCGTATGCCGGCAAGGGCCAGCACCAAGACGCAGGCGCCAAGATGGTGCACATCGCGCCGGATACCACCAGCCGCATCACCAACAAGTCGGTCTCGAAGGACGGCGGCAAGACCACCTACCGTGGCTTGGCTAAAGTGGCCCCCGGCGCCACCAACTCGAAGATCAACGTCAACTGCGACGCGCTGATCCTCGACGAGCGCTCGGCCTCCGATACCATCCCGTTCATCGAGGTGGAGGAGGAGAAGACCACGCTGGCCCACGAGGCGACCGTCGGCCGGATCGGCGCTGAGCAGGTGTTCTACCTGATGAGCCGTGGTTTGTCCGAGGCCGATGCGCTCTCGATGATCGTGCTCGGCTTCATGGAGCCGTTCACCCGCGAGCTGCCGATGGAGTACGCCGTCGAACTCAACCGCCTGATCCAGTTGGAGATGGAAGGTTCGGTCGGCTAACGAAGTCGTTCTCCCGGGTGGCCCAGCACAGGCTGCCCGGGCGAATCTTACAACACATCGTAATAAAACGGCGTATTACCTCACATGCGGTGATTCGCCGTTTTTTCGACCACACCATTTTGCGATTCGAGCGCGAAAATCAAGGATATGGCATTGCATTTCTGATCGGTTCCACGTAGAATAAGGAAATAAGATTCGAGCGTCTGAGATCGATGAAGGAAGGGGCCGATGGTAGCAACAAACCAGATCATCCTGACTCCGTCGCTGGTCGCTCGGGCCGGCGACCATATTCGCGCCGCAATGAAACAGGCCCCTGGCATTGAGTCGGCGGCGCTGTGCGCGCTCAACGGCAAATGTGTGTGGGCTAGCGATGCAGCTTTCGAGCGCGCCGCCCCAACGATCGCTCAGATCGGGATTATGTCGCTGCGACTGTGGGTGAAGGTGCGCAGCGGGAAGCTCGATCGAATCGGGCTCGTCACCGCCGAAGGCGCAGTCGACATCATCTTTGTACCACCGATCGCCTCCGTGCTGGTGGTCAGCGGTCACGATGCAGAAAATAGCTGGCTCGACAACGAACCCGCCAACCTCCTGCAAGCTATTGGCAGGCCCTTACGCGTCTGAGCACGCCTCATAACGAAGGAATCCTCTCCTACGTCGCCCTACAATGAGCGACGTAGTCTTTTGGCTTTGCTGATGAAAGAGCGTCATGTCTGATTTTGTCCAACTCGCAACACTTTCTGCGATCCCTGAAAACGGTATCTATGTCGTTGAATACGAAGGTCAACCGATCGCTCTCTACAACCTAGCAGGCGAAATCTACGCCACTAGCAATATCTGCTCTCACAGTTACGCCGAGCTTAGCGAAGGGTATCTCGATACCGACGATTGTACGATCGAGTGCCCTCTGCATGGCTCGCGTTTCGATATACGCACCGGTGCAGCCCTCAACCTACCCGCCTTCGCTCCAATTGCCAGTTATCCCGTACGCATCGAAGGCGATGCCGTTCTGGTTGCGGTCAGTGAGGAGTAAACACGGTTATCTTCTTGACGGTACAGCCTCTCTCGGGTAGAATACTTGAGAATCTTGCGTATCGAACTCCAGAATAACCAAGGAGGGCCATCATGGCTGACTATGCCCATCCCGAGGTGTTGGTAGACACAAATTGGGTTGCGGATCACCTTAACGATCCAAACGTTCGTTTAGTTGAAAGCAACGAGGATATTCTGCTTTACGATCAGGGCCATATCCCTGGGGCCGTGAAGATCGATTGGGTTGCTGATCTGAACGATCCGGTCGTGCGCGATTACTTGGATCGCGAGCGCTTCGAGAAGCTGCTCTCCTCCAAGGGCATCAGCAACGACACCACGGTGGTCTTCTACGGAGACAAGAACAACTGGTGGGCTACTTACGCGTTGTGGGTGTTCAAGCTGTTCGGGCACAAGGATGCTCGCATCCTCAACGGTGGCCGCGCCAAGTGGATCGCCGAAGGCCGCGAGCTGACCCGCGAAGTGCCGAACTACCCCCCTGCGAAGTACGTCGCCCCCGAGCGCGATGATAAGACCATCCGCGCGTTCCGCGATGAGGTCAAGGAGTACATCAAGAAGAGCGGTGTGGCGCTGGTCGATGTGCGCTCGCCCGCCGAGTACAGCGGCGAAAGGACGCACATGCCCGAGTACCCGCAGGAGGGCACGCTGCGCGGCGGCCATATCCCCACCGCAGTCAGCATCCCGTGGGCACAGGCCGTGCGTGAGGATAGCACCTTCAAGAGCTTCGAGGAGTTGCAAGAGCTGTACGGCAGCAAAGGCGTGACCCCCGATAAGGATGTGATCGCTTACTGCCGTATCGGCGAGCGATCCAGTCACACGTGGTTCGTGCTAAAATATCTGCTAGGTTTCCCAAAGGTTCGCAACTACGATGGTAGCTGGACCGAGTGGGGCAACTCGGTAGGTGTGCCGATTGAGAAAACCTACCAGGGCTAACGTCTAACATAAGGCTTGAACATTGGGCATTGAAATGCACAACGCACGTGCGACCATTTCAATGCTCAATGTTTCATTTTACTTCGGGAGGACTACCGTGGATCGCCAGGAAGCAATCGAATTTTTACTCGACCACTATCAACACCCACGCAACCGTGGGCAATTGGAAAATGCGGATGTCGTCATGCCGGGCGGCAACCCAGGCTGTGGCGATGTCGTAACAATCTACCTGAAAGTGGGCGAAGCTGGCGATCACGTGGAGCAGGTTAGCTTTGAGGGTGAAGGGTGCACGATTAGCCAAGCCGCTGCGTCGATCCTGACCGAAATGGTCACAGGCAAGCCACTCAGCGAGATCGATCAAATGGACTTCAACGATATGATCGATCACCTTGGCCGCGAAGTCGTCAACACCCGCCCGCGCTGTGCAACACTCGCGCTCGGTACGCTCAAGGCCGCGATCACCAAATATCGGAACGACCAGATCCGCGCAGGACTCGATGCCGATTCGTAAGAGCTACGAGCGGTGCAACAGCAATAGAATGTGGTATGGAACTCGGGCGCATAATTGATGCTTTCGACCAGCGCGCCGCGCTGTTGGATCTAGTGGGTAATACTCCATTGCTACGCCTCAAACGCGTAGCCCCCGAGCTCTCCCCGCATGTCGCAGTGTACGCCAAGGCCGAATGGTACAACCCGGGCGGCTCCGTCAAAGATCGGCCCGCCCTGTTTATGATTCGTGCTGGCGAGCGGAGCGGGCAACTCCGGCCCGGCATTCGCATCGCCGACGCCACCAGCGGCAATACGGGCATCGCCTACGCGACCTTGGGCGCAGCCCTCGGCTACGGCGTCACGCTGGCGCTGCCAGCCAACGCCAGCCCCGAGCGCAAACGCATCCTGCAGGCGCTCGGCGCGGAACTCATCCTCACCGATCCACTCGAAGGAACCGACCAAGCCATTCGAACCATTCGTGCTCTCGTCGCCGAGCACCCCGAACGCTACTTCTATCCCGATCAGTACAACAACCCCGCCAACGTGCAGGCTCACTACGAGACAACTGGCGCCGAGATCTGGGCGCAGACGGGCGGGCGAGTCACGCACTTCGTGGCAGCGCTCGGCACCTGCGGCACCTTCGTTGGCACCGGGCGGCGGCTCCGCGACGAATCGCCTGAGATCGAACTGATCGCCGTACAGCCCGACAGCGCGTATCACGCACTCGAAGGCGTCAAACACCTCGAATCGACAGCGCTGATCCCGGGCATCTACGATCCCACCCTGGCCGATCGCATCGAGGAGGTCAGCAGCGAAGAAGCCTTCGAGATGGCGCGACGCCTCGCCCGCACCGAGGGCCTGATGGTCGGCATCTCGGCAGCCGCCAACGTCGCCGCCGCACTGCGCGTGGCCCGCACCCTCGAACGAGGCGTCGTGGTCACCATTCTGTGCGATGGTGCCGCCAAGTACCTGAGCGACCGCTTCTGGGACGAGCCAACCATCTGCACGGACGGCGAAGGCATTTAAACGAGATACCTATGATCACACTTTCCGAACAAGCCCGACAAGCTATCGCGCGTCACGCCGAAGCGAGCTATCCCTACGAATGCGTCGGCCTGCTGATCGGTCGCCTGGAGGGCGAACATAAAATCGTCGAGGACGTGCTACCCGCCGAAAATCGCTGGACCGCCGATGTAGGGCTGACCGATGCCGAGCACGAACACTCGCTGCGCGATCGCTTCACACTCGATCCGCGCGACTACCTGCGCGCCGATCGCGCCGCACGGGCACGCGGCCTCGACATCGTTGGCTGCTATCACTCGCATCCCGATCACCCCGCCGAACCGTCCGAGCGCGACCGCGTGGGCGCACAAGGCGTGGGCGCGGGCACCAGTTTCTCGTTCCTGATCCAGAGCGTCTACGAAGCCAAAGCTACCGATCTTCAATCGTGGTTACTGATCGACGATGGCGCTCGCTTTATCGCTGAAACACTCGCTTAAACGCATTCTACGCACATCCAAGGAGGCATCCGATGGCCGTAACCATATCGATCCCCACAGCCCTGCGCCAATACGCCGGTGGCAACGCCAGCCTCACCTTCGAGAGCGGCACCGTGGGCGAGCTACTCAACCAACTCGTCGAGCAGTACCCTCAACTTGGCAAGCAGCTCTACAACGAGCAGAATCAATTGCGCAACTTTGTGAACATTTACGTGGGCGATGAGGACATTCGCTACCTCCAGAACACCGAGACCCCGGTGCCGGATGGCGAAACCGTCAGCATCATCCCAGCAATCGCAGGAGGGCGCTAGTTCTACGGGTAGCGCACCACTGCAGCCTCCCGCTGAGTGGCGCTGCCCAAGAACACGAACATGCTTATGACAAGTCTATCCAACGATGAAATCCGTCGCTACTCACGGCACCTCATCCTGCCAGAATTCGGCATGGAGGGCCAGCGACGGCTCAAACAAGGCAGTGTGCTGCTGATCGGCGCGGGTGGCCTTGGCTCGCCCCTCGCGCTGTACCTCGCAGCAGCGGGCGTCGGGCACATCGGCCTCGTCGATTTCGACGTCGTCGATGAGAGCAACCTGCAACGTCAGATCGTCCACGGCACCAGCACGCTCGGCGTACGCAAGACCGAATCGGCCAAGCGACGCCTACAAGACCTCAACCCCAACGTTGAAGTCACCAGCATCGAGGAACAAATCACCTCGGAGAACGCGTTGGACCTGCTGCGACCCTACGATGTGATCATCGACGGCACCGACAACTTCCCAACCCGCTATCTCACCAACGATGCCAGCGTCATGCTCGGCAAGCCGAACGTCTACGGTTCGATCTTCCGCTTCGAGGGCCAAGCCACCGTCTTCTCACCAAAGGACGGCGGACCCTGCTACCGCTGCTTGTATCCCGAACCGCCGCCCCCCGGCCTGGTGCCAAGCTGCGCAGAAGGCGGCGTGCTCGGCGTGTTGCCCGGCGTGATCGGCACCATCCAAGCCACCGAAGCGATCAAACTGATCACCGGCATCGGCGAAACGCTGATCGGTCGGCTGATGCTCTACGACGCGCTCTCGATGCGCTTCCGCGAGCTGAAACTGCGCCGCAACCCCAACTGCCCGGTCTGTGGCGAGCACCCGACCGTCACCGAACTGATCGACTACGAGCTGTTCTGTGGCATCGTGCCGCAAGCCGAGCAGGACGACACCTACGAGATCACGCCAGCAGAAGTCGCGGAGTGGCTCAAGAGCGACGACCCGCCGTTCCTGCTCGACGTACGCGAAGCCAACGAGTGGGACATCGCCCACCTGCCGAACGCCACCCGCATCTCGGTCAACGAGCTGCAGAGCCGCCTGAACGAGCTAGATACCGCTCGCGAGATGGTGGTCTACTGCCGCAGCGGCGCTCGCAGTGGCCGCGCAGTCGATATGCTGCGCGCCGCAGGCTTCCGCAAAGTCAAGAACATGACGGGCGGCATCCTGCGCTGGGCCGACGAGGTGGACAACACCGTGCCGAAGTACTAGGCACAGCGCTCACACATCAGCACCACGAGGCCGATGGACACGTATCCATCGGCCTCAACGATTCCTCAACAGCGCAGGCCAGCAGCACAATAAGCGCAGTTTTGGTTTTGGGAAGAAAAGCAAATCGTTAACCCCAACGCCCGTCGCTGCGGGCAAACAACGTCGTGCACAACGTGTGCGCGCTCGGACAGCTGTGGCGCTGCGCGCCAAAACGCGCGCCGCTCCGCTCGCGGAATCACAACGCGGAGCCTCGCAAGCGAAGACCCCGCGTCGAAAAATCGCCGAATCGCAGCGAACCTAGATAATCACACCAAATCCTGGTAATCACTTACACAAACAAATATTGCTAAGTGCATCGTTTTTTAAATCTTTCACAGTTCACATTGTCATCTCGAACAAGCCTTCAGGCGTAGTGAGAGATCTCATTGCTCCGCATTGCAGTACACTTTGAGATCTCTCACTTCGTTCGAGATGACATCGCTTTTCGTTGAATCGGAAAGTGTGAAAAACTTCCAAAACAGAGCACTAAGAGAACGACCCAATGCTGCTTGTAAATCGCTACCAACACTTCCCAGTCAGGTGGTATCGACCTTCTGCGCGTAGCAGAAGGTCGATACCACATAAAACGTAACATTCCCTGCAACCCCAAGCGGAGTATCACTTACGGATAGCCGCCCCGTGCTGGAACGCATACGAGATGCCCTCCTGCAGACTCCCCTGAGTCACCACATTGAGCGTATGAAGGTTGTTATCGATCAGCATCTTCGCCAGTTCAGCGCTGATACCCGTCAGCATCACCTGCGCGCCAAGCAAGCGCACAGCATCCGCAACCTGCAGCAGCAGCCGCGCGACACTCACATCCATCAGCGAAACGCCTGTCAGATCCAAGATCACCCACTTAGCGGGGCGCTTTGAGATCGCCTGCAGCAGCGTCGTCTGCATCTGCTCGACGCGGCGCGCATCCATGCCACCCACCAGCGGCATCACCACCGCATCGTCGGAGATCGGGATCAGCGGCGTGGAGAGGTCGGCCAGCATCGCGCGGTAGCGCTCCTCGCTACGACGTAGTTGCTCCTCGGCCTCACGGCGGTCGGTGATATCCTTGGCCATCAGATACACACCAATGATCTCGTTGCCAACGATGATCGGGATATTACTGGCGGTCAGACGATGAATCTTCCCCTGCTTATCCTTGATCGTCATCTCGTAGCGCCGCGCCTCGCCGCGCAGTGCTGCCTGGAACGCCTCGCCAACCAATGCGCTATCTTCCTCAATCACAAGCGAGCGCATCGACATCGAGCGCATCTCCTCAAGCGTATAACCCGTAATCCGCTCGGCAGCCACGTTGGCGGTATATACGCTCTGGTTCAGATCGAAGCCCAGCACCGCATCCAAATTATTGCGGAACAGCGAATCGAGCTCGGCGGTGCGCACCGAGAAGCGCTGATTCACCATCGATGAAATCAGCGTCAGGCCTAGCAAGAGCAGCGTCGCCATGCCGATCGACGAGCCAAGGAACAGGTGATCGATACCGCTCTCGGCCATCGGCATCGCATGATCGGGCATCGAGAAATGCGCCGCCCACATGCCCACATAGTGCATACCCGTGATGCCGAACGCCATCACCAGCGAGCTGCTCAGGCGCAACAGCAACCAACGACCCGTCGCCAGCACGCCCGAACGGAGGCGAAATGCCAGCCACAAGGCCAGCGTCGAAGCACCAAACGCGATCAGGATCGACAGTAGCACCAAGGAAGAATCGTAGCTCAACTCAGCGGGCATCTGCATCGCTTCCATGCCGATGTAGTGCATCGCCACAATGCCCATGCCCATCAACACGCCACCGACAGCCAGCGTCTCAACGCTCAAGGAGCGGCGCGTCACAATAAACAACGCAAAACCCGATGCCACCATGGCGCATAGCCACGAAACTACCACCAGTGGCACATTGTAGGTAATTTCCATCGGCATGCTCAACGCCAGCATGCCCGTGAAGTGCATGGACCAAATCCCGGTGCCCATCGCAAAAGCCCCGCCGATGAGCCAGGTTAAGCGTTGCCAGTGTTGTAATAAGGTGATACGACTCGCGAGATCGAGTGCCGTATATGAAGCAACAAATGCAACAACAAGCGACATCAAAACTAAGCGCCAGTCGTAAACGCCAACCATCAGTTGACTGACCTGATGCATATCGTATCCTCGTAACTTGGAGGTGAGAATCTTCTGTTTTGGTAGATAGAAGCTAGCGGCATAGTACCATAGCGAACCTACATTATACAGAAAATTTTCTCAAAATGAAATAAAGATATGTTAACAATCACTTATTAGAGAAGTTTTCCTTGTAGATTCGGACACCTAACATGTAGCAAAATCCCAACAATTCCCGCATTTTATGCTCGATCCTGCTACGCAATGTAGGAAAAACGTTTTTCGAGCGATACCAGATGTGGTTAGGCAGAGAAGAGGCGACGGATGGTGTCCATTGTGAGGAGAAAGCATGCGCTTCGACGGATACGTCAAAACGCCTGCACGGATCACCCGCACAGGCGCCACAGCACAGAACAAATGACGTTACGAGGAGGTATCGCGGGGGTTGCGCAGCGCTCGCAGCCGCGCGCGCAGTCGCTCCCAGGAGCCGCGCACGCCCTGTACTTGCTCCGCCTCGATCGGCTGAGGGCTGTATTGGGCACGCACAAACGCATCAGTCAGCACACGGCTCTCCTGCTCCGCATCGGGCAGATGCGCGGCCAGCGTCTGATGGTACTCGTAGGGCGTTTGATGGCGGCGGCGGCCAAGCCCCTGCTCAGCGGCGCGCCGCAGCGTCGAGCGGTAAAAGTAACGCACCAACTCGCGGGGAGGCAACTTATTCAAGCGCAGGGAGGGGATACGCTGCGATGAACCAACCGATTGCCGCCGCCGCTCGCGCAACTGCGTCGTAGCGTAATCGACCCAAGCGACCGTATCGCGCCACACAATGCCCAATTGGCGCAACAGCCAAGCCAATGGGCCGCGCGTCGTTAAGGCCCGCACAAGGCCCGGGTGCCGCTGCAAAAACAGCATGATCGCGTAGCCCACCAACAGCAGCATACACAACCAGAACACCAGCGACGAGAGCAGATGCGGCTGGCGAGCCACCGCCTCGGGCATGGGAGGCGGCGTAAACGAGGGCAGCGCGGGCGGTGGGGCCGAGGTCGTATCGCTCGCAAATAGCGAGAGCAGCAGAGCGGGCAACACCGCTATCGACGTGAAGATCCAAATGATCGCATAGCCAATCACCGTCAGCACATAGCCAAACCAGCCCAGCGCGATGCGTAGCGTATCGATCAGCGTCATGCCGTAGGTGCGGGGCAGCAACACCGCCAAACTAGCCACACCACCGATCAGCAGGATGCTCGCCCATGTCCAGCGCCGATTGACCGAATCGGCGATCTGCGCGCCCTCTTGCAGCCAACGAGCCTGCAGCACAGCCAAACGCGACTGGCTGTACAGCAAAAAGCCACCGATCAGGTAGGCCAGCGCCCCACTAGCGCTCAAAAGCGAGATAGCGCGGCCAGGAGCGCCGAACTGCTCGGTGTTGACCGCTTCGACCGAGAGGATGCAGAGGAGGAGAATCCCGCCGGAGATAAAACGCATATTGATGCGTCGTAACGCCTGCGAACGATCCTGCGAGATCAAGCGCGCGTACTGCAGATTCGTCTCATCCTGACTGATCTTCGCCTCAGATGGCTTTGGCTCCAGTTCGTAGAGGTCGCGCAGGCCCGCATACGCCATAAACGCGGCCACCATGCCCACCAGCATATACGCGAAAAAGATGCTATCGAACACGCTGAAGGGATCGTACAGCCACTTCACAAGATCGGCGCGTAGCGAAGCCATACTGCCACCCAAACTAGCGGCAAGACGCATCAGCACCACCAGCAAAAACAGTTCGGGGATGAGGTAACGGGCGGTTTCGACGGTCAACCAGTGCTCGGTGCGCACCTTCGAATGCACCAGGCCCACTTCGAGCACCACCAAGCCACAAGCAATGATCAGCCAGATCGGCTGCCAATCGCCTACAAAGCGCTGAAACGCACCACACAACGTAGCCACCAATCCGACCACGATCATGGTGTTCAGCAGAATACCGCGATACTTGAACGACATCCGTCTTGCTCCATGGCAAATCAACGAACAACAAGCACGCTTGGCACGATGTTGCGATCAGTAGTTTACACGGAACACGACAGAATATCCAATCGGACGTTGAGAGAACCGCTTCATCCGCGAAGGCGGGGCAACACCTTCGTTGCTTAAGTAGAGGAAAAAGCTTTGTAAGGAGGAAAAACCGATGTGATACGCTACCGCCACTCATTCGGACCAAGAATGAGCGAGGCGGACAAAAGGCATTCGCCGTTACAGCGTGTTTTGCGTTTCCTTCTCGTTCTGCAAAACGCGATAACCGCCGGAGAATTGTTCGTTAATAAATGCCACAATGTCTTCTAGATGCTCGAAATATCGCTCGTGGCCGCTGCCAATATGCTGAATACGCCCGCGCCAGTCCCCGATCTCGAGCTCCATGCCCTGCGTTTCATTTACAACGAGCCGCAGCAGAAACGATTCGATCCGCCGACCGCTCATAGTCAACCTCCTTACCATCAGTCCGAAAAATATGTTTATGATTTACGTTCCTCACTAGTATATCGATGTGACATTACCCATCTATTACCAGTCTTTTACAATTTATGAAGCCACCAACCGACCATTCTTGCCAGGCGCATGACAATCAGATCAGCGATTAGATAGCATACAAACGCCCCAACCGGCGGATTCGTTGTAGATAACAGGCCGAATGGGTGCAGATGCCAGAACCAACAACCAAACCACGTGCCGATCCATTCGATATACAGCACCAGCACGCCCATGATCAGGTAGAAGACATTGAAACGCTTGCGGTAGAGTACGAAGATCGCCAACAGCCCGAAAATGCCGCTGAGCGTATCGCCCAACCACAGCAGTGCGCCGAGGATCAAGCCGCCGTGAAACAGCAACAGCGCCCAGCGCACCCGCGCTTCGTGGCGCACCACCGGGGCCGACTCGGCGATCAGCAGGCCGGTGCCGAACATAATCGCGTGGCCGAACGGCACGTAGATGGGCACCATGCCGAATTTGTAGGTGTACAGCCCAAACAACAGGCTGAAGATGCCCTCACCGATCGCCGAGAAGGGCACGAAGATCAGCGTCATCAGGCGTTGCTCGGGCTTAAGTGCGCTGATCAGCCACCAGATGTAGAAGGGACCAGCGATATTGCTGAGGATCTGTGCATCGATGCCGCGCTCGTAGAGCCAGCGCGAATCGGCGGCCAGCACGGCCAGCACCACCGGGGCGAAACAGATGATCAATAGTCGCTTGCGCCATTGCAGTGCGCTCGCTTCGTGGGCGATTGGTTGTTGCATGTTGAGATTGAGCACTTAAGCGCCAGCCTTTGCAGCGTGCGGCGTGAGCACAAAGCGCTGAATAGCGGCAGCCACACCAGCATCGGCGGCGGGAGGCGCGACCCAATCGGCGGCGGCGCGCACCTCGGGATGCGCATCGCCCAAGGCCACGCCAATGCCCGCCATACGCAGCATCGCGATATCGGCCTCGGCGTCGCCCAGCGCCAGCACATCGCTCATCGGAATACCCCAACGCTCACAGAGCAGCGCCAACGCGCTCTCCTTGGTGGCCTCCACCGCTGTGATCGCCGCATCGTAGAGCGTGCCATCGGGCGCGTAGTGGCGCATAAAGCGGATCGGCGCATCGGCGAAGTGCTGCATCATCAGCGTCACAGCCGCCTCGCCCCGCACCATCAGGCGCGTGGGAGGACGCTCGGTGCGGTGCAGCATCTCCACAAGGTCGGCGATGCGCTCGCCAGCGGCAGGCTCGAACGCGCCGGGCTGTGAGCCAATCGCGTGGTAGTTCACTTCGTCGATGGTGGCCAGCAGAGCGAAATCGTGCGCCCGCGCCAGTTCGGCGATGGCCAGCGCGATCTCGAACGGGATGCTGAGATTGCGCAGTTGCGAGCCTGTCTCATCGTAGATGGTCGCGCCAGCCTGACAGATGAACGTGCACGGCAGGCCCAATTCATCGGCGATCAGTGCTGTGGTCTTGCGTTTGCGCACGGTCGCAAGCACAATCCGCACGCCGAGCGCCTGTGCCTGCACCAGCGCGTCGCGGTTGGCGGGAGGCAAAGGTGCGCCGTAGGGCAACAGGGTGCCGTCGATATCGGAAGCGATCAGTTGTATCATCTGCGATGTTGTTCCTCGTGTTGATGCGATGTTGCGCTAGCCCGGCCACAACCCTTGGCCCTCGCGCTCGACCACGTAGCCGCCCTCGGCCAAGTGTTGGAGCACCGCTTGGCCGTGCTCCTCGTCGCGCACTTCGAGCACCATCTCGATGCCCACCCGATCGACGGGGGCGAGCCACACGGCGCGGCGGTGGAAGATATCGACAACGTTAGCTCCGGCGCTGGCCACACGGCTGATCAGCGGCGCGAGGTTGCCGGGCCGATCATCGACAGTGGTGCGCACCAGGATGTAGCGGCCCTGCTTGACCAGCACCTGCTCGATCACACGGGCCAGCATGTTGCCGTCGATGTTGCCGCCACCCATAATCACGCAGACGCGCTCATTGGGGCGCGGCGTCACTTTGCGCGCCAGCAGCGCGGCCACACCCGCCGCACCTGCGCCCTCGACCACCAAGCGCGAGTTCTGCACAATGTAGGTGATACCCCAGGCGATCTCGTCGTCGTCAACCGTCACCACATCGTCCACCAGATCGCGGATCAGCGGCAGCGTGAGGTCGCCAGGCCGCTTGACGGCGATACCATCGGCGATGGTGCGCGCGGAGGAGATTGCGACGGGGTGGCCGGCCTCCAACGAGGCTTTCAGCGGCGAGCATCCGGCAGCCTGCACGCCGATAATGCGCACATCGGGCATGAGCGCCTTGAGCGCCACCGCCACGCCGCCGATCAGGCCGCCGCCGCCGATCGGCACAACCACCGTACCGAGGTCGGGCAACGCCTCGGCGATCTCCAGACCGATGGTGCCCTGGCCCGCGATCACGCGCTCGTCGTTGAAGGCGTGCACGTAGGTGAGGTTGCGCTCCCGCTGGATCTCAGCGGCACGAATACCTGCATCATCGAACGTGGCGCCAGAAAGCACCACCTCAGCGCCGTAGCGGCGGGTCGAGGCGACCTTAGTGAGCGGCGCGCGCTCCGGCATGACGATGGTGGCGGGGATGCCCAACAGTTTGGCGGCCAGCGCCACGCCCTGAGCGTGATTGCCCGCCGAGTGTGCGATCACGCCCCGCTCGCGCTCGGCGGGCGAGAGGCGGCTGATGGTGTGATACGCGCCACGCAGCTTGAACGAGCCGCTGCGCTGCGTGTTCTCGGCTTTGATGAAGATCTGCGCGCCAAGCTCTTGGCTGAGCCGCTCGACGGGCAGAATAGGGGTGGTGATGATGATATTGCGCAAAGTGCGGCGCGCGGCTTGGATATCGGCAAGTGTAATCGTCATATCAGTGCTCCCAAAATGAAGGACCGAGGATGCGATTCATCCTCGATCCTTACAGGATTTACTTACAAGCAAGCTCCATTGCAAGCCCGTGTCATACAACGGAAGCTGATATGTTGGACAGCTTAGCCGCGAGCTTGAGCGGCTGCAACGGCCTTCTGTGCGCCATCGGCCAGGGTCTCGGCTGGGATGAGCTTCGACGCGGCCAAAATCTTGCGGCCCTCTTCCTCGTTGGTGCCGACCAAGCGGGCGACCATCGGGACGTCGGTCTGCACCTCTTCGAGCGCGGCCACAATACCCTTGGCGACTTCGTCGACGCGGGTGATGCCACCGAAGATGTTGAACAGCACGGCCTTGACGTTCGGATCGGCCAGGATGATCTGCAGCGCGGCCTTGACCTTGTCTTTGCCCGCACCACCGCCAATGTCGAGGAAGTTGGCCGGCTCGCCGCCGTACAGCTTCACAACGTCCATCGTGGCCATCGCGAGGCCCGCGCCGTTGACCATACAGCCGATGTTGCCATCGAGCTTGATGAAGGTGATCCCAGCCTCACGCGCCTGCTGCTCAGCCAGCGGCTCGTCGGAGGAGTCGCGCATGGCTTCGAGATCGGGGTGGCGGAACAGGGCCGAATCGTCGAGCAGAATCTTCGAGTCGAGCGCTTGGAGCGCGCCGTTCGGCAACACGACCAGCGGGTTGATCTCGGCCAGAGTGGCATCGGCTTCCATGTAGGCGCGATAGAGGGCGGTCGCGATCTGGGCGAACTGGCGGGCCTGCTTGCCATCGGTGAGGCCGATGCCGAAGGCCAATTCCATCGCCTGGTAGTTCAGCAAGCCCAAGGTCGGATGCGCGGCGATCTTCACGATGGCGTCGGGGTTGGTCTTGGCGACTTCCTCGATCTCCACGCCGCCCTCGGACGAGGCCATCACAACGATGCGCTTGGTGGCGCGGTCCATAATGACGCCCAGGTAGATCTCACGCTCGTAGGTGATCGCTTCGGCGACCAGCACCTTCTCGACGGTCAGACCCTTGATGTCCATCCCAAGGATCTGGCTAGCGACCTGCTCGGCCTGCTCGGGCGTATCGGCAAGTTTGACACCACCGGCCTTACCACGGCCACCAACGAACACCTGCGCCTTCACCACCACTTTGCCACCGATCTGCTCGGCGATCGCGCGGGCTTCGGCAGGCGTGCTCGCTACGCCGCCGCCTGTGACGGGGATGCCATATTTCGCCAGAATATCACGAGCCTGGTATTCATGCAATTTCATGCTAAGTCCTTACGCACTGTACGAGAGTGGCTTTGGGCGGCAATAGTAGCACCCCAAAGATGAGATTGTCAATACTTAATACCGTCTATTGTAACACTCAATTGAATCGTGCGAGTAAAAAATGGGGGGTTTCGGCACAGCAATTCTGGGCTTTTTTGGAACTTGTTGGGTCTGTTGGGCCTGCGCTCCACCGATTCTCTGTAGGAGTGTGTAGATTCTTCTGATTATGTCATGTTGTTTTGGATGCGGGTGATTAGCCGTGTTGGCTTAGGTCGTTGTGAGAGGCTTTCTGAAAAGCATTCCAATGATGTGCCTCCTGTGCAAGTGCGTGAGATGCGCCATTCGGCGGGCAAGCGAGTACGCACGAGCAGGTCGGCTGCTGCGCAAGCCCAAAGGGCCGATCGCGGCCCTTTGGAAACCCCGACCGGGGCTTATCGCCCCTGGACCCCAAAGGAATCCGCTCTGTCAGGTGGGTGTCGTTTGGTTCCTCGGTATGGTCCTTGTTCGGTGGTCTGTTTGCGTTTTTGCTTACATGCAGGTGTCTCTGCTCACCGATGCTTTTCAGAAAGGTTCTGATATCAAATCCGAGTATTCACTTACTCGAAGAGGGATGCTGGATAAATAACGCGATTCT